>SIRU01000023.1 GCA_004366385.1 Actinomycetota bacterium
CAAGCTCCCTTATGCCTTTACGCTCTACGCACGATTTCCAACCGTGCTGAGGGAACCTTTGCGCGCCTCCGTTACATTTTGGGAGGCGACCGCCCCAGTCAAACTGCCCACCTCACGCTGTCCCCGGCCCGGATCACGGCGCCGGGTTAGAAGCCCAGAACACGAAGGGTGGTATCCCAAGGTTGACTCCACAGAGACTGGCGTCCCTGCTTCGCAGTCTCCCACCTATCCTGGACGACGAATCCCAGACTTCAACGCAAAGCTGCAGTAAAGGTTCACGGGGTCTTTCCGTCCAGCCACGGGTACTCGGCATCTTCACCGAGACTTCAATTTCACCGGATCCCTCGTTGAGACAGCGCCCAAGTCGTTACGCCATTCGTGCAGGTCGGAACTTACCCGACAAGGAATTTCGCTACCTTAGGACGGTTATAGTTACCGCCGCCGTTTACCGGGGCTTGGATTCAAGGCTTCGCCCGAAAGCTAACCTCTCCTCGTGACCTTCCGGCACCGGGCAGGCGTCAGCCCCTATACGTCGTCTTGCGACTTAGCAGAGACCTGTGTTTTTGGTAAACAGTCGCTTGGGCCGTTTCACTGCGGCCCCCTCGAGCTCCCGGAGTAAATCCGGTCACTCTACCGGGGCGCCCCTTCTCCCGAAGTTACGGGGCCATTTTGCCGAGTTCCTTAACGAGGGTTCTTCCGATCGCCTTGGTATTCTCTACCTGCCCACCTGTGTCGGTTTTGGTACGGGCACGCCCCACCTCCCTAGACGCTTTTCTAGGAGGCATGGCTTCAGGGACTTCCCCCATCTCTGGGGTGGGCCTCCCGTCTCAGGCTTGAAGGACGACGGATTTGCCTATCGTCCGCCCTACGCGGTTGCCCCAGGTCGACCAGCGCCTGGGATCCCTTATCCTACCCCGTCCCGCCATCGGTGATAGCGGTGGGTACGTGGTACCGGAATATCAACCGGTTGGCCATCGCCTACGCCTTTCGGCCTCGGCTTAGGTCCCGACTAACCCTGAGCAGATTAGCTTTACTCAGGAACCCTTGGGCATTCGGCGGAGGGGTTTCTCACCCCTCTTTCGTTACTCATGCCAGCATTCTCACTTCCCAGGCCTCCACGGCTGGCTTACGCCGCCGCTTCGCGGGCATGGGAACGCTCCCCTACCACTCCCTGCACGAAGCAGGAAGTCCGTGGCTTCGGCTCCAGGCTTGAGCCCCGTTACATTGTCCGCGCTCGACCACTTGACCAGTGCGCTGTTACGCAGTCTTTAAATGATGGCTGCTTCTAAGCCAACATCCTGGTTGTCTGGGCAATCGAACATCGTTTCCCACTTAGCCTGGAATTAGGGGCCTTAGCCGACGGTCTGGGCTGTTTCCCTTTCGACCACGGAGCTTATCCCCCGCAGTCTGACTGCCACGTTCTGGACTGCCGGCATTCGGAGTTTGCCTGATTTCGGTAAGCTGGTAGGCCCCCTAGACCAAACAGTGCTCTACAACCGACAGTGAACACGTGACGCTATACCTAAATATATTTCGGGGAGAACCAGATATCTCTGAGTTTGATTAGCCTTTCACTCCGACCCACAGGTCATCCGCGCCGTTTTCAACCGACGTCGGTTCGGTCCTCCACGGGGTCTTACCCCCGCTTCAACCTGCCCATGGGTAGATCACTCAGTTTCGGGTCTGCCTCCAACGACTGAACGCCCTGTTCAGACTCGCTTTCGCTTCGGCTCCGTTTCCTTAACCTCGCCGTTGAAGAGCAACTCGCTGGCTCATTATGCAAAAGGCACGCCGTCACAGAACAAGTCTGCTCCGACCGCTTGTAAGCACACGGTTTCAGGTACTATTTCACTCCCCTTCCGGGGTTCTTTTCACCTTTCCCTCACGGTACTAGTTCACTATCGGTCGCCAAGGAGTACTTAGCCTTGCGGGGTGGTCCCCGCGGGTTCCGACCGGGTTTCCCGTGCCCGGCCGTACTCAGGAGCTCGTCCAGGAAGGCCACGCGCTTTCGCCTACGGGACTGTTACCCGCTGTGGTTCGACGTTCCAGTCGATTCGACTAACGCGCGGCTTTGTAACTTCCCGACCCGCCGGCAGACGGATCAAGACGAGCCCTACAACCCCTGCACGACAACGGCTGCCGCCTATCACATCGCACAGGTTTGGGCTGGATCCCTTTTCGCTCGCCACTACTCAGGGAGTCGAGGTTTCTTTCCTTTCCTCCGGGTACTAAGATGTTTCAGTTCCCCGGCTTGCCTCTACCCGCCCTATTTTATTCAGGCGGGAGTACGCGCGCATTACCACGCGCAGGTTTCCCCATTCGGAAATCCCCGGATCAACGGATGGTCAGCTCCTTCCCGGGGCTTATCGCAGCCGCCCACGTCCTTCATCGGCTCTTGGCGCCAAGGCATCCACCGTGTGCCCTTCGTCACTTGACTCGAAAGAACACGTTTTACTGCCGCTATGGAGTTTTCAAGGTGCACGCGGGCTCGAGCGGCCCACGAGACGATCCGCCTGAACGACGGGTCTCTCAAAACTCAACAGCGTGAACGCCGAGCTCGACGTTGTTCCAGGCGAGCCGGATGCCCGGACGGCCGAGGCCATCGAACGAGCTCCGACGCCGGCGGAAGTTGGAGCTTCCGCGTTCCCTAGAAAGGAGGTGATCCAGCCGCACCTTCCGGTACGGCTACCTTGTTACGACTTCACCCCAATCATCAACCCTACCTTCGACGGCTGCCTCCCCGAGGGGTTAGCTCACCGGCTTCGGGTATTGCCGACTTTCGTGGTGTGACGGGCGGTGTGTACAAGGCCCGTGTACGTATTCACCGCGGCGTTGCTGATCCGCGATTACTAGCAACTCCGCCTTCATGAAGGCGAGTTTCAGCCTTCAATCCGAACCGGGACCGGCTTTTTGGGATTCGCTCACCCTCGCAGGTTTGCAGCCCTTTGTACCGGCCAATGTAGCACGTGTGTAGCCCAGGACATAAGGGGCATGATGACTTGACATCATCCCCACCTTCCTCCGATTTGTCACCGGCAGTCTCCCATGAGTCCCCGACATTACTCGCTGGCAACATGGGACAGGGGTTGCGCTCGTTGCGGGACTTAACCCAACATCTCACGACACGAGCTGACGACAGCCATGCACCACCTGTGCACTGGTCCCGAAGGAGGGCCGTATTTCTACGGATTTCCAGTGCATGTCAAGCCCTGGTAAGGTTCTTCGCGTTGCATCGAATTAAACCACATGCTCCGCTGCTTGTGCGGGCCCCCGTCAATTCCTTTGAGTTTTAGCCTTGCGGCCGTACTCCCCAGGCGGGGTGCTTAATGCGTTAGCTGCGGCACGGAAGGAGTCGACACCTCCCACACCTAGCACCCATCGTTTACGGCGTGGACTACCAGGGTATCTAATCCTGTTCGCTCCCCACGCTTTCGCGTCTCAGCGTCAGTACCGTCCCAGAGAGCTGCCTTCGCCATTGGTGTTCTTCCTGATATCTGCGCATTTCACCGCTACACCAGGAATTCCACTCTCCTCTTCCGGACTCTAGCCAGACGGTTTCTGTCGACGTCTGGAGGTTGAGCCTCCAGTTTTCACAACAGACCTGTCTGGCCGCCTACACGCTCTTTACGCCCAGTAAATCCGGACAACGCTTGCCCCCTACGTATTACCGCGGCTGCTGGCACGTAGTTAGCCGGGGCTTCTTCTGGAGGTACCGTCACCCTCTGGGCTGTTCACCCGAGTGGCTTCGTCCCTCCTGAAAGAGGTTTACAACCCGAAGGCCTTCTTCCCTCACGCGGCGTCGCTGCGTCAGGCTTTCGCCCATTGCGCAAGATTCCCCACTGCTGCCTCCCGTAGGAGTCTGGGCCGTGTCTCAGTCCCAGTGTGGCTGATCGTCCTCTCAGACCAGCTACGGATCGTCGCCTTGGTGGGCCGTTACCCCGCCAACTAGCTAATCCGCCGCGGGCTCATCCTCGGCCGGAGGCCGAAGCTACCTTTTCCGACCGCCTCGAAAGGCGGGCGGGCCATCCGGCATTAATCCGGGTTTCCCCGGGCTATTCCGGTGCCGAGGGCAGATTACCCACGTGTTACTCACCCGTTCGCCGCTGTCCCCAGGGCCGAAGCCCTGGTTCTCGCTCGACTTGCATGTGTTAAGCGCGCCGCCAGCGTTCGTCCTGAGCCAGGATCAAACTCTCCGTGAAGAGATCGTTCGCACCGGTCGCTCGAGAGCGCCGGCACGGATCTTCAGTTCGAGCTTGATGCTCGATTCGTTGTATCCCCAAAGGGGTTCAACGGGATCTTTGCCTCGCGCCGGCGACTCCGCGAAACGGAGGCAGCCGACGAGAGGTCTCGACGTTACGCTGTTGAGTTTTCAAAGACCACGCCGCGTTGGAGCGGGCAACAAAAAGCCTCTGACTCGCGCCAGAGGCCTTCGGAGACGGAACCACCTGAGGTCGTATCCGGTCGCTCGAAGGCTCTCCAGTTCGTCGAGTTACAGGCTTCTCGTGCCTCCCTCTTCGGGCGGCTCGGGGATGGTAGCACACCGCCTTCGTGTGTCAACCAAGCCGTTCGCGGCCGCTTCAGCCTAGCCGGCGAGGCGCAGGAACCGCCGTTTCCCGGCCTGCACGAGAGCTCCGGCGAGCTGCTCCCGCGGAACGTCGAGCTCGGTGACGCGCTCGCCGTCGAGCTTGACGGCGCCCTGCCCGATGAGCCGCCGCGCCTCGCTCGTCGACAGGCCGAGGTGCTCGGAGAGCAGCGCCGGTAGGTGCACGGGGTCGTCTGGGGGCAGCGGCGCCTCGTCCACCTCGTCGGGGACACGCCCCTCACGCACCACCCGTGTGAAGTGGCCTTCCGCGCTGGTGGCGGCCTCGGCCCCGTGGTAGCGCTCGACGATCCCCCGCGCGAGCGCGAGCTTGGACTCCATCGGGTCGCCGACGGGTGCCTCGGCGTCGAGACACAGGCGCCACCACTGCTCGAGTGCTGTGTCCGGGATGGACATGACCTTCCCGAACTGCTCCTCGGGCGGCTCGTCCAGCGCGATGTAGTTGCCCACCGACTTCGACATCTTGTCGACGCCGTCCGTCCCGACCAGGAGCTCGTACGTGATCACGGCCTGCGGCTCGAGCCCGTAGTGGGCCATCACGTCGCGTCCCATGAGCAGGTTGTAGAGCTGGTCGGTGCCCCCGACCTCGACATCGGCCGCAACGGCGACCGAGTCGTACCCCTGGGCGAACGGATACAGGAGCTCGGAGACCGAGATCGGCGCCCCGCCGGCGAACCGCTCGCGGAAGTCGTTGCGCTCGAGCAGCTGCGCCACCGTCCCGGTCCGCGTGAGACGCACGAGCTCCGCGTAGTCGAGCTTGCCGAGCCACTCGCCGTTGAAGCGGATCTCCGTCCGCTCCTCGTCGAGGATGCGGTACGCCTGTTCCGCGAAGAGCTTCGCGTTCGCGTCCAGCACCTCGTCGGGGAGGACGACGCGCTCCTTCGACCGCCCCGACGGGTCGCCGATGCGCGCCGTGTAGTCCCCCACGATGAGCACGGCGGTGTGACCGGCGTCCTGGAAGGCGCGCAGGCGCCGGAGAACGACCGCGAACCCGAGGTGGATGTCGGGCCCTGTCGGGTCGATGCCGAGCTTCACGCGCAGCGGCCGGCCGAGCCCGAGCTTCTCCTCGAGCGCGCCGTGCGGGAGAACGTCGACCGCGTGCCTGGTCAGCTCTGCTGCGCTCACGGCGGGAACCCCGTCACGACGTGCGCGCGCGTGACCTCGTCAGGCGAGCGGCAGCCGAGGAGCGCGAGGGCGTTCTCGACCTCGTCGCGGAGGATGTCGAGCACCTGCGCGACGCCCTTCGCGCCGCCGAGCGCGAGCCCGTAGAGCACCGGACGACCGACGAGCACGGCCCGCGCCCCGAGCGCGAGCGCGGTGACGACGTCGGTGCCGCGACGGATGCCGCCGTCGAGGTACACCTCCGCGCGGCCGTCGACGGCCTCGACGACCTCCGGGAGCGCCTCGAGCGAAGCGATCGCCCCGTCGAGCTGGCGCCCTCCGTGGTTCGAGACGACGACGCCGCCCGCGCCGTGCTCGCAGGCGATCCGCGCGTCCTCGGCAGTGACGAGCCCCTTCACCACCACCGGGACCCCCCAACGCTCGCGGAGCTCCGTGACGTAGTCCCACTCGAGGCCCGACTCGAGAATCGTGAGCGTGTGGTCGCCCGTGTCGGCGCCGCGAGCCCGGGCCGCGGCGAGCGCGGGCACGTCGTCCTCGGGGAACTCGAAGCCGGCCCTCGTCTCGCGATGCCGGATCCCGTACACGGGAAGGTCGGCCGTCAGCACGAGTGCGGTGAAGCCGGCCGCGAGCGCCTCTTCGACGACCGCGTCGCTGACGCCGCGGTCGCGGAAGACGTAGAGCTGGAGCCAGCGTGGCCCGTCTGGCGCAGCCTGCGCGACCTCGGTCGGCGTGGCGTTCGCGACGGTCGAGAGGCACATGAGCGTCCCGGCCTCGGCCGCGCCGCGCGCCGTGGCGAGCTCGTGCTCCTCGTGGACGATCTGCTGATAGGCCATGGGTGCCACGAGCACCGGCATCGACACCGATGACCCGAGCACGGTCGTCTCCGTGGAGACCTCGGACACGTCCACGAGCACGCGATACCGGAGCCGGCAGCGAGAGAACGCCTCGCGGTTCCAGCGCAGCGTGCGCTCGTCGCCCGCGCCGCCCGCGATGTAGCCCCAGGCGCCCGGCTCCACCACCTCGGCGGCGAGCCGCTCGGCGTCGTCGAGGGTGAGGAGCTCGTCCACGGCGACGCAGCCTACAGCGTGCCCTCCCGGGAACGACTGCCCGCAACCGTCTCTTTGCGGGGGATTCGGCCGCCGACGGTTACACTCGTCGACTTGCGGGTTCGGAAGGAGAAGGGAAGGCCGCCCAGGCGGCGCCGGGTTCGCAAGCTGCGTCTCACGGCGCTGCTCTGCGTCCTCCTCGCCCTCGCGCTGCTGGCGTTCACGTTCGGTCTCGTGCGCGCCGTCGCGAGCGAGATCCCCTCCCTCGATCCGGCCGCGCACCGCACCGACGTCGACACGGTCGTCTACGCGTCCAACGGGCGGACCGTGCTCGCGGTTCTGCGAGGAGAGGAGAGCCGCGTGCTCGTGGACACCGACGGCATCGCGCCGATCATGCGGCACGCGATCGTCTCGGTCGAGGACCAGCGGTTCTTCGAGCACAACGGGATCGACGTCCGCGGCGTGGCGCGCGCGCTCTGGGCAGACGTCCGCAGCCAGTCGATCGTCGAGGGCGGGTCGACGATCACGCAGCAGTTCGTCAAGAACGCGTACATCCGCAACGAGCGGACGCTCGCGCGCAAGGTGCGCGAGGCGGCGCTCGCGTGGCAGCTCGAGCAGCGCTGGACGAAGGAGCGGATTCTCACCGCGTACCTGAACACGATCTACTTCGGGAACGGCGCGTACGGGATCCAACAGGCAGCGCGCACGTACTTCGGGAAGACCGCGCGCGATCTCGAGCTCCACGAGGCGGCTCTCCTCGCCGGGCTCCCCGCGGACCCCTCCCGCTACAACCCGGCCGCGAACCCGCGCGCGGCCGAGGGGCGCAGACGACACGTGCTCACGGCCATGCTGAGGCAAGGGAAGATCACGCCGGCCGACTTCCGGCGCGCGGACGGGGCGGAGCTCCCGCCGCCGGAGTCGATCAAGCTCCCCTCGACGGGCGCGAGGGGCCAGTACTTCGTGAACTACGTCAAGGATCAGCTCGTCGACCAGTACCGGGCCGGGCGGGTGTTCGGCGGCGGCATGCGGGTCACGACCACGATCGACCTCGACCTCCAACAGAAGGCGCGCGACGCAATCGACAAGGTGCTTCGAAACCCCGACGGCCCGGCGGCCGCGCTCGTCGCGATCGACCCGCAGACGGGCGCGGTGAAGGCGATGTACGGCGGGCGGAACTTCCGCGAGAGCCAGTTCAACCTCGCCGCGCAGGCCGAGCGGCAACCGGGCTCGGCGTTCAAGCCGATCGTGCTCGCGACCGCCATGCGCGAAGGGATCTCGCCGGCGACCGAGCTCGAGTCGAAGAAGGTGTCGATCAACGCAGGGGACCGTATCTGGACGGTGACGAACTACGACCACACCTACCTGGGGCGCGTGAAGCTCGACCGCGCACTCGTGTCCTCGGACAACGCCGTGTACGCGCAGCTCACCGACATCGTCGGCCCGGCCGCGATCGTGCGGACGGCGCACGACCTCGGCATCCGGAGCCCGCTCGACGCGTACTTCTCCATCGGGCTCGGCTCGGTCGCGGTGAACCCGCTCGAGTTGGCGCGCGCCTACGCGACCGTCGCCAACGACGGGCGCCGGGTCGACGGCGCCGTGCTCGGGGACCGGCCGCGCGTCGTCGAGCGCGTCGAGTGGATCCGGACGGATCGTGTCGAGGAGAACGCGCCCCAGCCGAGGCGCGTGCTCGCCTCGGCTCACGCCGACCTGCTGACGGACATCCTCGAGGACGTCGTCCGCGCCGGGACCGGGAAGCGGGCCGCGATCTCCGGCAGGAGCGTCGCGGGCAAGACGGGGACGACCGACAACTACGCCGACGCCTGGTTCGTCGGGTACACGCCCGAGCTCGTCGTCGCGGTCTGGGTCGGCTACCCGGACCGGTTGCGCCCGATGCTGACGGAGTTCGGCGGCAAGCCGGTGACGGGCGGGACGCTGCCCGCGCAGATCTGGAGGACGTTCGTCTCGAGCGTGGAGCCGCGGAACGGGAGCGCGTCGTTCGACTCCCCTCCCTACCTCGGCTCGTCGCCGACCTGGGTCGTCAAGCGCAGCGGGCGCTGGCAGCTCGACAACGGCTACTGCCGCGGGGCCCGCCGGCTCGCGTACTTCTCGGGCGAGGCGCCCGACCGGACCGCCGACTGCAAGCCGAACGAGGTGAGCGTGCCCCGCGTGGTCGGGATGTCGGAGCATGTTGCGGAGGCGACGCTCGCCGCGCAGCCGCTCGAGGCCGAGTCCGTCTACGTCCCGGCAAAGGCGGGCAAGCACCCCGGGATCGTGATCGCACAGAGCCCGCGCGGCGGCGGCCTCTCGGCCGGCGACACGGTGAGGCTCTCCGTGACGAAGGCGCAGCACGGCCTCGTCCCCAACTTCGTCGGCTCGAGCCTGCAGGCGGCCAGCTCCGAGGTGAAGCGGCTGAACCTCCGTGTGCGCGTGGTCAGGAGCCGTGGCCCGATGGGGATGGTGCTGCGGCAGAGCCTGGAGCCGGGCGTCGCGGCCGGACCGGGCCTCAGAATCAGGCTCGTGGTCGGGGACGGCTCACGAACCTCGACCCCTTGACCGCGTAGCGCCACGGCTCCTCCACGGCTCGGGCGATCCCGACCCGCGGGCCGGTGACGACCTCCACAGACGCGGACGACGCCGTGAGCCGGAACGGCCGGCGGTCGAGCGGCAGCCCGTCGTACGCGGCCTCGATGCCGAGCGCCTGCGCGAGCCGGCCGGGGCCTGAGCAGAGGAGCGTGTCCTCCTCCACGCCGCGGCGGGCGCGCATGACGTCGAGGCCGTGCGTCGGCTCGAGCGCGCGCAGGAGCAGCGCTGCTCCCGTCCCGGCGTCGCCGCAGACGACGTTCGCGCACCAGTGGATCCCGTACGAGCGGTACACGTACAGCGTTCCCGGCGGCCCGAACATGGCGGCGTTGCGACGCGTCCGCCCACGATACGAGTGGCTCGCGGGGTCGTCGGGCGTGTACGCCTCGACCTCGACGATCGTCCCGCCCACGCCGTCGACCACGAACGACGCACCGAGCAGGTCTCGGGCGACCTCGTGGACGTCGCGTGCGAAGAACGTGCGCCGGAGCGCCAAACCTCAGAACAGCTGCTCGGGCTCGCTCGGCCGGGCGGTCGCCGCGAGGACGCGGCGGGCGCGGCGCCCGAGATCGGCCAGGTCGACCCTGCCCTCCTCCGCCGCGGCGGCCAGCCGCTCGGCGAGGTCGAGGGCCCCGTCGAGGACGCTCGAGTCCGCTCCCTCGTGCCCCATCTCGTGCAGGATCGTCCGCTCGGTCCGGGAGGCGGTCACGGGGCCGTCGACCCCCTCGATCCACACGCGGGTCCGGCGCCCGTGCCCGCGCTCCTCGCCCGTGATCGGCTCCAGCGCGTAGATCTTGTCCGCGCGCGCGTACTTCCCGAAGCCGAGGAAGATCATCCTCTCGCCGCTCACGCCCCGGAGTATGCCGTCCTCGGAGCCACCCGCTCCTCGCGCAGGAGCAGAAGGGTGGCGGCTGCGGCGAGCAGCAGGATCACACCCCAGATCGGCCGCACGCCGGGGAGGAGCGCGGACGGGATCGCGACGTCCGTCCACCCGCGCTTCACGACCTGCTCGAGCCAGGCGTCCTGCACCATGTTCACCGCGCCGTAGGAGAGCATGAGGCCGAGGTAGCCCGTGAGCGCGAGGCGGAGGCGCGCCTGCGGCACGCGGGCGCGGGAGAGGGCGAGCGCGCACAGGACGAGGAGCGCGCCGTCCGTGCCGTGGTGGTGCCCGAGGTGGACGGCCGCGAGCGTCGACCCGTCTGCCTCACGAAGGAGCTCCTCGCCCATGAGCACGTTGCCCGGGAAGTGGAATCCGAGCTCCGCCGTGACCCACGGCAGCGAGACGAGAGCGACCAGGACAGCGACGACGACGCGAGCCGGGTCTCCGGCGAGGCGCGGGGCGAAGCCCGCGCCCGCCCGTCGCGTCGCGGCGACCGTGAGGCCGAGCGCGACGAGCACGCCGAGCGCCGGGATCGCATTCGCGGGGCGTGCGTCGAGGTCGTCCTGGTCGACGACCCAGGGCACGACCCAGCACGCCGCGATCGCGGGGGCAGCGAGGAGCCATGCTCGAACGGGTAGGACGGACATCGCCACGAGGGCGAGAGCCACCGCCGCGAGCGCGATCGGGAAGTTGACGACGACGAGGCTCCGCCCCAGCCCCCCGGCGATCCCGTCGACGGACGTGTGGTACAGCTCCGCCGGGTCGAGCCTCGCGTACGTCGCGAGGACGGCCGCGGCCGCGACCGCCCACATCGCCCACCCGGCCAGCGCCTCGCCCTGGCCGGGGCGCTCCATCAGCGGAGCGCGGCGGCGAGCGTCTCGGCGACGTACTCCTGGTCGGCCGGGTCGATGCGCGTGTGGAACGGGAGCGCGAGCGTGCGCGAGCAGATGTCCTCCGCGACCGGGCACGTGCCCTCCGAGAAGCCGAAGCGCTCGCGCATGTACGGCTGGAGGTGAACACACGGGACGTACTCGGCGGTCGCCACCCCGTGCGCGCGCAGCTCCTCCATGACGGCGGCGCGGTCGAGAGCGGCGTCGAGCTCGACGACGTAGACGAACCACGAGCGGCGGTGCGCGGCGTCGTCCGCGGCGGGCGTCCGCACGCCCTCGAGGCCGGCGAGCAGCTGCGTGTAGCGGTCGGCGGCCGCGCGCCTGAGCTCGAGGATGCGGTCGAGCTTCTCCAGCTGGCCGAGCCCGATGGCGGCCTGGATGTCCGTCCAGCGGTAGTTGAAGCCGAGACGCACGTGGTCGAACCAGGCGCCGGTCTCGTACGAGCGGCCCTGGTTGCGGAGGCTGACGAGCAGCCGGTGCTGCTCCTCGGAGTGCGCGGTGACAACCCCTCCCTCGCCCGTCGTCATCTGCTTGTTCGGGTAGAAGCCGAACACGGCGGGCGGGCCGTGCGAGCCGATCGGGCGGCCCTTGTACTCGGCGCCGAGCGCCTCGGCCGAGTCCTCGATCAGCGCCAGCCCGTGCCGGTCGGCGAGAGCGCGCAGCTCGTCGAGCTCGCACGGGTAGCCAAACATGTCGACCGCGACGATCCCGCGCGTCCGCGGCGTGATCGCCGCCTCGACCGCCGCCGGGCCCATGTTCAGCGTGCGCGGGTCGACGTCCGCGAACACCGGCGTCGCGCCCTCGAAGACGAAGCAGTTCGCGGAGGCCACGAACGAGATCGGAGACGTGATCACCTCGTCGCCCGGCCCGAAGCCCGCGAGGTGGCAGAGCATGTGCAGGCCGGCGGTGCCGCTCGAGACGGCGGCCGCGTACGGCGCTCCGACCGCCTCGGCGAACGCGTCCTCGAACGCGTCGATCGTCGGCCCGAGCGAGAGCCGCCCGGACCGGAGCACCTCGAGGACGAGCTCCTCCTCCCGCTCGTCCAGCCACGCGCCCGAGAGCGGGATCTCGCGCGTGCCTGGGCGGCTGCGGCTCCCGCCCGGCGGGGCTGGGCTCCGCCGCCCCGGAAACGCGCGACGCGCCGGGGTTGACATGGGTCGTCTCAAACCTCGGCCGTGAGACGAGACGTCTCGACGAGATCGAGCCAGTCGCCGAAGCGCTTGTCGCGCCCGAGCACGACGTCGAGGTACGCCTTCTGGAGCTCGAGCGTGACCGGGCCGACGCCGATCTCGTGCCCGTCGATCGCGCGCACCGGCGCGACCTCGGTGGCCGTGCCGACCATGAACACCTCGTCCGCGAGGTAGAGGTCGGTGCGGATGATCAGCCTCTCCTCGACCGCGTACCCGAGCGTCCCGGCGAGCTGGATGACCGCGTCGCGCGTGATCCCGGGGAGGATCGACATCGACAGTGGCGGCGTGATCAGGCGGCCGTCCTTCACGAGGAAGATGTTCTCGCCGGGGCCGTCCGCGACGTACCCGTCACGGGTGAGCATGATCGCCTCGTCGTAGCCTGCGCGGCGCGCCTCGGTGGTCGCCAGCATCGAGTTCAGGTAGATCCCGGTCGCCTTCGCGACGTGCGGGATGACGTTCGGGCCGACGCGCTCCCAGCTCGAGACCATCGTCGTGATCCCGGTGCGCTGCCCCTCCTCGCCCAGGTACGCGCCCCAGGGGAAGCTGAGGACGACGACGTCGACGGGGTTGCCGGTGGTCGCGACGCCGAGCTCCCCGTAGCCGTAGAAGGCGATCGGGCGTACGTAGCACGTCGCGATGCCGTTGGCCGCGATCAGCTCGTGTGTCGCCTCGCGCAGCTCCGCAACGGAGTACGGGAGATCCATGTACAGCACCTTCGCCGAGTGCTCCAGCCGCTTCAGGTGGTCGTGGAGCCGGAACACGGCCGGGCCCCGCTCGGTCTCGTAGCAGCGGATCCCCTCGAACACCCCGGATCCGTAGTGGAGCCCGTGGACGCCCACGTGAACCTTCGCGTCGGCCCAGTCGACGAGCTCGCCGTTCATCCAGATCTTCTCGGTCTCTTGCATCGCGTCAGCGCTCCTTGGAGATGGTCGAATGGTAGTCCGTCACGACGTCGGCGGGCTTGGCGCGGGCCAAGCGGCCGAGCTCGGCGGGCGAGAGGCCAGCCATGTGCTTAGGGGATCCCGCCCCCACCCAGACGAGCCCGTGGCGGAGGAGCGTGCGCTCCAGGAGGACCTCGCGCACGGCCGGAAGCGGGAACGGGGCGACGGCGCCGGGCTCGAACCCGGTCGCGCGCGTGACCTCGTCCGCCTTCGCGACCCGGCCCTCGTCGGCACCGACCGCCCGCGCGACCTTCTCGGGATCACCGCGACGGTCGCCGGGGACGAGCGCGACGACCGGGCGCCCGTCGCAGATCAGGACGAGGGACTTCACGATCTGGTCGAGCTCGCAGCCGACGGCCTCCGCCGCCGCCTGCGCGGTGGGCGTTCCCGCGGCGAACTCCTCGATGCGGGCCTCGGCGCCGGCGTCGCGAAGGAACGAGGAGACCCGCTGCACGGGCTCCGGCCAGGCCGCTACCACGGCCGGAAATCTACCGCGTGCGACGCGCGCGTTGAGTGAGCACCGGTGTCAGACACCGACTGTTGGCCACGACGGCGCAGCGATGCACGGACATGTCCGGCACTGCCGGCGGGCGTGGCGTTTTCCAGGCACTTCGCCGCCCGCCCTGTGGAGCAACTGTCACGCTCTCGGCGCACTTCCCTCTTGACAGAGCCGGTGTCTGACACCGGTCTTTATCTAGCCGAGCGCGATGAACCGCGCGTCGTCGAAGCCCGAGGCGACAACGCGCTCCACGAGGTCGGGCGGCGCGGGGGTGTCGATGGAGAAGGCCATGAGCGCCTTTCCGCCCTCCTTCGTCCGCGAGACGGCCATGTTCGCGATGTTGACTCCCGCCTCGCCGAACATCGTCCCGACTCGCCCGATGACGCCCGGCATGTCGTCGTAGACGAGGAAGGCCATGTGGGGCGCAAGCTCGATGTCGATCGCGAACCCGAGCGCGCCGGCGAGGAACACGCGGTGCTCCGGCCCGACTGTCGTCCCCGAGACGTCCACCTCCTCCCCGTCCGAGCCGACCGTCACGCGCACGAGGTTCGTGTAGTGGAGGGAGGCCGCGAAGCGCTGCTCCGAGACCTCGATCCCCCGCTCGGCCGCGATCACGGGCGCGTTGACGTAGTTCACGGTCTGGTCGACGCGATCGTGGAACGCGCCGTTCAGCGCGGCGACGGTGAGAAGCCGCGTGTCGGACTCGGAGAGCGGCCCGTGCACGGCGACCGCGATGCGCGACGCACGGCCCGCGACGAGCGCGGTCGCGAGCCTGCCGAGCTTCGCCGCCAGCGGGATGAACGGCCCGAGCACCTCGAGGTCGGCCTGGTCGACGACCGGAATGTTCACAGCGGTCTGCACGAGCTCGCCGTCGAGCGCCGCGGCGACCTGCTCCGCGATGATGACGCCCGCACGATCCTGCGCCTCCGTCGTCGAGCCCGCGAGGTGCGGAGTCGTGACGACCTGCTCGAACTCGAGCAGCGGGCCCGAGTACGGCTCCGACTCGAAGACGTCCAGCGCCGCCCCGGCGACCTTGCCGGAGCGGAGCGCGGCCTCGAGCGCGTTCTCGTCGACGAGCCCGCCGCGCGCCGCGTTCACGATCCGCACCCCGTCCCGCATGCGCGCGAACGCGTCCGCGTCGAGGATCCCCCGCGTCTCGTCGTTCAGCGGCAGGTGGAGGGTGACGAAGTCGGACTGCTCGTAGAGATCCTCCGGCGAGCGCGCCTCCTCGACCCCGAGCTCCCGGAAGCGCTCCGGCGAGACGAACGGGTCGAAGGCGACCACCCGCAGCCCGAGCGCGAGCGCGCGACGCGCGACCTGCCAGCCGATCCGGCCGAGTCCGAGCACGCCGAGCGTCTTTCCGGCGAGCTCGATCCCCGCGAACCGGGTGCGCTCCCAGCGGTCCTCGTGCAGCGCCGCGTGCGCCTGCGGGAGGTTGCGCGCGACGGCGAGCAGGAGCGCGATCGTGTGCTCGGCGGCGGACACGACCGTCGCCCCGGGGGCGTTCGCGACCACGATCCCCCGGCGCGTCGCAGCGTCCACGTCGACGTTGTCCACCCCGACCCCCGCGCGCCCGATCACCTTCAGGTTCTCCGCGCGCTCGATCAGCGCCGCGTCGACCGTCGTCCCGGAGCGCACGACGAGCGCGTCGAAGTCGCCGATGATCGAGGCGAGGTCGCTCTCGGAGTCCTCGGCGACGTCGAAGCGCCGGCGGAGGAGCTCGAGCCCGGCCTCGGCGATCGGCTCGCGGACGAGGACGCGGGGTCGATCCGACACGTCAGACCCGCTGCGCGGCGCGGTAGGCCTCGACGGCGGCCGCGGCCGCGACCCCGCGCTCGATGTCCGCACCGCGCTCGGCGAGCAGCACCTCCACCGCCGCGAGCGCCGTCGTGATGTCGAACACGTCGTAGTGGCCGATGTGCCCGATCCGGAACATCCTCGCGCCCAGCTCGCCGTGCGCGCCGGCGACCGTGATCCCGAAGCGGTCGCGCAGCTCGAGCACGAGCTCGCGCGCGTCGACGCCGTCGGGCGTGAGGATGGCGGTGACGACGGCGGAGCGCTCCTCGTCCGGGGAGAAGAGCGAGAGACCCATCGCCTTCACGCCTTCGCGGCAGGCGCGACCGAGCGCCGCGTGGCGCGCAAACGCCGACTCGAGCCCCTCCTCGAGGATCAGGCCGAGGGCCGCGTCGAGCGACGCGACGAGCGTGACCGCCGGCGTGAACGGCGTCGTCCCGGTGGCGAGCGAGTCGCGCAGCTTCGCCCAGTCGAGGTAGAAGCGCGGCAGCGTCGCGCGCGCGCTCCGCTCCCACGCGGCCGGCGACACGGTGACGACCGCGAGCCCCGGCGGCGTCATCAGCGCCTTCTGCGCCCCCGCGACGACCACGCCCAGACCCC
>SIRU01000024.1 GCA_004366385.1 Actinomycetota bacterium
CTGCCCGCCGTCGTACGCGTCGTGGACGAGCGAGCAGGAAGGCGCCGCGCGCGCGAGGAAGCGGACGAGGCGCACCTCGGCGTCGAGGTCGAGCGCCGCCGGGCTCCCGCCGACCTCGCCGAAGAGCGCCTGGTACTCCGAGCCTTCGAGCGACAGCAGCCCGCCTCCCGCGAGGAGGATCGAGTCGCCCTCGCGCCAACCCTTCGGCACGAGCCGCACGTCCTCGACGAGCCCCACCGCCCCCACGACCGGCGTCGGGTGGATCGCGCGCCCGTTCGTCTCGTTGTACAGCGACACGTTCCCGGAGACGACCGGCAGCCCGAGCGCCTCGCACGCGGCCGCCATCCCCTCGATCGCCTCCGCGAGCTCCCACCCGACCTCGGGCTTCTCCGGGTTCCCGAAGTTGAGGCAGTCGGTGAAGCCGAGCGGCTCCGCTCCCGTGCAGGCGACGTTTCGCGCCGCCTCCAGGATCGCAAGCGCTCCGCCGGTGAACGGGTCGAGCCACGCGATCCGGCCCTGGCCGTCGAGCGTGACCGCGAGACCCCGGAGGGACGGCTTCAGCCGGAGCACGGCCGCGTCCAGGCCGGGGCGCCGCACCGTGCGCCCTCCGACGAGCTGGTCGTAGCGCCGGAAGACGAACTCGCGGCTCCGCATGCTCGGCGAGGCGAGCAGCTGGAGCAGCGCCTCGCGCGGCGGGGGCGCGGACACGATCGGGCGCGCAGGCTGCGCGGGGCGCGGGGCGCGCACGACCTCGTAGCGCGGGCACTCGTCCGTGAGCAGTCGCGCGGGGATCTTCCCCACGACCTCGTCCTCCCACAGCATCCGCAGGACGCCCGTGTCGGTCACCTCGCCGATGACCGCGTGGTGGAGCTCCCAGCGGTCGAGCACCTCCCGGACCGCCTCGAGCATCTGCGGCCGCACCATCGCGACCATCCGCTCCTGGCTCTCGGAGATCATCACCTCCCACGGCTCCATGCCGTCCTCGCGGAGCGGGACGCGGTCGAGATGGACGTCGATCCCGAACTCGGCCGCCATCTCGGCGAGCGAGGACGCGATCCCGGCTGCGCCGCAGTCCTGAAGCGACTCGACGATGCCCGCGGTCACGAGCTCGACGGACGCCTCGATCAGCTTCTTGCCCGTGAACGGGTCGCCGATCTGGACCGACGGCCGCTTCTCGGCGGACGCGTCGTCGAGCTCCTGGCTCGCGAGGACGGACGCGCCGCCGATCCCGTCGCGGCCCGTCGTCGCGCCGTAGAGGACGACGTGCTGGCCGGCGCTCGTCGCCTTCGCGCGCATGAGTCGGTCGGTCGGGAGCAGCCCCACGCACATCGCGTTCACGAGGCAGTTGTCGCGGTACGCCTCGTCGAAGACCGCCTCCCCGCCCACGTTCGCGACGCCCACGCAGTTGCCGTAGTGGCCGATGCCGCCGACCGCGCGCGAGAACTGCCACTCGGGCGCGGAGAAGCGAAGGCCGTCGAGGAGCGCGATCGGGCGCGCGCCCATCGCCACGATGTCGCGCAGGATCCCGCCGACGCCCGTCGCCGCACCCTGGAACGCCTCGACCGCGGACGGGTGGTTGTGACTCTCGACCTTGAACGCGACCGCGAGGCCCTCGCCGAGGTCGAGGACGCCCGCGTTCTCGCCCGGCCCCTGGAGCACGCGCTCGCCCTCGCTCGGCAGGCGCTTCAGCAGGAGCGCCGAGTGCTTGTACCCGCAGTGCTCGGACCAGAGGAGCGAGAAGACCGCGAGCTCGAGCCCGTTCGGCTCCCTCCCGAGCAGGACGGTGATGCGCTCGTGCTCCTCGTCCGTGAGGCCGAGGGCCCGATGGAGCGGCTGTGGCGCCACGCTGCTCAGGAGTCCAGCTTATCGGCGGCGCCTGACCTCCACGCCCGCTGACGGCACGCGCTACCGGCTCACGGTGAGGTTCACCTTCGTCCCGGCGGGCACGACCTGACCGACGCGGCGGCTCTGCGCCGCGACGATGCCTCGCTTGTATCTCGCCGAGAGGGCGTAGCGCACCCGACCCGTGCGGCAACGCCTCGCCGCGAGCGCGCGCTTCGCAGCCACGAGCCGCATGCCGACGACCCTCGGCACCTTGCAGGAGCCGCCGCCGGCCTTCGGCAGCTGCGGCTGCGGAGTCGTGCCGCCTGGGCGCTGCGCGATCGTGAAGCTCCGGGACACGGACGGGGCCGCGTAGTACGTGGAGTCCCCGGCCTGCGACGCGCGGATCGTGCACGAGCCGGCGGCGGTGAGGCGGATCGTCGCCCCGGCGATAGTGCAGCTGCCGCTCGCGGTGAACGAGACCGGCAGCCCCGAGCTCGCCGTCGCGCTCACCGTGAAGTCGGCGTCGCCGAAGGTTCTGTTGGGGAGAGCCGCGAAGGCGATCGTCTGCGACTTCTTCGTCACGGACAGGGAGGTCGAGCCGCTGACCGACCCGAGCGTCGCCCGGATCGTGGTCGACCCGCCGCCGACGGCGACCGCCCGCCCACCCGCGTCGATCGTCGCGACCGCCGGGCTCGTCGACGCCCAGGTCACCGAGTCGGTGACGTCGTCGGTCGAGCTGTCCGAGTAGCGGGCGGTAGCGGTGAACTGTTGCAGGCCGCCCACCTGGACGGCCGCGCCCTGCGGCGAGACCGAGACGCTGACGAGGCGCGGCGGGGGCCTCACCGACGCGCACTTCGGCGTCGCAGCGACGCACGGCTGCCACTGGGGGCCGACGTGGTTCGCGTGCACATCGCCGTAGACGGGCGGCACCGTGACCTTGAAGGTCTCACCGCCGGTCGCGGGCATCGTGTAGATCGCCGGCCGCACGAACTCCCGCCTGCCGTCGATGCACTGCTGGAAGGACATCTGCATCGCGACCCTGGTGCCGTCGGGCGACCATACGGGCGCGTACTCGTGCGGCCCCTCCCAGGACGGCGTGCTCGTCAGGTTCTCGACCGCGTTGGTGACGGTGTCGTACACGTAGACGTCGTTCGGCACCACGTTGACATTGCACCCGAGAGGTGACCCGGATACGGAGCTGGTGTACGAGCTGAAGAGGATCTTGGTGCCGTCCGGCGACCAGTCGGGCTCGTCGGCGCGGGGAGCCAGCGTGGACGGGACCCCCGGCATGCGCGTGCGCCCTGTGCCGTCCGGGTTGATCGTGATCAGGCTCCACGAGAACGACGGCAGGCTGCCGAAGTACGCGATCTTGGGGCCGCCCGGCGTCATCCCCCAGTCCAGGTCCCTCTTCGCGTATCCGTCGCTCGTGACCTGCGTCTTACCCGTCCCGTCGGGGTTCATCACCCAGATCTCGCCGCTGACCGAGTTCGACAGCGAGGCATGCTTGTACGCGATCTTCGTCCCGTCGGGCGACCACGACGGCGACAGGGCGGATATCCCCGAGGTGAGCCGGCGCTCGCCGGTCCCGTCCGCGTTCACGACGTAGAGGTCGATGATGCCGCTCGCGATCACGCGCCGGTAGATCAGCTTGCTGCCGTCCGGCGACCACTCGCCCGCGAGGGCGTTGTCGAGGACCAGCGCCGTCCCGGTGCCATCCGGGTTCACCGTGAACACCTGGCGGTCGATCCCGAGCGGACCGGAGCCGGACTGCGCGCTCGAGTACGCGATCATCCCGTTCCCGCCCGGGTGCGCGCTCTCCCCGCGAGGCGCCGAGCCGAGCACGACGCCCGCCGCGAGGAGCGCGAGCAGGGCCGCACGCGCCCACGCCGATCGGCCCGAGACCGCAGAGTGCATACAGTCGAGTGAAGCGCGACGCGCTCAACGGCGGCTCAAAGGTCGCTCAACGCTCGGCGCTTGCGCGCACGCCTCGCGTACGCCGGTAGCCTCGCGCGGTGACGCGCTACTGGCCGATGCTCTTCCTGCTCGCTGCGATCTGGGGCGCGTCGTACCTCTTCATCAAGGTCGCCCTGGAGGACATCGAGCCGGCGCCGATGATGATGATCCGCGCGCTCGTCGCCGGGGTCGTGCTGCTCGGCTACCTCGCCCTGACCATGGGCGGCGGGCGCGCCGCCGCGGAGCTCCGCCGGAGCTGGAGAGCCGCGCTCGTCCTCGGCGCGTTCAACGCCGCGGTGCCGTTCTGGCTCGTCGCGTGGGGCGAGAAGCACATCGACTCGAGCGTCGCCGGCATCGCGCAGGCGACGGTTCCGATCTTCACCTTCCTCCTCGCGCTGCACTACCTCCCGCACGAGCCGGTCGGTGTCACGCGCATCGTCGGCGTCGCCCTCGGGCTCGCGGGGGTGGCCGTCCTGGCCGGGCTCGACCCGGACGGGAGCTGGTGGGCGATCGCGGGCACGCTCGCCGTCGTCCTCGCGTCCGTGTCGTACGCCGCGACCGGGATCTACGGCCAGCTGCGCGTGCAAACCGTCCCCGGGCCCGTGCTCGCCACCGGCTCGATGCTCGCGTGCACCCTCTATCTGCTGCCGCTCTCCGTCTTCCAGCTCCCCGACCACGTCCCCGACGCCGCCTCGCTCGCCTCGCTCGCGGCGCTGACGCTCCTCGGAACGGCATTCGCCCAGCTCGTGCTCTTCCGGATGCTCCGCCTCTTCGGCTCGCGGCGGCTCTCGCTCGTGACGTACCTCATGCCCGGCTTCGCAGTGGTCTACGGGGCGACGCTGCTCGACGAGCCGATCACGGTCGCGGCGATCGCCGGCCTCGTGCTGATCCTCGCCGGCGTCGCGCTCGCGTCCGGCGCGCGGCTGCTGCGGGCTCGCGGCGCCCCGCAGGAGGAGCCCGCATGAGCCTCTCCATCCGCCGCGCGCGCCCCGACGACGTCGACTTCCTCGTCGAGCTCTTCACCCACGAGGACGTCGAGCCGTTCCTGGCAGCCGTCCGCCCGAAGGACCACGAAGCGGTGCGGGCCGAGGTCGAGCGGAGCGAGGCGGAGCCGGACGCGTACGGCGTCTTCGTGGTCGAGGTGGACGGCGAGCGCGCGGGCACGATGCACTTCGAGCGCGCGAACCGGCGGAGCCGGATCGCGAACCTCGGCGGGCTCGCGATCCACCCCGCCTTCCGCGGCCGCAAGCTCGCCGACGAGGCGGCGCGGCTCTTCCAGCGCCATCTCGTCCGGGAGCTCGGCTTCCACCGGCTCCAGATGGAGGTGTACGGCTTCAACGAGCGGGCCATGGCGCACGCGGAGCGGGCCGGCTTCACGCGGGAGGGCGTCAGGCGGAAGGCGTACTGGCGGAACGGCGAGTGGGTCGACGGCGTGCTCTTCGGCCTCGTCGAGGAGGAGCTCGAGGAGGCCTGACCCGGCGCGCGCCCCCTCCGTAGGATCGCGGGCATGGAGGAGCGGCGCGCCTGGATCGGCCTGCCGGACGGCGCCCGGCTCGCCGCGCGGGTCTTCCTCCCCGAGGCGCTACCGGCACCCGTGCTCCTCGAGGCCCTCCCCTACCGCATGGACGACCTCACGGCGTCGTACGACGCCGAGTGCCGCCGGCTGTGCGAGGAGGGCGGGTTCGCCGTGTGCAGGCTCGACCTGCGCGGGACGGGCTCGTCGACGGGGATCGCGCTCGACGAGTACCACCCGCAGGAGCAGGCCGACCTGTGCGTGGCGATCGCGTGGCTCGCGGCGCGGGAGTGGTCGACCGGGCGCGTCGGCATGTACGGCACGTCCTGGGGCGGGTTCAACTCGATTCAGGTCGCGATGGAGCGACCGCCCGCGCTCGGCGCAATCGCGCCGATCTACGCCTCGGACGACCGCTACACCGACGACGTCCACTACATGGGCGGCGCGCTCAAGGCGCTCGACCTTGTCGACTGGGTGCTGTACATGGCCGCCTGCAACGTCCTCCCGCCGACCCCCGCGGTCTTCGGGGACGGCTGGCGCGAGGAGTGGCAGGCGCGCGTCGAGGGCACCGACCCGTGGCTCCTGCGCTGGCTCGAGGAGCAGGTGGACGGGCCGTACTGGCGCCACGGCTCGCTCCGCCCGCGCTACGAGCGGATCGCGTGCCCCACGCTGATCGTCGCCGGCTGGGCGGACGGGTACACGAACATCGCCTTCCGCGCCCTCGAGCGGCTTCGCTGCCCGCACCGCGTGCTCGTCGGCCCGTGGAGCCACATGTCTCCGGCGACCTCGGTGCCCGGCCCGCGGATCGACCTCGTCCCGGTGCTCGTGCGCTGGTTCTCGCGCTGGCTGCGCGACGAG
>SIRU01000025.1 GCA_004366385.1 Actinomycetota bacterium
TGGAGGCGCTGACGCGCGGGCCAGGCGCGCTCGTCGAAGCCGCCGCCGCGAGCCTCGCGCGGCTCGACGACGCGGACGACCGTCTCGAGGATCGCCCCCCTCGGAGGCGAGCGGCCGACCGGCAGCACGAGCAGCACCCGCTCGCGCACCTGCTCGTCACCGAACGACCGCACCTCCGCGGGAACGCGAACGGCCCACGACGTCACGCGCGCGGGTCCCGTCGTGACAAGCCGCGCCGTCGCGGACTCCCCGAGCTCGGCTGTGAGCACGCTCCGCTCCAGCGCGTCGAGTCGCAGCGATCCCCACCACAGCCCCGCGATCGCCAGCACGAGACCGAGAGCGATCGCGCGAGCAGGCCCGTCTGAGAGGATGATCGCCGCCGACGCGACCGCACCCGAGACGGCGAGCACGCCGACGCCGGGCGAGACCCAGTTCGACGCGGCGAGCCCTGCGCACGGTGCGCAGACGAGCAGGGTCGGCCAGTGGAGCTCGACGGCTCGCCTCACGGGGTCACCAGGTCGCGCAGCTGCTCGACTCGCGTCGGCCCGATGCCGGGAACCGCGTCCAGGTCGTCCACCGACCGGAACGGCCCGTGCTCGGTGCGGTAGTCGATGATCTTCTGCGCGGTGACAGGCCCCACCCCGGGGAGCGCGTCGAGCTCCTCGGCCGTCGCTGACGAGAGGCTCGGCTTCGGCCCGAGCCCGCCAGGCCCGGCCGCGCCTGGAGCCGCGGCCCCGCCTCCACCCGCCCCCGCACCTCCCGCGGCGACCTTCCGCGGGACGAGTACCTGGACGCCGTCGACGAGCGGCGCCGCAAGGTTCAACCCGGCGAGATCCGCCCTCCGCGTCGCCCCTCCGGCCCGCGCGACCGCGTCCGCCACGCGCGCGCCCTCGGGAAGGCGGAAGAGCCCGGGCCTCCGCACCGCGCCAACGACGTGGACGACGAGCACGGCCTGTGCGGCCCCGGCGCGGGCCTCGACGACCGGCTCGAGCGGCGCAACGACCTCGGGAGCGGCGGCGCTGCCCGTCGCGGCCAGTCTCTGCCCCGCCAGCACCAGCACGGCGAGCAGCCCGCCCACGAGGGCGAGCGCGACAGGTCGCGAGACCGGGATCGGGGGCACCAGCCCACCGTGCCGACGATCCGCTCACGCGTGGGACACGGCTTCGCAACGAATGTGTGCCAATCGCAGCGCGGCAGCTCTGCGTTCGCGCTGCGACGCGCCGCAGGCTCCTCGTCGCGTCGCGGCCACCGCGGGGGCGCCCCCGTCGCAGGGGCTCGCTGCTCGCCGTTTTCGTCCCCCACGTGCATCCCGACGGCCGGCCGATCCCCGTGCTCAACGGCTGGTCGGTCGGCCCGCAGCTGCCGGGCCCCGCCCACCCCGAGTCCGGGAGCTACGTCACGAAGTTGACGAGCTTGCCGGGGACGACCACCGTGCGCGCGGCCTCCCCGCCGTCGAGGTACGCCTGCACCTTCTCGGAGCGGCGCGCGAGCGCGACCAGCTCCTCGTCAGAGGTGTCCGGCGCCACGTGCAGGCGGTCGCGGATGCGCCCGTTCACCTGCACGACGACCTCGACCGTGTCCACCTCGAGCAGCGCCGGATCGGCGGCAGGCCAGGGCTGCTCCCACAGCCGCTCGTGGCCGAGCCGCTCCCACAGCTCCTCCGCGACGTGGGGCGCGTATGGCTGGATCACCGACACGGCCGTCTCGGCCGCGAAGCGTGCATCCCGGCCGCCCGTGTCCCGAGACAGCTCGTTCACGAGCTCCATGACCGCCGAGATCGCCGTGTTGAACGCGTACCGCCGCCCGATGTCGTCGGTCGCCTTCGCGATCGTGCGATGGGCCTTCCGCGCCAGCTCCCCGCTCTCCGGCGGCCCCGACGGCGCCTGCTCGGCGACCTCGTTCACGACTCGCCACAGCCGGCGCACGAACCGGGCCATCGCCTCGACGCTCGTCTCGGTCCACTCCATGTCCTCGTTGGCGGGGCCGAGGAAGAGGATGTTCAGCCGGCATGCGTCGGCGCCGTAACGCTCGATGAAGTGGTCGGGCCCGACGACGTTGCCGGCCCGCTTCGACATCTTCACCTTTCCGACCGTGACCCAGCCGTTCGAGTAGAAGCGCGCGAACGGCTCGCGGAAGCCGAGCATCCCCATGTCGTTCAGCACCTTGACCCAGAACCGCGCGTAGATCATGTGCATCGTCGCGTGGTCGACCCCGCCGATGTAGAGGTCGACCGGGTTCCAGTAGTCGACGGCCGTGCGGTCGAACGGCGCCTCGTCGTTGCGCGCGTCGCAGTAGCGCAGGAAGTACCAGGAGGAGTCGACGAACGTGTCCATCGTCTCCGTCTCGCGCTCCGCCGGCCGGCCGCAGCGCGGGCACGGCACGTTGACCCACTCCTCCACCTGGGCGAGCGGCGGGCGGCCCTTCGGCCGGTAGTCCTCGACCTCGGGCAAGAGCACGGGCAGTTCCTCGTCCTGGACCGGGACGATCCCGCAGCCGTCGCAGTACACGATCGGGATCGGGGAGCCCCAGTAGCGCTGCCGCGAGAAGCCCCAGTCACGCAGGCGGAAGTTGATCGCGAAGCGCCCGCGGCCCTCCGCCTCGAGCTTCTCGACGATCCTGCGACCGCCCTCGGGCGCGGGCAGGCCGTCGAACTCCGCGGAGTTGACGAGCACTTCGCCCTCCGCGTGCTCGACGTAGGCGACGCTCTCGTCGACGTCGGCCTCCGGCGGCTTCACCACCTGCCGGACGGGGAGCTCGAACGCGGCCGCGAAGTCGAAGTCGCGCTGGTCGTGCGCGGGGACGGCCATGATCGCGCCCGTCCCGTAGTCGGTCAGGACGTAGTCCGCCACGTACACGGGCAGCCGCTCGCCGTTCACCGGGTTGACGGCGTGCAGCCCCGTGAAGACGCCGGTCTTCTCGGCCGCCGCCGCGCGCTCCGCGGTCTTCTTCGCCCCGGTGCGGCGGACGTAGTCGCGCACCTCCTCCGAGTCGATGCGCTCGACGAGCTCATGCTCGGGCGCGAGCACGAAGAACGTCGCCCCGTGCAGCGTGTCGGGGCGCGTCGTGAAGACGGGGACGTCCTCGCCCAGCTCTTCGATCCGGAACATGATCTCGGCGCCTTCCGAGCGCCCGATCCAGTTCCGCTGCCGGGCCTTGATCGACTCGGGCCAGTCGACGGTGTCGAGGTCGTCGAGCAGCGCCTGCGCGTAGTCGGTGATCCGGAAGAACCACTGCTCCATCAGGCGCGACTCGACCTCGGCGCCGCAGCGCTCGCAGCGCCCGTCCTGCACCTGCTCGTTCGCGACCACGGTCTGGTCGTTCGGGCACCACTTGACGGGGGCGCCCTTGCGGTACGCGAGCCCGCGCTCGAAGAAGCGCAGGAACTGCCACTGCTGCCAGCGGTAGTAGTCGGGCTTGTGCGTCGAGAGCTCGCGCGTCCAGTCGTACGCCCAGCCCGCGCGGCGCATCGACCGCTTGATGTGCTCGATGTTGCGCTCGGTCGTCTCGCGCGGGGGCCCGCCCGCGTTCAGCGCGGCGTTCTCGGCCGGCAGGCCGAAGGAGTCGAACCCTTGCGGGTGCAGGACGTTCAGGCCGTTCCGAGCGCGGAAGCGGGTGACGACGTCACCGATCGTGTACACGAGCATGTGGCCCATGTGCAGCGTCCCGGACGGGTACGGGAGCTGCTCGAGGACGTAGCTCTTCGGCCGGAGATCCGTCTCGCCTGGTGCCGGGTTCGGCACCTCGAAGGCGTGGGCGTCCGCCCACACCTGCTGCCACTTCGACTCGATCTGCTGTGCGTCGTACCGGTCCATCTGCGTCTCTCGGTCGTCTCGGGGAACAAAAAAGCCTCTCGCGTGAGAGGCCTCGTGGAGACGTCCGCGGCTCTCGCCGCGTTCGCTCCCTGCGCTACGGAAGAAGCTGCTCCATTGAGCGTCTCAGGGTAACAGGCATCATCGCCGCATGCTGGAGCTGTTCCCCGAGTCGGCGAAGGTCGAGCGCGGCGAGCTGGAGGTCGGCGGCCTCGGTGCGCGCGAGCTCGCGGAGCGCTTCGGGACGCCGCTCTACGTCTTCTGCGAGGAGACGATCCGCAGGCGGGCGCGGGAGGTGCGCGAGGCGGCGCCGGGCGCACAGCTCGTCTGGGCGGCGAAGTCGTTCCCGAACGTTGCGCTGCTGCGGCTGCTCGCGGAGGAAGGCTACGGCGCGCTCGTCGCATCACTCGGCGAGCTCGCGTTCGCGCGCGCGGCCGGGCTCTCCGGTGAGCAACTCGTCGTGCACGGGAACGCGAAGCCGGACGAGCAGCTGCGCGCGGCGGCGGAGGCGGGCGCGCTCGTCGTGCTCGACGCGGAGGGCGAGGCGGCGCGAGCGGCTTCGGCAGGAGTACGGCGCGTGCTGGTGCGTGCCACGCTCGGCGTGGAAGCGGACACGCACGAGGCGGTGCAGACGGGGCACCACGGGTCGAAGTTCGGGCTTCCGCCCGACGCCGTGCTGCGGGTGATCGAGGAGGCGCGTGACCTCGGGCTCGAGGTCGCGGGGCTGCACGTCCACGTCGGCTCGCAGCTCTCGGATACCGCGTCGCACGAGGAGACGATCGCGCTCCTCGGGCAGCTGGTGGCGCGCTGCCGCGACGAGCTCGGCTGGGCGCCCGAGCTGCTGGACGCGGGCGGCGGGTTCGCGGTGCGCCACGTGCTGGAGGAGCCGGAGGCGCCGCTCGGGGCGCTCGTCCGCTCCGTCGTCGGCTCGGTCGAGCGCGCGTTCGCCGAGCACGGCCTGCGACAGCCGGCGCTGCTGCTCGAGCCCGGCCGCGCGCTCGTCGGCCGCGCGGGCGTCACGCTCTACCGCGTCCGCTCGGTGAAGCGGCTCGACGGCGTGACCTGGGCCGCCGTCGACGGCGGCATGTCGGACAACCCGCGCCCCGCGCTCTACGGCGCCCGCTACACCGCGCTCTCGGCCGCGCGCGCGGACGAGCCGGCGACCGAGACCGTGTCCGTCGCCGGCCTGCACTGCGAGTCGGGCGACGTCCTCATCGACGACGTCGCGCTCCCGCCGCCGCGCGCCGGCGACCTGCTCGCGGTGCCGGCGACCGGCGGCTACACGCTCGGCATGAGCTCGAACTACAACGCGACGCCGCGCCCGGCGGCGGTGCTCGTGCGGGATGGCAACGCGCGCGTCATCCGCCGCCGCGAGACGATCGACGACCTGCTGGCGCTCGAGCAGTGAGCGCGATCCGCGCCTGCGACGACCTCGGCGCCGACGGCTTCTCGTGGATCGCCGACGAGGCGATGACGCGGACGTCGCACGTGCTCGCGGCCGACGGGCGCGTCTGGCTCGTCGACCCGGTCGACTGGCCGGAGGGGGTCGAGCGCGCGCTCGGCCTCGGCGAGCCGGCCGCCGTGCTCCAGCTCCTCGACCGGCATCCACGCGATTGCGCGGCGATCGCGGAGCGGCTCGACGTCCCGCACCTCGTCACGCCGGATGCCGTGCCCGGGAGCCCGTTCGAGGTCGTCCCGATCATGCGCCGGAGGCGCTGGCAGGAGCGGGCGCTCTGGTGGCCGGGGACGCGGACGCTCGTGACCGCGGATGCGCTCGGGACGAACCGCTTCTTCACCGGCGGGCGGGGCGCGGTCGGCGTGCACATGCTGCTGCGCCTGAAGCCGCCGCGGCAGCTCGGGGCGTTCGACGCCGAGCGCCTGCTCGTCGGCCACGGCGAGGGCGTGCTCACGGATGCCGCGGCCGCCATTCGCCATGCGCTGCGGAGAAGCCGCCGCGACCTCCCGCGCGTCCTCGTCCGCCTGCCGTTCGCCGGCCGCCCGTAGCTCTGGGCCCGGCCGCACAACGACCCCCAGGGGCACTCCCGTGTCCCTCCACGAACGCTAGCGGGGAAGCGCTCACACGTGGTCGACGTCTTCGTGCCGAAACGTCCACTTCTTGCCTCCCGCCGATTGCGAAGTCGCCGACCTGCACGACCCCGAGGCGTGCTCGTGGGCTGCCCGACCTGCACGCCGGGCGACGGCTGTCGATCAGCCTCCCGTCAGCGCAGGATCTCCACGACGTCGCCGTCCCGAACCTCGTGCGCGCCGCCGACTCGCTGGCCGGCGAAGCGCGCGGACGGGCCCCAGATCCGCGCGGCGGTGAAGCTCTCCGCGAGGTCGTGATGGATCTCGTCCGCGACGTCCGCGACCGTCGCGCCCGGGTGCAGTGCGAGCGGGTCGCCGTCGGGCTCACCGCCGTGGCCGAGAAAGACGCGCACGAGGCCCGTCAGTGCCCATACCGCCTCGCGGAAGCGGTCGAGACTCTCGTCGTCGAGCACCGAAACCGGCAGGGCGCCGTCGGGAAGCTCGCGCCCGACCGCCTCGTCCGCCTTCGTCGCCACGACGAGCGCGGGCAGATCGATCCCGGCCGCGCGCACCTCCTCCTGCACGACGGCGAGCTCCATCGGCGGCGCATTCAGGGCGTGGCAGAAGACGATCGCGTCCGCGTTGCGCAGGACGCCGAGGAGCGCGCGGCCTCCTCCCCGGTCCTCGTTCGCGCCCTCGATCAGCCCCGGTATCTCGACCAGCTGCACGAGCACGCCGCCGATCCGCGTCGTCGACGCCACGGGCCGCGTGGTCGTGAACGCGTAGTCGCCGGTCTTGATCCGGATCGCGGACAACGCCTGCAGCAGCGACGACTTGCCCGCGTTCGGCGGCCCGACGAGGGCGATCTGCGCCGCGCCCTCGCGGGGCACCGCGATCGAGTCGCGGTGCACGACCTTCGAGCGCACGCGCGTCTCCTCGATCTCGGCGGTGAGCCACTTGCGAATGTCCGCGTACGGCCCACTCCGGTAGTCGGGCAGCTCCGCGAGCAGCTCGCGGACGGCCTTCACCCGCTCGCGGCCCTCCTTGCCCACGAGACGGCGCTTGGCCACCTGGACGAACGTTCGATGCGGCATCGGCATCGCTTCCAGCTCCTTCGACTCGTGCAGGCGGACGCGAACGCGCAAGGGCGACGTCGCGCCTGTCCTGCCGCTTCCTCGGCGCGGTTCCGGAAGCGGCGGACTAGCTGTGCTGGCTGAAGATGGTCGCGAGCCAGGCGTGCATGCCACCCCGAGCTCACTCCGGCTCCCAGCTCACCTCAATGACGTAGCCGTCGGGATCGCGGAACTTCACGCTCACGTAGTCCGGCTCGTCCCACCACTCGACGATCTCGAGCGCCTCCGCCTCCACGCGGTCGCGGAACGCGCGCACGTCGTCCGGAGTCTCGGCGCCGCGCCCGAAGTGGAAGAACGGCGGCAACGTAACCGGCTCAGTGATCTGGCCGACGGCGAGTGAGAACCCGGCGGCGTCGTGGAGGATCCAGACCCCGTCCTCGCGCGGGCGGGGCTCCGGCGCGAAGCCGAACCACTCCTCGTAGAACCGCAGCGAGCGCGCCTGGTCGGAGACGGCGATGGCGAGGTGGTTCAGCGCGCCCTCGCCCCCACGAGCCCCGGCCTGACCAGCCGCGGCGGCGCGACGAGCCCCGCCTCCTTCACCGGAGGCGAGACCGGCTCCGCGAGCGGCGGCGCGCCGAAGGACGCGCGCACGCGCTCCTCCGGCGGCTCGCCGTACGTCGTCGTCCGCTGACGGGGCACGCGACCCGCGGAGCGGATCAGCGCCTCCATCGCCTCGGGCGGCAGCTCCTGCCCGAACTCGGCACCGGCCGAGCGCGAGATCGACTCGTTCATCAGCGTCCCGCCGAGGTCGTTGACGCCCGCGCGCAGCGCCTCGCGCGTGCCGTCCGGGCCGAGCTTCACCCATGACGCCTGCACGTTCGTGATCCACGGGTGCAACGCGAGCCGCGCGACCGCGTGCACGAGGAGGGTCTCGCGGAAGGTCGGCCCGCGGCGCGCGCGCCCCTGCACGTACATCGGCGCCTCCATCGGCACGAACGGGAGCGGCACGAACTCGGTGAAGCCGCCGCTCTGCGCCTGCTGCTCGCGCGTCCGCAGGAGGTGCCGCGCCCAGCTCCGCGGCGTGTCCGCGTGCCCGAACATGAGCGTGACGTTCGAGCGCAGGCCCGCTCGGTGCGCGGCGTCGTGCACCTCGAGCCACTGCGCAGTCGTGACCTTGTCCGGGCAGATGACTCGCCGCACCTCGTCGTCGAGCACCTCTGCCGCGGTCCCCGGCAGCGAGCCGAGGCCGAGATCGCGCAGCCGCGCGAGGTAGGCGTCGAGCGAGAGCCCCAGCGTCGCCGCGCCCTGCCAGACCTCGAGCGCGGAGAACGCGTGCACGTGGATCCCGGGGACGGCCTCCTTGATGGCGGCGACGACGCCCGCGTAGTAGTCGCCCGTGAACGCCGGGTGGATCCCGCCCTGGAGGCACACCTCGGTCGCGCCGCGCTCCCAGGCCTCCTCCGAGCGGCGCACGATCTCCTCGAGCGGGACGAGGTAGGGCGCGCCGCGCAGGTTCCGCGCCAGCTTCCCCTTCGAGAACGCACAGAAGCCGCAGCGGAAGTAGCAGACGTTCGTGTACTGGATGTTCCGGGTGACGACATACGTGACCTCGTCGCCGTTCACCTCGCGGCGCAGGCGGTCGGCGGCGGCGAGGACGCGCTGCGCCTCGTCGCCCCGCGCCGAGAGGAGCCGCGTGAGCTCCTCCTCCCCCAGTTCGTCGCCGGTGAGCTCGAGCGGCGGCGCGTCGCGGCGGACGACGAGCGGGACCGCGCCCGGCTCGCCCGGCGCCCACGAGTCGTCGCGCGCGAGACCGGCCGCGTCGGCGGCACGCCGTACGAACGGCGCGACCGCGGGATCGACCCAGCGGTCGAGATCCGCCACGTGCTCGGGATAGAGCGCGAGCCGCGGAGCCAGCTCGAGCCCGCGCGAGCGCGTCGCCTCCGCCAAGCGCTCGACCTCCGGCCAGGGCGCCTCCGGGTTCACGTGGTCGATGGTCACCGGCGAGACGCCGCCCCAGTCGTCGATCCCCGCGTCGAGCAGGCGCGGGAAGTCGTCGTACGCGAGGTTCGGCGGTGCCTGCACGTGCGCGTCCGGGCCGAGGATGATCCTGGCGACCGCGATCGTCCACAGGTGGTCGTCGAGCGAGGGCTCCGGGTGCGAGGCCATGCGCGTCCCCGGCTTCGCGCGGAAGTTCTGGACGATGACCTCCTGGACGTGGCCGTGCTCCTCGCCGAGCGCCTTCAGCGCAAGCAGCGCGTCGATCCGCTCCTCGCGCGTCTCCCCGATGCCGATGAGGATCCCGCTCGTGAACGGGATCGCGAGCTCTCCCGCCAGGCG
>SIRU01000026.1 GCA_004366385.1 Actinomycetota bacterium
CATCTTCCTCGACAACCGCACGGCGGTCGCCGCGGCGCTCGCGGAGCACCGCCGCCGCGTGGAGCAGCTCGAGGCGGCGCTCGCGGAGGGTGACGCGGGCTTCCTCGCGCGCTGGATCGGCGAGGCTGCCGGCAATCGCCGCCGCATGCTCGAGTCCGCGTACGAGGACGCGGGCCGTCTCCATCGCCTGCGCGTCCACGTCCCCGACCGGCCGGGAGTGCTCGCCGGGATCTTCCAGGCGCTCGGCGCCGAGCGGATCAACGTCGCCGACTTCGACCTCGAGCACCTCTCGCACGAGCGCGGCGGGACGCTGACGGTGCTCGTGTCGGGGGAGGAGGACGCTGCGCGCGCGGCCGCGCTCCTCGGAGGCCAGGGCTACGGCGTCGTCGTTGCGCCGGTCGTCGAGGACTGAGCGCGGCTCACTTTCCGACCGTCCAGAGGACGACCGCCGACCACGAACCGAGCGCCGCGAACAGCAGCGCGGGGATCGCGTACTCCCAGTGGATCGTCTCCGCCGGCGCAATGATCAGCCCGATCGCCCAGATGGCGAGGAGTACGGATGCGCCAGCGAGGAAGACGCTGGAGAACGTCGCGGCGAAGCGGAGCAAGGCTCACAGCGTACGCCGTACGATCCCGGCGTGACGCGCGGCGTCCACGACCGCGGCGGCGTCCCGACGGACGCGCCGATCGACCGCACCGAGCACGAGCTCGCGGGCTGGGAGGTGCTCACGGACGCCCTCGCGAATGCGCTCGAGGACGCGGGCGTCGTCAACGTGGACGAGTTCCGCCGCGGGATCGAGAGCATGCCGCCGGACGAGTACGAGCGCGCGGCCTACTACGAGCGCTGGCTCTTCTCCATCGAGACGAACCTGGTGGAGAAGGGCATCCTGCGAGCCGGCGAGGTCGACGCGAGGCTCGGCACGTGACCTTCGAGCCCGGTGCCCGAGTGCGAGTGTCGGACCGACCGCACGAAGGCCATCACCGAACGCCCGGCTACCTCAAGGGCAAGACAGGCGTCGTCGAGCGCGGGCGCGCGACGTTCACGAACCCGGAGACCCGCGCGTACGGCGAGGACGGCCTCCCCGAGCGCCGCGTCTACCTCGTCGGCTTCGAGCAGCGTGAGCTCTGGCCCGGGTACGAGCTGGACGACCGGTTGTTCGCCGACGTCTTCGAGCACTGGCTGGAGGACGCGTGAGCCACGACCACGACCACGATCACGAGCCGGTCGGGAACGAGCCCGAGGCGGCGATGCGCCCCCGCGCGCTCGAGGAGCTCCTCGTCGAGAAGGGGGTCCTCGACCGCGAGCGCATCCGCGCGCGGATCGACTGGCTCGTGTCGCGCACGCCCGCGAACGGCGCCAGGCTCGTCGCCCGCGCGTGGGTCGACCCGGACTTCAAGCACCGGCTGGCCGAGGATGCCCGCGCCGCCGCCGACGAGCTCGGCCTCGACGTCGGCCCCTCGCCCGTCACGCTCGGCCTCGAGAACACGGAGTCCGTGCACCACCTCGTCGTCTGCACGCTCTGCTCCTGCTACCCGAAGGCGCTGCTCGGCCCGCCGCCCGAGTGGTACAAGAGCCTGCCGTACCGCTCGCGCACCGTCTCCGACCCGCGCGGCGTCCTGCGCGAGTTCGGCGTCGAGCTGGACGACGGCGTCGAGGTGCGCGTCGTCGACTCGACCGCGGAGATCCGCTACCTCGTGATCCCGCGTCGCCCGCCCGGCACCGAGGGCCTGACCGAGGACGAGCTCGCCGCGCTCGTCACCCGCGACTCGATGATCGGCGTCGCGGTGCCGCGTGCGCCGGAGCGGGAGCTCGCTCAGAGCTCGACGAGCGGCGGGGGGTAGCCGAGCTCGGCGAGCGCCGTGCGCCCGAGCCGCCACGGCTCGTGGACGTCGCGCGGGTCCAGCTCGTGCAGCTCGGGGACGAAGCGCCGCACGTACGCGCCCTCAGGGTCGAAGCGCCGCGCCTGCCGGATCGGGTTGAAAACGCGGTTCGGCCGCGGGTCGGTCCCCGTCCCGGCGACCCACTGCCAGTTCGCGGCGTTGCTGGCCGGGTCGCCGTCGACGAGCAGCTCGTCGAAGTGCGCGAAGCCGAGCCGCCAGTCGATCCCGAGCCGCTTGACGAGGAACGACGCCGTGAGCAGCCGCGCGCGGTTGTGCATCCAGCCCTCGCGCCTGAGCTGGCGCATGCCTGCGTCGACGACGGGGATGCCAGTCAGCCCACTTCGCCATGCGTCGAACGCGTCGTCGTCGACACGCCAGGCGCGAGCGCGCGGGCGGTAGTCGTCGGACGTCAGGCGCGGGAACGCCGCCCGCAGCTGGAGGCAGAAGTCGCGCCAGCACAGCTGGCGGACGAAGTCCTCCCCGCCCGCCGCCGCGACCGCGACCTCGAGCGGCGAGACACAGCCGAAGCGCAGGTACGGCGACAGGCCGGACGTCCCCTCGGCCGCAAGCACGTCCCGCGAGTTCTTGTAGCGCTCGAGCCCGTTCTCTAGGAAGCCCGCCAGCACGCGGCGGCCCTCCGTCTCACCGCCGCGCGGGCGTCCGGGCGACGGCTCGCCGAGCCCGAGCTCCGCGAGTGTCGGCAGGCGGCCCGCGTCGATCCCGTCCGGGAGCTCGAGGTCGCGCACGGGCGTCTCGAGCGCGCGCCGCTCGGCGCCGCTCCAGGCGTGCCAGTACGGCGTGAAGACCCGGTAGTGGTCGCCCCCGGCGGGGGTCACGGCGCCAGGCTCGACGATCGCCGTCCCCGGGAACGCCCGCACGCGGGCGATCGCCCGCAGCGCCTGCTCGCGCCTCAGCCCGAACGGCCCCGTGTCTCCGCTCACGTACACCGCGCCGGGCCGCAGGCTCGCGACGACCTCCTCCGCTCGTCCGCGCCGCACGACGAGCGCGCCCCCGAGCCGCTCGCGGAGGTCGGCGAGCGTCTCGAGGAGGAACGCGACGCGGTTCGCGCTCCCCAGCAGCCGGTCGTCGAGGACGAACAGCGGGACGACCTCGTCGTGCGCGTCCACGGCCGAAGAGAGGGCCGGGTGGTCGTGCGTCCGGAGGTCGCGCGTGAGCAGGACGACCGCGCGGTCGCTCACACCGTCTGCGAGGAGGCGACGAGCTCCGCGGCGTCGATCGGGCTCTCGGCTGCGTACGAGGCGCCGGCGAGCGCCGCGATCTGCTCGGTCGCAGCCGCTCCGGCGAGGACGACCCGGTGCGTCGCAGCCAGGGCTTTCAGCTCTTCCAGCACCGACCCGAGCCGGGACGGGATGAGCGACGCGAGCACGATCACGTCGGGCGCCATCCGCGAGGCCGTCTCGGCCACCGTCGAGAGCGGCGTGTCCGCCCCCAGGAAGGTCACGCGCCAGCCGCGAGCGCGGAGCGCCAGCCCGAAGACGACGAGCCCGAGGTCGTGCTGCTCGCCGGGCGGCGCAGCGAGGAGCGCGAGCGGGCCCGTCCCCTGACCCCAGCCGCGGGCGAGGCCGAGGAGCCGCCCGCGGACGAGGTTGCTGGCGAAGTGCTCCTGCGCGACGGTGATCTCGCCGCGCTCCCAGCGCTCCCCGAGGTCGACGAGAGTCGGGAGGATCAGGTCGCGCAGGACCGTCTCGAGCCCGAACGCCGCGAGCGCGCGGTCGAGGACGGCGTGACTCGAGGCCTCGTCGAACGCCTCGAGCGCCCGCCGGAGCTCGGCGACGGACGACTCGAGGAGTGCCTCGCCGGTGTCCGCGGGCGCATCCCCGGAGGGCACGGCGACGGGCGTCTCCCGCGCGAGCCTCGCGGCCTCCGCCGCGGACAGGCCGCGGCTCAGATGCTCCTTCATCGCCCGCACCCGGGCGACGTCCTCGTCGGAGTAGAGGCGGAAGCGCCCGGGCGAACGGCCCGGGTCGAGCAATCCGTAGCGCCGCTCCCAGGCCCGCAGCAGCTCCGGGCTCACGCCCACGCGCCGGCTCAGCTCGCCGATCCGGATGTAGCCCGCCTGCTCCATGGCGCGCATCGTACAGAGATTGTCTCGAATTAGCGAGTGGTTCGAAACAGACCCTTGACAAGACCCATGACTATGCGCTACAAGTCTGGACGTAATCTGGACAAAGGAGGAACGACATGAGGTTCATCACCGCAGCCATCGCAGTCGTCGCACTCGTCGCGGCGGCCGTGATCGGCGCCCGGGTGGCGACCGCCGAGGCCGCTCCGGCTGCACCGGCCGCCAAGCAGGCGAACATCGTGCAGACGGCGGTAGCCGCCGGCGAGTTCAAGACGCTCGCGAGTCTGCTCAAGACCGCCGGCCTCGCGAAGACGCTCCAGGGCAAGGGCCCGTACACGGTCTTCGCTCCCACGGACGCGGCGTTCGCGAAAGTGCCCAAGTCGACGCTGGCGGCGCTCGGCAAGGACAAGGCGAAGCTCCGGGCCGTGCTCCTCTACCACGTCGCGAACGGGAAGGTCGGCTCGGGCCGCGTCGTCAAGCTCAAGCAGGTCAAGACCCTGAACGGCGCGCCCGCTCGCGTGAAGGTCTCCGGCGGGAGGGTGTTCGTCGGCGGCGCGCGCGTCGTGACCCCCGACGTCAAGGCGTCGAACGGCGTCATCCACGTCGTCAACAAGGTCCTGCTGCCGCCGGCGTAGGCGACAGCGCGAACGAGAGGAGGGGAACATGCTCCGCAAGCTCGCAACCTTCGGCATCGTCCTGGCCGTCGGGCTCACCGGCGCGGCGGGCGCGGTCGCCGGGAACAAGGGCGGCAAGCCGAGCACGCCGCCGAAGCCGCCCAAGCAGGTGACGCTGTCCGGCCCGAAGTGCGTCAAGGCCGGCGTCAAGTTCCTGATCAAGAACGACCTGATCCTGGCCGCGGCCAGGGGCGAGATCGACTACGACGCGATCGACTCGGACGAGCCGCCGTACACCAGCGGCCTGATCAACACCGACCTGCCGCCGGGCTCGTTCCTGCCGCTCGGCACGGTCGTGGAGCTCCACCTCACGAAGCCCGAGCTCTTCGACTGGTGCATCAAGAAGAAGGGCCGCGACGACTGATCGTCCCTCAGACCGAGTGGTGCGCGAAGAGGCCGGGCTCGCCCGGCCTCTTCGCTTACGTGGGGCGGAGGACGACCTCGATCGCCGTGCCGCGGCCGGGGGCGGAGCTCAGGTTGAGCTCGCCCTGGATCGCGTCCGCGCGGAGCCTCATGTTCTCCAGCCCTTGCCCGTTCGCCGCCGTCTCCTCGTCGAAGCCGATCCCGTCGTCGCGTACCAGCACGACGCGCCGGCCGTTTCGCTGCGCGATCTCCACCTCGACCTGCGTCGCCCCGGCGTGACGGCGTGCGTTGCCGAGGCCCTCCTGGACGATGCGGAAGACCTCGATCTGCTCGTCAGGCGCGAGCCGGACCGCGCGGTCGACGTCGAGCTCCACGTCGAGCTCGCCGTCGGCGGTCAGAACCTCGACGTAGCGGCGCAGCGCCGAGTCGAAGCGCGCCGAGCCGCCCGCCGACGAGAGGGCGAGCACAGCGAAGCGAGCTTCCTGCTGGGCCGAGGTCGACGCCCGCTTCAGCCGCGGGAGCACCTCCTCGAGCGGTGCCCCGGTCTCGAGCATGTTCACCTGGGTCGAGATCGCGAACAGGTACTGGGCGAGGCCGTCGTGGATCTCCCGCGCAACACGGGCGCGCTCGTCCGCCACCGCGCGCCCGAACTCCGCGTCGGCGATCGCCCTCCACACGCCGACGAGGAGGAGCCCGAACGCGATCAGGCGCAGGAAGTCGCCCTGGAGGACGAACTCGCTCGAAACCACGGGCGTCAGGACGAGGTGCAGGTCGGCGAAAAACGCGAGCGTGACGGACAGGCAGAGCCAGCTGTCGAGGTCACGGCCATGGCGCCGGTAGCGGAGAGCGAAGCCGACCAGCGCGACGAGCCAGAGGATGGAGAGGAGCGACGCCGCCAGCACCACCGACGAGCCCTCGACGAGCTCTCCGGAGAGCGCCGTGCTACCCCACTGCGGCGTGCTGAGCCCCATGCCCGCCGACGCGAGCAGCGCGGCGATGCCGATGCCGACGGCGAGGAGCGCAGGGCGTCTGGTGGTGAGGCGGCCGTCCGTGTACGGCGCGACTGCGATCAGCGCCGCGCCGAGCAGGCGCGCGCCGACCAGCGCCCAGGCGGCCGCCGGCGGGAGCGTCTCCCCACCCAGGATCGGGACGAGGCCGAACGCGATCGTCCCGAGCGCGATGCTCCAGAAGCCCGCCGCGACGAGGAGGTCCAGCGTCCTGCCGTCCACGAGGAAGCGCACGCTGGCGAGCACCGACACGATCGCGGCGACGACGGCGATCGCCGTGTCCAGGAACAGCCGCGTCTCCGGCAGCTCGTAGGAGGACTGGAGCGAGCTGCTGACGGCGAAGAGCCCCGTCGTCCACGCGAGCAGCGTGACGAGCAGGATCTCGCTCACCAGCCACGAGCGGTAGGTCTGCGAGCGCCGATGATCCACGTTCCTCTTGTCGGCACGCGGGTTGCTGCCGATAAGAGGCATGTGTCGGAGCGCATCCTCCTCGTCGACGACCATCCGCTCACCCGCGACGCGCTCGCAGCGCTGCTCGCGCAGCAGGGGTTCGAGGTGGTGGGGGACGCCTCGAGCGGCGAGCAGGCGATCACCGAGGCCGAGCGGCTCCAGCCCGACATCGTCCTCCTCGACCTGACCATGCCCGGCATGGACGGGCTCACCGCCCTGCCGATCATCCGCGAGGAGGCGCCGAACAGCGAGGTCGTCGTCCTCACCGCCTCCGACGCGGAAGAGAACCTTCTCGCGGCCATCCGTGCGGGCGCGGCCGGCTACCTCCTGAAGACCGAGCCTCCCGAGCAGATCGCGAGCTTTCTCCGAGGTGTCGCCCGCGGTGAGGCGGCGCTCTCGGGCGGCGTCGCCCGCCGGCTGCTCGACCGCGTGCGCGAGGGTGGCCGGCTGGACGGGATCCCGGAGGAGATCACCCGCCTGCTCTCGGCCCGCGAAGTCGAGGTCCTGCTCCTGCTCGACGAGCATCTCGGGACCGACGAGATCGCGCAGCGGCTCTTCATCTCCGAGCACACCGTGCGCTCGCACGTGAAGAGCCTGCTCCGCAAGCTCGGCGTCTCCTCGAGGCGCGAGGCGCTCGAGCGCCTCGAGACCGCGCGCGGCTAGATGATTGATGCCACGGACTACGCCGTGTAGTCGACGATTGCTCGGCTCGGTCGGCCGAGCTCGTGGTTGAGGCTGATGCAGGCGGCGAGCGCGAGCAGGCGGGTCGCGATGCGGGCGAATAGGTTGCGCGGCGTGCGCGCACCGTGGCGCTCGAGGTTGAGCAGGTCTTTGCAGGTGTGGAAGACCGACTCGATGCGCTGCCGGATCGGTGCCAAGTGGATCCCGTGATCTGGCTCGTTGCGACGGGCAGGGCGAATGACTGTCGCGCCCAGGTCGGCGAGCGTGGAGGCGAAGTCGTGGCCGGCATAGCCCTTGTCGCAGACGATCGTCTCGCCGCCGCGCAAGACGCGGGGCAGGATCCTGAGCGCGACCTCGCGCTCTCCGCGATCGGCGGCGACGAGCGCCGCCGCCCGCGGTGTCCCGTCGGGCGCGCAGGCCAGATGCAGGCGCATGCCCCAGAAGTAGCGCGAGTGGCTGCGCGAGTAGCCGTAGCCACAGATCTCGGCGAGCGCCGAGCGGCGCGTCGTCTCCAGCGAGCGTGCGCACTCCACCGGTGTCGAGTCGAGCAGCAGGAGGTCGTCGGCGTGCCCAGGAGAGCGTTCGGCGAACACGCCGACCAGCCACTCGATCGTCTCCGACAGCCGCGCTCGCCGCTTGTGCAGCACATCCTGGGTCGGCAGCCAGTGGAAGAGATGACCGAGTTGTCGCTTCGCCGCTCGCAGGAAGCGCCGATCGGAAGGGATCCCCATCAGCACCTGCGCAACGCACAGGGTGACGACCTCGGCGTCGGTGAGCTTGCGACGGGCGTTAGCCGGCCGCTCGGGCAGAAGGTCGTCGGCCGTGCAGTAGACACTGATCAGAAGCAGGTCGAGGTCGGCGTCCATCGTGGCCTCCTGGTCGACGGTGTCTTGGACACCGCCGACTTCGACCTGCCTCTCCTGGTCCCTATCGCCACGGCCCGAGCCGTGGCATCAATCATCTAGCTCGAGGCGAACCCCTCGAGCGCCGCCTCGACGAGGCTCGGCAGCGTGTCGAGGTTGTAGCCGCCCTCGAGGACGGCCGCGGTCCGTGGCGCCAGCGCGGCGCAGCGCTGGGTGAGCTCCCGGAACCCGGCCTCGGTGACCCGCATGTCGCCGAGCGGGTCGTCCTCGTGCGCGTCGAACCCGGCCGACACGAGCACGAGATCAGGAGTGAACGCGCGCACGATCGGCTCCACCTGCTCGTCGAAGGCGCGCGCGTAGTCGGCGTCCCCGGACAGCGCGGGGAGCGGGACGTTCAGCGTCTGCTCGTCGCTCGTCCCCGGCCCGCCCGATCCCGGCCAGAACGGCCACTGGTGGAGCGAGATGAAGAGGACGCTGTCGTCGCCGCGGAAGAGAGCCTCCGTCCCGTTCCCGTGGTGGACGTCGAAGTCGACGATCGCGACCCGAGAGAGCCCGAGCTCCGTCTGCGCGTGGCGTGCGGCGATCGCGACGTTGTTGAAGATGCAGAAGCCCATCGCCTCCTCGTGCAGCGCGTGGTGGCCGGGCGGGCGCACGAGCGCGAAGCCGCTCTGTTCGACCGCGGCGATCGCGCAGCCGGCCGCGAGCCGCGCCGCGTCCCACGTCGTCGGCCCGCAGAACGTGTCGGGGTCGAGCCAGGCCTCCGCGTCGATGGTGGCGATCGAGCCCACATACGCGCTCGAGTGCACGAGCTCGAGCTGCTCGCGCGTTGCATGCTCGGACTCGACGAAGCCCGGGAAGCGCTCGTGCAGCCGCCGCAGGCGCTCGGGGCTCTCCGCATGGATGTGGTGCCCCGGCGAGTGGAGGTGCGCCAGCGCGGGATGGCTGATCACGTCCACGCGAGCGCCTCCTCGAAGCGGCGCGCGAGGCCGTCCAGCCCGAGTCCGCGCGCGTGCGCCGCGGCTGCGGCCCAGTCGGGCGTGACGTCGGGCAGCGGCGGGAGCGGCGCGTCGCGGTCGAGCGTGGCGATGTGGCGATAGAGGCGAAGCGCGTCCGCCTCGGCGGCGAAGCGTCCGTCCTCGAGCAGCGCGTCGAGCGACCCGTACTGCGCGAGCAGCGCGGCGGCCTTCTTCGGCCCGATCCCGCGCGCGCCCGGGATCTTGTCGGACGGGTCGCCGCGCAGCGCGATGAAGTCCGGGACCTGCTCCGGGTCGACGCCGTAGCGCTCGCGGACCTCGGCCGGCCCGATCCGGGTCGGGGACTCGCCGCGCACGGGCTGGAGGATCGTGGTCAAGGCGCTCGCGAGCTGGAAGGCGTCGCGGTCCGAGGTCGCGACGAGCACCGTTCCGCCTCGAGCCTCCTCCTGCGCGGCCGCCGCCCCGAGGAAGTCGTCCGCCTCGTAGCCCGGCGCCTTCGCGACGGCGAAGCCGGTTGCCTCCACGAGCGCGGGGAGGAGGTCGAGCTGCTCCAGCAGCTCGGCGTCGAACTCGCGTCCGGCCTGGTAGCCGTCGAGCGCCTCGTGCCGGTAGGTCGGCTCCGTGAGCGTGTCCCACGCGACGAGCACCGTCCGCGGGCGCTCGCTCTGCCAGAAGCGGAGCAGGTAGTTCGAGACGCCCAGGAGCATGTTCCCCGGGCCGCCGTCTGCGCGCCGCAGCGTCTTCGGGACGCCGTGGTACGCGCGGTGCGCGAACGAGTCGCCGTCCATGACGAGGAGCGGTCTCATGCGAGCGACGCCTCGAGCTGCTCCACCGCCTCGCGCAGCCGGTCGGTGGCGATGCGCGCGGCCTGCGCGGGCTCGAGCTCGCCGAGGTCACCGAGCTCGATCGGCGCCCCGTAGCGCACGCGCAGCGGCCCGAGCCGCGCCAGGCGGTCCGTCCCCGTGATCCCGGCTGGCACGAGAGGGACGCCGGCCTCGAGCGCGATCCGGGCCGCGCCCGAGTGCCAGCGCGCCTCGTGCTTCTTGCGGAGGCCCTTCCGGCGCCGCGTCCCCTCGGGGAACATGACGACCGCGTGCCCCTGGCGGCAGAGCTCGACCGCGGTCGCGATCGCCTCCTCGTCCCGCTCCCCACGCCGAACCTTGAATCCGCCGCCTGCCCTGATGACCAGGCTCAGGGGAAACCAGAAGAGCTCCGACTTCGCCATGAAGCGCAGGAAGCGCCGCGGGAAGAGGTCGATCCCGAGCGGCCAGGGGTCGAAGTTCGACCAGTGGTTCGCGGCCAGCACGAAGCCTCCCGCTTGCGGGACGTTCTCGCTGCCGTAGGCGCGATGCCGGAAGAGCGTCTTCAGCACCGGCCAGCTGAGCGCCGCGACGACGAAGTACAGGGCGCTCGGCCTGGGAGGCGACGACACGCGCGCCAGTATCGCGGGATTGCAAGGATTGACGACGGCGCTACCCTGTGGCGCCGATGGGCAAGAGCCTCGTCATCGTCGAGTCCCCCGCGAAGGCGCGGACGATCGGCGGCTACCTCGGCGCCGATTACGCCGTGGAGTCGAGCATCGGTCACATCCGCGACCTCCCGAACCGCGCGTCCGACCTCCCCGCGGCCGAGCGGAAGCGCTTCGGGGCGCTCGGCGTCGACGTCGAGCAGGGCTTCGAGCCGTACTACATCGTGGACGCGGAGAAGAAGAAGGTCGTCACCGCGCTCCGGAAGAAGCTCAAGGAGGCCGACGAGCTCCTGCTCGCGACCGACGAGGACCGCGAGGGCGAGGCGATCGCCTGGCATCTCGTGGAGGTCCTCAAGCCGAAGGTGCCCGTGCGGCGCATGGTCTTCCACGAGATCACCAAGGAGGCGATCGCGCGGGCGCTCGAGGAGACGCGCGGGATCGACCAGGACCTCGTCGACGCGCAGGAGACGCGCCGGATCCTCGACCGGCTGTACGGCTACGAGGTGTCGCCGGTCCTCTGGAAGAAGGTCATGCCGCGCCTCTCGGCCGGACGCGTGCAGTCGGTCGCGACGCGCCTCGTCGTGCAGCGCGAGCGCGAGCGGATCGCGTTCGTCTCCGCCGGCTACTGGGATCTCGTCGCGACCTTCGATCCGGGGTCGTTCGAGGCGCGGCTGCTCTCGGTGAACGGGAGCCGCGTCGCTCAGGGGCGCGACTTCGCCTCCGACGGCACGCTCCGCGACGCGAGCCTCACCGTCCTCGACGAGGAGGGCGCGCGCGGGCTCGCCGAGCGCCTCGAGGGGGCGCGGTTCGCCGTCAGCGCTGCCGACGAGAAGCCGTACCGGCGCCGACCGGCTGCTCCCTTCCGCACGGCCACGCTCCAGCAGGAGGCGAGCCGCAAGCTCCGCTTCACCGCGCAGACGACGATGCGCCTCGCGCAACGGCTGTACGAGTCGGGCTACATCACCTACATGCGCACGGACTCGACGACGCTCTCGGAGTCGGCGCTCGCAGCGGCCCGCGCGCAGGTGAAGCAGCTCTTCGGCACCGAGTACGTGCCGGAGAAGCCGCGCGCGTACGGGCGCGCCGTCGCCAACGCCCAGGAGGCCCACGAGGCGATCCGTCCCGCCGGCGACACGTTCCGCACGCCCGACCAGGTCAAGGGCGACGTCTCGCGGGACGAGCTGGCGCTCTACGACCTCATCTGGAAGCGCACGCTCGCCTCGCAGATGGAGGACGCGCGCGGCAACACCGTCTCGCTCCGCATCGCGGCGACGTCGTCCGCGGGCGAGGAGGTCGAGCTCGCCGCGTCCGGCACCGTGATCACCTTCCGCGGCTTCCTCGCCGCCTACGAGCCCGGCCGCGACGAGCCCGCGGCCGACGACGAGGAGGAGCGCCGCCTGCCGCAGCTCGAGGTCGGGCAGGAGGTCACGGCGCTCTCGCTCGAGCCCGACGGTCACGCGACCACGCCGCCCCCGCGGTACACGGAGCCGACGCTCGTGAGGGCGCTCGAAGACCGCGGCATCGGCCGCCCGTCGACGTACGCGGCGATCCTGTCCACGATCATCGATCGCGGCTACGTCTTCAAGAAGGGCACGGCGCTCGTGCCGGCCTTTCTCGCGTTCTCGGTCGTGAACCTCCTCGAGCAACACTTCGAGCAGCTCGTCGACTTCGACTTCACTGCGCGCATGGAGGACGACCTGGACCGGATCGCCGCCGGCGACGAGGAGCGCGTGGCCTGGCTCGGGCGCTTCTACTTCGGTGACGGCGATGGCCCGGGGCTCCATCACCTCGTCACGGAGCACCTCGAGGAGATCGACGCGCGCGCGGTCAACTCCATCGCGATCCCGGGGAGCGAGGCAGTCGTCCGCGTGGGGCGCTACGGCCCGTACCTCGAGCGCGGCGAGGAGCGCGCAAGCCTTCCGGCCGACCTCGCACCCGACGAGCTGACCGCCGAGAAGGCCGAGGAGATCCTCGCGCAGCCGGACAACAAGCCGCTCGGCCGCGACCCCGAGACCGGGCACGAGATCGTCGTTCGCGTCGGCCGCTACGGCCCGTACGTGACCGAGACTCTCGCCGAGGGCGCCGATGGGAAGCCACGGACGGCCTCGCTCTTCTCCTCGATGTCGCCGGAGACGGTGACGCTCGACGACGCCCTCCGGCTCCTCACGCTTCCTCGTACCCTCGGGGAGGTCGACGGCGAGGAGGTCACCGCGCAGAACGGCCGCTACGGCCCTTACGTCAAGCGGGGCTCCGACTCGCGCTCGCTCGAGAGCGAGGAGCAGCTCTTCACCGTCACGCTAGAGGACGCGAAGGCGCTGCTCGCGCAGCCGCCGCGGCGGCGAGGGCGCGGGCAGGCGCGCGGCCCGCTCCGCGAGCTCGGAGAGGATCCCTCGAGCGGCAGGAAGATCGTCGTCAAGGACGGTCGCTTCGGCCCGTACGTCACGGACGGGGAGACGAACGCGAGCCTCCGCAAGAGCGACACGGTCGAGGGCGTGACGACCGAGCGTGCGGTCGAGCTGCTCGCGGAAAGGCGCGCTAAGAGCGCGTAAAGCCGTTTCCGAGGGGGTTTTCGCCGTCCGCAGGCCCGGTCATGATCTAACTGCCTGGACGCCGCGACGTCTCAGGTCGTACGTGGCCTCCGGGCTTCGAGCGTCAATGCCGCAAACCGCCGACCGATCGAGCGCGGAATAACCCGAACAGGCGCGGACGTTTGAGGAGTTTGTGACGCCGCTGAGCAGTGGTCAACCCCTGGAAATAGAAGGAAAACAGCCGTACACTCCGTAAGTTTGTTGCTCTCCACCAGTCGCCGAATCGAAAGGACTGACGCACTCTCTTGACGCAGAACCAGCTCATCGAACTGCTCGAGTCCGAGCACGTGAAGGCGCTCATCGAGCGCGCCGAAGAGCACGGAGGCCACCTCGGCACCGCCGAGATCGAGGCCTTCGCGCTCGAGCACGACCTCGGCGAGGACGAGGCCGAGCTCCTCCAGCGCGAGCTCGAGGCACACGGCATCGAGATCGCCCAGCCGGACGGCGAGGCCGCCGGCAAGGGGACGCCCGCCGAGACGCCGCGCTACGAGGCCGGCGCTGTCTCCGGTGCCGCCGACAGCCTCCAGCTCTTCCTCGCCGACGTCGGCCGCCACAAGCTGCTGACCGCCTCCGAGGAGGTTGCCCTCGCCAAGCGCATCGAGCGCGGCGACCCGGTCGCGAAGCGGACGATGATCGAGTCGAACCTCCGGCTCGTCGTCTCCATCGCCAAGGGCTACCGCGGCCTCGGCGTCCCCTTCCTCGACCTCATCCAGGAGGGCACGCTGGGCCTGAACCGCGCGGTCGAGAAGTTCGACTGGCGGCGCGGCTTCAAGTTCTCGACGTACGCGACCTGGTGGATCCGCCAGTCGGTGCAGCGCGCCGTCGCGAACCACGCGCGGACGATCCGCGTGCCCGTCCACGTCGTCGAGCGGCAGCAGAAGCTGTCGCGGGCGGCCCGCCGGCTCGAGGTCGAGCTCGGCCGGGAGGCGACGAAGGAGGAGCTCGCCGAGGCGACCGGCCTTCCACTCCAGCACGTGGACGAGGCGCTCGGCGCCGCCCACGCCTCCGTCTCGCTGAACCAGACGGTCGGCGCGGACGACGAGGGCGAGCTCGGCGACCTCTTCGCCGACCGTGAGGCGGTCGACCCGTTCGACGAGGCCGAGGAGTCGCTCCGCCGCCAGAGCATCCGCCGGGCGCTCGACGCGCTTCCGGAGCGCGAGCGCCGCATCCTCGAGCTCCGCTTCGGGTTCGAGGGCGAGCCGTGGACGCTCGAGGCGATCGGGCACGAGCTCGACCTCACGCGCGAGCGCGTGCGGCAGCTCGAGGGCCAGGCGCTGAAGCGCCTGGAGGCCCTGCGCGATCTCGCCGGCCTCGCGGCCTGACACGCGCCGCGAACCTCCACAGTCAGGGATGAAGCGGGCCTCCGGGCCCGCTTCGCTTGCCGCGGCCCTCCGCCGTTCGGGATACTCCGTCGAGACAGGACTGTCGCCGCGGAAAGGAGAGGGGTGTGAGGAGACGATTGAAGTTGGTGGCTGCGCTCGGCTTCACTGCACTCGCCGCTGCGCTCGCAGCGGGGTGTGGAGGAGGAGACGGCGACACGCTGACGTTCGGGACGGCGTCCGATCCGGTCGTGCTGGACGGTGCGCTGGTCTCCGACGGCGAGTCGCTGCGCGTCATCGACCAGATGTTCGAGACGCTCGTCGGGCTCGAGGCGGGAACGACGAAGATCGTCCCGGAGCTCGCCGAGAGCTGGGTGGCGTCGGACGACGGGCTCGAGTGGACCTTCACGCTGCAGGACGGCGTGACGTTCCACGACGGCGAGCCGTTCAACGCCGAGGCGGTCTGCTTCAACTTCGACCGCTGGTACAACTTCTCCGGCCCGCTCCAGAACTCCAGCGTGTCGTACTACTGGCAGACGGTGTTCCGGGGCTACGCCGAGAACGAGGACGAGACGCTCGACCCGAGCCTCTACGAGAGCTGCACGGCGCAGGACGAGCTCACGGCCGTGATCCGGATCACCGAGCCGTCGTCGGCGTTCCTGGGCGCGCTGGCACTCGTGAACTTCGGCATCGCGAGCCCGAAGGCGCTCACCGACTACGAGGCCGACGCCGGGACGGTCGACGAGGAGGCCGGCGTCTTCCAGCCGACCGGGACGTACGGGACCGAGCAACCGACCGGGACGGGCCCCTTCAAGTTCGACTCGTGGGAGCGGAACGACAAGCTCACGCTCGTCCGGAACGACGACTACTGGGGTGAGAAGGCGAAGCTGGGGACGTTGATCTTCCGGCCGATCCCCGACAACGCGGCCCGCTTGCAGGCGCTCCAGACCGGCGAGATCCAGGGGTACGACCTCGTCGAGCCGCAGGACATCGAGACCATCGAGGCGGACGACAGCCTCCAGATCCTCGATCGGCCCGCGTTCAACGTCGGCTACGTCACGATCAACCAGGCCCAGCCGCCCATGGACAACCTGCTCGTCAGGCAGGCCGTCGCGCACGGGCTCGACCGGCAGGCCGTCGTCGACAACTTCTACGCCGGCCGCGGCGAGGTGGCGCACCAGTTCATGCCGCCGCTCGTGGAGGGGTATGCCGACCAGGTCACCGAGTACGAGTACGACCCCGCCCGCTCGAGGCAGCTGCTCCAGCAGGCGGGCCTGACGCTGCCCGTCGCGATCGAGTTCTGGTACCCGACCGAGGTGTCCCGGCCGTACATGCCGGACCCGCGGCGGAACTTCGAGGCGTTCGCGGCGAGCCTGAACGAGTCGGGCTTCCGCGTCACCGCGAGGAACGCTCCGTGGAACCCGGACTACCTCGGCCGGCAGCAGAACGGCACCGCAGGTCACCTGAACCTCATCGGGTGGACCGGCGACTACGGCGACCCGGACAACTTCGTCGGGACGTTCTTCCAGTCGCAGCAGCCCGCCTGGGGGACGAACGAGTTCCCGAACCGGGAGATCATGGACCTGCTGAATCGGGCCGAGCGGGAGACGGACATCGCCGCCCGTACGGCGCTCTACCAGGAGGCGAACCAGAAGATCGCCGACTGGATCCCGGGCGTCCCGTACGTGCACACCTCGCCCGCGCTCGCCTTCCAGGCCAACGTGACCGGGTACACGCCGAGCCCGGTCTCGCTCGAGGAGTTCGCCTCGGTGGAGTTCACCGAGGGCGGAGAGGAGGAGTAGCGAGCTAGCAAAGCGCAGCCGGCGGGCGTCCTAGGAGGCACACATGCTTCGTTTCGTCGTCCGCCGGCTGCTCCTGCTCGTCCCGATCCTCCTCGGGCTCTCGATCCTCGTCTTCTTCTGGATCCGGGCGCTGCCGGGCGACCCCGCGCGTGCGCTCCTCGGGGAGCGCGCGACCGAGCAGACCATCGAGCAGGTGCGCGAGCAGTACGGGCTCGATCGCCCGGTCCACATCCAGTACATCGCGTACATGCGTCTCGTCGTCCGGGGGAACCTGGGGACGAGCATCAAGTCTCGGCGGCCGGTCACCGAGGAGATCTCGCGGCGCTTCCCGGCGACGATCGAGCTGGCCGCGGCCGCGATGATCTTCGCCGTCTTCCTCGGCGTGCCGCTCGGGTTCGCCGCCGCCAAGCGCTACGGAGGCGTCGTCGACAACGCGAGTCTCGTCGGCTCGCTGATCGGGATCTCGATCCCGATCTTCTTTCTCGCGCTCATCCTCAAGTGGATCTTCGCGGTGAAGCTCGGGCTCTTCCCGACGATCGGTCGCCAGTCGTCGCAGATCAGCATCGACCACCCGACGAACTTCTACGTCCTCGACGCGATCATCGCCCTCGACCCGGTCGCGCTCTGGGATGCGCTCATGCACCTCGTCCTGCCCGCGATCGCGCTCGGCTCGATCCCGCTCGCGATCATCGCCCGGATCACCCGTGCGTCGGTGCTCGACGTGCAGAACGAGGACTACGTCCGGACGGCGCGCGCGAAGGGGCTCGAGTCGCGCATCGTCGACCGGCGCCACATCTTCCGGAACGCCATGCTCCCCGTCGTCACGATCATCGGCCTCCAGGCCGGGCTCCTGCTCTCGGGCGCGATCCTGACGGAGAAGGTGTTCGCGATCCCCGGCATGGGCTCATGGCTCGCCGACGCGATCGTCGCGCGCGACTACCCGGTGCTCCAGGGCGGGATTCTCTTCGTCGCCGTCGTCTTCGTCCTCGTCAACCTGCTCGTCGACGTCTCGTACGCGCTCGTCGATCCGAGAGTGCGGGTGAGCGGATGAGCGTCACCGAGCTCGAGTCCGCGGAGATCCAGTTCGATCACCCGAGCGGGCTCTGGAGCGACGCCTGGCGCCGCCTCGTCCGCAACCCCGCAGCGATCCTCGGGTTCGTCCTCGTCGGGCTGTTCGTCTTCACGGCCCTCTTCGCCGGCCTCATCGCGCCCTACGACCCGAGGGAGCAGAACCTCGAGCTCCTCCAGGGGTCGTGCTGTCCCGGCCCTTCGGCCGAGCATTGGTTCGGCGTCGACGACCTCGGCCGCGACCAGTTCTCGCGCGTTGTCTACGGCGCGCGCTTCTCCCTCCTGATCGGCGTCGTGGCGGTGACCGTCGGCGTGACGTTCGGTCTCCTGCTCGGCGCGATCTCGGGCTTCCTCGGCGGGAAGACGGACACGCTGATCATGCGCCTCATGGACATCATGCTCTCCATCCCGGGGCTGCTCATGGCGATCGGGATCGCTGCGATGCTCGGGCCGGGGCTCCTCTCGATCATGATCGCCATCGGGGTCGTCAACATCCCGATCTTCGCGAGGCTGCTGCGCGGCTCGGTTCTCGGGCAGAAGGGGAACGACTTCGTGCTCGCGGCGCGCGCTGTCGGTGTGCCTCGGAGGACGATCCTCGTGTCACACATCCTCCCGAACTCGATCTCTCCAGTGATCGTCGCCGGGACGCTGGCGCTCGCGACGGCCATCATCGACGCGGCCGGGCTCGGGTTCCTCGGGCTCGGGCCGCAGGACCCGTCGACGCCGGAATGGGGGACGATGCTCACGGGCACCGTGCGCTACCTGCAGACGGCGCCGCATCTCGCGATCATCCCCGGGCTCGCGATAGTGATCTCGGTGCTCGGCTTCAACCTCATCGGCGACGGGCTGCGCGAGGCGCTCGACCCGAAGCTCCGGGGCCGCACGTGACGGAGCCGCTCCTCGCAGTCGAGGATCTGCGCGTCCAGTTCTGGACGAACCGCGGGACCGTGCACGCGGTGAACGGGATCTCGTTCGCGATCGCACCCGGCGAGACGCTCGGCATCGTGGGCGAGTCCGGCTGCGGGAAGAGCGTGACGTCGCTGGCGCTCCTCGGGATCCTCCCGCGTGCCGGCCGGATCGCCGGCGGGCGCGCCATGCTCGGCGACCGCGATCTCCTTCGCCTCGACGAGGACGAGCTGCGACAGGTTCGCGGCCGGGAGATCGCGATGATCTTCCAGGACCCGATGAGCTCGCTCAATCCCGTGCTCACGGTCGGCCGACAGATTCGCGAAGCCCTCGAGACGCACCTCGGGATGGACGAGCGGCAGGCCGACCGGCGCGCGGCCGAGCTCCTCGATCAGGTCGGTATCGCGAACCCGAAGGTCAGGCTCAAGGACTACCCGCATCAGTTCTCGGGCGGCATGCGCCAGCGGGCAATGATCGCCATGGCGCTGGCGTGCGAGCCGAAGCTGCTCATCGCGGACGAGCCGACGACCGCACTCGACGTGACGATCCAGGCGCAGATCCTCGATCTGCTCCGGCAGCTCGTGACCGAGCGGGGCACGGCGCTCATCCTCATCACGCACGACCTCGGCGTCGTGGCCGGGATGTGCGAGCGCGTGAAGGTGATGTATGCGGGGACGATCGTCGAGTCGGGGACGGCCCGGCAGCTCTTCGCTCGGCCGCGGCACCCGTACACGCTCGGGCTCCTCCAGAGCATCCCGAGGCTCGACACGCGCGAGCGGCGAGAGCTGCTGCCGATCAAGGGCTCGCCGCGGGACATGTTGAGCGAGCCCGACTCCTGCCCCTTCGCGCCTCGCTGCCCCAACCGGGTCGAGGTGTGCACGGTCGAGCTGCCGCGGCTCACCCGGCTGGACAGTGGTCAGGAGGGTGCCTGCTTCAACCCGGTCGAGCCCGAGGCGTGGCAGCAGTACCGGCTCGAGGGCGTTGCGTGAGCGCCGCGGCCCCGGGCGAGCCGCTCCTCCAACTCGAGGATCTCAAGGTCTACTTCCCGGTCAAGAGCGGCATCGTGCTCGACCGGCACGTCGGTGACGTCCGCGCCGTGGACGGCGTGTCCTTGACGATCGCGCGCGGGGAGACGCTCGGGCTCGTCGGCGAGTCGGGATGTGGCAAGTCGACGATCGGCCGCGCGATCCTCCGCCTGTACGAGCCGACGGCGGGGCGGATCGTCTTCGACGGGCGCGACATCACCCACCTCGGCGAGCGCGAGCTCCGTCCGCTGCGCCGGCGGATCCAGATGGTCTTCCAGGATCCGTTCGCGTCCCTCAACCCGCGGCACTCGGTCGGGCGCATCGTGGGCGAGCCGCTGCGCGTCCACGGCCTCGCGAGTCGCTCCGAGGCCACTCGGCGGGTGCGGGAGCTGCTCGCCCTGGTCGGGCTCCCGCCCGATGCCGTGGGCCGCTACCCACACGAGTTCTCCGGCGGCCAGCGGCAACGAATCGGCGTCGCCCGCGCGCTCGCCCTGAATCCCGAGCTCCTCGTCTGCGACGAGCCGGTCTCCGCGCTCGACGTCTCGATCCAGGCGCAGATCGTGAACCTGATGGAGCGGCTTCAGGAGGAGCTCGGGCTCACGTACCTCTTCATCGCGCACGACCTCGCGGTGGTCCGTCACATCTCGAACCGGATCGCCGTCATGTACCTCGGCAGGATCGTCGAGGTCGCGCCGGCCGACGACCTGTACGACAACCCCCTCCACCCGTACACGATCACGCTCCTGTCCGCGATCCCGATCCCCGATCCGGAGATCGAGCGCGGACGGGCAGCGATCCGGGTCGAGGGCGACCTGCCGAGCCCGGCCGATCCGCCAGCTGCCTGCCGGTTCCACACCCGCTGCCCGTTCGTGCAGCCGACCCGCTGCGCGGACGAGGAGCCGATGCTCCGGCCGCTCGACGGTCACGTCGTGGCATGTCACTACGCAGAGGACGTGCAAGCGGGGCGGATCGAGCCGGCTACGCGAGCGCCGGCTCCCTCGTTCGAGCCATACGCGGGCGCCTGACCTAAAGCGGCCTCGCGGCACCGCCGATACCGGAGGCGTGGACGCCGCTGAGCGCAAGGAGATTCTCGACCGCTATCGCGACCACAGCCGCCGGTTCGAGGCGGCTGCGGCTCGCCGCAGCGCGCGCCGACACGGCTCCGTCATCCCGTTCAATCCTCCTGCGACCCGCGAGGTCGGTCAGGACCCGACCGCGCGCGAGATCGAGGTGCTCCAGCTCGTCGCGGACGGGCTCGTGAACCGTGAGATCGGCGAGCGCCTCTTCCTCTCGGAGGAGACCGTCAAGTCTCACGTGCGGCACCTGCTCGCGAAGCTTCAGGCGCGCAGCAGAGCCCACGCCGTAGCGGTTGGCTTCCGGCGTGGGCTCATTGCGTAGCAGCTACGGCCGTCGGATCCCGGTCCCCGTCCGGATCCCTCTCGTCGGCGGTAACCCGAAAGAGGGATGCTCATAGCTGACGGAGAACCGAGGATGTGACGGCTCTACCAGTACTTGCCACCTCTGGCCATAGGCATGACTCCTCAATTGGGAACTGACGGCAGCCGGATCGTATACCCCGTTCGGGGGATGGCGCAAGCGATCCGTCGCGCGTCGCAGAGCACCGAGCGACGGACGGTCGTCTACACCGTCGCGGTCATGGTCGCCGCCACGCTCACCGCGCTCGCTCTCGTCGGCGCGGGGTACGGCCTGGAGGCTCCGATCCTCGTGCTCGCCCTGTCGGGCGCTGCGGCGCTGGCGGAGCGGAGCAGCGTGCGTCTGACCGGCACGACGGAGCTGACCATCTCCGTCCTCCCGATGCTGTTCGCCGCGGTGCTCTTCGGGCCGTTGGCCGCGGCCGTGGTCGGGGCGGCCGCGATGCTGGGAGATCCGGAGCTCATGACGCGCAGCCGCGAGCGGGCGCCGCATCTGAAGTGGGCGGTCTACACCAGTACACGGTTCATGACCGGTGCGTTGACGGGTCTAGCGGCCGGTGCGACCCTGATTCTGGTTCCGTCCGAGTTCGGCGGTCTCATCGCTGCCACGATCGTGGGAGCACTGGTTTGCGAGGTGCTCGAGATCGTCTTCGCGGCGATCACGGCTGCGGTTCGTGGTGGATCAATGCGCGACGCAGCATGGACATTGGCACCACTCCTTGTACTCGCTCCGCCGATCTATGTCCCCGTTGTTGCCCTCCTGGCGTTCATGTACCTGGAGGTCTCGCCTTGGACGCTCGTGCTGTTCCTCGTCCCGGCGATCGCAGCCCAGCGCCTCTACGACCTGTATCAGGGCGAGCGGCGACTCGCCGCCGAACTCACGGTCGCGAACGAGACGCTCGAGCGCGCCAATCTGCAGTTCGCCGGAGCGCTCGTCACCACCCTGGACGCCAGAGACCGGTACACCGCCGGGCACTCGGTCGCCGTCGCCATCTACTCGCGGGACGTCGCCGAGCGCATGGGCCTGCCGGCCGAGACGCAGGAACAGGCCTACCTGTGCGGTCTCGTGCACGACATCGGCAAGATCGGGCTTCCCCCGGGACTGCTCGAGAAGCCCGGCGCCCTGACGCTCGAGGAGCGCCGGGAGATGCAGAGGCACTCCGAGATCGGCGAGCGGATCCTCAAGAGGGTCGACGAGTACTCCGAGATCGCGACGATCGTGCGCCATCATCACGAGCGCATCGACGGCGAGGGGTACCCGGACGCCCTCCCGGGGGGCGACATCCCGCTCGTCTCGCGGATCATCGCCGTGGCCGACGCGTACAACGCGATGACGTCGGACCGGCCCTACCGCGACGCGATGCCGAGCAGGGTCGCGCGCCTGCGCCTCGCGCAGGCCGTCGACAGCCAGTTCGACACCGCGGTCGTCGCGGCGTTCGAGGCGGTCCTGGCCGGGGCGTCCGAGGATTACCGGCTGGCGCGCTCGGCGGAGTTCCGGCCGCTCGCTCAGCGCCCCGACGAGCCGTCCACCGCATCGTTGCCGCTCGTCGCCGAGGTCGCCTGAGCGGGCCTCTCGAGCCTCGCCTGGACGGCGATCGCTGCCCTGGAGCGGATCCCGATCTTGTCGAAGATGTGGTGCACGTGCACCTTCACCGTCTCCTCGCTGATGACGAGCAGCTCGGCGATCTGAAGGTTCGTCATCCCGCTGCGCAGACCCGCGTAAACGTCGCGCTCCCTCGGCGAGAGCCGTGCCGCGGGGTCGTCGAGCGACACCGAGTGCCCTGCCGCCAGCGCGACGTCGTCGTCTCCGACGCCTCGCAGGACCGCCGCGGCTGTCTCGCCCAGCTCCTCGTCCCGGAGCAGGAGGGTCAAGAGCTCTGGGACCGCCCGGTACGTCGTCACCAGGAGGTCGATCGCCCCGGTGCCCAGCGCAGCCCGGAGGAACTGGTGCGCGTGCTCCGCCGCTCCGGGGTCCTTGCCCCTCAGTGCGACGACTGCCTCGGCGGCGAGCCCGAGGACTCTCGGCTCGATCGCCTGCGACGCCCCGCGGACCTCCTCGACGAGCGCGCGAGCCGCGCCGAGCCGGGACAGCGCAGCGAGTGCGAGCGCACGCGAGGCCGAGAGCTCGGCCCGCGCGGAGGGAACCGTGCACCGCCGCTCGACCCCTGGGAGCGCCGCCGCGGCCTCGAGCCGGCCCTGCTGCGTCAGGATGCGGACGGCGATCGCACGGCACAGGTGCTCCGCGTACGCGTTCCGCCCGGCCCTCGCCAGCCCGAGGGCCTCCTGCACGCAGTCGTGCGCTGCCTGCCACTCGCGACGACCGGCGTGGGCCGTGGCGGCCGGACAGAGCGCGTATAGGCGTGCGAACTCGAGCCGGTAGCGCTCCGTTGTGTCGAGGAAATCCGCCGCGATCGAGAGGGCCTCGTCGTAGCGCGCGGCTAGGGCGAGTGCCGCCGCGTAGACGCTCTGGAAGCCCGATCGCGAGATGGGATCTTGGACGGCGCCCAACAACTCGTAGGCACGGTCGGCTGCCTCCAAACTCACACTACCGAGCTTCAGCTGGTAACCGAGGGATAGCGTCGCGCTTCTGACTATCTCCAGTGGGGACGTGGCCGGAGTGCTTGCGTGGAGTACCTCTAACCCCGCTAGAGCCTCCTCACCGCGCTCAAGGTCGACCAGGGCGGAGACCTGACCCCAGCGGGCGCTGCGACGTTCGAGCTCGGTGCTCGCGATCGACTCGGCCCGCTCGTACAGCGCCAGGGCCTCTTCCTCCCGAGACGCGAGGTGCGCGGCGCGACCGGCAACGGACAAGGCGCGAAACGTCGACTCCGATTCGGCTGCTGCAGCGAGCTCACCGTGGGCTTGGGCTTCCGCGAACCGACCCCGTCGCAGGGCGAGCTCGGCACGTGCGACGGAGCAGATCGGCGCCTCGATCTCGGTTGTCGAGAGCTCCAACCAGGCTTCGATCGTCGTCAGGCGTGCGGTGTCGAGGAGCTCGTCCAACGCCAGAGCGAGCGTCGACTCGAGCTCGGACGCGAGATCGAAGCGCGCAGTCAGCTCGTACGCCGCTTCCCAGTCGTGACGCTCGCGGTAGTGCTCGAGGCAGACGTGGACGGTGTCGGGCTCGGGCGACGAGCCGAAGTCCCGGCGGCTCTCGAGGAACGAGCGCGTCAGTGGGTGGAGCTCGAGGAATCCGTCGCGTTCGACCATGCTTCCGAGATCCAGCGCCGCGGAGCACACGCTCGTCGCGCGCTCGGAGCCGAGCAGCGTGGCCGCGAGCGCTCGGTCGAGCACCGGTGGTGTGGCGAGGCGAACGAGTCCGCGCTGGACGTCGCCGTCGAGCGCGGCGAACACTTCCTCGGCGAAGAACTCGTACAGAGACTTCCGGGCCGAGCTCGTATCGGGAGGCTCGGCCGGCGAGACGCTCGCCAGGCCGATGACGGCGGGCCACCCGCCGGCGAGCGCGGTCAGCTCCGACGCCGCAGTCTCGCTTCGCCCGGCGAGGACCTCGGCGGCCTCGCGCTCGTCCATTGCCAAGTCGTCCTGTGTCAGCTCGAACACCTCGCCGTACACCACCTTGCGCCTGGGCGCCCACGAAGGTCGGAGCCTGCTTGCGATCATGAACTGGACGCGTGATGCGTCGACAAGAGCCCCCACGAACCTCTCCGCCTCGGGTGCCGGAGCGAGCTCGTGGTATTCGTCGATCACGAGCCAGGCGCGTTCCGGCCAGTCCTCGAGATCCTCGCCGAGGATCTCCGCGAGCACCACGGGATGCTCGGCAGGAGAAGGCGCGGCGCGCAGGTGCTCGCGCAGCCGGTGGTCGCAGCCGGGGACGATGGCCGACGCGACCTCGGCCAGATCGAGCGCGAGCGCTGCGACGTCGACCGAAGAGGGGCGAGCCCGGAACCGCGCCCCCGTGCGACCGCCGTGCGTGACCCACTGATCCGCGAGCGTGGTCTTCCCAAAGCCGGCCGGGGCCACGAGCACGCAGATCCGCACTCCCGACTCCTCGAGAAGCCGGAGCAGCCTCGGCCGCTCGATGATTCGCCGCTGAAGCGCCCTCTGCCGCCCGCTCGTCGATGCAATCACGTGAACGTCCTCGGTGGCCGACTCGGGCGCCGACCCTAACACCCCTCGAAGCGTTGCGGATCTGTGGCCAGGGGATGGCGCGGGGGTCTCAGCGTCCCGGTCGAGCCTCTCTCGGCGGACGGCTTCCGGCCGACAGCGGGTCTTCGCCCGTGAGAACGTGGTACGCGATCGGGATCTGGCGCCGGCGCTTCACGCCGAGCTTCTGGCGCAGTGCGTCCGAGTGAGCCCTGGCCGTTCGGGGCGAGATCCCGAGCCTGGCGCCGATCTCGGCGTTCGAGCAGCCGGCGGCAATGAGGGAGACGACCTCTCGTTGGCGGGTCGTGATGTCCGCGGCCGGCCGACTGTCGGTGGCTAGCTCGATCATGGCGGGAGGAGGCTAGTCCCTCGTTCGAGGGACGGCTATTCCTCGCGAGGTGTAACGCACGGTGTATTCGCAGTCCCGAGGTGCCTGCGGTCAGGCGTGCAACACTCCGGCACGTGCCCGCGACGGTGATCGTAGGGGCGCAGTGGGGCGACGAAGGGAAGGGCAAGATCGTCGACCTGCTCGCTCAGGAGTCCGACCTCGTGTGCCGCTACCAAGGCGGCCCGAACGCGGGGCACACGATCGTCGTCGACGGCGAGACCTACAAGATCAGGCAGATCCCGAGCGGGATCGTCGCCGGGAAGCCGAGCGCGATCGGCGCAGGCTGCGTCGTCGATCCCGCGGTGCTGATCGCCGAGCTCGACGAGCTGGAGTCACGTGGTCACGTGGTCGCAGGCCTGCTCTTCCTTTCCGGCAACGCGCACCTCGTGATGCCGTGGCACGTCGCGCTCGACGGGGCCCGCGAGCGCCGGCTCGGGCGGCTCCAGATCGGCACCACGCGACGCGGTATCGGGCCCGCCTACGCCGACAAGGCGACGCGGATCGGGATCCGCGTTCAGGATCTCCTCGATCCCAAGATCCTCCGCCAGAAGCTCGAGCTCGCCGTGGCGGAGAAGAACGTGTGGCTCGAGCGGGTCTACGGGCTGGAGACGTTCGACGTCGAGGAGGTCGTGGAGACCCAGCTCGCGTGCGCGGCTCGGCTCGGGCCGTACGTCGCCGACACCTCGCTCCTCGTCGATCGCGCGCTGCGCGCCGGCCAGCGTGTCCTGTTCGAGGGTGCGCAGGGGACCCTGCTCGACCTCGACCACGGGACGTACCCGTTCGTCACCTCCTCGAGCCCGATTGCGGCGGGTGCCGCCGTGAGCTTCGGGATCGGCCCGAACCGCATCGACGAGGTGATCGGCGTGGCGAAGGCGTACGTGACCCGGGTGGGCGAGGGGCCGTTCCCGAGCGAGATCGAGGGCCCGGCGCACGACCGGGTACGGGAGCTGGGAAACGAGTTCGGCACCGTGACCGGCCGCGAGCGCCGCTGCGGCTGGCTCGATCTCGTCGCCCTGCGGTTCGCGGTGCGTGTGAATGGCGTGACGTCCCTTGCGCTCACCAAGCTCGACGTCCTCTCGTCGTTCCCGGAGCTGCCCGTGTGCGTGCGCTACCGGCTTCCCGACGGGAGCGAGACCGAGGAGTTTCCCGCGCACCAGTCCGACTTCCACCACTGCCGGCCCGTCTTCGAGGTGCTGCCCGGCTGGGGGACGGAGATCGAGGAGGAGCTTCCTCCGGCGGCTCTCGACTATGTCGAATTCGTTGGCCGGAGCCTCGACGTGCCCGTGCGCCTCGTCGGCACGGGGCCGGCGCGGGAGCGCGTGCTCGCGTTCGGGTAGCGGCCAGTCGCGCGCGGTCTCGCGCGGCGGGTGCGGTCACGTCGCCGCACTACACTCGCGCGATGCGCGTCCTGCTCGTCGGCTCCGGGGGTCGTGAGCACGCGCTCGCATGGAAGCTCGCCCAGTCGCCGCTCCTGACGGAGCTCCACGCTGCGCCGGGGAGCCCGGGCATCGCGCGGCTCGGCGAGTGCCATCCGATCCGGGCCGAGGACTCCGAGGGGTTGCTGGCCCTCTCGCACTCGCTCGACGTCGACCTCGTCGTCGTCGGCCCCGAGGCGCCGCTCGTCGCCGGGCTCGCCGACGTACTGCGCCCGGCCGGCATCGCCGTCTTCGGGCCGAGCAGAGCAGCGGCTGCGATCGAGGGCTCGAAGTCGTTCGCGAAGGACGTCATGGCGGCTGCCGGCATTCCCACCGCGTCCGCGCTGCCCGTCGCGCGGCCGCCGTGCGTCGTGAAAGCCGACGGTCTCGCGGCCGGCAAGGGCGTGCACATCTGCCGCTCCGAGGCAGAGCTCGAGGCGGCGCTGCGCGCCGTCGCCGCGCTCGGGGACGCCTTCGTGGTCGAGGAGCTGCTCGAGGGGCCCGAGCTGTCGCTGCTCGCCGTCTGCGACGGCCGCGACGCCGTCCCGCTCGTGCCGGCGCAGGACTTCAAGCGCGCCTACGACGGCGACCTCGGGCCGAACACGGGCGGGATGGGCGCGTTCGCGCCTGTGCCGCGGCTCGGGGCGGCCGAGGCCGACGAGCTCGTCGACGCCGTCCACCGGCCCGCGCTGGCGGAGCTCGCTCGGCGCGGGTCGCCGTTCGTCGGCCTCCTCTACGCGGGGTTGATGATGACGCCGGACGGGCCGCGCGTCCTCGAGTTCAACTGCCGCTTCGGCGATCCCGAGACGCAGGCCGTGGTGCCGCTGCTCGAGGGAGATCTCCTCGGGGTGCTCGCGGCGGCCGCGGCCGGGGAGCTCGGCGGCTTGGCACTGTCCGCTCGGCCCGGGGCGGCCGTGACGGTCGTCTTGGCCGCGGCGGGCTATCCGGCCGAGGGCGACCGCGGCTCGCCGATCACCGGTGTCGAGGACGCGGAGGCGGCCGGCGCGCTCGTGTTCCACGCCGGCACGGCAGTGCAGGGAGACCGGCTCGTGACGAACGGCGGGCGCGTACTCGGCGTCACCGGGCTCGGCGACACGCTGGCGGACGCTCGCGCGAAGGCGTACGCCGCGGCCGACCTCATCGCGTTCGACGGCGTGAGGCGGCGGGAGGACATTGCGCTCGCCGCCACGGGAGACACGGCGCTCGACGTCTCTTGAGCCTCGTGTCTCCGAGCCGGTCGCGCTTCCCGCGCTGAGGGCTCGTCCGTAGTGGCCATGTCGGCTGTGGCCTCGTCCCGAGGGGCCACCCCGGGCCACCACCCACTGCCGAGTCTAGTCCGGAAGTCGAGACGCGTGGGACACGCGGGTGTGCCAACTGTGTGCCTGTGCCGGAGTCGGCGTCGGCGTCCGCGGTTCGACGTTCGCCGCGCATCTCACCGACGGCCTCGCACCGGCACCGACGGTCGCGTTACGCACCTCCTGGGGGGCGACAGAGCGCGTCACTAGAATCGGTCCGGTGATCGCGCGCTACTCCCGGCCCGAGATGACGCGCGTGTGGTCCGATGAGGCCAAGCTCGCGAGCTGGCTCGCCGTCGAGCTCGCGGTCGTCGACGCATGGGCGCAGATCGGTGCGATCTCGGCCGAGACGGCGAGTGCGATCCGGGCGCGAGCGGTCGTCCCGTCGCCGGAGCGCGTCGCAGAGATCGAGCGGAAGACGAACCACGACGTCGCGGCCTTCGTGGACGCGGTCGCCGGCGACCTCGGCGACGACGGGCGCTGGTTCCACTACGGCCTGACGTCCTCGGACGTCCTCGACACCGCGCTCGCGCTCACCGTGCAAGACGGGGGCGGGATCGTGCTCGACGGGATCGACCGCGCGCTCCGAGCCGTCATGGACCGGGCCGAAGAGCACCGCGACACGCTCACGATCGGCCGGACGCACGGCGTGCACGCCGAGCCGACGACGTTTGGGCTCAAGCTCGCCGGCTGGGCGTTCCAGCTCGACCGCGACCGCCGCCGCGTGGGCGCCGCCGTCGAGGGCCTCCGCGTCGGGAAGATGTCAGGTGCTGTGGGAACGTATGCCGCTGCGCCGCCGGAGATCGAGCGGCTCGCGTGCGAGGCGCTCGGGCTCGAGCCGGCGCCCAGCTCCACGCAGATCCTCCAGCGCGACCGCCACGCGGAGCTCCTGTCGGCGCTGGCCCTGCTCGCCTCCTCGCTCGAGCGCTTCGCGCTCGAGGTCCGCCACCTGGCGAGGACGGAGGTGCGCGAGGTCGAGGAGCCGTTTGCAGAGGGGCAGAAGGGCTCGTCGGCGATGCCGCACAAGCGAAACCCCATCGTCGCCGAGCGCATCTGCGGGCTCGCCCGCGTGGTGCGGGGGCACGCGCAGGTGGGTCACGAGAACGTTGCTCTCTGGCACGAGCGGGACATCTCGCACTCGTCCGCGGAGCGCGTGGTGCTCCCGGACGCGTTCCTCGCGGTCGACTACATGCTCGACCGCTTCGCCCGGCTCGTCGAGGGCCTGGTCGTCCGGCCCGAGCGGATGCGCGAGAACCTCGAGGCGACGGGTGGCCTGTTCTTCAGTCAGAGACTCCTGCTCGCCCTCGTCGACTCCGGTCTCGACCGCGACTCCGCGTACCGGGCCGTTCAGCGGCACGCGATGAGGGCATGGGACGAAGGGCTCGACTTTCGCGAGCTCGTCCGCGGCGACGCCGAGCTCGCCGCTCGCGTCGATCTCGACGCCGTCTTCGATCTGGGCGCGTTCACGGAGCACGTCGACGTCGTGCTCGCCCGGCTGCGGAGCATCCAGCCGCAAGAGGAGTCGGTCCGTGCCTGACGGCGTCCATGTCGCGAGCGGCAAGGTGCGCGAGGTCTTCGCGCTCGACGACGAGCACCTGCTGCTCGTCGCCAGCGACCGGATCTCCACCTTCGACGTGGTGCTCCCGACTCCGATCCCAGACAAGGGTCGCGTGCTCACGGGCCTCTCGGGCTTCTGGTTCGCACGGACGCGCCACATCGTCCCGAACCACCTGCTCGAGATCAGGCCGGACGGGCGCTCGATCGTGTGCCGGCGCTTGGAGATGCTCCCGATCGAGTGTGTCGTCCGCGGCTATCTCTCCGGGTCGGGCTGGCGCGACTACCGGGAGACCGGCGCGGTCTGCGGCCATCCGCTCCCGAGCGGCCTGCGCGAGTCAGAGCGGCTCCCGGAGCCGATCTTCACGCCTGCGACGAAGGCCACCGACGGCCACGACGAGAACATCGACGAGGAGCAGGCCGCGGCGCTCTGCGGCGAGGAGGCCTACCGCGCCGCGAAGGAGGCGTCGCTCGCGCTCTACGCGTTCGGTGCGGTGCATGCGGAGGAGCGCGGGATCATCCTCGCCGACACGAAATTCGAGCTCGGCCACGCGCCCGACGGGACCCTCGTGCTCGGCGACGAGGCGCTGACGCCGGACTCGTCGCGCTTCTGGCCGGCCGACGAGTACGCGCCCGGCGGCCCGCAACCCTCGTTCGACAAGCAGTTCGCGCGCGACTGGTGCGAGGCCTCGGGGTGGGACAAGAGCCCGCCCGGCCCCGAGCTCCCGGTCGACGTCGCAGCCGGGACACGGGCTCGCTACGTCGAGGCCTTCGAGCGGCTCACCGGCATCCCGTTCGACCGCTACCTCGCCGACCCGCAGGTCGTGCTCGCGTGAAGGCCACCGTGCTCGTGCGGCCGAAGGACGGGATCCTCGACCCGCAGGGCGAGGCGGTCCAGGGCTCGCTCCGCAAGCTCGGCTTCGCCGTCTCCCAGGTGCGCGTGGGGCGCGTGATCGACCTCGAGCTCGAGGCGGAGGGGCCGAACCACGCGCGCATGCAGCTCGAGCGGATGTGCTCCGAGCTCCTCGCGAATCCGCTGATCGAGAGCGTGCAGTTCCGCATCGAGGACGCCTGACCGGCATGGCGCGCCCCGTCGTCGCCGTCGTCGTCTTCCCGGGGTCGAACGACGATCGCGACGCCGCCTGGGCGCTCGGTGCGCTCGGAGCGGAGCCCGTGCTCCTCTGGCACGACGAGCACGAGCTTCCGCCCGGCACGGGCGCGATCGTCCTCCCCGGCGGCTTCTCGTACGGCGACTACCTCCGCTGCGGGGCGATGGCGAAGCTGGCGCCGGCCATGAGCGCTGTCCGGCAGTTCGCCTCGCTCGGCGGGCCGGTGCTCGGGATCTGCAACGGCTTCCAGATCCTGTGCGAAGCGAAGCTGCTCCCGGGGGCGCTGCGCCCGAACCGGCAGCTCGAGTTCGTCTGCCGCGACGTCGCCGTCCGCGTCGAGCGGGCGGACACGCCCTTCACGAGCCGCTGCGAGGTGGGGCAGGAGCTCGTCATCCCGATCAAGCACGGCGAAGGTGCCTGGTACGTGGACGAGGGACGCTTCATGCAGCTCGGAGCACGCGGCCAGATCGTCCTTCGCTACGCGGGGGGGGACGACGTGAACGGCTCGCTGGGAGCGGTCGCCGGCGTCGTGAACGAGACCGGCAACGTGCTGGGCCTCATGCCGCACCCGGAGCACGCCGTCGACCCGCTGCTGGGGTCCGCGGACGGCGGGCTCCTGCTCGCCGCCGTCGTGGACGCGGCTGCCGAGCACGCGTTCGCTCTCTCGCGCCGGTGAGGAGTCAGAGCCCGAGCACCTCGCCGAGGGCGGGCGCGCGCCCGAGCGCCGCCCGCAGCCGCTCGATGTCACGCGCCCGCATCGTGACGGGACCGCGCCTGGCCGATCCCTCGGTCGTGTATGCGAAGCGTACGAGGCGCTCGCCGTTCCCGGCCTCGAGGAGCTGAACCAGGACCGCGAAGCGCTTCTCGCCGACCCGCTGGGCCACCGAGACCTCCTCGACCACGCTCGCCGCGCCCCACGGGGTCGCCACCGCCCTGCTCTTCGCCTGCGCCGTCGCCATGAGGCGAGCGTAGGCGGAAACCCGTCACGCGTGGGATACGCGTTCGTGCCGAGTGTGTGACAAGTGCCCGGAACCTGGGCGGGGAGCTACTAGAGGCTTGATGTGAAACGGCGGGTTCCGGCAGGGACCCGCCGTTTGAGCACGAAGGAGGGCTTCCAGAGGTGTCCCTCGAGATGGAGGCTCGAGATGACGACCGATCTGGAAGCCCTTGTCGTTGCAGCGTACGTCTTCGCTGACGAGTACCCGGTCCCTGCGCGTGGTGGCCGCAAGCCGCTGATCAGCGATGCCGAGCTGGTCGCGCTGGCGGTCGCGCAGGCGGCGATTGGGATCAGCTCCGACCGGCAGTTCCTCGGCTTGATCGGCCGGGTGCTGCCCGGCTGGTTCCCGCACTTGCCCGACCAGTCGCAGTACAACCGCAGGCTGCGAGCGTTGGTCGAGTTGATCTCGAGCGTGCAGCAACGACTCGCGCGCTGGCTCGACGTGGGCGGCGTCCGTCTCAGCGACGGCACCCTGATCGGAGTCGCCAACTATCCCGGCTGCCAGCGGCGAAGCGAGTTCGCCGGCTTCGCCCGCTTCGGCTTCGCCAAGTCACAGCATCGCTTCGTCTACGGCGTGCGGCTGGTGCTGCTGACCGACGAGCGCGGCCTACCGCTCGGCTACACGGTCGTCCCGGCCAACGAGAAGGAGTACGAGCCACTCGCCGATCTGCTCACCGGCACCCCGAGCGAGGTCGTGATCGCGGACAAGGGCTTCTGGGGCCGTGCCTACGCCGAGCGGCTCGCGGCCGACGGCACGCGCCTACTCACGCCCGACAAGACACGGACGAACGCCAACGAGCGCCGCGAGCACGCGCTCGCCTCCACCCGGCTCGTGATCGAGAGCGTCTTCGCCAACCTGAAAGAGCAGATGAGGCTCGAGCGCCACCTCGCCCGCACCCCAGCGGGCCTCGCGCTGCGGATCGCGCAGCGCATCCTCGCGCTCACGCTCGGAATGCTGCTCAATACGATCAGCGGCCGCCCGGCGCGCGCTCTTGCCGCCTACGACGGCCGCTGAATCACATCAAGCCTCTAGCAACCGCCATAGCCGGTTTCG
>SIRU01000027.1 GCA_004366385.1 Actinomycetota bacterium
CACGACCTCGTCCACCGGCGAACGTGCGAGCCGCTCCAGCACCGCCGGCAGCAGCAACCGCTGCTTCGGCGCACCGAACCGCGTCGCCTCGCCGGCGGCGAGGACGACCGCGGCGACCCTGCCCATCAGCCGGTCTCGGTCTCCGAGACCGTGACCTTGCGGACGACGATCGGCATCGTCGGCTGCTCCGTCGCCGGATCGCCGAACTCGCCGATCCGTTCGACGACGTCCAGCCCGTCCGTCACCTCGCCGACGATCGCGTAGTCGGGCGTGAGGCCCGAGTCGTCCGCGGTGACGACGAAGAACTGGCTGCCGGCGGTGCCCGGTGGCTCCACCTGGGTCTTCGCCATCGCGACGACGCCCTTCGTGTAGCGGGCGTCCTGCGAGGGCGCATCCACGGTCTGGTAGCCGGGCCCGCCGCCGCCCGTCTGCGTCGGGTCGCCGCCCTGGATCACGAAGTCGGGGACGATGCGGTGGAAGATCGTGTCGTCGTAGTACCCGTCCTGGGCGAGCTTCACCAGCGACGCGCTCGTGTTCGGCGCCTGTTCGAGGTCGAGCGTCACCGTGAACTCGCCGCAGGTCGTGTCGAAGACGAGCGCCCAGGTCTTGGTCTCGTCGAGGGCGCGGGAGGGCAGCTCGTGCTCGCCCGGGTCGCGCGGCTCCGGCGTCTCGACGTTCTCGCAGGAGACCTCGGAGCCGCCGTTGTCCCCGTTGCCGTCGTCGCTCCCGCAGCCAGCGACGAGGAGCACGGCGGCGAGCAGCGCGAGGAACGGGAGGAGCCGGCGCATGGCGTGCGATCCTAGCGACGATGCCGGAGCCGGTGAGATGCGAGTGGGCCGCGGGCGGCTCGCCGGAGATGCTCGCGTACCACGACGAGGAGTGGGGCGTGCCCTCGCACGACGACCGGCACCTGTTCGAGCTGCTGACGCTCGAGGGCGCGCAGGCGGGGCTCTCGTGGTCGACGATCCTGGGCAAGCGCGAGGGCTACCGGCAGGCGTTCGCCGGCTTCGACCCGGCGGCCGTCGCCCGCTTCGGGCCGAAGGACGTCGAGCGCCTGCTCGCCAACGCGGGGATCGTCCGCAACCGCCTCAAGGTCGAGTCCACGATCGAGAACGCGCGGCGCGTGCTCGAAGTGCAGGAGGAGCGCGGCTCGCTCGACGCCTACCTCTGGGGCTTCGTGGACGGCGAGCCGATCGTGAACGCGTGGCGCTCGCTCGCGGAGCTCCCGGCGGAGACGCCGCTCTCGAAGGCGGTCTCGAAGGACCTGAAGAAGCGCGGCTTCCGCTTCGTCGGCCCGACGATCGTGTACGCGTTCATGCAGGCCGTCGGCATGGTGGACGACCACACCGTCGACTGCTTCCGCCGCGCGGCGCCTACTCGGGCCTCCTGAGCAGCCGCGGTGCCTCCGGATCCGTGTTCTCGACCACGAAGTCGGCGCCCTCGTGCGGGCGCAGCTCCTCGAGGTACCGCCGCTGGGCCGGGGTGTAGCGGATGCGGTACCGCTCGCGCGTAGCCTCCAGCGACGGCATCCGACCCGAGTCGCGAACCGCGCCTCGCTCCGCGGCCACGTCGACGTCTGCCGCCACGAACACGACCGCGTCCCAGAGCGCCCGCAGCTCTTCGCGCTGGAGAAAGACGCCGTCGCAGAGGAGCACGGCGTCGTCGGCGACGGCGATCCACTCCACCGGCGTCGGGAGGTCGCGCGCGTGATCCCAGGTGCGCGTGCGCACGCGATTGTCGCCACCGGGGCCCAGCGGCTCGAGCAGCAGCGTCCGCACCGCCTCGTAGTCGAACGTGTCCAGGAAGAAGCCCTCGGGCGAGAGCTCGCCGCGGCGGTAGCGGTCGTCCCGTGGGCGGTGGAAGTCGTCGACCGACGCGCGGAGGACGGGCCGGTCGCGGGCGGCGACGAGTGGAGCGAGCTCGTCCGCGAGCGTCGTCTTGCCGGCGCCGTCCACGCCGTCGATAGCCACCCGGAGCGGAGGTGCGATCTCGATCGCCGCGAGGGCCGTAGCCAGCTCGTCGAGGATCGCCGCCCGCTCGGGGGTCACCCGGCGCATGCGGGTCAGGCGCGGGTCGTGACCGCGATCAGGTCGGCGAGGTTCACGAGCTGGATCGCCGTGCGCATCGCGGCGACGCGCCCGTCGTCCGTTTCGGCGTCCGCCTCGCGCCAGAGCTGGTTCGCGGTGGCGAGCAGCTCCTGGATCCGCTCCGACGACTCCTCGTGCCCGTCGCGCTCGCGCGAGGCGTTCACCGCCAGGCCGAGCGCGCCGATCGCGTCGCGTTGCCGCGTCCACAGCATCGGCACCGCCATCGAGATGTACTGGTGGATGCGGGCGAAGGTGAGCGGCTGCACGAGCGAGTGGCCGCCCTTCGGCGCGGTCAGCTCCGGCGGCGCCTCGCCGGCGACGATGCCGAGCGCCGTCTCGCCGAGCATCCCGCGGAGCTGGCGGTCGTCGAAGTCGGCGAGCTTGGCTGCGCGGGTCGAGGCGAGCAGCGAGTTCGGCTGTCGCCCGTACGGGTAGTCGGACGCGTACACGACCTGCTCCGGCGGCACCTGGCGGAAGAGGTCGAGGAGGTCGAGCGCGCTCCACACCGAGGTGTCGAAGAAGACGCCCGGGATTCCGCCGAGCCGGCCGGCGAGCCCGGCCATGTCCGCGATGCCCGCGTGCGCGACGATCAGGCGCACGCCCTCGTTCCGCGTCACGAGGCGCTCGAGGTCATGGGCGATCGGAGGCAGTCCCCGGCCACCGTGGATGAGGATCGGGACGTCGCGCTCGGCCGCGAGGGCGAAGATGGGCTGGAGCCGCTCGTCGTCGAGCGCGAACGCCTGCGCGCGCGGATGGAGCTTGATGCCGCGGGCGCCGAGGTCGAGCGCGCGCGTCGCCTCCTCGAGCGGGCCCGACGTGAGGTCGAGCCGCACGAACGGGATCAGCTTCCCGCCCGAGCGTGCTGCGTGCGCCAGCGTGCGGTCGTTCGGCACGCAGAAGCCGGGATCACGGTCGGGCTCGTCGAGGCAGAAGACGAACGCGCCCTCGATCCCGTAGCGCGTGAGCACGGCGTCGAGCTCGTCGTAGCGGCCCTGCATCCCGTCGATGTCGTCGCCGAGGTGCGTGTGCGCGTCGAAGAGCCGGGCGCCCTCTGGCAGCTCGGCCTGCAGGTCGTCGTCGTAGCTCTCGACGATGGCGCGCGCCCGCTCGATCGAGGTCACGACGGCTCCTCGGTTCCCGTGAGCGCCGCCCAGACACGCGGAGGCGTCATCGGCAGCCTGCGCATGCGCACGCCGGTCGCCGCGGCGACGGCGTTCACGACTGCGGCGGGCGCGGCGACCACGGGCGCCTCGCCGATGCCCTTGGCGCCGAACGGCCCGTCCGGCGCGGGCACCTCCACGATGAGCGTGTCGATCGGCGGCACGCGCTCCGCGACGGGGATCGCGTAGTCGAGGAACGAGCCGGTGAGCAGCCGGCCGTCCTCGTCGTGTGCGAGCTCCTCGAAGAGCGCCCAGCCGATGCCCTGCGTCGCGCCGCCGCGCATCTGGCCCTCGACGAGCGCGGGGTTGAGCGCGCGGCCGACGTCCTGCGCGATCACGTGCCGGAGCAGCTCGACCTCGCCCGTCTCGCGGTCGACGCGCACGTGCGAGAGGTGCGCCGCGACCGACGGCGCGCCACGCGTCTGCGCCGAGCCGCCGTGGCCCTCGATCGGCTCGTAGCGGCCGCCGAAGCGGAGCGCCTTCCGTGACAGCTCCGCGACGGTGATCGAACGGTCCGGCGCGCCCTTCGCGCGCACGACGCCCTCGACGACCTCGAGGTCGTCGGGCGCGATCTCCAGCTCCTGTGACGCGGCGGCGAGGAGCTTCTCGCGCGCGGCCTCGGCCGCCTTCAGCACCGCGGCGCCGACGGTGTACGTCACCTTCGAGCCGCCGCTCGCGCCCGCGTACGGCCCGGAGGCCGTGTCGGTCGTGACCACCCGGACGCGGTCGGGCGGCATCCCGAACGCCTCCGCGGCGATGACCTGGAAGCCGGAGTTGACGCCGCTCATGTCCGCGGCCGACGTGATCACGGTGAGGATGCCGTCCGAGTCCACCCGGCAGACCGCGGCCGCCGGCTCGTTCCCTCCCGGCCAGTAGCCGGCGGCGAGGCCGAGGCCCTCGCCCTCGGGGAGCGAGTCGCGGCGCGCCCAGAGCGGGTGCTCGCGGATACGCTCCAGCACCTCGACCGCTCCGAAGGTGGGGACGGGGTTGCCGCTGACGGCGGTGTCGCCCTCGACGAGCGCGTTCTTGAGGCGCAGCTCGAGCGGGTCGACGCCCAGCTCCTCTGCGAGCTCGTCGACGAGCGACTCGAGCGCGAACGCGGCGGTCGGCGCGCCGGGCGCGCGGTATGCGCCGAAGGTGAAGCGGTTCGTCTGGATCCCGTACCCGCGCAGGTCGAAGGCCTCCCAGCGGTACGGCCCGGCGACGAGGAGCGAGGTGATGCCCTCGACGCCCCAGCCCGCGTTCGAGCCGCGGTCGACGAGCATCCGGGCCTCGATCCCGGTCAGGGTGCCGTCCTTGCGGCCGCCGATCCGGAGCTCGGTGATCTGCGCCGAGGCCGGGTTCGTCGCCTGGAAGTCCTCCGTGCGGGTGAGCGCGACCCGCACCGGCCGCCGCAGCGCGAGCGCGGCTCCGGCCGCCAGCGGCTCGACGAGCGCGAACTTCCCGCCGAAGGCGCCGCCGAGCGGCTCGGCGATGACGCGGATCTTGTCGAAGTCGAGACCGAAGGCGCGGAAGAGCTCGTTCTGCGTGACGAACGAGCCCTGCGTCGAGGTGGAGACGACGAGGGTGCCGTTCGGCTCGAGCCAGGCGGTCGAGACCTGCGGCTCGATGTAGGCCTGGTACGTCCACGGTGTCCGGAACGTCCCCGAGACCACGGCGTCGCTCGCCTCGAGCGCGGCGGCCACGTCGCCCGAGCCGCGCGTGACGCTGTCGAGCACGTTCGCCGAGAGCTGCTCCTCCTCCGCGTCGTCCTCGCCCTTGTCGACGCCGGCGTGGATGGACTCGAGGTCGCCGCCGGCCTCCTCCGCGCTCAGCCGTGCAGGTGGCGCGCCGGGAGTCATGGCGGCCTCGAGGTCGACGACCGCGGGCAGCGGCTCGTAGTCGACGACGACCGCCTCTACGCCGTCCTCCGCGGCCGCCTCGCTCTCTGCGACCACGAGCGCGACCGGCTGGCCGGCGAAGACGACTTCGTCGCGCGCCAGCGGCTCGGCGGCGCGGTCGGTGCCGGACTTCACGACCGGGAGGTCCGCGGCGGTCAGGACCGCGACGACGCCGTCGAGCTGGAGCGCGGCGTCCTTCTCGACGCCTCGGATGCGCGCGTGCGCCTCGGTGGAGAGGACGAGCCTCGCGTGCAAGAGCCCGTGGACGTAGCCGTCGGCCGCGTAGCGCGTCGCTCCCGTGACCTTGTCCGGCGCGTCGATCCGCGGGCGCGCGACCCCAATCAGGCTCTCGCTCATCGCCTGCCCTCCGAGCGGACCTGCGCGATCTCGAGCGCGCGGGCAGCCACGACTCCGGCGAGGTGGCGACGGTAGCTCTCCGGCGCGAAGCGGTCTCCGTACACCTCGACGTCGTCGAGGCTCCCGCTCTCGGGGACGAGCTGCGGCCGAGCGCCGACCCCGGTGATCGCGACCGCCTTCGTCCCGTCGGGACGCCCGAGCGCGCCCGCTCCCGCCAGCGGGAAGCCGGACGCCGGATGCTCGACCGAGGCGTACCCCGAGCCCGAGCCGGGCGGCGGCACGGGGAGGACGACCGCAGTGATCAGCTCGCGCTCTCCGAGAGCGGTCGTGAACGGCCCGACGAGGAGCTCCGAGACCGAGAGCGAGCGCTCGCCGTCGGGCGAGCGGGTCTCGACCCGTGCGCCGAGCGCCAGCAGCATCGCGGGCATGTCGGACGCGGGGTCCGCGTGCGCGAGGCTGCCGCCGATCGTCCCGCGGTTGCGCACCTGGAGGTCACCGATGGAGGAGGCGCAGTCGGCCAGCCCGGCGAGCCCCGAGGAGTCGAGCTCGAGCGACGACGTCAGGTCCTTCCACGTCGCGAGCGCGCCGATCCGCAGCTCGTCGCCGTCCCGCTCGATCGAGCGCAGCTCGAGCCCGCCGAGGTCGACGAGCAGCGAGGGCCGCGCGATGCGCAGCTTCAGGACGGGGATGAGCGACTGCCCGCCGGCGAGCGCCTTCGCGTCCGGCTCGGCGAGCGCCTCGAGCGCGTCCTCGAGCGAGGTCGCGCGGTGGTAGCCGACCGCGGCCGGGATCACGTCGCGAGCGCCCTCGCGGCCGCCCGCACGGACTCGACCACGGGCTGGTACCCCGTGCAGCGGCAGTAGTTCCCGCGCAGCGCGCGCCGGATCGTCTCCTCGTCCGGGTCGTGGTCGTGCTCGAGGAGGTCGTGGACGGTGAGGATCATCCCGGGCGTGCAGTAGCCGCACTGGAGACCGTGGTGCTCGACGAACGCGCGCTGGATCGCGTGCAGCTCGCCGTCTGCGGCGAGGCTCTCGATCGTCGTCACCTCGGTGCCCTCGGCCTGGAGCGCGAGCAGCGTGCAGCTCTTCACCGCCCGACCGTCGACGAGCACGGTGCAGGCGCCGCACTGGCTCGTGTCGCAGCCGACGTGCGTGCCGGTCAGCCCGAGCCCGTCGCGCAGTGCGTGCACGAGCAGCGTGCGCCCCTCGACCTCGAGCCTCCGCGGCTCGCCGTTGACGACGAGCGACAGAGGCTCAGGCACCGGCGGGAAGGGCCGAGAGCTTCTCGCGCAGGTACGCGAGGTAGGGCTGGGGGTCGATCGCCGGCGAGCCGGTCAGCCGCTCGATCGTCTCCTTGGGCGTGAGCTTGCGGCCGAGCGAGTACAGGTTCTCGGTGAGCCAGGCGGAGAGTGGCCGGAGGTCGCCCGCCTCCATCTGCGCGTCGAGGTCGGGGAGCGCCTCGCGGACGACGGCCCAGAGCTGGAGCGAGATGACGTTGCCGAGCGCGTACGTCGGGAAGTAGCCGATGCCGCCGCTCGCCCAGTGCGTGTCCTGGAGCACGCCCTGGGCGTCGTCCGGCACGTCCACCCCGAGCAGATCCTTCATGCCCGCGCTCCAGGCCTCGGGGAGATCCTTCGGCGCCAGCGACCCGTCGACGAGCCGCTGCTCGAGGTCGAAGCGGAGGATGATGTGGAGGCTGTAGGTCGTCTCGTCCGCCTCGACGCGGATCAGACCAGGCTCCGCGCGGTTGATCGCGGCGAGGAACCGGTCGAGCGAGACGTGGCCGAGCTGGTCGGGGAACGTCGCCTGGAGCGGCTCGTACCAGTGCGCCCAGAACGGGAGCGAGCGCCCGACGAGGTTCTCCCACGTGCGGCTCTGCGACTCGTTCAGGCCGAGCGACGGCGCGTTGGCGAGCGGGGTCCGCTCGAGCGACGGCGATATCCCGTGCGCGTACTGCCCGTGGCCGGCCTCGTGCATCGTCGACCAGATCGAGTCGAGCCCGATCGGCTGGTAGCGCGTCGTCATGCGCACGTCGCGGGTGGAGAAGGAGATGCAGAACGGGTGCACCGTCGGATCGAGGCGCCAGGATCCGGGCTCGAAGCCGAGCGTGTCGAGCAGGCGCGTGCAGAGCTCGCGCTGCCGGTCGGGGTCGAAGGGCACGTCGAGGAAGGACGCATCCACGCGCGGCGCCTCCTTCACGAGCTCCGACAGCACCGGCTTGATCGTGTCGAAGACCTCCGCGACCTCGGTCGTCTCCATCAGCGGCTCGAAGTCGTCGAGGAGCGGCGTGTACGGCGAGTCCTCCCACTCGAAGCACTCGACGTAGCGCCGCCTCAGCTCGAAGTTGCGCTCGAGCGCGGGCAGGAAGGCCGCGAAGTCGTTGTTCGCGCGCGCCTCGATCCAGACCTGCTGGCCCTGCGCTGCGGCGCGGATCGTCTCGGCGCGGAGCTCGGCGGGGACCCGCCGGTTCTTCTCCCAGTCGCGGCGGGTGACGCGGACGAGGCTGGCGTCGTCGGAGTCGTACGGGAGCGACTCCTCGAGCGGGCGGAGCTCTTCGAGCAGGCGGCCGATCTCGTCGCTCGTGAACCTCTCGTGCGCGATGCGGCCCAAGGTGGCGAGCTGCTCGGCCCGGGCGGGTGCGCCGAGTCGGGGCATCGACACGCGCTGATCCCAGCCGAGCACGGCCATCGCGCGCTGGAGGTCGGCGATCTCGGCGAGTCGCTCGCGGAGCGTGCGCAGGTCGGCGTCCACCGGCGCGGACTCTACCGATGCCGTGGAGCGGTCGGCACCAGGGCGAGCAGGCACCGATTCGGCACGAAGTCGGCACACACACGCGAGCGCATCGTCGATAGCGTTCGTGTAGGGACACGGGAGTGCCCCTGGGGGCGGTTGGGGGTGGTTGGGTCGTGGAACTGGGCCAAGTGCGCCGGCGCCCCGGGCGGGCCGCAAACCGCGCGGCGGATAGGATCGCGCTCGTGGGCGACGTGCTGATCATCGGCGACACCGAGCGCACGCCGGAGCTCCGCCACGAGGTGCCGCTCGGGATCCCCGACCCGTTCGTCTACGCGGAGAAGGACGGGCGCCGGATCGTCGCGATCTCCTCCATGGAGGCGATGCGCGTCGAGGCGCTCGGCACCGGCCTCGAGGTGCGGCCGACCGAGGAGTTCGGCGCCGACGAGATCCGGCGCAGCGGCCTGGATCCGTACGAGGCTGCCCGCCGGCTCACCGTCGACACCGTCCGTGGGCTCGGGGTCGAGCGTGCCATCGTCCCCCGCGGCTTCCCGCTCGGTCACGCGGACGCTCTGCGGGCGGAGGGCGTCGAGCTGGAGGTCGACCAGCAGCTGTTCGACGACCGCCGCCGCCGCAAGTCGACGCACGAGCTGGCCGGGATCCGGCGCGCGCAGCGCGCGGCGGAGGCCGGAGTCGCCGCCGCGCGGGAGCTCCTCGCCCGGGCCGAGCGCTCGAACGGCGGGCTCGTGCTCGACGGCGAGCCGCTCACGTGCGAGCTCCTGAAGGAGCGCATCCAGGCGACCTTCCTCGCGCACGGCGCCCTCGCCGAGGAGATGATCGTCTCGCACGGCCCACAGACCGCGGTCGGTCACGACATGGGCTCGGGCCCGATCGCCGCCGACGACGTCGTGCTCCTCGACCTCTTCCCGGTCGACCTCGAATCGGCCTGCTACGCAGACCTGACGCGCACGCTCGTCGTCGGCGACGTGGGCGGCGAGATCCCCGAGTGGCACGCGCTCTGCCGCGAGGCGCTCGAGCTCGCGCTCGCAGAGGTGCGAGCCGGCGCCGACGGGGGCGCCATCCACCGCCTCGTCTCCGAGCGCTTCGCCGAGCGCGGCTTCCCGACGCAGCTCACGAAGCCCGCGGGCGAGGTGCTCCGCGACGGCTTCTACCACGGCCTCGGGCACGGCGTCGGCCTCGAGGTGCACGAGTCGCCCGGGCTCGGGATGAACGGCCAGGAGCTCGTCGCGGGCGACGTGATCACGATCGAGCCCGGCCTCTACCGGCACGGCTTCGGCGGCGTGCGCGTCGAGGATCTGGTGCTCGTCACCGACGACGGCTTCGAGCGGCTCACCGACTGCCCGTACGACCTGGAGGTCCGCGCATGAGCGACACCGGACCGGACAGCGCACCCGCCGAGACCGCGTCCGACAAGGCGATCCACACGCTGCTCCTCGAGGAGCGCACGTACCCGCCGCCGCGGGACTTCGCGCGCCAGGCGAACGCGAAGCCGGAGATCTACGACGTCCCCTTCGAGGAGTTCTGGGAGCGCGAGGGCCGCGAGCGGGTCACCTGGTTCGAGCCGTTCACGTCGCTTCTCGAATGGAGCCCCCCGTACGCGAGGTGGTACCTGGGCGGGAAGGTCAACGTCGCGTACAACTGCCTCGATCGTCACGTCCACGCCGGGCTGGGTGACCGGGTCGCGTACCACTACGAGGCCGAGCCGTCGGGCGAGCGAGTCTCGATCACGTACGCGCAGCTCCTCGAGGAGGTCGTGAAGGCGGCGAACGGCCTGCGCACGCTCGGCGTCCGGAAGGGGACGCCGGTCGGGATCTACATGGGCATGACCCCCGGGCTCCCCGTCGCGATGCTCGCGTGCGCGAGGATCGGCGCGCCGTTCACGGTCGTCTTCGGCGGCTTCTCGGCCGAAGCGCTCGCCGACCGCTTGAACGACATGCGCTGCCAGGTGCTCCTCACGCAGGACGAGGGCTACCGCCGGGGCCAGATCGTGCCGCTGAAACGGCACGCTGACGAGGCGCTCGCGTCGGCGCCGACGGTGCAGCGGGTCGTCGTCGGCCAACGCACGCGCGGCGTCGTGCCCATGGCGCCGGGTCGCGACCTGACCTGGAACGAGCTCGTCGCCGGGCAGCCCTCGGACCCTGCCTCGTGCCCGCCCGAGCCGATGGACTCCGAGGATCTCCTGTACCTGCTGTACACGAGCGGGACGACCGCGAAGCCGAAGGGGATCGCGCACACGACCGGCGGCTACCTCGTCGGTGTCGCGACCACGCACCACTACGTCTTCGACCTGAAGCCCGGCAGCGACGTCTACTGGTGCGCGGCCGACATCGGGTGGGTGACCGGGCACAGCTACATCGTCTTCGGGCCGCTCGCGAACGGCGCGACCAGCGTCCTCTACGAGGGTGTGCCCGACTTCCCCGACCAGGCCCGTTGGTGGGACATCGTCGAGCGCTACCGGGTCACGATCCTGTACACGGCGCCGACGGCGATCCGCGCGCACATGAAGTGGGGGGCGGAGCACGCCGCGAAGCACGACCTCTCGTCGCTGCGGCTGCTCGGGACCGTCGGCGAGCCGATCAACCCCGAGGCGTGGGTCTGGTACCGCGAGCACATCGGCGGCGACCGCGTCCCCGTCGTCGACACCTGGTGGCAGACGGAGACCGGGATGATCCTGATCACGCCGCTCCCCGGCGTCACCACGCTGAAGCCGGGCTCCGCGACGAAGCCGTTCCCCGGCGTGGACGCCGCGGTCGTGGACGACCTCGGGCGCGAGGTGGGCCCGGGCGGCGGCGGCTACCTCGTCCTGCGGCGCCCATGGCCGGCGATGACGCGGGGGATCTTCGGCGACGACGCGCGCTTCCGCGCGACGTACTGGGAGCGCTTCCCCGGGATGTACTTCGCCGGCGACGGCGCGCGGGTCGACGAGGACGGCGACTTCTGGCTCCTCGGGCGCGTCGACGACGTCATGAACGTGTCCGGCCACCGCATCTCCACGATCGAGGTCGAGTCCGCGCTCGTCGACCACCCGACGGTCGCCGAGGCGGCGGTGTGCGGGCGCGCCGATCCGCTGACCGGGCAGGCGATCGTCGCGTTCGTGACGCTGAGGGGCGGAGAGGAGGGCTCCGTCGAGCACCTCGAAGAGCTGCGCGAGCACGTCGCGCACAAGATCGGCCCGATCGCGAAGCCGGCGAACATCGTCTTCACGTCCGAGCTCCCGAAGACGCGGTCGGGGAAGATCATGCGCCGGCTCCTGCGCGACGTTGCCGAGGAGCGCCCGCTCGGCGACACGACCACGCTCGCGGATCCCGCGGTCGTGCAGGAGATCGCGGAGCGCGCGGTCGCTCAGCCCGCCGAGGACTGAGCCGGAAGCCCGAGCGTCATGATGCCGAGGGCATGGGCGGCGCGCCCGAGACGTCCGTCTGCGGCCACGAGAACGAGGTCGTCGGCCTCGACCTCGAGCACAGACGCCAGGTGCACGGCGTCGTATCCGCGCAGCCCGTGATCCTCGGCCAGGTCGCCGGCGTGTGCGGCCAGCGATGAGGTGACTTCGATGTAGGCGACATCTCGTGCGAGAGCTTCCAGCTTCTCGCGCGCTGCTCGGCTCTCCGAGTTGGTGCGCCCCGCACGCACAGCCGCCCCCAGCGCGGCCCGTGCCTCCGGGTAGAGAAGCCGGCTCGACACGGGCAGGCGTGTGCTGCCCCAGATCTCCGTGGCCTCGCTGGAGCCCGCTTCGTCGACGAAGAGCTTCACGAAGGCCGAGGTGTCGAAGTACGCGATCAGCGGCGTTGCTCGTCGACGAGGTCGCTGATGCCACCTCTGATCTTGATCGGCTTCGGAACGGTCCGCGGCCCCCGACTAACGGGAGGGGTGACGGCGCCGGCCGCTATCAGCTCGTCGAGCTTGGAGCGTCCGTCCGCGGGCGTGATGCGCGCGATCGGCGTCCCGCGATCGGTGATGGTGATCTCCTCACCCTCGCGGACGCGCTTCAGGTAGCGGCTGAGGTCGGCACGCAGCTCTCTGATCCCGACTTCCATGCCCGCATTGTAGCTACATAATGCGGCTGTCTTGTAGCGACATGGCGGCCCCGAGCCAACGCGAGCTCGGGTCAGATCGCGGTGAGCGCGCGCTCGAATGCCGCGACCGTCCGCGTCACGTCCTCGTCGCTCGTCCGCCAGTTCGAGACCGAGATGCGGATCGCGGCGCGGCCGTCCCAGGCCGTCCCGCTCATCCACGCCTCGCCGCTCCCCTGCACCGCGGCGAGCACCGCGCCCGTCGCCTCGTCGTCGCCGAAGCGGAGGAGCACCTGGTTGAGCACGACCTCGTTCAGGATCTCGCAGCCCGGCAGCGCAGCCAGCTCCTCGGCAAACCGCCGCGCGTGCCGGCAGCAGCGCTCGACGAGGTCCGCGACGCCGCTGCGCCCGAGCGAGCGCAGCGCGGCGTACACGGCCACGCCGCGCGCCCGCCGCGAGAACTCCGGCGTCCAGTCCATCTGGTCGCGGGCGGCGCCTTCCTCGGCGACGAGGTACTCGGCCGTCATCGCCATGGCCGCCCGGTGCGCCCGCGGGTCGGAGACGAACGCGAGCCCGCAGTCGTACGGGACGTTGAGCCACTTGTGCGCGTCGGTGGCCCACGAGTCCGCCAGCTCGACGCCGCGGACGAGGCCGTGGAGCTCCGGCGAGGCGGCGGCCCAGAGCCCGAACGCGCCGTCGACGTGGAGCCACGCGCCCGCGTCCTTCACCACTCGGGCGATCTCGCCGACGGGGTCGACGGCACCTGTGTTCACCTCTCCGACCTGGGCGCACACGATCGCGGGCCCGTCGTGCCCCTCGAGCGCCGCCGCGACGGCCGACGCGGACGTGCAGCCCTGGGAGTCCACCTCGGCCGTCGCGACGCAGCGGTTCCCGAGACCGAGGAGCCGGAGCGCGCGGTCGATGGTCACGTGCCGCTTGCCGCCGACGCCCACCCGCACCTGTGGAGCGTTCGCCAGCCCGAAGCCTTCGACGTCCCAGCCTGCCCGCTCGAGCACGGCGTGACGGGCGGCGGCGAGGCACGTGACGTGCGCCATCTGGCAGCCGGTCACGAACGCGAAGGAGGTCGAGGCGGGCAGCCCGAGGAGGTCGAGCAACCACTCGCCCGCGATCTCCTCTGCGACCGCCGCCGCCGGGCCGCCGACGACGAGGCCCGCGTTCTGGTCCCAGGCGCTCGTCAGCCAGTCGGCCGCGAGCGCGGCCGGCAGCGCGCCGCCGATCACGAAGCCGAAGTAGCGCCCGCTCGGGATCGCGACGACGCCGGGCTCGCTCGCTGCGGCGAGCGCCTCCACCACCTCGAGCGGTTCGCGCGGCGCCTCCTGGAGCTCGCCGCCGAGCGCCGCGCGCAGCTCCTCCACCGAGGCCGGCGGCCAGACGGGCCGCTCGTCCAGCGTCTCGAGGAAGGTCGCCGCGATCTCGGCCGTCCGCCCCAGCAGCTCGCGCTCGCTCACCGCCGCGAGTGTACGCCCGCACGCGCGGCGTCAGGCAGCCAGCAGCTTCTCGAACCGCTCGGGATCGTCGAACGGCCCGACCGCGGCGAGGTAGAGGCGCTTCTCCTCGAAGAGGTCACGCGCGACGCGCTGGACGTCGTCGGCGGTCACCGCGTCGAGCTGGCGTAGGAGCTCCTCCGGCTCTTCGATCTCGCCCTCCAGTACCTCGCGCCGCAGGCCGTACTGGATCGTCCCCTGCGGGCTCTCGAGCCGGAGCACGAACCGGCCCTTCGCGTACCCGCGCGCCTTCTCCAGCTCCTCCGCGGGTACCGGCTCGGCCGCGATCTTGCGGAGCTCGCCGAGGATCGTGGTGATCGCCTCGTCCACACGAGCGACGTCCACGCCCGCGCCGGCGTACACGGTCCCCGCGTCGGTGTAGGACGCGCCGGCCGCGTGCACGTAGTACCCGAGGCCGCGCTTCTCCCGCACCTCCGTGAACAGCCGCGACGACATCCCCCCGCCGAGGACGACCGAGAGCAGCTGGAGCGCGTACCGGTCCGGGTGCCCCAGCGGGTACCCACGCACGCCGAGGATGAGGTGCGCCTGCTCCGAGGCCTTCGAGTGCAGCAGCACGGGTGCGCGCTCGGGCGGGATCACGGCCGGCTCCGGCGCCCCGGTCGGCTCCGGCTCGAGGCCGCCGAGGAGCTCCTCGAGCCGCGCGTGCAGGTCGTCCCCGATGCGCCCGCCGATACCGACCACGATCCGCTCGGGCCGGTACCACGCGTCGAGGTAGGACGTGAAGGTCTCGCGGGTCGCGCCTTCGACCGTCTCCCTCGTGCCGAGGATGTCCCACCCGAGCGGATGATCGTCGAACAGGAGCCGGTCGTAGACGCTGCCGACGTACCGCTGCGGCGTGTCGAGGTAGACGTTCATCTCCTCGAGGATCACGCCCTTCTCCTTCTCGATCTCGGCCTCGTCGAAGCGCGAGTGCAGGAGCATGTCCGTGAGGACGTCGAGCGCCGTGTCGCGCGTCTCCGAGGCGCAGCGGACGTAGTAGCCGGTCAGCTCCTTGCCGGTGAAGGCGTTGAACTCACCGCCGATCGCGTCGATCTCGGCCGCGATCGTCCGGGCGTCCGGCCTCCGCTCCGTGCCCTTGAAGAACATGTGCTCGGCGAAGTGGGCGATCCCCTTCGACTCCGGCGTCTCGTAGCGCGAGCCGGCCGCGAGCATCACGAAACACGAGACGGACTGCACGTGCGACATCGGCGTGGTCACGACGCGGACACCGTTGCCCAGCGTGCTCCTCTCGAACGTCGACATCGGCGCGATGGTATAGACACGCCTCGTGCCCGACGGACTGACCCGAGCCGCGATCGCCGCGCAGCCCGAGTGGCTGCGCGCGGTGCCGGAGCGAGTCGGCGACCTGCGCCTGCCGGACGGCGCGCGCGTCCTCTTCACCGGCTGCGGCACCTCGTACCACGCGGCGCTCGCGTGCGGGCCGGCGGCGCAGGCGCTCGAGCTCGTGCTCGGGAACGCGCCCGAGGCGGACGTCCTCGTCGCGGTCAGCCACGAGGGCGAGACGACGCTCACGCGCGAGGCGGTCGCCTCGTTCTCGGGCGAGACCTGGCTGATCACCGGGGCGCCCGAGAGCCCGCTCACGCAGGAGGTCGACCGCGTCGTCGTCGCGACGCCGGCGGTCGAGAGGAGCTACTGCCACACGGCGAGCTACACGTGCGCGATCGCGGCCGGTCGCGCGCTGCGGGGCGAGGACGTGAGCGGGCTCGCCGACGCCGTCGCAGCCGAGCTGGATGCGCCCGCGCTCGACGTCTCCGCGCACGAGCGGCTCGCCGTCGTGGGCGCCGGCCGCGACGCGCCGACGGTGCTGGAGGCGGCGCTGAAGCTGCGCGAGGGCGCGCACGTCGCCACCGAGATGCACCACACCGAGCAGCTCCTGCACGGCCACCTGGCCGCGATCGACCCGTCGGTGCGGCTCTTCGTGCTCCGCGGCGCGGGCCGGGCGGCGGAGCGCGCGCTCGACGTGATGCGCGCCCTCGCCGAGCTCGGCTGCGACGCGACGCTGCTGCCGACGAGCGACCCGGTCGTCGACGTTGTCCGCTTCCAGCGGCTCACGGTGGACCTTGCGGATGCGCGCGGCATCGATCCCGATCTCATCCGCTGGGACGAGGAGCCGTGGGACCGCGCCCGCAAGTCGCACGGCCAGCACGATTGAGCCCTCGTGACGGGCGCGAGCGGCTCAGGGACGGTCTTCGCGCCGGTAGACGAACCTGAGCGCCTGCCAGCTCTCGTCGATCGAGCAACTCTTGTTGTCGACGAGCCCGTGGGCGAGGCCGACTGCCTGCACCGCCTCGAACGAGAGGTCGCCCTCGATTCGCGCCGCCTTCTTCGGCCACGCGATCCACAGCCCGTCCGCCGGGTCGAGCGTCGCCTTCAGCCTCTCGAAGCGGCGCTCGAGCTCCTCGCGGGTCGTCGTGAAGTAGACGACGACACCCGTACCGGGCTTCGCGCCGAGCTTCCGCGACAGCAGCGTGCCGGAGTAGTCCTTACCCGCGGCCATGCCACGCTGCCAGGATCGCCGCCTCCTTGTCGGGCGCCAGTCCAGCGGCCTCCGTCGGCTCGGCGAGCTCCAGCGTCGCGCGCACGGTGTCCTCGAGCGGCCGGAAGGTCAGGCCCTCGGCGAGCGCACGGGACACGTCGGCACGATCGGCCGCCGCTGCCGCCGGGTCGGCGAGCCAGAGCGGGAGCTCCATCCACTCGCCGACCTCGTGCTCGAGCAGGACCTCGTCCGGCACCCACGTGATCTCGGCGTCGATCCCGGCCACGGCGCGGCACGTCTCGAGCAGCTCGCTCCACGCGACGCCCTCGTTGGTCGCGTTGAACGTCCCCGAGGCGCAGCGCTCGCAGAGCGAGACGATCCACTCCCCGAGATCGCGCACGTCGACGAACTGCGTCGGATCCTCGGGAGGGGCGGGCGCGAGCACCTCGCCGCCGCGCGCGAGCCGGTGCGGCCAGTACGTGAAGCGCCCGGTCGGGTCGTGCGGGCCGACGATGAGCCCGGGCCGGACGACGAGCGCCCGCTCGCCGAAGACCTCGCGCACGGCGTTCTCGCACAGCGCCTTCAGCGCGCCGTAGTTCGAGAAGTCGGGCGCGAGCGCGTCGACCGGGGCGTCCCCGAGCTCCGCGACCGGAGATCGGAAGAGCGTCGTGTAGGAGAAGTCCGCGTACACGGAGATGCTGGAGACGAAGAGGTAGACGCCCGAGCCCGCGAGCGCCTCGGCCGACGCGCGGACGACGTGCGGCACGTACCCGCAGGTGTCCACGACCGCGTCCCACTCGCGACCCTCGAGCGCCGACAGGCCCTCGGTGCGGTCGCCGCGCAGCTTCTCCGCCTCCGGGTACAGCTCAGGGCTCGTCCGCCCGCGGTTGAAGAACGTCAGCTCGTGACCGCGGGCGAGCGCCGCGTCCGCGACCGCGCGGCCGAGGAAGCGCGGCCCGCCGAGCAACAGGAGCCTCACGCGAGCTCGTGAAGCGCGGCGAGGAGGCGGTCGATCTCCTCCTCCGTGTTGTAGTGGACGATCCCCGCGCGCACGGCGCCGTCCGTGAGCCCGAGGTGCCGCATCGTCTCGAGCGCGTAGTAGTTCCCGTGCCAGACCGCGAGATCGCGCCCGGCGAGCCGCGTGGCCGCCTCCTCCGGCGTGAGGCCGGGAACGTTGAAGCAGAACGTCGGCACGCGGCCGGCCATCGTCGGCAGCCCGTAGAGCTCGACGCGCGCCGGCAGGCCCGCGAGGAAGCGCTCCCCGAGCGCGTGCTCGTGCGCGCGGATGGCGTCCCAGCCGAGCGAGTCGACGTACTCCACGGCCGTGACGAAGCCGGCGAGGAGCTCGTGCGGGAGCGTGCCGAGCTCGAAACGGTGGCCGACCGGCTCGTCGGCGGCCGGACGCACCTTGTACGGGCGCCACGAGCGGAGCAGCTCCTCCTTCCCGAACGCGAGGCCGAGGTGCGGCCCGAAGAACTTGTACGGCGAGCAGATGAGCACGTCGACGTCCCAGGCGGCGACGTCGATCGGCCCGTGCGGCGCCCAGTGCACGGCGTCGGCCCAGGCGAGTGCGCCCGCCTCGTGCGCCAGGGCCACCACGCGGGGCACGTCCGGGGCCGTCCCCACCGAGTTCGCGGCCACCGGGAACGCGACCACGCGCGTGCGCTCGGTCAGCTTCGACGCGAGGTCGTCGTAGTCGAGCGCGAGCTCGTCCGTGACGCCGGCGGTTCGCACGACGATCCCGAGGTCGTGCGCGAGCTCGAGCCACGGCGAGACGTTCGCGTCGTGGTCGAGCACGGTGACCACGACCTCGTCGCCCTCGCGCAGCGTTCGTGCGAACGCGCGCGTGAGCAGGAAGTTGAGCGCGGTCATGCTCGGGCCGAAAGCGACCTCCGCCGGCGAGCAGCCGAGGAAGTGCCCGGCCCGCTCGCGCGAGCGCTCCACGAGCGCGTCCGTCCGCTGCGACGTCTCGTACGGCGCGCCGACGTTCGCGTTCGACTCGCGCAGGTAACCGGAGATCGCGTCGATGACCTCGTCCGGGCACTGCGTCCCTCCGGGGCCGTCGAAGAACGCGAGCCGCCGGCCGAGGGCGGAGAAGCGCGCGCGCACCGCCGCGACGTCGAGGGCCGTCGTGCTCATGCGATCTCCTTCCCGTCGACCGACCAGCGGTAACGCGGCCTCGGCTGGAGCGAGTTCGCGACGAAGCACCCGCGCTCGGCCTTCTCGATCAGCTCGCGCGCCGCGTCGGCGCCGGGCGGCGGCTCGAGCTGCACCGCGAACGCGGCGTCGATCTCGACGAAGCCCCACACGCCGTCCTCCCGCTGCGTCACGACTCCGTGTGCGTTGCCGGAGCTCGTCACGCTCAGCCCAGCGCGGCGGACGTGGTACCCGAGGCTCGCGAGCGTGCAGCGCACGAGCCCGGCGAGCACGAGGTGCTCCGCCTTCCACTCCTCCGCGACCGGGATCGGCGGGCCTCCGAGGCCGCTCCGCGCGCTGCCGTCCTCGGCCACCGCCACCTCGAACTCCAGCCTCTTCGCCCTCGCCGGCACGGGCTGGAATCTACCGCCGCCGTCCGGACCGTGACCTACGGTGGGCCGCGGATGGACGACCGCATGCGGACGCTCAGCGAGGCTGAGTGCTACGAGCGCTGCTACGGCTGGCGGTGGACGGACGACTCCGTGAAGGTGCTCCGCGACGAGCCCGACCCGCGCGAGGACCCGTCCGAGGTCGGCGAGCGGCTGCGCAGCCTGCTCGAGCTGCGTCTCGACGCGCGCGAGCCCGCCGCCTGAGCCGCCGCACGGCGCACCGCTTCCGGCAGGATCGTGCTCGTGCCCGTGCGCGCCGTCGTCTTCGACCTCTGGGACACGATCGTCGACTTCGATCTCGCCTGGAGCGAGACGCTCAACGCAGGCATCGCCGAGCGGCTCGACGTCCCGTACGAGCGGTTCGTGGAGGTCTGGTACTCGGACGAGCTGACCGCGAGCAGGAACGTCGGGCCGATCGCGCCCTGCGTGACCGCAGCCTGTGCGACGCTCGGCGTCGTCGCGGACGAGGACGACGTCCTGGCGTGGCGGCGCGAGCTCGTGCGCCGCGCGCTCGTTCCCCGCGAGGGGCTGCACGAGACCCTGGCCGAGCTGCGCGAGCGCGATCTGCGCGTCGGGCTCGTGTCGAACTGCACCGAGGAGGTCGCGCTCGTCTGGGACGAGACGTCCTTCGGGCACCTGTTCGACCACGCGGTCTTCTCCGCGACCGCCGGGCTCGCGAAGCCGGATCCTGCGATCTTCCGGCTCGCGGCCGGGGGGCTTGGCGTCGAACCGGGCGAGTGCATGTTCGTCGGGGACGGGGCGAACGACGAGCTGCGCGGCGCGCGCGACGTCGGCATGACGCCTGTGCTCATCCATCCGTGCGGGCGCGACCCGTACTGGGACGAGGTGCGCGGGTGGGACGGGCTGCGGATCCACGCGGTCACCGAGGTGCTCGAGCTCGTCCCGTGAGCGACCCGGTCGTCGAGAGCGCGGTCCCGGATGTCCTCGAGCCGGGTGCGCGTGTCGTCTTCTGCGGGATCAACCCCGGGGAGTGGAGCGCCCGCGCCCGTGTGCCGTTCGCGAACCCGCGCAACGACTTCTGGCGGCTGCTGCACGCGGCCGGCTTCACGCCCCGGCTGCTCGAGCCGCAGGAGGCGGCTGAGCTCGTGCCGCTCGGCATCGGGCTGACGAACGCGGCGAGGAGGACGACGCGCGGTTCGGGCGACCTGCGCCGCACCGATTTCGCGGGGGCGGCCGAGCGGCTCGAGGGGATCGCGCGCACGCTGGGGCCCGAGGTGATCGCGTTCGTCGGCAAGGCCGCGTTCGCGGGAGCGTTCGGCGGGCGCTGCGAGCTCGGGCTGCACGAGCGGCGACTCGCCGGCACGGCGCTCTTCGTGCTGCCGTCGACCTCGCCGGCGAACGCCGTAGTGGGGTGGGACGAGCGGCTGCGCTGGTTCCGGGAGCTACGCGAGCTCGTCTCGTGAGCGAGCGGCCCCGGCTGCGCGAGGCCGCGCGCGTGATCGTCGTGGACGAGGGCGACCGCGTGCTCCTCGTCCGCTTCGACCTCCCCGGCGAGCCGCCGGTCTGGGCGACCGTCGGCGGCGGGCTCGAGTCGGGGGAGTCGCCCGAGCAGGCGGCGCGGCGAGAGCTGCGCGAGGAGGCCGGACTGGACGGTGTCGAGCTCGGCCGGCCGGTCTGGGTGCGGCGGCACCTCTTCGAGCGTCCCGCGCGCTGGGACGGCCAGTCGGAGGTCTACTTCCTCGTCAGGACGCCGTCGTTCGAGCCCCGGCCCGGACATACGTGGCAGCAGCTGAACGCCGAGGGCGTGACGGCCATCAGGTGGTGGGCGCTCGACGAGCTCGAGGCCGCGGACGTCCTCTTCGCGCCGCGCCGCCTGCCGAAGCTCGTGCGGGCGCTGCTCCGGGATGGCCCGCCGGTAGCGCCGCTCGAGATCGGCTCCTGAGCGCGGGCGCGCTCTCAGCCTCGGAAGCGGTTGGTGATCGGCGTGCGGCGGTCGCGCCCGAACGCCTTCGGCCGCAGCTTCACGCCGGGCGGCGCCTGCCGGCGCTTGTACTCCGCGCGATCCACCAGCTCGAGCACCCGTTCCACGACAGCCGCGTCGAACTCCTCGAGCAGCTCCTCGCGCGAGCGGTCGAGCTCGACGTACGCCTCCAGCACCGGATCGAGCAGGTCGTACGGCGGCAACGAGTCCTCGTCGAGCTGATCCGGGCGGAGCTCGGCGCTCGGCGGCCGCTCGATCGTCGTCGCCGGGATCACCTCCCGGCCCGCGCGCTCGTTCAGATACCGGGCGAGCCGGAGCACGTCCGTCTTGAACACGTCCTTGAGGAGCGCGAACCCGCCGACCATGTCGCCGTAGAGCGTCGCGTACCCGACTGCGAGCTCGGACTTGTTCCCGGTCGAGACCACGAGCCAGCCGTCCGTGTTGGACAAGGCCATGAGCAGCACTCCGCGCACGCGGGCCTGGAGATTCTCGGCCGTGAGCCCCTCGGGCCCGCCGCCCGTCGGCTCGCGCAGCGCCTCGTGGAACGCCGCGACGACGCTCTCGATCGGGATCTCCCGGACGTGCGCGCCGAGGTTCTCGGCGACGCGCGCGGCGTCGGCCCTCGTTCCCTCCGACGAGAACCGCGACGGCATCGAGACGCAGTGCACGCGCTCGGCTCCGAGCGCATCCGCGCACAGCGCTGCGGTCACGGCCGAGTCGATCCCGCCGGAGACGGCCACGACGACCTCGGAGAAGCCGTTCTTGTCGACGTAGTCGCGGAGGCCGAGCGTGAGTGCGCGGCGCATCTGCTCGAGCTCGGGCTCGAAGGGCGCGGCGCCCGGGCGCAGCACGCTCTCCCGCTGGGGCGGCTCGCCGAGGTCCACGACCTCGACCGACGGCATGGTCTCGCGCGAGCGCTCGAGCTCGCGCCGCCTGACGTCTCGCAGCCGCCGCCCGATCGCGAGCTCGGGCTCGACGTCCACGACGAGCAGGTGCTCCTCGAACCCGGGCGCCCGCGCGACGACCTCGCCCGCGTCGTCGAGCACGACCGAGTGCCCGTCGAAGACGAGCTCGTCCTGGCCGCCGACGAGGTTGCAGAACGCGAGGTACGCGCTCGAGTCGCGTGCGCGCGTGACGAGCATCTCCTCGCGCTCCTCGGCCTTCCCCACGTGGAACGGCGACGCGGACAGGTTCAGGAGCAGCTGCGCCCCCGCGAGCGCGAGGTCGGACGCCGGCGGCCCCGGCTGCCAGAGGTCCTCGCAGATCGTCGGCCCGGCATGGACGTCACCGAGCCGGAGGAGCAGTAGGTCGCGCCCCTCCGCGAAGTAGCGGTGCTCGTCGAACACGCCGTAGTTCGGCAGGAAGTGCTTCCGGTACACGGCGGCGACGCGCCCGTCGGCGCACACCGCGCACGCGTTCGCCAGGTCGCGGTCGAACCACGGCGTCCCCACGAGTGCGACGATGCCGTCGGTGGCGCGCGCGATCTCCTCGACCGCCTCGCGGGCACCCTTCACGAACCCGGGCCGGAGGAGGAGGTCCTCGGGCGGGTAGCCGGTCACTGCGAGCTCCGGGAGGACGACGAGGTCGGCGCCGGCCGAGCGCGCCTCGTCGAGCGCGGACACGATCCGCTCCCGGTTCCCCTCGAGGTCGCCGACGACCGCGTTCAGCTGCGCGAGCGCGAGCCTCAAGGTTTTCGCCTCGCAGTCACAAACCGAGTCTAACTAGAGTCCCGGGCGTGGAGATCGTCTTCGAGCGACGCCACCGGGGTCCGCTGACGTCGGCCAACGGGGGCTACGCGTCCGGCCGTCTCGCTGCGTACGTGGACGCGCCCGAGGTCGAGGTGACGCTCCGCCTCCCGCCGCCGCTCGGGCGTGCGCTCGAGGTGCGTGAGGCCGGCCGAGGGGCGGTCGCCCTGCTCGACGGCGAGGCTCTCGTCGCGGAGGCTCGCCCGTCCGAGGTCGCGCTCCACCGGCCGCCCTCCGTGACCGTCGCCGAGGCGGTCGACGCCGCGACGCGCCACGTCCGCGTCGGCAGCGAAGTCTTTCGCGAGTGCTTCACGTGCGGGATCCGGGAGGAGCGGGACGGGCTCGAGATCTACGCAGGCCCGGTGCCGGGCCGCGAGCCGCTCCACGCCGCCCCTTGGACCGCGCACGACGCGACTCCCGAGGTCGTGTGGGCGGCGGTCGACTGCCCCGGCGCGTACGCGGTCGGGGTCGAGGGCCGGGGCGAGATCGTCCTCGGCCGCATGACCGCCCGGGTCGACCGCGTGCCCGAGGAGGGGGAGGAGTGCGTCGTGGTCTCCTGGCCGCTCGGCGAGGACGGCCGCAAGCTGTACGCGGGCACGGCGCTCGTGACTGCGGACGGCGAGCTCCTCGCGCTCGCCCGCCAGACCTGGATCGAGCCGCGCGCGGCCTGATCGGCCGCCGGCGAACGCCCGCGGCGTCTCGCGCGCCCGGCGCTCCGGCACTCCGCGGCCGCCGCGTCCACCGGCTGGCAGGCGCCTCGAAGGCGACGATCCTCCAGGAGTCGAGCGGTTAGCGCGGCGTGATGGCGAGCATGACCCCGCCGTCGTCGTCGTAGGCGGGGAAGAAGTCGACCGTGACGAGCCGGTCGGCGCCGGAGCGGGTCCGGATCGCGAGTTGCTGGTTCAGCTTCCGCACGCCCCACTCCTGCACGACGTCCATCGGGGACGTGTCCGAGAGCGAGAGCGCCTCTGCGACCCGGCGGCCGATGAGGTCGCTGTCGCGGTAGCCGGTGAGCTCGAAGACGCCGCGCCCCGTTGCGAGCACACGCGCGTCGCGGTCGCAGACGACGAAGCCCGTCTCGGGCGCGGGGTAGTAGTCCTCGAGCAGCTCGAACAGGAACCCGAAGCCGCACTCGCGGCACTGCACGGCCTGGGTCGAGAAGCCCTCGTACCCGTCGAGATCGACCGAGCGGCGCTTGCAGTTGGGACAGATGAAGTACGGCACCGGCGGCCAGGGTAGGGGCCGCGCGGTTCGCCTCGCGTTAAGGCGCGGGCTCGCGCACGCACGTAGCGCACTCCCCACCCTGGGTGGGGTGGTCGACCACCCTCCACCCGCGTCGAGCGTAGCGCTCGAGGGCGAACGGGTGGGGCACGACTCTGCGCCGACTTCGTGCCAATCGCTCCACAGCCCCGGCCCCGGTTTTCGCGGGGGTTGCTCTCCTTCGGCCCGTCCCGTTGACGTGCGGCCTCGCCCCTTGCCGGGCAACGCCTGGTCAGCGCCGGAGCCGAATCGCGTTCAGATCCTGCTCCGCGATCTCGTCCGCGCGGCCGATGAGCTCCTCGACGTCGTCGTGCTCGGCGTGCAGGTAGCGGCCCGCCAGCGCGTCGGCCCTTCCCGACGCGAGCACGCGCACCAGCCGCGGCGCCAGCTCGGGCGGCGTCCACGGCGCGTCGTCGCCGAAGTGTGCGGTCATCTCGGTCCGCACGAGGCCCGGGCTGATGAGGAAGACGTGCACGCCGAGCGGCCCGAGCGCGGCCGCGAGCGTCTCGCTGAAGCGCCCGAGCGCCGCCTTGCTCGGCCCGTAGGAGGTGGCGAGCGCGATCGTCGGGTTCCGTATCGGCAGGTAGGAGCCGCCGCTGCCGACGTTGACGATCCGGCCGCCGCCGCGCTCGACCATCCGAGGCGCCACGAGCCGGCAGCAGAGGTAGGCACCGAGGACGTTCACCTCGAAGACGTGCCACCACTCGTCCGGCTCCTCCTCGAGGAACGGCCTCCCGCTGCCCGCAATCCCGGCGTTGTTCACGAGCAGCGCGATCGGGCCGAGCTCCGACTCGACGCGCTCGATCCAGTCCTCGACGTCCTCGCGGCGCGACACGTCCCCGACCAGCGCCAGCCCGCCGACCTCGTTCGCGACCGCCTTTACCTGCCCCGCGGTCCGCCCGGTGACCGCGACCCGCATCCCTGCGGCGGTCAGCTCGCGTGCGATCGAGGCACCGATGCCGCGGCCGCCGCCGGTGACGAGCGCGACGCCTTCGAGCCGGTCAGACGACACGCGCGATCTCCTCCAGCGCCTCGGGGTTCTCGAGCGTCGAGAGGTCGCCGGGATCCTCGCCGAGCGCCCGCGCGCGCACCGCACGGCGCACGATCTTCGCGCTCCGCGTCTTCGGCAGCGCCGGCACGAACAGGATCCGCTCCGGCTTGAACGCCTTGCCGAGCTCGTCCGTCACGGCACGCTCGACGCCGCTCGCGTCGTCCTCGGCCCCAGGTGTGAGGACGCAGAAGAGCCAGACCACCTCGCCCTTCACCTCGTGCGGCACGCCGATCGCCGCCGCCTCCGCGACTCCCGGATGGTTCACGGCCGCGGACTCGATCTCGGCCGGCCCGATCCGCTTGCCCGCAACGTTCAGCGTGTCGTCGGAGCGGCCGTGCAGGAACCAGTAGCCGTCCTCGTCGATCGACGCCCAGTCCCCGTGCGTCCACACGCCCGGGAAGCGGCTCCAGTACGTCTCCAGATACCGCTCGGGGTCGCCCCAGATCCCGCGCGTCATCCCCGGCCACGCACGCTTGCAGACGAGCTCGCCTACCGCGCCGCGCACGGGTCGGCCTGCGTCGTCGAAGACGTCCATGTCCTGCCCGAGAGCCGGGAAGCCGAGCGAGCACGGCTTCGTCGGCTCCATGAGCGAGACCGAGAGGAAGCACGCGCCGACCTCTGTCCCTCCGGAGATGTTCACGATCGGGATCCGCCCCGCGCCGCACACGTGCTCGTTCAGCCAGTCGTACGGACCTCGGTTCCACGGCTCGCCGGTCGTCGTCACCGCGCGCAGCGAGGACAGGTCGGCGGCCGGCTCGCCGTGCGGGATCAGCGCCCGCACGAGCGTGGGCGACACCCCGAGCATCGTCACGCGCTCCGACTCGACCGCGCGCCAGATGCGGTCCGGCGGCCGGTCGGGCGCGCCCTCGAGGTAGACGACCGTCGCGCCGAGCGCGCCGGCGCCCACGACCGTCCACGGGCCCATGATCCACCCCATGTCGGTCGCGAAGAGCACGCGGTCGCCGGGCCGGAGATCGGCCTGGTAGGCGGCCTCGCGCGCGATCGAGAGCAGGAACCCGCCCTGGACGTGCAGCGCCCCCTTCGGCCGCCCGGTCGTCCCCGACGTGTACGCGAGGAGATACGGGGCCTCGCTCTCGACCTCGACCGGCGCGAGCTCGCCCGGCGACTCCGCGACGAGCGCGTCCCAGTCGTGGTCGCGTCCCGGCGTCATCGGCGTGTCGATGCCGAGTCGACCCCAGACGACGACGTGCTCGACGGACGGTGCCGACGCGAGTGCCTCGTCCGCGATCTCCTTCAGCGGCACGGGCGAGCCGCGCCGGAGAGTCGCGTCCGCGGTGACGAGCACCTTCGCGCGCGCGTCCGCGAGTCGCGCGGCGACGGCGGGCGCGGCGAAGCCGGAGAAGATCGGCACCTGGATCGCGCCGAGGTGCGCGCAGGCGTGCGACGCGACCGCCGCGCGGGGCGACATCGGCAGGTAGAGCGCGACCGCGTCGCCCTCCTCGACGCCGAGCGAGGTGAGGGCCTCGGCGAAGCGCGTCACCTCCCGCGACAGCTCGGCCCACGTCAGCGCGCTGCGCTCCCCGTCCTCCGCGAGCCACACCGCCGCCTCCTCGCCCGGCTGCTCGCCGGCCCAGCGGTGCACGCACGCGGTCGCGAGGTTGAGCCGCGCGCCGGTGAACCACGTCGTCCACTCGACGCCGCGCGAGTCGTCGAGGACCTCGTCCCAGTCGCTCGCGAGCGGTAGCTCGAGATCCGCGCGGACGGCGCGCCAGAACCGGTCCGGCTCCCCGACCGAGACACGGTGCAGCTCCGCGAACGTCGTGCATCCGAGCGTGCGGGCGAGCCGTGTCACGTTGGCCGCCTCGAGCTGCTCGGGGCTCGGCGTCCAGGCAAAGTTAGTGTCTGCTAGGTTAGTGCTCACTACACTCGGGCGAGGCGGGCCTCGCCCGCCGTCGTTCGCGGGAGGCACATGCGCACTCGGATCTTCGCAGAGGAGACACGGAAGTGGTTCACGCTGGCCGCCGTCTCCTTCGGCCTCTTCATGATCATGCTCGACAACACGGTGGTGAACGTCGCGCTGCCGGCGATCCAGCAGGACCTCGGCGCCGAGCTCTCGGAGCTCCAGTGGATCGTCACGGGCTACGCGCTCACGTTCGCTGCGCTGATGCTGATCGGGGGCAAGGTGGCGGACGCATATGGCCGGCGCCTGATCTTCGTCGTCGGGATCGCGATCTTCACGACCGCGTCGCTCTGGTGCGGCCTCGCCGACTCGAGCGACGAGCTGATCGCGGCGCGCGTGCTCCAGGGCGTGGGCGCTGCGCTCATGAACCCGGCGACGCTCTCCATCATCGCGGCGACCTTCCCGCCGCACCAGCGGGGCGCCGCGATCGGGATCTGGGCGGGCGTGTCCGCGCTCGCCCTCGCGATCGGGCCGCTCGTCGGCGGCCTGCTGACCGAGCACGCGACCTGGAACTGGATCTTCTTCGTCAACGTCCCGGTCGGGATCCTGGGCATCGCGGCGAGCTTCGTCTTCATCGACGAGTCGCGCGACCAGACGCACGAGCGCCTCGACCTCCCCGGGCTGGCGACGTCGGCGGTGGGGCTCTTCGCGCTGACGTACGCGCTCATCGAGGCGAACACGTACGGCTGGGGCTCGACGCGGATCCTCGGGGCCTTCGCGCTCGCCGGGATCGCGCTCGTCGCGTTCTACCTCCTCGAGCGTCATCAGCGCGCGCCGATGCTCCCGCTCGAGCTGTTCCGCAACTCGACCTACACGGGGGCCAACCTCGTCGTGCTCCTCGTCGCGCTCGCGATGTTCGGGGTCTTCTTCTTCATGTCCCTGTACATGCAGACGATCCTGGGCTACTCGGCAGTGCAGACCGGCGCGGCGTTCCTGCCGATGACGATCCTGATCATCCTGCTCGCGCCGATCGCCGGGAGGACGAGCGACCGCGTCGGGTCGCGGGGGCTCCTGACCGTCGGGATGGTGCTGGTCGCGCTGCAACTGGTCTGGCTCTCGCGGCTCGGGCTGCGCTCGGACTTCTGGGATCTCCTGCCGGCGTTCCTCGTGGGCGGCATCGGGATGGCCCTCACGATGACGCCGAGCGCCGCTGCTGCCACGCGCAGCGTCTCCGTGGACAAGGCCGGCGTCGGAGCGGCGGTGCTGAACGCCTCGCGCCAGGTCGGCGGCTCGCTCGGGATCGCCGTGATGGGCGCGATCATGGCTCACGAGGCCGCGGGCAGGCGGACGCCCGAGGCGTTCATCGACGGGTTCCAGAGCGCGTTGCTGGTCGCTGCGGCCATCGCCGTCGCGGGTGCCGTCATCGCGTTCATGCTCGTCCGGCCGCACGAGGGCGCGGGACGGCGCGCCCCGGATGCGGGCCGCGAGGTCACGGAGCCCGCCGGATGACCGCCCCCGCGACCCGTCTCCCGGCGGCCGAGCGCAGGCGCGCGATCGTCGACGCTGCGCTCCGCGTCTTCTCCGAGGGGAGCTATGCCGGCGCGACGACCGCGCACATCGCCAGGGAGGCCGGGGTGTCGGAGCCGATCCTGTACCGCCACTTCGAGTCGAAGCGCGAGCTCTACGCCGCGTGCCTCGACGAGGCCTGGGAGCGGATCCGCTCGAAGATCGACGAGCGGATCGAGGAGCTCGGGCCGGCCGAGGGCTGGCGCGACCTCGGCCCGACGACGATGCGCGAGATGAAGGTGCTCGTGCCCAGCCTCTGGATGCAGGCGATCACGGAGGCGGGACAGGATCCCGACATCCGGCGCCACGTCCGCGCACACATGCGCGAGGTGCACGACTACTTCGCGGACGTCGTCCGCCGCGTGCAGGCCGACGGCGGCATCCGTCCCGATCGCGACCCGGACGTCGAGGCGTGGATCTTCGTCGCGGGGACGCTGCTCGTCTCCGTCGCCGACCGCCTCGGCGGCCTCCTCGGGCCCGACGACTTCGAGGCGATCAAGGCCGAGCGCCACCGCTGGCTGACCGGCGACGCCTGATCGGCGAAGGGCGATCTGCGGCGATGTAGTCACGTCGCCGCACCTACAGCACGAACGGGCCGGCGGGTCCCATGCGCGAGCGTCGGAGGCCGGAGGGCGAGTTGCTCGCCCGGGAGGCCAAGCGGGCCGACTCCATGTACGACCGCGAGGGAAGGGGGGCACGTGGGGGGAGACCGCCAGGTTCCACCACGAATGAAAACGCCCCCGGCTGCGGCTCCGGGGGCGCTTTCCTGGTTCGAGGCGACCCCTTACCGGGGCGACGAGCCTGGAGCTCGTGACTCTGCGGCCCAGCCACGGCTTCCTGGGGCCCGCCGGCGGATCCGGCGGTGGTGCCCGCGCATCCGACCTGGCGTGAGTCGGTGCGGTGTGGGCCTGACTATAGGGGCCATGTCCGGAAAAGTCAAGTAGCTAAGTCAAGTGATTTCCGCTAGGGTTACTTGACTTCCCACGACCACCGGACATCCCCCTCCAGGGGGAGTGTGTCCGCTCCGGATCACGGGTTCACTCCGACATGGGCATGCACGAGACCGCCACCTCCCCCACGCCCGCCGCATCGGCACGCTCGCGCCTCGGCGACCGCCTGCGCGCGCTCAGGGTCGCGAAGGGCCTGACGCAGACCCAGCTCGCGGGCGAGCGGTTCTCGAAGGAGTACGTCAGCCAGATCGAGCGCGGGAAGACGCGCCCGACCGACGCGACCATCGCGTGGCTCGCGGAGCAGCTCGGCGTCGACTCGGGCTATCTCGCGTCCGGCGTCTCGACCGAGGAGCGCACGAAGGCCGAGGCGTTGCTCGCCCGTGCGGAGGCGCTCTCGGAGGCGCACCGTCACGAGGAGGCGATCGAGGTCTTCCGCGAGGCGCGCCCGCTCGTCGACGGGACCGGCGCTCCGTCCCTGGAGCTCCGTGCCCTGACGGGGGAGGCGTGGTCGCTCGGCCAGCACGGTGACGTGCGGACGTCGCTGGAGCTCCTCCAGCGCGCTCGCGAGATCGCCGAGCGGCCGGAGATGTCCGACCTCGACCGCGCGGACGTGCTGTTCCGCCTCGGCGTCTGCCGCTGGCAGCTGTCGAGCATCTCGACCGCGATCGCGCTCTTCGACGAGGCGCTCAAGCTCGCGGAGGGCTCGGGGCTGCCGTGCGACCTCCTCCGCGCCGACATCCTCGGCTGGCGCTCTCGCTGCCACCGCCGGCAGCGCGACTACGTCGCCGCCCGCGAGGACGTCGAGCGCGCGCTCGAGCTCGCCGAGGGCATGGGCGACCGGCGCGCGATCGCCAACACGTACTTCCAGGCTTCCCTCATCTCGCAGCGGCAGGGCCACTACGTCCTCTCGCGGAACTACGCGCAGCGGGCGAAGGAGCTGTACCAGGAGCTGAACGACGAACGGAACGTCGGGCGGCTCCTGCTCATGTTCGGAGGCCTCACGCTCCTCCTGGGTGACGACGAGCGTGCGGTCGAGCACCTCAAGGCGTCGTACGCGCGGGCGTTGGACTCGGACTCCCCGGCGGATGCGGCCCAGGCGCTCGAAGGGATCGCCCGGGTGCATCTGAACCGGGGCGAGTATGACAAGGCGGACGAGCTCGCGCGCGCGTCGCTCGAGCTCATCGAAGGTCGGGAGGACTACCTCTACGAAGTCAGCGCATCGCAGCTCGTACTGGGACGAGCGCATCTCGAGCGCGGACGGCTGGACGAGGCGGAGGACTGCTTCCGGGCAGCGGACGCGGCGGCGGAGCAGCTGTCGTCGCTCAGCTACCGGACGGAGGCGTGGGTTGCGTTGGGTGATCTCGCGGCTCGTCGAGGAGACGACCGCGAGGCGTCGCGTCTCTACCGGAACGCCGCCGAGGCGCTCCAGGAAATCCGCTTCTAGAGAGGAGGTCGCCGTGAAGCCGAGACTGCTGCTCCTGGTCGTCAATCTGGCAGTGCTGGCCGCGTGGCTCGGGCGCTTCGGCCTGGACACCTGGCCCGAGGGCCACTAGAAACGCCACGGCTACACTCGGGCGCGATGCGCCCTGCTGCGGTTGTGACCGTGCTCACGTGTCTCTTCCTCGCCGCCTGCGGCGGCTCGGCGGGAGACGCGACGGTCGGAGAGCCCGGAGGGGATCGAACGCTCGAGGAGATCTGGCGGTCTCCCGGCGACGACGTCGCGATCGTCGCCGGGACGGCCACCCACGAGCCCGGTGACGTTCGGGTGTCGTTCCTCGTGACGACCGAGCAAGGCGAGGTGGTCACCCTTCCGACGGCCCGCGTATGGGTCGCCCGGGGGCTGGACGAGGTCCCGTTCCTCGAGGGCGAGGCGAAGCTCGAGCGCATCGGCGTCGCGGGCGGCGCCGAGGCCGATGCGACCCACATCTACGTCGCGCGGCTCCGCCTGCCCCAGCCGGGGACGTACTGGCTGCTGGCGGAGCCGGTTGGCGGAGCGGTCGCGGTCCAGGCGCTCGGGAACGTCGTCGTGGCGAAGAGCCCCGTGCCGAACGTGGGCGAGGCCGCGCCCGCGTCGGAGACGCCCACGATGGCCTCGACCGGCGGGAGCCTCCGGAAGCTCACGACGGGCACGCCCCCCGACGACACGCTCTACCGGCACTCGGTCGCCGGCTCGCTGCGCGCCGGGGCCCCGTTCGTCGTCACGTTCGCGACGCCGAAGTACTGCACCAGCCGGACCTGCGGGCCCGTGGTCGAGGTCGTCCAGGAGGTCGCCAAGCGCTTCGAGGACTCCGGCGTGCGGTTCATCCACGTCGAGGTGTACGAGGACAACGACCCGGCGAAGGGGTTCAACCGCTTCATGCGCGAGTGGAAGCTCGAGACGGAGCCGTGGGCGTTCCTCGTCGGTGCCGACGGGAGGATCGTCGACCGCTGGGAGGGCACGGTGTCGACGCTCGAGCTCGAAGCGGCGCTCGAGAGCCTGCTCGCGTCGTCCGGAGGGGGGTAGCCGAGAACGCGCCCGTCGACGCCGTCAGACGACGTCGCCGATACGCTCGATCACGACGCGGGGCACGCGGGCCTTGGGGCTGAGGCGCAGGATCGCGCGCACGAGCTCCACGATGTCCGAGGTCTGAATCTGCTCCTCGGCCGGGAGACCCGTCCAGTCGGTCATCTTCGTCGCGACGAAGGCAGGGCAGATCGCGGTCGCACGGATGCCGTGGTCGGCCTCCTCGCGGTTCAGCGAGTCCGTGAACGAGATGAGCGCGGCCTTCGTCGCGCCGTAGACGGCGAGCCCGGGGGTGGGGATGGTGCCGGCGATCGACGCGAGGTTGATCACGTGCCCGCGGGAGGCGCGAAGCAGCGGCAGGGACTCGCGCGTGATCACGAGCGCGGCGCGGAGGTTCACGCCGAGCTGGAGGTCGAACGCCTTCGTCTGCTGCTCCGCGATGGAGCCGCCGATGCCGATGCCGGCCGAGTTCACGAGCACGTCCATCCCGCCGAAGCGCTCCGCGTGCGCCGCAACCACGCGTGTGCACTCGTCCGCGTCGGCGAGGTTGGCGGCGATGCCCTCCGCCTCGAGCTCGTGGGCGGCCTCCTCGAGCGGCTCCGGCCGGCGGGCGGCCAGCGTGAGCGCGTACCCGTCCTCCTTGAGCATGCGCGCCAGCGCGAGGCCGATGCCCGCGGAGCCGCCGGTGACGAGCGCCGACTTCATGGGCGCGAGTCTAAGAGGCGCGGCCGCCGAGGGGGAGCGGCGGCCGCGGGTCGTGCTGGGGAGAGGGGAAGGGGATGCTCTCCGCGCGCTCTCTTCCACGTCCCGCCCTCGGCTCCTTCCGCCTACATTTCACGTCGTGGAGACCGTTCCGCTCACGTCGCTCGCGCGGGCGGGCGGGTGCGCCGCGAAGTACGCGGCCGGGCGCCTCGAGAAACTGCTCGCTGGGATCGTCCCTTCCGAGGCGGAGGACCTTCTCGTCGGGCTCGACCCGGCGGACGACGCCGCGGTCTACCGGTTGGACGACGAGCGCGCGATCGTGTTCACCGTCGACTTCTTCCCGCCGCTCGTCGACGACCCGCGCGCGTTCGGCGCGATCGCGGCGACGAATGCGCTCAACGACGTCTTCGCGATGGGCGGGATGCCGCTGCTCGCACTCTCGGTGGCCGCGTTCCCCGAGGAGCTGCCGACCGAGGTGCTCGGCGAGGTGCTCGCGGGCGCGGACGAGCGTGTGCGCGCGGCCGGGGCGATCCTCGCCGGCGGGCACACGATCCGCGACTCCGAGCCGAAGTACGGGCTCGCGGTCGTCGGCACGGTGCACCCGGACGCCGTCTGGCCGAAGGCCGGGGCGCGGCCCGGCGACGCGCTCTTCCTGACGAAGGCGCTCGGGACCGGGATCGTGCTTCAGGCCGTGCGCGACGGCGTCGCGCCGCCGGGCGCGGTCGACGCCGCGATCGAGTCCATGCTGGAGCTGAACCGGGCCGCGGCCGACACGCTGCGGCCGTTCTCGCCGAACGCCGTCACGGACGTGACCGGCTTCGGATTGCTCGGGCACGCGCACGAGCTCGCATCGCGGAGCGGCGTCCGCGTCGTGCTCGACTCCGAGACGCTGCCCGCGCTTCCCGGAGCGCTCGAGCTCGCGGAGGACGGCGTGCGCACCGGCGGCGACCGGCGCAACCGCGAATTCGCGGCCGCGCACGTCGAGAGCAGCGCGGACCAGGTGCGCGAGGCGCTCGCGTACGACCCGCAGACCGCGGGCGGGCTGCTCGTCTCGCTTCCGCGCGAGCAGGCTGCGGTGCTCGAGGCGACGTTCGAAGCCGCCGGGCTCGCGCTGGCGCGGATCGGCGCGGTCGAGGCGGGCGCCGGAGTCGTGCTCCGCTGATGGCGACGGCCGTTCCACGCGTGCGCAGGCTCATGCTCTCGCCGCGCGCGTTCCTCGGCCTCTCGCTCGCATCCTGCGCCGCGCTCTTCCTCGTCGTGACCTCGGGCGCGTTCGTGCGGCTCACCGGCTCCGGGCTCGGCTGTGAGAACTGGCCGCGCTGCGGCGACAAGCCGTACCCGGAACAGGGCTTCCACGCCTGGGTCGAGTTCGGCAATCGACTGGTGGCGGCCGGCGGGCTCCTGCTCGTGCTCGCCACGTTCGTGGGGTCGCTGCTCGTCGTCGGGCTGGCGCGCGGCGTCCGTCTGACCGCGCTGGCGGCGCTGCTGCTCACCGTCGCTCAGGTTCCGCTGGGCGCAATCACGATCGCGGTCGACCTGCACCCGCTCGCGGTGATGGCGCACTTCCTGCTCGCGATGGTCGTCGTCGCGCTGACGATCGTGGTCGTGCTCGAGGCGTGGAGTCACGTGCGCGGAGTCGCGCAACCCGCGGGGGCACCCTGGCTCCGCAAGGTCGTGACGTGGGTGGGCATCCCGGCGTGCGCGGCGCTGGTCGTGACCGGCGCCGTCGCGACTGCTTCAGGCCCGCATCCGGGCGCGGACGAGGACGTGAAGCGGCTCGGGCTCGGGATCGCGGACACGGTCTACGTCCACGTGCGCGTCGCCGCCGTGTTCGGGATCGGCGTGCTCGTGCTGGGCTGGTTCGTGTGGCGGCTCCGCGATCGCTATCCGGGGCTCCTATGGCTGTGGGGAGGGCTCACACTTGCGCTCGTCGCGCAGGCGATCGTGGGCGAAGTGCAGTACCGGAACGCGCTCCCGTGGGGTCTCGTGCTCGCCCACGTGTTCCTCGCGGCGGCGATCTGGGCGCTCGGCATCGCCCTCGTCTACGCGTTGTGGCGCCCGCCTGCCGCGCTGGCGCGACAGTAAGCTCCGTCCATGGGACGGGAGCTGCGGATCTACGAGCGGCCGGCGCTCGAGCGGCCGGTGCTGATCGCCGCCTTCCGCGGCTGGAACGACGGCGGCCAGGCCGCGACGCTCGCTGCGGGCTACCTTGCGAAGCTGTGGGGCGCGCACAAGTTCGCGGACATCGACCCTGAGCTCTTCGTCGACTTCCAGGCGACGCGGCCGACGGTCACGCTCGACGAGGGCCAGACGCGGAAGCTCGAGTGGCCGGAGAACGTGCTCTACCACGCGCGCATCCCCGGGACGACGCGTGACGCCGTCATCCTCGTCGGTGTCGAGCCGAACTACCGCTGGCGCACGTTCACCGAGCTGATCTCCGACCTCTCACGCGACCTCGGGATCGAGATGGCGATCACGTTCGGAGCGCTGCTCGCGGACGTGCCGCACACGCGGCCGGCTCCGGTGACGGGCGCCGCGACCGACCCGAAGCTCGTGGACGAGCTCGGCCTCCAGCTCTCACGCTACGAGGGCCCGACCGGGATCGTCGGGGTGTTGCTCGACGCGTGCCGGCGGGAGGGGATCCCCTCGGTGTCGCTCTGGGCCGCAGTGCCGCACTACGTCTCGCTCGCGCCCAGCCCGCGGGCCGCGCGGGCGCTGTGCGAGCGGCTCGGCGGCGTGCTCGGCGTCGGGATCGACGTGAGCGAGCTCGCCGAGGCGGAGGCGACGTACGTCGAGCAGGTCTCCGAGGCGGTCGCGAGCGACACGGACACCCAGGCCTACGTCGAGGAGCTCGAGCAGCGCGCGGACTCGCTCGACTGGCTCGAGGAGTCCGGGGAGCTGCCGTCGGGCGAGGCGCTCGCAGCCGAGATCGCGCGTTTCCTCCGCGAGCGCGACGCCAACGGCGGGAACTGAGACCGCTCGCTCAGGCCGCGTCTTCGGCGGGCTCGGGCTCGTTCGGAGCCGGCTCGGGGACGAGCGGGACCGGCTCGGTCGGCTCGGCCTCGGCCTGCTTCTTCGGCTTCGCCGGCTTGCCGTCGGTCGTCGCTTCCGGCTTCGCCTCGGCTGCCGGCTGCTGGCTGTTCTTCTTCTTCCGCCGGCGCCTGCGCGACTTGCGCGCGGTGAGCTTCGGGGCGGGGAGGTTGTCGGCGAGCGCGTTCGCGATCTCCGGGATCGTCCCGATCTCCTCGCGGGCCTTGTCGAGGGCGGCGTTCGCGCGCGGCGTGTAGCCGTCCGCGGACGCGAGAAGAGCAGCACCGACGCCCAGCGGCATCGACATCGCCACGTGCACGAGCCGCTTCACGTTCTCCTCGTGCCGGTGGCCGCGTGAGTTCGCGACCGCGCCGAGGAGCCGTTTCGCCTCCGGGAACTCGGTGGAGACACGGCGGTCCTGCACCTTGCGGGTCGCACGGGCGAGGCGCCAGGTCCAGCGGGCCAGGATCTGGTCCGGCGCGTTCGCCTTCTCCTCGGCGATCGCGCGCAGGAGGACGCGGACGCCCGCGGCGCGATCCTTCTCCCACGGCGGCGCCTGCGTCACGAGCGTGACCAGGTCGTCGAAGTCCGCGCGCTCGACCGGCGTCGCGACGCGGTCGAGCAGCGCCGTGATCCGCAGCCGGCGGTTCGGGTTCTCGGCGGCGCAGGTGGAGAGGAACTGCTCGAGCGCGACCTTGCTCGCGCGCCCCTCGGTGAACTTGCGCGCGAAGTCGGCGCGCTGGTCGAAGCGGATCTGCCGCCCGGCGATGGTCGCCCAGAAGCGCTGCTCGTCCTCGTCGAGGTACTTCGGGTCGATCCGCTGCCACTCGCGCTGGATCACGGCGAGCCGGCGCGCGACGTCGGGTGTCACCGGGACGAGCCACGGCACCGGCGAGAGCTTGCGGCGCGCCCGCCGCTGCTGGCGGCGTCGGGGCGCAGGCGTGACTCGCGCCCCCTCACGGTAGAAGTCGGCGCCGAGGAGCGCGTGCAGCGAGACGACGCGGTCGTTGTGTGTCGCGGCCTTCGGGACGAAGTCGACGACGACGCCGGCTTCCTTCCGCGGGTGCATGCGCATGATCCGGCCGATCCGCTGCTGGTACACGCGCCGGGAGGCCGTCGGCGCCAGGTGGAAGCAGACGGTTGCCCGCGGCGAGTTCCAGCCTTCGGCGAGGAGCTGCGCGTTGATGAGGACGTTGATCTCGCCGCGCTCGTAGGCCGCGAGGGTCTCGGCGAGGCGGGCGGGCGGCGTGCGGCCCGAGACGGCCTCCGCCTTGAGGCCGGCTGCGCGGAACTCCTGCGCGAGGTTGTAGGCGTGGTCGACTCCCGCCGCGTACACGATCCCCGGCGTGGAGGCGAAGCGGTCGCGGTAGAGGCTCGCGGCGGCCTGGTTCAGGGCCTCGTGGTCGAGGGCGGCCGCCAGGGCCCGCTCCTCGAAGTCGCCGCCGACGATCGGCACCGAGTTGATCGCGGCAGCCGGCGGGACGCGCAGGCAGCGGAGCGGCGCGATGAGCCCGCGGCGCGCGGCGTCCGCGAGCGGGAGGTCGTCGACCGAGGCGGGGAAGACGTCAGAGACCTGCTTCGCGATCAGCTGCTCGGTCGCGGTCATGCCGATGTAGAGCGGCTCGTGGAACTTCCGGATCGCACCGCTCGTCTTCTCGCCGAGCGCCGTGTGCGCCTCGTCGCAGAGGACGAGGTGGTACGTCTCGCGGTCGAGCTCCGGGCCGTGGCGCGCGAACCACGCGTACGTCTGGATCGTGATCGGGTCGGCACGCTTCGCGCGCTGCCCCTTCATGACCGCCTCCTCGAAGCGGTCCCCGTAGCCCTCCGTGGTCAGGTCGCGCGTGAACTGCGTGACGAGCAGGCGGCGGTGCGTGAGGATGAGGACGCCGAGGCGGCGCGCGGCGTCGACGAAGCCCGCCGCGGCGATGGTCTTCCCCGACGCGGTCGGGTGGCGGAAGCGGTAGCGCCGGACTGCGCCTGGGTCGGCGCCCGTGAACGCGGGCTCGAGCTCCTCGACGAACCCGGCGTCGAAGTCGTCCTCGGGCTCCTCGTCGCCGGCCTCGGCTTCGGCGACGGCGCCGTTCCCCTGCTGTCCGTTCCCGTTCTCCTCGGCCGAGCGCTGCGTCGACGCGATGAGCTCGGCCAGCATCCCCGCGAGCGCGTCGACCTGGTGGCGGCGGAGCTCGGTGCCGGCCGCGGTCCTGACGGGCTCCTGCGTGAGCACGCGCTCGAGGCCGAGCATGAGGCCGTAGCGAACCTTCCACCGGGCCGAGGGCGACGTGAGGCCCGCCTCCATCTCCTCCAGCGCGTGGTCGAGGGCGGCGCGCCGCGCCGTGCCGGGGGCGAGCGCGGCCTCCGGCTGCTCGTCCGGTGCGAGAAACGGCTCGCCGAACCACGCTTCCGCGCGGCGCGCGGCCGCGGCCAGGCTCTCGGGTGTCTCCGGCGTCAGCGCCGGGGTCGTAGTCGCTTCGTGCATGTGCGCAGCACGTTGGCCGTGCCGCTCCTTCCGAAGAGTTGACGCTCGCCCGGTTCGCCGGCGAGCGGTACGTGTCAGAGCATACCGCAGGTCTCGGGCGGCGAAACACCCAAGAGCGCGGCCACCTCAGGCGCGGACGCCCGCTCCGAGCTCCGCCAGGGGGCGGCCGACGACACGCTCGGAGACCCCCGTCTGATCCAAGTGCTTCGTGATCCCGCCGAGCCAGAACGGGAAGCCCGCGCCGAGGATGAGGCACGTGTCGATGTCCGCGGCCTCCGCGACGACGCCCTCCTCGAGGATGTGCCGCGCCTCGTCCGCGAGCGCCTCCAGCACGGCCTGATGGATCTCGTCCACGGTCTTGGGCGCGTGCTCGACGACGACCGGCTCGTCGCCGCCGTCCGCGAGGCTCTGGAGCGTCGCGGAGAGCGGATAGCGGTCGGGCCACGCCTCGTGCAGCGTGTGCCGCACGTGGTTCGCGACCTTCGGGCCGACGAGCTGGAGGAGCACGGAGGGGGCCATCGGCAGGCCGAGCCGGAGCACGGCCTCGTCCGTCTCGTCGACCGTGTTCCCGTGGTCGAGCGCATCGGTCACGACCGAGCCCTGGCGGCCCAGCAGGCGGTTGACGACGAAGGCGGGCGCGTCCTGCACGAGGACGCCGGTCTTGCGCAGCTTCTTCGTGACGGCCCACGCGGTCGCGAGCGTCTCGTCGTCGGTCTCGGGCGTGCGCACGAGCTCGACGAGCGGGAGCACGGCGACCGGGTTGAAGAAGTGCATGCCGACGACGCGCTCGGGGTGCTCGAGGTCGGCCCCCATCTCCGTGACCGACAGGGACGACGTGTTCGTCGCGAGCACGCACTCGGGCGAGACGACCTGCTCGAGCGCGGCGAAGACCTCCTTCTTCACCGCCATCTCTTCGAACACGGCTTCGAGCACGAGGTCGCAGCCGGCGAAGACGTCCCACTCGGTGCCGCCGGTGACGAGCGACGCGAGGAAGCGCGCCTTGCCCTCGCCGAGGCGTCCGCGGCGGACGAGATCCTCGAGCTCGCCGGCGATCCACGCGATCGCCTCGTCCACCTGCTCCTGCGTCAGGTCGCGGAGGACGACCGGGATCTCGAGGCGGCGGAGCGCGAGGAGGGCGAGCTGGCGCGCCATCAGCCCCGCGCCGACGAGCCCGACCTTCTGCACGCGGCGCGGCTTCGCGTCCGGCATGCCGACGCTCCGCTTCGCGCGTCGCTCGACGAGGTGGAACGAGTAGACGGATGCCTGCGCCGCCGGGCCGGGGAGCAGCTCCGCGAGCGCGTCTTCCTCCGCGCGGTAGCCCTCCTCGAGCGACCAGGTCGCGGCGCCCTCGATCAGGTCGAGCGCGCGGTACGGGGCGGGCGTCGCGCCGTGCACCTGGCCGTCGAGGCGCGCGCGGGCCTTGCGGACGACCTCGGCCGCGTCGGAGAGGTCGGCGCCCGGGTGCCGCTTGCCCGCGCCCTCCTCGACCTTCGCGATCAGCAGCGCGATCGACTCGTCCAGGAACTCGACCGGCTCCAGGAGCGCGTCCGCGAAGCCGGCCTCGAGGGCCTGCTGCGCGTTCAGCATCCGGTTCTGGCGGAGCGGGCTCTCCACGATGAACTTCACGGCGGTCTCCGCGCCGACGAGCTTCGGGACGAGCTGCGTCCCGCCCCAGCCGGGGATCAGGCCGAGGAGCACCTCGGGGCAGGCAAAGTGGCGGACGTCGCCGGAGATCGTCCGGTAGTCACAGTGGAGCGCGATCTCGACCCCGCCGCCGAGCGCGGCGCCGTTGACCGCGGCGAGCGTGGGGTACGGGAGCGCGCGGATGCGCCCGAAGAGGTGGTGGCCCGCCTCGCCGCCCTCCCGCGCGCGCTCGGGCGTGATCTCGCCGAACTCGCCGATGTCCGCGCCGACCGCGAACACGAACGGCTTCCCGGTGAGAACGAGGCCGCGCCAGTCGCCGCCCTCGAGCGCGCCGAGTGCGATCTCGAGCGAGCGCAACGCCCCCTCGCCGAAGGTGTTCGGCTTCGTCCAGTCCTCGCCGTTGTCCATGGTCAGGAGCGCGACCGGGCCGACCCGCGTCTCGAGCCGGCGGAGCTTGAACTCGGTCGGAGGGCTAGCCATGGCCGTTGCGGAGGTTCTCCCAGAGCACGGCCGCGCCCATGCCCATCCCGATGCAGAGCGCGGTGAGGCCGTAGCGGACGTCCGGCCTCTCGCTGAAGCCGCGGGCGAGCTGCGCCATCAGCCGGACGCCGGTCGCGGCGAGCGGATGGCCGCAGGCGATCGCGCCGCCGTACGGGTTCAGGCGCGGGTCGTCCGGCTCGACGCCGACCCCGTCGCACCACGTGAGCACCTGCACCGCGAACGGCTCGTTCAGCTCGAAGAGGCCGACGTCGTCGATCGTGATCCCGGCCCGCTCCAGCACCTTGCTCGTCGCCGGGACCGGCCCGAGGCCCATGAGCTCCGGCTCGACGCCCGCGTACGCGAAGCCGGCGAGCCGCATCGTCGGCTCGAGGCCGAGCTCTTCGGCCGCGCTCTCGGAGGCGATGAGCGCCGCGGTCGCGCCGTCGGTGAGCCCCGCTGAGTTCCCGGCCGTGACCCGGCCGCCGGCGCGGAACGGCGTCCGCAACTCGGCGAGCGCCTCCAGCGTCGTGTCGGGGCGGAGGAACTCGTCTCGCGCGGCGACCGTCCAGCCCTCGTCCGTGAAGACCGACATCGGGACGACGATCTCGTCCATCACGCCGTCGTCCCACGCCTTCGCGGCCTTCTGCTGCGACGCGACCGCGTACGTGTCCGCGGCCTCCTTCGTCAGGTGCGGGAAGGCGTCGTGCAGGTTCTCGGCCGTGGCGCCCATTACGCCGGCGGACTCGTCCACGATGCGCTCGGAGACGAAGCGCGGGTTGAAGTCGACGTCCTCGCCCATCGGATGGTGACCCATGTGCTCGACTCCGCCGACGAGGACGACGTCGGCCGCCCCCATGGCGATCTCGCCTGCGCCGGCCGTCGTGGCCGTCAGCGCCCCCGCGCACATGCGGTCGACCGCGAAGCCGGGGACGGTCTTCGGGAGCCCGGCGAGCAGCGCGACGTCGCGCCCGAGGGTCAGGCCCTGGTCGCCGACCTGCGCGGTCGCGGCGAAGACGACGTCATCGATCCGCTCGGGCGGGAGCTGCGGGTTGCGGCGCAGGAGCTCGCGCACGACCTTCACGCCCATGTCGTCCGCGCGCGTCTTCCAGAACAGCCCGCTCTCGCCCGCGCGGCCGAACGCCGTGCGGACGCCGTCGACGTACACGACCTCGCTCAGGGTGCGTGCCATCCGCCGAGACCATACTTTCCGCGTGGCTCTCGACTGGGAGGAACGTGCGGCGCGCGCGATCGCGCGGCACGACGACGGCGCGGCCCGCCTGCCCAAGGACGGAGACGAGCGCCAGCGGCAGCTGACGCGCATGGGGAACGCGGCGTGGGCGGCCGGGCTCTCGTTCCTCATGGCCGGTTGTCGCGAGGAGGCCTCGGCGTGGCTCGTGCGCGCAGCCGAGCGGTACCGCGAGAGCTGGCCGCTCGCGCCGCCGGAGAGCTGGGGGCGGCCGATCGGGGCGCTCAAGTCGAGGCTGATCGCTGGGGATCTCGAAGGCGCGCGGATGGACGCACTCTGGGCGCTGGAGGCAGGCGCCTCGCGCTCCGAGAGCCCGATCGGGGTTTACGCGGCGGCGCTCGCGCGGCTCGTCCTCGGAGCGGACGCCGAAGCGCACGCGACCGCGGAGGCGCTGCGTGGACGCGACGACTTCCCGGGGCCGGTGGCCGACGCGCTCTCGGCGTTGGCCGCTCACGACGGGGCCGGGTACGACGCTGCGATCCAGGCGCTCGTCGCCGACTTCGAGACGCGCGACGAGTTCCTCGAGGACGCGCCCGTCGCGGACACGGTGCTCGCGCTCCAGGCGCTCGCGCGCGGGCGTGGCCTGGAGGTCGAGCTCAGCTCTCCGCTCGTGCCGTAGGCAGACCGTCGGGCAGACTTCGCCCGTGCAGCCCGAGACGCGCTACGCCCGGTCCGGCGACCTCTCGATCGCCTACCAGGTCATCGGCGACGGTCCCGTCGACCTCCTGTACGCGCCCGGCGCCGTCTCCAACGTCGAGTACAGCTGGACCATCCCGGCCATCGCGGAGTGGTGGCGCCGGCTCGCCCGGTTCTCGCGGCTGATCGTCTTCGACAAGCGCGGCACCGGCCTCTCCGACCGGGCGCGCGGCATGCCCACGCTCGAGGAGCGGATCGACGACATGCGCGCGGTCCTGGACGCCGCCGGCTCGGAGCGTGCGGTCGTCTTCGGAGAGTCGGAGGGCGGGTCGATGGCCGCCCTCTACGCCGCGACCTACCCCGAGCGCACGGTCGGCCTCGTCCTCTACGGGGCGGAGGCCCGCTGGGCGTGGGCGCCCGACTACACCTGGGGGGCGAAGCCGGAGCTGATCCCCCGGCTGCTGGAGGAGTTGAAGCGGACCTGGGGGACGCTCGAGATGGCGCGGGACGACCTCGCCCGGTTCGGCCCGAGCGCCGCGGGCGACCCCGAGCTGGAGCGGCTCTGGGCGAGCTGGATCCGCTTCAGCTGCACGCCCGCCGACTTCGAGACCTACGTCCTGATGGGCATGGAGACCGACGTCCGCCACGTGCTGCCGACGATTGCCGTGCCCACGCTCGTCGTGCACCACACCGGGGACCGCGTCGTCTCTGTCGAGCAGGGCCGGCACATCGCGGAGCGGATACCCGGCGCCCGCTGGGTGGAGCTTCCGGGCGAGGATCACTACGCGTGGTTCGGCGACGCCGAGGCGGTCGCGTCAGAGCTCGAGCGCTTCGTGGCCGGGCTTGCGGCCGAGGCCGAGTTCGACCGGGTGCTCGCCACCGTCCTGTTCACCGACATCGTGGGGTCGACCGCCAGAGCCGTGGAGCTCGGCGACCGGGCTTGGCGAGAGCTCGTGGAACGGCACCACCAGCTCGTGCGCGCGCATCTCGCGCGCTTCCGCGGCACGGAGGTCGACGTCGCGGGCGACGGCTTCTTTGCGACCTTCGACGGGCCTGCGCGGGCGATCCGCTGCGCGTGCGCGGTCGCCGACGCCGTGCGCGAGCTCGGGCTCGAGATCCGTGCGGGGCTGCACACGGGAGAGGTGGAGCTCGGGTCCGACCGGCCCCGCGGGGTGGCGATCCACATCGGGGCGCGCGTCGCGGCTCAGGCCGGGCCGGGAGAGGTGCTCGTGTCGAGCACGGTGAAGGACCTCGTCGCGGGCTCCGGGATCTCCTTCGACGAGCGCGGCGTTGCCGAGCTGAAGGGCGTGCCCGGCGAGTGGAGGCTGTTCGGCGCCCGGCCCTGAGCGGGCCGGGCGCTAGGGGCCGTTGCCCGCGAG
>SIRU01000028.1 GCA_004366385.1 Actinomycetota bacterium
CGCGGGGCAGACGCGGCACGCGGCCGAGGTCGGCTCCGCGCCCGGGTCGGTCGGGCAGGTGCGCGAGGCGGCCGGGCGGCTGCTCCGCGTCGCGAAGGAGTCGGGCGTCGCGACCATCCTCGTCGGGCACGTGACGAAGGACGGCGCGGTCGCCGGCCCGCGCGTGCTCGAGCACCTCGTGGACTGCGTGCTCCAGTTCGAGGGCGACCGCTACCACGAGCACCGCGTCCTGCGGGCGACGAAGAACCGCTTCGGCTCCACCAACGAGCTCGGCGTCTTCGAGATGACCGGGGCGGGGCTCGTCGGCGTCCCCGACCCCTCGGAGCTCTTCGGCTCCACCCATCCGGGAGAGGTCGGCGCGGCCGTCGGCTGTGTGCTCGAGGGGACGCGCCCGCTCCTGCTCGAGATCCAGGCGCTCGTCTCTCCGACCGACCTCGCGATGCCGCGGCGCGTGGGCACCGGCGTCGACCCGAAGCGGCTCGCGATGATCGTGGCCGTGCTCGGGCGGCACGCGGGGCTCGCGCTCGGGACGGCGGACGTGTTCGTGAACGTGGCGGGCGGCGTCCGGATCGAGGAGCCGGGCGCGGATCTCGCGGTCGCGCTCGCGATTGCATCGGCTTCGAAGGGCGTACCCGTGCGCGAGAGCGCGGCCGCCTTCGGCGAGATCGGACTCACGGGTCGGCTGCGCGCCGCATCGCAGGCAGACCGCCGGCTCGACGAGTGCGGGAAGCTCGGGATCGGGACCGTGCTCGCTCCCGCCGGGACGTCGCCTCGCGACGGGCTTGGCGTCCTTGCCTCGGACACGTTGCGCGAGGCGCTCCGGGCGGGCCTGGAACCGCGCGCCGGCTGAGCTCGGCGGGGTTACGTCCGACGCCGCGAACCGGACGTTGAGGTTCCGTTAAGGGCCTGTGTGAAACCCGCTATCATTCCGGCGTGGCCGGCAGGGGGAAGACGCTGCCGGCGCTTTTCGTGGAGGCGTCCGCAATACGCACGTCCTGGACATTCGAGTACCGAGCACGGGGAGGCTGGCTTGTTCGACATCGGTGACAAGGTGGTCTATCCGCACCACGGTGCCGGCACGGTCATCAAGAAGGAGAAGCGGGAGGTCCTGGGCGAGGTGCGCGAGTACCTCACCATCCAGATCCTCCACAACGACATGACCGTCAACGTGCCCTGTGAGAACGCGGAGCGAGTGGGTTTGCGGCAGGTCATCGACCAGCGAACCGTGACGATGGTGGTCCAGACGCTCTCGGGCGGCTCGACCGAGATGCCGAAGAACTGGAACCGTCGGTTCAAGCACAACCGCGACAAGATGAAGACCGGCAACATCTTCGAGCTGGCGGAGGTCGTCCGGAACCTCGCAGTCCGGAACAACGAGAAGGGCCTCTCGACCGGCGAGAAGCAGATGTTCGTGAAGGCGAAGAAGATCCTCGCCTCCGAGCTCATGTACGCGAAGGGCATGACCGAGGACGAGGCCGCGGAGTGGCTCGACGACGTCCTCTCGCGCGCCGGGCAGACCCCACCGAAGTCGAGAGCGAAGCCGAAGGCGGCAGCGGCGAGTGCGTGACGCCCCCGGCGGTTCCGGCGTAGCCGGGGCCACCTGGGGCTTGCTCGTGGCCGCCGGCGGCGGCTCGCGGCTCGGCATCGACCGTCCGAAGGCGTTCGCCGACCTCGGCGGGCGGCCGCTGCTCGCGGAGAGCCTCGACCGGCTCGACCGCTGCGAGTGGGTGGACGCGATCGTCGTGGCGGCGCCGGACGGGTGGGAGGAGCCCTCGATCCTGCTCGCCGAGGAGATCGCGGCCACGAAGCTGGTCGCGTGCGTTACCGGCGGCGCGACGCGGGCGGAGTCGGTGCGCGCGGCCCTCGTTGAGGTGGGAGAGGAGGCGCTCGTGGTGCTCGTGCACGACGCGGCGCGGCCGCTCGTGGACGACGCCGTCGTCGGGCGCGTGCTCGGGCCGCTGGGGGAGGGGTACGACGGCGCGGTTCCGGTGCTGCCGGTGGCCGACACGCTCAAGCGCGTCGACCGGGGCGCGGTGGTCGAGACAGTCGACCGCGAGGGCCTCGCGGTCGCTCAGACGCCGCAGGCGTTCCTCGCGCCGGCGCTGCGACGAGCGCTCGAGGGCGACCTGGCCGGCGTCACGGACTGCGCGTCGGCGGTCGAGCGCTCGGGTGGCCGGGTGGCCGCGGTCGAGGGCGACCCGCGGCTGCTCAAGGTGACGAGGCCGGCCGACCTCGCGCTCGTCGAGTCTCTGCTGACCCGCCGCTGACGGACGGGTACTACCGCCGGACGAGATAGCCTCGCCCGCGTGAGCCTTCGTGTCGGGATCGGCTTCGATGCGCACGCCTTCGAGGACGGCGTGCCGCTCGTGCTCGGCGGCCTCCCTTTCGACCAACCGCGAGGGCTCGCCGGCCACTCGGACGGCGACGTGGTCGCGCACGCGCTCATCGACGCTCTTCTCGGCGCTGCCGACCTCGGGGACATCGGCTCGTTCTTCCCCTCCGGCGACGAGGCGTACCGCGGCGCCTCCTCGCTCGACCTCCTCTGGAAGGCCTACCGCGAGGTGCGCGACGCGGGCTGGCGGCTCGTGAACGCCGACTGCGTGCTCGTCGGGGAGGAGCCGCGGATCGCCGACGTCCGCGGCGAGATGAGCCAGGCGCTGGCCGAGGCGCTGGACGTCGACGCGAGCCTCGTCAGCGTCCGTGCGACGACCACGGACGGCCTCGGCTTCACGGGTCGCCGCGAGGGTCTGGCCGCGCAGGCCGTGGCTCTGCTGGAGCGCGTGTGAACGTCGTTCGCTACGCCGATCGCCCCGACCTCCACGCGCGCCGCTACGAGGAGCTGACGAAGCCGACCTTTCCCGAGTACATGAACCACAACAAGCCGGGTGACCTGTACTGGGACCGGCTCTACACGGACTTCCCCGACTTCCAGGTCGGTCTCGTGGACGGCGACGACCTGCTGGCCGAGGCCCATGCCATCCCGGTTCCCTGGGACGGGACCCTTGACGGCCTGCCGTCCGGCTGGGACGAGGGGTTCATGCTCGGGATGACCTCAGACCTCCCGCGCACGGCGCTCATGGCGATCGCGATCAGCGTCTCGCCCGAGCATCAGGGACGGCAGCTCTCGAGCAGGATGATTCGGACGTTCACCGACAACGCGCGCGCCGCAGGGCTCACGAGCGTGATCGCGCCCGTGCGGCCCACGTGGAAGGCGCGCTACCCGCTCATCCCGATCGAGCAGTACGTGGAGTGGAGGCGGGACGACGGCTCGCACTTCGACCCCTGGATCCGCGTGCACGAGGTCGTCGGAGGCGAGATCCTCGCCCCGGCGCCCGTGTCGATGACCATCACGGGCTCGGCTGCCGAGTGGGCGGAGTGGACGGGGATGTCGTTTCCCGGCGACGGGGAGTACGTCTTCCCCGGCTGTCTCGCGCCGCTCACCGTCCGCGACGGGGTGGGGACGCACGTCGAGCCCAACGTATGGATGCTGCACCGGATCGCGGCGTAGTGGGCGTCGACGCGCAGACGCGCGAGCTGCTCGCGTGGGTCGCCGTCCGCCCGCGGAGCTACGACGAGGCGATCGAGGCGTGGAAGACGAGCTGCCCGCGGCTCTCCGTCTGGGACGACGCGCTGATCGACGGGCTCGTGCAGGTCGTGCGCGGGCCGGAAGGCTCGACGGTGACGCTCACCGCGCACGGGCGCGAGCGTCTCGCCTCCTCGACGTGAGGCTCAGGCGGGCAGCGCGACGACGCCGTCGCGGACGACGACCAGCCCGTCTCGCTCCAAAGCGACGACGGCGTCTCCGTCGAGCAACCGGAGCGGCGTCGGCTCTCGCGAGACGGATCGGAGAGCCACTGCGCGACGCTGGCGGAACGAGCCCTCGAACGGCCCCTGCTTCCGCAGCGGCTCCTCGCGGACACCGCGCGAGGGGCACGGGGTCGCGAGCGGGCATGCGTCGCAGCGCGGGATGCGGGCGAGGCAGATCGTCGCGCCGAGGTCCATGAGCGCGGCCGCGGCGGCAGGAGAGAACGCGTGCCCGGTTCGGCGCTGCACGCGGGCCACGTTCACGTCCACGGGGAGCACGTCCTCCTCGAGCGCGAAGCGGCGGATCGCAGCGGCGGTGTAGCGCCCGACTCCCGGGAGCTCGGTGAGGTCGTCCGGCCAGCCGCCCTCGGCGACCGCCCGCGCCGCGCGGTGGAGGTTGAGCGCACGCCGGTTGTACCCGAGCCCCTGCCACTCCAGGATGACGTCCGCGGGCGACGCGGCCGCGAGCGCCTCCACCGTCGGCCAGCGCTCGAGCCAGGCGAGGTAGCGCGGCACGACGCGCGCCACCTGTGTCTGCTGGAGCATGACCTCGGAGACGAGGATCGCGTATGGGTCGCGCGTCCGCCGCCACGGAAGGTCGCGGCCGGACCGCTGGAACCAAGCCAGAAGTGCGCTCTCCACCCGCAGGACTGTACGCTCGCCGGCCGACCGCAAAACGACCCCCGGCGTCGCTCTGCGAACACGACGCGAACATCGCTCGGTCCCTCCGGGTCCGCGTGCCGTCGCTCGATCGAGTGATTCTCGGCGCTCGAGCCGGTTGCGGGGACCTGGTCCGCGAATCGGACCCTACCTTCGCCGGGCGATGGCGAGGATCGTCTGTAAGAGCGACGCGGCGAGGCTTCTCGGCGGCGTCAGCACGAAGACCGTCGACCGGCTGCGAGCTGCCGGCGAGCTCGACGCGCTGGCGGTTCGCGGACGCGTCATGATCGGGGTCGACTCGATCGAGGCCTACATCGAGCGCCAGTTGCGCGCCGGGCGCTGCCCGCGTGTACCGCCATCCTCCCGCCGCGACGCCGGTTCGCTCGCCGACGATCCCTTTCCGATCCCAGCCTTGAGAGAGCGTCGCGGTGGCTAGGACGTCGCAGCGGGCGCTTGCGCGGATCGCGCATGGGCTCAAGCCCGGCCAGTACCGCGCCGTCTCGACAGGCATCTACCTCACGGTCGACTCACGCGGGCGCATGCGCTTCCAGTACCGAGCCCGTCACGCGGGCGCCGGCTCGCGTCACGCGGGCGGCACGTTCGACTCGCTGGCCGAAGCAGAAGCCGCGCGCCAGCGTTTGCTTGGGCTACGTGCGACGGGCGGGCTCCTCGCGCGGCGCGATCAGGAGCGGCGCCTGACGATCGCCGAGTACGCAAGCCGCGAGTGGTGGCCGCACGTCGTGACCTTGTCGCCGGTCACCCAGGTTGAGTACCGGGCGGTGCTCGAGCGAGACATCCTTCCGTTCTGGAAGGGCTGGAGGATCGGCGATCTCGTCGACGCCGAGGACATGCTCTCCGAGTACGTCTCGTGGCTCAAGCGCTCCAAGTCGGCGACTGACCGCGGAGGCTCGACGGCGCCGCTCAAGGCCCTGTCCATCTTTACGAGGCTCATTGATCACGCCGTTGAGCGGCAGGTGCTCGGCTACAACCCGGTCGCCCGGACTCGCCGCCAGCTGGCGCGCGAGAGCGCGGGAGGCGCGCGCGTGCGCCGAGACGGGATTCGGCGCGTCCTTCACCGCGAAGTTCGCTCGCCGATCGACATAGAGCGCATACGGATCGCAATGGGCGGGCGAACGCGAGAGCAGACCCTCGCTAACCGTGCACGAGTCTCGCTCGCTGGCTGGGAGGGCTTGCGGCCAGGTGAGATCGGGGCGCTTCGTCATCGCGACTGGCGCTCCAGCGAGGGGCCGCTCTCGCACATCCTCGTCGGCAAGGCGCTCAAGGACGTCGCCGGGCACCTCATGGTCGGGCCGACAAAGAACGGTCGCGTCCGCGAGGTACTTCTGTGGCCGCGCATCGCCCAAGAGCTCGAGCAGCTCTACGACGCTCAGGGTGCTCCGCCGCTCGACGCGCTCGTCTTCCCCAATTCGAAGGGTGGCTACTCCGACTGGGGCAACTGGAGGACGAACCGCTGGTACCAGGCCCTCAAGCGGGCCGGACTCGCTGAACGAGCCGCGCCCGGAGCGAGCGGCGCCTTCGACCCCTACAGCCTTCGGCACACGTGCGCGACGCTGATGTTCTACGTCCGCTCCGAGGACGAGCACACCTTCGCTGACACCGAGATCGCCGAGCACCTCGGCCACACGGGAGCTGTGCTGCACGAGTACTACGCCGGTGTGCGCAAGGACATGCGCCGCTACTCGGGCCAGACGATGGATCAGGTGATCGCGACCGTTCGCCGGGAAGTGTGGGGTCCTGCACCGGGCGAGCCGGACTACGTCGAGGAACTCCTCGGCGTTGCGGATGCTGCTCGCCTGTGTGGGATCTCGGAGAAGGCGATGCTCGGACGCATCGCCAACGGCACGGTTGAAGCACTGCGCGACGGTCGCCGCCTCCAGGTTCGCCGCTTCGAACTCGTACCACTCATCCTCAGTTCCGGTTCGGGTTGAAGGGTGTCGTCTTCATGAGTAGTGAGTCCACTCGTCGATCTCGAGGCTCCCTCATACGCCGGCTCGTCGTGAAGGATCTCGGCGAACTCGCGCTCCGCCTCGTCGAGGCTCCAGCAGCGCAGCACGCGTCAGCGACTGCGGACCCCCGTGCCTCTTGGGCTTCGCCAGCCTGGCGGAAAGTGACAGGTCCGTTCCGGACATGTCCCATTAGGACAAGTTGACAAGCGTTGGCAGACCTGTAATTGATCAGGGTGCCGTTAGATGATCAGCTAGTTCGGGAGCGCGACGCGCACTCGAGAACCTTTAGGGGGACGAATGAACGGACGCGCGCTCCGCAGGTACGTCCTGCGCTACCTCGGGACGTTTGGAGAAGGGCTTGCGGTCGCCCTTCTTGTCGTACTCGTCGCGGCGATTCCCGCGGTCGCGAGCACGAGTTCGCCATCGGCTCTCTCCAGCGAGCCGGCCGCGCCAGCTACCGAGGTCCTCGACCGATTTGACCGTGCGGACGAGTCGTCGCTCGACCAATGGGGGAACTGGGCGTCGCGGTCGATCGACGCTGAAGAGCAATTGTTGAGCGTGCGCGACGAGACTGCTGGTCTCGAAGCGGCGGGGCCGGGCGGCTCGTTCCGTCGAGAGATCGTTGCAGGGGACGTGGAGGTGCACGCGACGGTGTCCGTGTTGCCTGCCGCCGGCGAGTCGGTGTTCCTGTACATCCATGTCCGAGACGTGGGAGGTCCGTTGTGGGACGGATACCGGCTGCGCGTCGAGCGTCGTTCGAGCTCGCGGGCCGACACTGTCGCGATTGAGGAGAGCGCAGGTGGACGAGTGAAGATTCTCGCCCGCGCGACTCTCGCGCAGCCTCTCGAGGCAGGCGACGGGTTTCTCCTGCGCCAGCGCGGTGTGAAGCTCGTGGCGTCGGCGAGGGTGAACGATGTCTGGGGTGAGATCGTCGATGCACCGGCCGAGCTGCGTTTGCACGGCCGGCTCGGGATCGGCTCAGACTCTGCCTCGGCACGATTCGATGACTTCGGCGGGAGCGGGTCGACAAGCCCTGAGCCGCCAGTCGACGCCGTGGCGTTTGCTCCATCTGAGTCCGAGCCGAGTGGGGCGCAGCAGTCGTGCAGCTCCGGTCAGACGCCCGCGAGCACTCGTGGCGACCCGGCTCCGGAGTGTTTTACGACGATGAGCGGCCACACGATCGGCCTGACTGCGACCCCCAATCCGGTGGCGGCTGGGGGCGGGCCCGTGTCGTTTACGTGGACGGTCTCCCCGATCGACGAGTGCTGGTCGACAACCGTTCCCGAGGGACGGCTGCCTGATCAGTCGGCGTTCGGCGGCCACAGCTTTCAGGCGACAGTGACACAGCCGTTCGAATGGCGGGTCACTTGCGGAGGCGCGAACCTCCCGTCATTCACAACCGCCTCGCTTCAGATCAGCGTCCAATCGGGGTTCAATCCGACGGGTTGGTTCGATGAGATCGACGTGAACGGCGTGGCGAGAGGTTGGGCCTGTGACGCCGACAACTGGGGCCACCAAATCGACGTGCACTTCTACTCGAATGGGCCGCAGGGGTGGCAGTATCGCGGCGCGACCACCGCGAACCAGGGGCCTCGATGGGACGTCGTCGGCCCATGCGGGAACTCACACCCGGATCATGCGTTCGCGTTCTCGATTCCGGCCGAGCTTAGGAACGGTCAGCAGCACCAGCTGTACGCGTATGCGATCAACATCGGTGGCGGGACGACGAACCCGCTTCTCGGGGGATCTCCGAAGAGCTTTACGCTGCTGTCGCCAATTCTCCCGCCGTCGGTTTCGCCGGGTGGCCCCGTCACCAGCGGCGCTGTGCTCACATCGACACAGGGCACCTGGTACGGCGCCCCGACCTACTGGGAGTACGCATGGCTTCGAAGCGGGACGCAAGTCGAGGGGGCGGTCGGGACCGACTACCAGAGTTACGGGACGGTGCCGCCTGACCGCGACGACAACATGCGCGCGCGCGTGACGGCGTGCGTTGAGGGGATCGCGTGCGGAACGGCCGATAGCTCGAACCAGGTGTACGTGAATGCGGGGCGCGCGCCCTCGTCTGCGCCGCAGACGCCGACTGCGAATGCTGTCTTGCCGACGGCGAATCCGGTGTTCTCTGCGAGTGGGAGTGACGCGGACGGTGACGCGATCTCCGCACAATTCCAGGTGTCCACGAACGACTCGTTCACAGGCATCGTTGCGAGTTCCGAGTGGATGCCGCAGGCGATGGGGACGCCGCCGGCCGGCACGTCCAATTGGACGTGGACGCTGCCGCCGGACCCCGACATCAAGGACGGCCAGTCGTACTGGTGGCGGATCCGTGTTAACGACGGCTGGGAAGGGCCGCATGACGGCGCCGGTCGGCGTTTCGACGTCAGTCTTCCCAAGCTTGGCGCACGCGACTACTGGCCGATGTGGTCGCACGGCCCCGTAGCCGTGAACCTTGCCACCGGCAACCTGGTCGTGGCCCTGCCGGGGCCGAGCTACCCGACGGCGGTCGGCTCGATGGGAGCCTCGGCGACGTACAACCTCAAGGATACGGCGAACCGGGGTCTCGGCCAGGGGTGGGTGCTGAACGCCGGCGACGAGCTCGCGAGTCCGCCGGTCAAGCTGGTCGACCACAGCTTGCTGAACGGGGAGGATCGCTATGACGCGGTGGAGCGGGTATCCGCGGACGGAAGCTCAGACTTCTACACGCGGTCTGGCGCGACGAACACGTACCAGTCGGCGCCCGGCGACGGCTCGCACCTCGTTCGCCACACGAACGGTCAGGGCTGGACACTGAGCGACCCGGACGGCGCCATCTACATCTTCGACCCTCCGGATGCGAACGGTGTCCACCCGCTCAAGTCCGCGCAGCTCGCCGACGCGCAGGCGGGCAAGGGTGGCCTCCACTACGAGTTCCAGAGCGTCGGCGGCCCCGACCCGATACGCGTCACCAGGATCCGTGACAGCGCGCAAGGGCAGCCTCCCGGACGAGCACTCGACCTAGCGTGGAACGCGCTCAGCCCACCCGCGTGCCCCTCGGCGCTCCTCTGCATGACCGGACCGGACGGAACGGTCTGGCGTTACGTCGGTGAGAACGGCGCAACCGGCCGGCTCGCACGAGTCAACAACGGGTCGCGCGACGTAGTCGCACTCACCTACGACACGAACGGCCGCATCACGACGGTACGGAACGCGAACGACCTCAACCCGTCGGGCGCGAGCCCCAGCTACAACGCCAGCCACACCGTGACGATCACGTACGACGGCAACGGCCGCGTGTCCTCCGTGAGCGAAGGCCCGGTGACAGGACAGACACCGATCAATGGCCAGCCCGTCTCGACCTGGAGCCTCGCCTATTTCCCTGGCCCGACGAACGTCACGCGGCCGACGCAGGCTGCGCACGCGGGCATCGGCGCCGGCCAGCCTCGAGCCGCGGCCGGGTACACGGAGGTCACACCGCCACGGCAGCAGGCGCAGGGGCTCCAAACTCCGAAGCGCTCGCGCGTGTACTACGACAGCCTTTCGCGACCGCTCGAGCAAATTGACCTGCTCGGAAACACGACGTCGACGCAGTACAACGACAAGGACAGGCTTCTTTGGACTGAGGACGAGCTCGGACAGCCGACCGACTACACATACGACTTGGTCAACGACGTTCTGCTCTCCGTCGAAGGACCAGATCCCGACGGGCCGGGAACGCTGACAAGGCCAAAGACGACGCACCGCTACGACGAGATAGCGGCCGGCACGGCGGCGACCGAGGGGCCGAAGCTGCAAGGGCTTCAGGCGTCGTACTACGACAACATGATCCTCGCCGGCCGCCCGAAGGCGCGCAAGACGGACACGAGCGTCGACTTCAACTGGGCCGGGACGGGACCCGCGGAGCTCTCTGGGGTCGCGGACATGTTCTCCGTTCGCTGGAGCGGCAACCTTCATGTCCCTCCGGGGCAGGGCGGGCAGTACACGTTCAGGACGGTCGCCGACGACGGCACTCGGCTCATCGTGGATGGCGTGGTTGTGATCGACAACTGGCGCGACCAGGCGCCGACCGCAGTCGACTCGCAGCCTCTCCAGCTCGGTGAGGGTCTGCACAAGATCACACTCGAGTACTACGAAAACCTGGGTGGGGCGCTTGTCCGCCTCGAGTGGAAGACCTGCCCAGCGTGCAGCTTCGTTACCGTTCCAACCGGCAACCTGCGGCCCGCTTGGCTGAACCAGACCTCCACGCTGTCGCCCAGCGGACGACTCTCGTTCTCACATATCCCCGACGCCACGAAAGGCCTCCCCGACTACACGCTTCAGAAAGTCAACGGCAACGACCTGATCACGTCGTTCACCTACGACGACCACGGCCGCATCACGAAAAAAGTGATGCCCAAAGGCAATGCCAACCGCACGATCCAAGGCGACGGAACGCTTCAAGGGGCTGAGACCACCGGGTTCGCGACGAACTGGAGCTACTACGCGCCGGCGGACACCGCGGTCACGCCGACGCACGGGACGTGCAGCAGCAATACGGTCAACCAGGCCGGGCTCCTACGGCAGCTCGCCGCGGACGGCCTGGCCCCGGTGACGCACGTCTACGACAACGCCGGACGCGGCGTAAAAACCACACGGGGTGTCGGTGACACCGTGCGCTGCTACGACGCCGAAGGCCGCCTGAAGAGCGAGCAGGCACCCGGCGACACGCAGGCAACCACGTACACGTACGACCCGGCTGGACAGGTTCGGACGGTGACGGACGCCTCGGGAACGGTGACGAGCGAGTACGACGAGGCGGGACGGCCGAAGCGCTCGATCGACTCCTTCGGCGCGGAGGCGAGCTTCGTGTACGACGCGGAGGGCAACCAGACCAGTCGGGCCGCCAAGTCATCCTCGTCCGGATCGACGTACACGACCAGCTACAGCTACGACGAGCTGGGCCGGCTTGGCGCGCTCAGCGATCCCGCGTCACGGGTGTACAGCTTCTTCTACGACGCACGTGACGCGCTCAAGGCGACCCAGTACCCGAACGGGACGTTCTCCTGGAACGACTACAACCAGGCCGGATGGCTCACCGCCACTTACAACCGGCACAACGTCTCGGGACCGCTGACCACCCCACTGCCCACGAGCGTCCCGTCCGACGCGAGCCCGATCGTCGACTTCTCGTACTCGTACGACCTCGAGGGTCAGCGAATCCAGGAGCAGCGAAGCGGCGGCGGGCTCCCCACTGAGCAGACGAATTACGTCTACGACAGCATTGGACGGCTCGAGCAGGTCAGCTCACCGACGATCTCGCGCCGGTACTGCTTCGACCTCGACTCCAATCGCACCGAGATCGCCGCCTCAGCAGCAACCGCGTGCGGCAGCGCCAATCCGGTCGAGACATATACGTACAACCCGAACGTCAGCGCGGGCGTCGACCAGCTCACCAGCGTCACGCAGGGCGGTCAGACGCGTTCGTTCGTCTACAACAGCGACGGCGAGGTCACCCAGCGCGGCGGCGACACGCTCTCCTGGGACGGCCGCGGCCGTCTGAAGGGAGGCACCTTCGCCGGGCGCACGCTTACGTACGGCTTCGACCCGGCGGGCTTCCGCCGCGAACGGACGGCGTCGGGATCGACCTACCGCGCGGACGTAATCGCGGATGCCCCGGCCGGCTACTGGCGCCTCGGCGAGGCGAGCGGGACGACGATGACCGCCGAGCCGGGCGGGAACGGGGGCACGTACGTGAACGGCGTGACGCTCGGGGCCGCGGGCGTCGTCTCCGGCGACCCGAGCACGTCCGTCACGTTCGACGGCTCCAACGATCACGCGACGGTCGCGAACGCTACGAACCTGAACCCGCCCTCGCAGGTGACGCTGGAGGCGTGGGTGAAGCCGACGGCGGGGCAGTTCTCGAACTGGAAGCCGATCATGGTCAAGAGCCATTCCTCGAGCGGCTCCTCGTCACATCAGTACGGGCTCTTCTTGCGCTCATCGAGCGGGAACCGGATCCGCTTCAACCTCATCCTGAACGGGTCCAGCAACAACCTCGAGGTGTCGAACGGCCAGTGGCAGACCGGAGTCTGGAACCACATCGTCGCGATCTACAACGGCTCCACCATGCGCATCTACCGAAACGGCACGCAAGTCGGCTCGAAGTCGGCGTCGGGGTCGATCACCACGCACACGACACCGCTCTACGTCGGCGCCTACCAGCACTTGTCGAAGACCTCGAGCAACGTCTTTGCCGGCGGGATGGACGAACTCGCCGTCTACTCGACCGCGCTCTCGCAGACCCGCATCCAGGCGCACTACAACGCGGCGCTCACCCCGACGAGCACGACCACGAGATATCTGCTGGGCGGACTCTTCGAGACTACGAGCACGGGCACGATCACGCTCGCCGACATAGACGGGCCCGCCGGCGACCTCGCCCACTACGCAGGCCCGCCCACAACCGCAAGCACCTCCAACAACCTGTACTACAACGGACACGGCAGCCTGGCCGCGACCGCCAACCAGGCCGGCACCCGCACCGACGCTTTCACCTACGACCCGTTCGGAGCGCCGCTGCAAGCGCAGCCATCGGACACGACGGTCGAGCGCTACACCGGCCGCTGGGACAAGAAGCTCGACACCAGCACCGGCCTCATCGAGATGGGCGCCCGCCCTTACGACCCGGTCCTCGGGCGC
>ML178780.1:0-9438 GCA_004366385.1 Actinomycetota bacterium
CGGACGACATCCTCATGGTCTCGCGGATGGGCCAGGCGGTGCGCTTCCACGGAAAGCAGGCGCGGGCGATGGGGCGGGACACCTCGGGTGTCGCCGGGATGAAGCTCCGCGCCGGCGACGAGGTGATCGAGGTGGACATCGCGGCCGACGACGCCGACCTCCTCGTCGTCACCGAGAACGGGTACGGCAAGCGGACGCGCGTCTCGGACTACCCCGCCAAGGGCCGCGGGACGATGGGCGTGAAGACCGCACAGCTCGTCGAGGGGAAGGGCCGCCTCGCGGGGGCGCGGATCGTCCGCGACGGCTATCAGGTGATGCTGATCTCGGATCACGGCACGGTCATCCGGGTGCCGGTCGACGGCATCCGCCGGGCAGGCCGTGCGACTCAGGGCGTCATCGTCATGCGGCTGCGCGACGGCGAGACCGTCTCCAGCCTCGCGCCCGTGGTCGGCTCCGACGACGAGGACGAGCCGGCCGACGCCACTCCCGTCCCCACGGACGAGACCGGCTAGATGATTGATTCCAAAGGCTCGCCACCTCCGGGGTGCGAGCGGCCCAGACGGAATCAGTCAGCTAGCCCTCGCCGAGCTCCTTCTCGGCCCGTCTCACGAACGGGCTGACGAGGTCGACCGGGACGGGGAAGACGACGGTCGAGTTCTGCGTGGTCCCGATCTCGGCCAGCGTCTGCAGGTACCGGAGCTGGACGGCGATCGGCTCCGTCGCGAGGACGGCGGCCGCGTCGTGCAGGCGCTCGGACGCCTGGAACTCGCCCTCGGCCGCGATGATCTTGGCACGCCGCTCGCGCTCGGCCTCGGCCTGCCGTGCCATCGCCCGCTGCATCCCGCCGGGGATCTCGACGTCCTTCACCTCGACGACCGAGACCTTGATTCCCCACGGCGAGGTCGCCTCGTCGATGATCCCCTGGAGGATCGAGTTGATCTTGTCGCGCTCCGAGAGCAGCTCGTCGAGCACGTGCTGTCCGAGCACCGAGCGCAGCGTCGTCTGCGAGATCTGCGACGTCGCGACCATGTAGTTCTCGATCTGCACGACCGACGCGTTCGCGTCCACGATCCGGAAGTACGCGACGGCGTTCACGCGGACGGGGACGTTGTCCTTCGTGATCACCTCCTGCGGCGGCACGTTCAGGGTCACCGTGCGCAGGTCGACCCGGACCATGCGGTCGATGATCGGGATCAGCAGGAAGAGCCCGGGCCCCTTCGGGCTCGGGAGCAAGCGCCCGAGGCGGAAGATGACCCCGCGCTCGTACTCGCGCGCGACCTTGACCGCGGCGAAGAGGAAGAGCAGCACGACGATGAGCGCTGCAACGGCGACGATCCAGAGAACGGACAAGTCCATCAGGCCTGCTCCTCCTCGTTCGGTGACGACAGGGATCCTACGACCAACCGCAGGTTGTCCTCGACCTGTTCGACCTGGACGTGATCGCCCGTGACCAGCGGCGAGTTGTCGGCAGACCGCGCCTGCCAGAGCTCACCGTTCAGGAACACGAGCCCGTCGCGGCGAACGACGCCTTCGCCTCCGACGAGGCCGTGGACGCCGACGGCGGCCGGGGTTCGCGCCACGCGCAGGACGCGCGAGAGGGCGAACGCGACCAGGAGTGCCAGGCTGCCGGCGATCCCGATCGCGACCGGCAGCGAGACCTGGTAGGTCGCGCCGGCCGGGTCGAACAGGATCAGCGAGCCGAGCACGAACAACACCGCACCCGCGACGGTGAGCGCGCCGTGGGTCGGCACGAACGCCTCCGCGACGAAGAACGCCGCGGCGAGCAGCATCAGGAGCAGCCCGGCGATCGACACCGGGAGCACCTGGAGGCCGTAGAGCGCGAGGATGAGCGAGATCGCGCCCACCGTCCCCGGGAACACGAGCCCGGGGTTCCAGAGCTCGACCACGATCCCGATGAGCCCGATCGAGAGCATCAGCGCGATCAGGTTCGGGTCGATCAGGAGGTCGCGGGCCTTCTGCCAGAAGCTCATCTCGACTTCCTCGATCTCCGCGCCGGCCGTGCTCAGGACGAAGCCCTTCGGAACCGTCTTCATGCCGTCGATCTCTCGCAGGAGGGCCGGCAGCGTCGGCGATACGACCTCGACGAGACCGAGCTCGAGCGCCTCGCGCGCGCCGAAGTTCGCGGCCTCCGTGACCATCCTGCGCGCAGCGGGAACGTTCCGGTTGTGCTCGCGGGCGAGCTCTCCGATGTACGCGGTGGCGTCGTTCACGATCTTCCGGCGCAGGTCCTCGTTGATCTCCTCGCCGCCGAGCGAGATCGGGGTCGAGGATCCGATGTTCGTCTGCGGCGCCATCGCAGCGACGTCTGCGGCCATCGTGATCACCGCCCCGGCCGAGTCGGCGCTCGAGCCGGGCGGCGAGACGTAGACGACGACCGGGACGGTCGAGGCGAGGAAGCGCTTCACGATGTTGCGCATCGACGACGAGAGGCCGCCGGGCGTGTCGAGGAGGATCACGACCGCTGCGAACCCCTCCTCCTCGCCGCGGTCGACGGCCTGCTCGAGGTACTCCTGCGTGACCGGGTTGATGTCGTTGTCGAGGTGCACCGCGAGGACGCGCGGCCGTTCCTCCTGTGCGGCTGCCGGCGAGGGGAGCAGGAGCGCCGGAACGAGTAGGAGCGGCGCGACGAACGCGACGAGAAGTCCCCGCAAAAGGCGTGTCGGCACCGGTGTAAGGAGTCTATCAACGGGCCGATTTCACCCTTGCCGGTGACCGGGGCGGCTGCGACCCTGGCTCGTATCCGCCGTCTCGCCGCCATCCTCGCCGCCATCCTCGCCGCCCTCGCGGCCGCCGCCGCCGTCTCGCCGTCTGCGCTCGCGAGCAGTGCGACCGCCGGCTCGCTCGAGCTCGAGCCGGGCCGCTCGCAGGCGGCGGGCAAGCGCTTCACGGTCGCGGGAGTGCACTGGCGGGGGAAGGGGAGCGTCGTCTTCCGGACGCGGTCGCTCTCGGGACGCTGGAGCGCGTGGCGGCCCGCTGCGCCCGAGGACGAGGACGGGCCCGATTCCCGGTCGCGCGAGGGGAAGGCCCGCTCCGGCTGGCGGATCGGGAACCCGTGGTGGGTGGGGCCGTCCGACCGCATCGAGACGCGGACGACCGGGACCGTGTCTCGCGTCCGCGCGCACCTCGTCTGGAGCCCGGAGGTGCGCGTCCCGTTCCGCGTGCCCGCGGCGACGGTCGCGCCGCCGATCGTGCCGAGGGCCTCGTGGGGCGCGAGCGAGTCGATCCGGCGCGGCCCGCCCGTCTACGCGTCCTCCGTCCGCTTCTCGCTCGTCCACCACACCGCGGGCACCAACAGCTACACGCGGGCGCAGGCGCCGGCGATCGTGAAGGGGATCCAGCTCTTCCACGTGCAGTCGAACGGCTGGAACGACATCGGCTACAACTTCCTCGTCGACCGCTTCGGGACGATCTACGAGGGGCGCTTCGGCGGGGTCGACAAGAACGTCGTCGGGGCGCACGCACGGGGTTTCAACACCGGGTCGGTGGGGATCGCGCTGCTCGGGACGTACGGCTCGGCGCAGCCGAGCCAGGCTGCGCAGGACGCGATCGCGAAGCTCATAGCCTGGCGGCTCGACGTCGCGCACGTCGACCCAGCGGGGATGTCCACCGTGATCTCGAGCGGGAGCGAGCGGTTCGCCAACGGCGTGCCCGTGCTGCTGCGCAACGTCTCGGGCCATCGCGACACCGGAGCGACGAGCTGCCCTGGGAACGCGCTGTACGGGAAGCTGAACGCCCTCGCGTCCGCGTCCTCCTCCATCGGCCTGCCGAAGATCTACGAGCCGCGGATCGAGGAGAGCGAGGGGATCCACCGTTTCCGTGCCCGCCTGTCGGCGGCGGCGCCGTGGACGGTGACGATCGCGAACGCCGCCGGCCTCGAGGTCGCCCGCGGCGCGGGCAGCGGCCGTCTAATCGACTGGAGCTGGGATGCGACCCTCGCACCGGCGGCGCGGTACTCCTGGACGATCTCGTCCGTGGGCGCCCGCCCGGCCACAGGGCCGCTCCGGATCCAAGGCACGAGCGCCACGCTCAGGGTCGAGGCGTCCGCGACACCGGTCGGGATCACCCCGAACGGCGACAGGCAGAACGACTCGGCCACGCTCGACTATCGCCTCTCGACGCCGGCGAACCTGACGGTCGAGATCGTCGACTCCTCGCTGCAGGTCGTCTCCACGGTCGTCGACCGCGTGTGGACGGGCGCAGGCCCGCGGAAGCTGACGATCGGCGGCGCGTCGCTCCCCGACGGGCGGTACACGATCGTGCTCCGCGCGAGGACGCCGCTCGGGCTCGAGGCGACGAGGACCGTGCCGCTCACCGTGAGCCGCACGCTCGGCCTCGTGTCGCTGGCGCCGCCTGCGATCTCGCCGAACGGTGACGGCCGCTCGGACCGGCTCGAGATCCGCTTCTCGCTCACCGCCCCTGCGACCGTCCGCGTGCGCGTGCTTCGCGAAGGCCGCTGGGTCGCGACGCCGTTCGTGCCGACGCCGTACGGGCCCGGGACGTACCGGTTCCGCTGGGACGGGAGACGCGGCGCCGCGCCGATCCGCGACGGCTCGTACTCGGTCGTCCTCGAGTCGACCGACCTGGTGGGGACAGTCGCGGCCGAGGTCCCGTTCACCTCGGACGTCACCGCCCCGACCGTCGAGATCCTCGACACCCGGAAGCTCCGCGTGCGCGTGAGCGAGCCGGCGACGCTCTTCCTCCGGATCAACGGCGTTCGCTCGGTGCGCCAGGTGCGGAAGGCGGCGGTCGTGAACGTGCCGACGGACGGCCCCGCCACCCGGGTGCGCGTCGTCGCACGGGATGCCGCCGGCAACCGGAGCGCACCCGTGCTGAAGGTGCGCAAGCAAGGGTAGGCGGGCCGGGCGAGTAGACTCGCCGCCGTGTCCCAGGCGGTTCCGACTACGCCGCTCGGCCGGGCCGAGATCGAGGCGATCCTCCCGCATCGCGACCCGTTCCTCCTCCTCGACGAGGTCACGGAGCTCGAGCCCGGCAAGCGCGTCGTCGCGCGGCTCGAGGTGCGTGAGGACGTGTTCTGGGTGCCGGGTCACTTCCCCGAGCGTGCCGTCATGCCCGGCGTGCTCATCGTCGAGGCGATGGCTCAGGCGGGCGCCGTCGCGGTGCTGATCGAGGAGGACAACCGCGGCAAGATCGCGTTCTTCGCCGGGATCGACGACTGCCGCTTCAAGCGGATCGTCTCACCGGGGGACACGCTGACGCTGACCTGCGAGATCGACGTCGTGCGCGGGCCGATCGGGCGGGGGAAGGCGACCGCGCACGTGGGCGACGAGCTGGCCGCACGCGCGACGCTGACCTTCGCGGTAGAGCGATGAGCCGGAGCGGAACGTGATCGGCCGGGCCAACGGCGTCCGGATCGGGATCACCGGTCTCGGGACACACGTGCCCGAGCGTGTGCTCACGAACGACGAGCTGGCGCGGATCGTCGACACCTCGGACGAGTGGATCGTCGAGCGCACGGGGATCCGGGAGCGCCGGATCGCGGCGAAGGAGGAGGCGCTCACGGACATCGCGCGCCCGGCCGCCAAGGCCGCGCTCGCGGACGCGGGCGTCGAACCGGGCGACATCGACCTCCTGATCTGCGCCACGGTGACCCCGGACATGATGTTCCCGACCTCGTCGGCGCTGCTGGCGGACGAGCTCGGAATGCCGAAGGCGGCCGCGTACGACCTCCTCGCCGGCTGCACCGGCTTCGTGTACGCGCTCGCGCAGGCGTACGGGATGCTCGCGTCCGGGCTCTCGCGGCGCGCTCTCGTCGTGGGCGGCGACGTGCTCTCGAAGATCCTCGACTGGGACGACCGCTCGACGCTCGTGCTCTTCGGCGACGGAGCGGGCGCGGTCGTGCTGGAGCCCGTCGACCACGGCGGCTTCCTCGGCTTCGAGCTGGGCGCGGACGGCGGCGGCGGCGAGACCCTCTGGCTGCCCGGCTCCGGCTCGCGCCACTTCGACGACCCGGACGCCTTCGTGAAGATGAACGGGCGCGAGGTCTTCAAGTTCGCCACGCGGATCATGGTCTACTCCGCCGAGCAGATCCTCGCGGAGTGCGGCAGGACCGTGGACGACGTGGACGTGTACATCCCCCACCAGGCGAACAAGCGGATCATCGACTACGCGGCCGATAAGCTCGGCGTTCCACCGGAGAAGACCGTCGTGAACGTCGACCGCTACGGAAACACCTCATCGGGCTCGATCCCGCTCGCGCTGACCGACGCGCGGGCCGAGGGGCGCCTGCGCGACGGCGCGCTCGTGCTCATGACCGGGATGGGCGCCGGGCTCACGTGGGGCTCGGCACTCGTGGAATGGACGACGAACGGGAGACGCTCATGACCAAGGTTGCGTTCTGCTTTCCGGGCCAGGGGTCGCTGGAGACGGGCATGGGGAAGGACATCGCCCAGGCCTTCCCGGCCGCGCGCGACGTGTACCGGATCGGCTCGGAGGCCTCCGGGCTCGACCTCGAGAAGCTCTGCTTCGACACGCCGCTCGACGAGATGGTCGACACCGAGGTGCAGCAGCCGGCGCTCGTCGCCACGAGCCTCGCCATTCTCGCCGCGATGAGAGAGCGCGGCCTGGTGCCCGACGTCGTCGTCGGTCACAGCGTCGGCGAGTTCGCGGCGCTCGCGGCCGCCGGGGCGCTCGAGACCGGCGAGACGATCGCGCTCGTGCGCGAGCGGGGGCTCGCGATGGCGGAGGCCGCGAGGCAGCGGCCGGGGACGATGGCCGCGATTCTCGGCCTCGCCGACGAGGAGGTCGAGAAGCTCTGCCGGAAGATCGTCGGCGTGTGGCCGGCGAACTACAACTGCCCCGGCCAGATCGTGGTCTCGGGCGAGCACGAGGCGGTCGAGGAGTGCTGCGCCGAGGCCGAGAGCCTCGGCGCCCGACGAGCCGTGCGCCTGAAGGTGTCGGGCGCGTTCCACAGCCCGCTCGTCGCCCGCGCCGCCGACCGGCTGCGGCCCGCAGTCGAGAAGGTGCACTTCCCGCAGCCGCTCACGCCCTTCATGTCCACGGTCACCGCGAAGATCGAGCCGGCCCAGAAGCTCGCGGGGCTGCTCGTCGACCAGCTCACCGCGCCCGTCCGCTTCACGCAGGCCGCGACCGAGCTCATTCGCAGCGGCGCGACCACGTTCGTCGAGGTCGGTCCCGGCAACGTCCTCTCCGGGCTCGTGAAGCGGATCGACCGCGGTGTGAAGACGATCTCCGTGAACACGGTCGAGAGTCTCGAGCGCGCCGAGGAAGCGCTCGCTCGCTGAGTTGGCGGGCTTCTGCTCCCTCGAGGGCAAGAACGCCCTCGTCACGGGCGCCTCGCGCGGCATCGGCCGGGCGGTCGCGGTCGAGCTCGCCCGGGCGGGCGCGTCCGTCGTCGTCTCGTACCGCACGGGCACCGACGAAGCGGCCGCGCTCGCGGAGGAGATCGGCGGCCGCGCAGTCCAGGCAGACGTGTCCGACCCCGAGTCGGCGCGCGCGCTCGTCGAGGAGGCGGGAGACCTCGACATCCTCGTCAACAACGCCGGCGTGACGCGCGACGGGCTGCTCGTGCGCATGTCGGACGAGGACTGGCACACGGTGCTCGACACGAACCTCGCCTCGTGCTTCCACACGTGCCGCGCGGCGGTGCGCGGGATGATGCGCAAGCGGGCGGGCTCGATCGTGAACATCTCCTCGATCGTCGGCCTGCACGGGAACTGGGGGCAGACGAACTACGCGGCCTCGAAGGCGGGGATCATCGGCTTCACGAAGTCGCTCGCGAAGGAGCTCGGGAGCCGCAACGTGCGCGCGAACGTCGTCGCGCCCGGGTACGTGAAGTCGCAGCTCACCGACGTCCTCCCCGAGGAGGCGACGAAGCTGATGCTCGACAACACCCCTCTGGGACGCCTCGGCGATCCGGAGGACGTGGCGGGGGCGGTACGGTTCCTCTGCTCCGAGGAAGCGTCGTTCGTCACGGGCGAGGTGCTCCTGGTCGACGGCGGCCTCGGGATGTAGCGCATGTCCGAGGCGATGCTGAACGGGAGACGGCGGGTCGTCGTGACCGGGGTCGGGATGGTGACCCCGCTCGGCAACGACCCCGCGTCGACGTGGGAGGGCCTGGTCGCGGGCCGGTCCGGGGCCGGGCCGATCACGCACTTCGACACGACGGACTACGACATCCACTTCGCGTGCGAGCTGAAGGACTTCGACCCGACGACCTGGATCGACCGCAAGCAGGCGCGGCGCATGGACAAGTTCTCCCAGATCGCGCTCTCTGCCGCCCGCATGGCGGAGGCCGACAGCGGCGTCTCGATCGCGGACGACCCGAGCCGCGTCGGCGCGGCGGTCGCGACCGGGATCGGCGGCCTGTACGCCTTCGAGGACTGCTTCCAGAATCTGCTCGAGCGGGGCCCCGACCGGACGAGCCCGTTCGCGATCGTCCAGATCATCCCCAACATGGCCGCGGCCTGGGTCTCGATGGAGCTCGGTGCGCAGGGCCCGCTCGCGGCCGAGTGCACGGCATGCGCCGCGTCCAACATGGCAATCGGTGACGGTCTCGACGCGATCCGGCTCGGCCGCGCGGATGTCATGTTCTGCGGCGGCACCGAGGCGCCGATCACGCGGGTCGGGATCGCCGGCTTCACCGCCATGCGGGCGCTCTCGAAGCGGAACGACGACCCGGCGGCGGCGTCGCGCCCCTTCGACGCGGGCCGCGACGGCTTCGTCATGGGCGAGGCGGCGGGGATGCTCGTGCTCGAGGAGCTCGAGCACGCCCGCGCGCGCGGCGCGAAGATCTACGCGGAGGTGCTCGGGTACGGCGTCTCCTCCGATGCGAGCCACGTCTCCGACCCCGACCCGAGCGGCGCGAACCCGGCGCGGGCGATGACGATGGCGTTCGTGGACGCGGGGATCTCCCCCGACGACGTCGGCTACGTGAACGCGCACGGCACGTCGACCCCGTCGGGCGACTCGGCCGAGACGCGCGTGCTGAAGCTCGCGCTCGGCGAGGAGAAGGCGTACGCGACCCCGGTCTCCTCGACGAAGGGCGCCACCGGCCACTGCCTCGGCGCTGCGGGCGCGGTGGAGGCGATCTTCACGATCTTCGCGATCAGGGAGGGCGTCCTCCCGCCGACCATCAACTACGAGACGCCCGACCCCGAGTGCGACCTCGACTACATCCCGAACGAGGCGCGGCGCCAGGACGCGGAGATCGGCGTCTCCAACTCGTTCGGCTTCGGCGGTCACAACGCCTGCGTGGTGTTCCGCCGGTGGAACGAGTAGTAGAGCCTGGAGTGAGGTTCGAGAGGAGGCTCGTGGCTCTTCCTCACGGAACCGATGACGCGTTCGAGCCGAAGGCCGGCGTCGCCGGCCGGGAGGCATGTCGCCGTGCTCTCGGCCCGGAGCGGAAGGAGGGGGCTCGTGGGGGAACCATGGGTTCCC
>ML178780.1:9448-67866 GCA_004366385.1 Actinomycetota bacterium
GGCGGCCGGCGCGCGGGGGGGGGGGGGGGGCCGGCCGGAGGGGGGGGGGGGGGCGGGGGGCGGAGGGCGGGGGCGGCCGCCCGTGGGGCTCGGGCACGCTGAACGCGTGCGTGGTGTTCCGCCGGTGGAACGAGAGCTGAGCGACCGAGACTCGGGCTTCCTCGCGCGCGCTCTCGAGCTCGCGGAGGACGCGCTCGCCGCCGGCCAGCATCCCTTCGGCGCGGTGGTCGTCGCGGCGAACGGCGAGGCGCTCGGCGAGGGCCACAACACCGTGCTCGCCGATCTCGACCCCACGGCCCACGGTGAGGTGGTCGCGATCCGCGACGCGTGGCGGCGGGCAGGCTCGTGGGAGGCGCTGCGCGGCGGGACGCTGTACTCGAGCTGCGAGCCGTGTCTCTCGTGCTCGTTCGTGACGCTCCAGGCCAGGCTCGCGCGCGTCGTGTTCGCGGCGTACGGGACCGACGTGCCCGGGTACCGCGCCCCGCTCGGCGGCGGGATCACGGTCGTGGCCGAGTGGGTGAGCGCACAGCCGGACTGGGAGCCGCTCGAGGTCGTCGGCGGCGTCGAGCGCGAGCGCGCGGCCGAGACGCTGCGCGCCTGGGGTCAGGCCTCGGCCTGATCCTGCGTCGCGCGCCGCTCGAGCAGCAGGGTGTCGCGCCAGACGCCGCCGAGCTGAGCGATGCGCTCGCGGCGGCCGACGATGCGGAAGCCGGCGCGCTCGTGCAGCCGCAGCGTGGGCTGGTTCTCCGGGAAGACGCTCGTCTGGATCGTCCAGATCCCCGCTGCCTCGGTCGATGCGATCAGCGCCTCGAGCAGCGCGCGCCCGATTCCCCGACCTCGGGCGGCCCGGGCAACGTAGACCGAGTGCTCGACGACGCCCGCGTAGCACTCGCGCGCGGATGTCGGCGTGGCGGCGATCCACCCGATCGCCTCGCCGTCCTCCACGGCGACGAAGCGGTGACCGGGCAGCCGGCCGCGGTCGAACTCGTCCCACGAGGGCGGCTCGGTCTCGAACGTGGCGTTCCCGGTCGCGATCCCCTCGCGGTAGATCGCCTCGACGTGCGGCCAGTCGTTGCGGGTCATGGGCCTGATCCGGAGCACGCGCAGGACATTAGGCTTCAGGCGTGGCCGACCGCTGGGCGACCTTCGACTGCTACGGGACGATCGTCGACTGGAACGCCGGGATCGGGAACGAGCTGGAGCGCCTGTTCGGGGTCGAGCGCCGCGATCGCCTCGTCGAGCGCTACCACGAGCTCGAGCCGGCGATCCAGGCTGCGAATCCCGGCCACTCCTACCGCGAGGTGCTCACGCTCGCGCTCGAGCGGCTCGCGTCGGAGGAGGGGCTGATGCTCCCCGAGGGAGAGACGGCCGCGCTCGCGCGCTCGCTCCCGGTCTGGCCCGTCTTCGAGGACGCGTCTCCCGCGTTGGCCGAGGCGAAGGAGCGTGGCTGGAAGCTCGCGATCCTCTCCAACACGGACCGCGACCTGCTCGACGCGTCGATCGCGGCGATCGGCGTCGACTTCGACCACTCGATCGTGGCCGGCGAGATCGGCTCCTACAAGCCTGCCACCCGGCACTGGGAGGTCTTCCGCGAGCAGACCGGGGTCGACGTCGACCACCACGTTCACGTCGCGCAGAGCCTCTTCCACGACATCGCCGCGGTCGAGCCGCTCGGCATCCCATCGATCTGGGTCAACCGGCTCGGCGAGCCGGACGACCCCCGTCCCCGCCGCACGCTCTCCTCGCTCGCGGGCCTCGCGGACGCGCTCGACGAGATCGTCTCCGCATGAGCCTCGCCTCGCTCCGCGCCCCGACGGACGACGACCTGGCCGAGGTGACGCGCCTGCTGAGCGAGGCGTCCCCCGACCCGGTTGCCGAGGACGACGTGCGGCAGGCCTGGACGGCGCCAGGGTTCGACCGCGAGCAGGACGCGCGGCTCGAGGCAGACGCGTACGTGCGGCTCGAGGATCTCGGCGAGGGGCGCGTCTTCCTCCTGGTTGCCGGCGCCCCGTCCGGCGAGATTCTCGACTGGGCGGAGGAACGCGGGCGAGCGATCGGGCAGCGCCTCGTCTCGGGCAGCTGGTCGACGAACAGGGAGGTCCTGCGCGAGCTCGAGCGCCGCGGCTTCGCGCTCGTGAGGCACTCGCAGCGGATGGCCGTCGACCTCGGCGAGCCGGCGGCGCCGCCGGTCTGGCCGGCGGGAGTCGAGGTGCGAGCCTTCCGGCCCGGAGACGAGCGCGCGTTCTACGAGGCGCAGCAGGAGACGTTCCGCGACTCGTGGGAGCCGGTGGACGAGACGTTCGAGGAGTGGTCGCACTGGCTGCTCGACGCGCCGTGGTTCGACCCGGGGCTCTGGTTCCTCGCGCTGGACGGGGACGAGACGGCCGGGTTCGCGATCTGCCACCCGCGCAGCGGCGACCCGGCGGCGGCGTCGATCCGGCTCCTCGGGGTTCGCCGGCCCTGGCGGCGTCGTGGCCTGGGGCGCGCCCTGCTGCTGCACGCGTTCGCCGTCTTCCGCGAGCGCAGCTTCCGGCGGGCCGTTCTGGGCGTGGACGCCGAGAGTCTCACCGGCGCGCAGAAGCTCTACGAGTCGGTCGGGATGCACGTCGCGGCGCGGTTCGACATCTACGAGAAGGCGCTCTCGTGAGCTCTTTGCGCGCCCGCTGCCCCCTCTGCCGGACGTTCACGGCGGTCGCAGTCGGGGCGGGCTACGAGTGTCACTCGTGCGGGCGCGAGTTCACCGCAGGGCTCGTTCGCGTCCCGCGCGCGTGGGGGCAGGGCGGCGAGGCGATGGCCGAAGGCGCCGGGCTCCCGCTCGCGTACCCGGAGACGGGCTCGGTGCTGCGCGACACGCTCGACGAGCAGACGGAGGAGCTCGCGTCCGTGCTCCCCGAGCGCCCGCTCGTGCTCGGAGGCTGCTGCTGCTCGCACGTCGGCGCCGTGCGCGGCCTCGCCGCTCGCCACGGGCGGCTCGCGGTCGTCTGGCTCGACGCGCACGGCGACCTGAACACGCCGGAGACCTCGCCGTCCGGGAACGAGTGGGGGATGCCGCTGCGCATGCTCCTCGACGACGGCGTCGTCCACGCCGAGGACGCCGCGCTCGTCGGCGCGCGCAACCTCGACCCGCCCGAGGCGGCGTTCCTGGCCGAGACCGGCATCGACGACTCGCTCGACCGCGCGCTCGCGGGCGCGGACGCGGCGTACGTCGCGCTGGACCTCGACGTGCTCGATCCGGACGAGGCCGACGTCTTCATGCCCGAGCCGGGCGGCCCGAGCGTCGAGGCAGTGGAGGGCGTGCTGCGCGAGGTCGCCTCGCGCCTGCCGGTCGCCGGCGCGGGCGTCACCGGCCTCCTCCAGCGCGACCGCAACGTGGGCGTGGTGACCCGGCTCCTCGCCGCGGCCGGTCTCTGACGGCTCCGGGCGATCGCGCATACCATCCAGCCCATGTCCTCCGAGCCCGGCCGCGTGGACGTCGAGGTCGAGAGCAAGCGCCCCGCGGAGCCCGTCGACGGGAAGAGCCACCCGAACACGTGCCCGGAGTGCGGCTCCCACTACCGCGACGACGAGCTCGCGCAGAGCCTGCACGTCTGCCCGCAGTGCGGCCACCACTTCCGCGTCGGCGCGCGCGAGCGCATCGAGCAGCTCGCCGACCCCGGGACGTTCGTGGAGGAGGACGAGGACCTGCGCTCGACCGACCCGCTCGGGTTCTTCGACCTGCGCCCGTACACCGAGCGGCTTGCCGAGGCCGAGATCTCGACGGGTCTCGGCGACGCCATGGTGGCCGGGCGCGCCGAGATCGAGGGCCGGCCGTGCGGGCTCACGGTCATGGACTTCGGCTTCATGGGCGGGTCGATGGGGAGCGTCGTCGGCGAGAAGTTCGCGCGTGCATGCGAGCGGGCGGCCGAGGACGGGACGCCGCTCGTCTCGGTGGCCGCATCCGGCGGTGCGCGCATGCAGGAGGGGATCCTCGCGCTCATGCAGCTGCCGAAGACGGTCGTCGCGATCGAGGAGCTGCACGAGTCCGGCGGCTCGCTCATCTCGGTGCTGACGCACCCGACCACCGCCGGCGTGCTCGCGAGCTTCGCGAGCCTCGGCGACGTCACGCTCGCGGAGCCGGGCGCGCTCATGTCGTTCGCCGGGCCGCGTGTGGTCGCGCAGACGACGCGCGAGAAGCTCCCGGACGACTTCGGCCTTGCCGAGTCCAGCTACCGCTTCGGCCACGTGGACGCGATCGTGCAGCGGTCGGAGCTGCGGCCGGCGGTCGGGCAGCTCCTCCGCCTCTTCGACAAGGGCTGACCTCGTGACGCGTGAAGCCGAGATGCGCCTGCGCGAGCGGCTCAGTAAGCTCGGCGGCATGAAGCTCCTCCGCGGGACGAAGCTGACCGGCGAGCTCGAGCGGCTCCAGGACCAGCTCGACCGTCTGCGGGAGGAGCCGAGCGCGGAGGAGATCTGGAAGTCCGTCGAGCTCGCGCGGCACCCCGACCGGCCGTACACCCTCGACTACGTCGAGCGGATCCTCGACGACTTCTTCGAGCTGCACGGCGACCGCAGCCGCGTCGACGACCGCGCGATCGTCACCGGCCTCGGGAAGCTCGACGGCCGGACGGTCGTCCTGGTGGGGCAGCAGAAGGGGCGCGACCTGAAGGAGCGCACCGACCGCAACTTCGGGATGCCGTACCCGGAGGGCTACGCGAAGGCGATGCGGGCGATGGCGCTCGCCGACCGGCACGGGTTCCCGCTCGTGACGATGATCGACACGCCCGGCGCGTACCCGGGCGTGGCCGCCGAGCAGCACGGGCAGGGAGGCGCGATCGCGCGCTCGCAGGCAGCCATGGCGCGGCTCTCCATCCCGACGGTGGCCTGTGTCATCGGCGAGGGCGGCTCCGGCGGCGCGATCGCGATCGCCGTCGCCGACCGCGTCCTCATGCAGGAGCACGCGATCTACTCGGTGATCTCGCCCGAGGGGTGTGCAGCGATCCTCTGGCGCGACGCCTCGGAGGCCCGGAAGGCGGCGGCGGCGTTCAAGCCGGACGCCGCGCACTGCCTGGAGCTCGGGGTCGTGGACGCGATCGTCCCGGAGCCCGAGGACGGCGCGCACGCCGACCCGGACGAGGCGGCGGAGCTGCTGAAGGCGGGGATCCTGGAGGCATTGGGCGAGATCGACGCGCTCGAGGCTGACGAGCGACGCCGGAGGCGGCGTGAGAAGTACCGGGTCATGGGTGTCCTGGCCTCTGCCTGACCAGCGACTCGGCTTGAACTGTCCTGTGGACAACTCGGCGCGCTCTCGGCGCGCCAACAGGCCAGACCCGGCGCCAGAACTGCAACGGCGGCTCGCCGGTCGAACCGACGTGCGCTCGGTCGCAGGTGTCAACGACTCGACTCTGCGTGCGTACCTCGAGCGCTTTCCACACGTTCCACAGGCTTATCCCCCGATCGGGAATGCCGCTTGAGCAGGTCTTTCGTCGGTCTCGAAGCCGTCTCGTGAAGAAAGTGTTGCGTTCCAGGCGACAATCCACAGGGTGAGCCTGGACGAGTACGAGCGCAAGCGCTCGCGCGGGAAGACGCCCGAGCCCTTCGGCGGGAAGCGGCGGAAGGGCCGCGAGCCGCTGTTCGTGATCCAGCGGCACGACGCCCGACGGCTCCACTACGACTTCCGCCTCGAGCGCGACGGCATGCTCGCGAGCTGGGCGGTGCCGAAGGGCATCCCGCTTCGCCGCGGGGAGCGCCATCTCGCTGTCCACGTCGAGGACCACCCCATGGAGTACGCGGACTTCGAGGGCGTGATCCCGGCGGGTGAGTACGGCGCCGGCACGGTCGAGATCTGGGACCGCGGCACCTACGAGCTGCTCGAGGAGAAACGGGACGGTGGGCTGACCGTGCGGCTCGAGGGCGAGCGCCTCGACGGCGTCTGGACGCTCGTCCCGGCGAAGCTCGACGGCGACCCGAAGAACTGGCTCCTCCTGCGCAAGGACGGCGACGGCGGGGAGCGCGCGGCGGGGTACCGGCCGATGCTCGCCGCGTCCGCCGACACCCTGCCCCGCGGCGAGGAGTGGGTCTTCGAGCCGAAGTGGGACGGCTACCGCGCGCTCGTCACCGTCTCCGGCGGCGACGCGACGCTCACGAGCCGGAACGGCAACGACCTGACGCAGCGCTTCGCCGAGTGCGCGCGCGGGGTCGCGGCAAGCCTGCGCTCGTCCGACGCCGTTCTCGACGGGGAGGTCGTCGCGCTCGACGAGCAGGGGCGCTCGCGCTTCTCGGGCCTCCAGGAGGGCACCGGCACGCTCGCGCTCGTCGCGTTCGACCTGCTCGAGCTCGACGGCGAGCCGCTGATCGATCTCCCGCTCGCGGAGCGGCGCGCGCGGCTCGAGGAGCTCGTGATCCCCGGCGCCGGCAGTGTCTCCGTGTCGCCGCAGTTCGACGACGGCGACGCACTGCTCGCCGTCGCGCGCGAGCAGGGGCTCGAGGGCGTCGTCGCGAAGCGCCTCGACTCCCGCTACCAGCCCGGCCGCCGCGTCGCCGAGTGGCGCAAGAAGAAGCTGCGCGACGGGCAGGAGCTCGTGATCGTCGGGTACACCAAGGGCCAGGGCCGGCGCGCGGGCGGATTCGGATCGCTCGTGGTCGCCGTGCACGAGGCGGGCGGCCTGCGCTGGGCCGGGAACGTGGGGACAGGGTTCAGCGACGTCGAGATCGACCGGCTGCTCGCGCTGCTGGAGCCGCTGCGCCGCGACGACTCCCCGCTCGCGGAGACGCCTCGGATGCCGCGTGTGAAGCGCGGCGACGTCGTCTGGGTCGAGCCCGAGCTCGTCGCCCAGGTCGAGTTCGCCGAGTGGACGCACGAGGGCCGCCTGCGCGCGCCGGTTTACCTGGGCCTGCGAGAGGACAAACCGGCCTCCGAGGTGCGCAGGGAGCGAGAGCCGCTGCCGAGCGTGATCCGCAAGGGGCGCCGCGAGCTGCGCCTCTCCAACCTCGACAAGCCGTTCTGGCTCGAGGAGGGGATCACGAAGGGCGACCTGATCGCGTACTACCGCGACGTCGCCGAGGTGCTCGTCCCGCACCTGCGCGACCGGCCGTTCACGATGAAGCGCTACCCCGACGGCTGGCAGGGCAAGCACTTCTTCCAGAAGCAGGCGCCGTCGCACATGCCCGAGTGGATCCCGCGCTCGCCGCAGCCCGCGTCGACGCGCGAGGGCGAGAAGAAGGTCATCGACTACGCGCTCGTCAACGACGAGCTGGCGCTCATGTGGATGGCGAACATGGGCTGCATCGACCTGCACGCGTGGTCGTCGCGCGTCGACAAGCCCGAGCGGCCGGACTGGGTGATGTTCGACCTCGACCCGTCCGAGGGGGCGACGTTCGAAGACGTCGTCGAGGTGGCGCGGCTGGTGAAGGACACGCTCGACCTGCTCGAGCTGGAGTCGTTCCCGAAGACCTCCGGCTCGCGCGGGATCCACGTTCTCGTGCCGATCGCGCGGCGGCACACGTTCGGCGACACGCGCGACTTCGCGTCGATCGTGGCCGGGGCGCTGGCGCGGGCGCACCCGGGGCTCGTGACGACGGAGTGGGCGCGGGCGAAGCGGAAGGGCGTGCTCGTGGATGCGAACCAGAACCGGCCGGGGGCGACGAATGCCGTCGTCTACTCGGTGCGGCCGCGTGCGGGGGCCCCGGTGTCGACGCCGCTGCGGTGGGACGAGGTCGTGTCGGGGCTCGACCCGCTCGCGTTCACGATGGACGCCGTGCTCGACCGGGTCGCGCAGGACGGCGACCTGTACGCGGGCGTCCTCGGCGGCAAGCAGTCGCTGACGAAGGCGCTGAAGGCGCTCCGCTGAGCCAGCCGCGCACCGGGCTCGGACTCCAGCTCGCATAGATCGCGGCGTACGAGAGACGGTTCGCGTCGCGCTCAGTCGTTCACCCCGCCCAGGGTGGGGTGTTGGACCACCCTCCACCCGCGTCGAGCGTAACCGCGAAGCCCGCACGCGTGGGTCACGCGTGCGTGACGATTGCGTGCCAATCGTTCCACGGGCCCGTCGCTCACTCGGCTCCGGCTCGGAAGACCCCAACTCTCGGAATCTTGCCGCGCTGACGACTCGCTCCACCGGGGTTGTCAGGCTTGCAGTGAAGCCCTGCCGTCGAACAGCGGGAGGCAAGGCTCGACGCCTGCGATCTCGACCGCCACCGGGGAGCGCCAGTCCCTGCGTTCGATCGCCACGACATGATCAGCGACCGGCTCGCCCCGCGGGCTCTGCGTTCGAGTCGCCAGCCCGACGTAGCCGAGCTTCTCCGAGACCCGCCGCGACGCCTCGTTCCCGTCGAGCCACGACGACTCCGCGCGGCGTGCGCCGAGGCCGCGGAACGCGAGCTCGACGACGGCCGCGCGCATCTCCGTGCCGATTCCGCGCCCCTGGTGCTCGAGACCGAGCCACGAGCCGGTGCTGACGACCTGCCGCTCGGCGAACTGCTCCGCGAGCAACCCCTGCGTGCCGGCGAGCTCGCCGCCGACCCAGACGAGCAGGTTGAGCGTCCACCGCTCGGGTGACCAGCTCTCGAGGTGGCCTTCGTGCCAGGCGACGAACTCGTCGACGAACTCCGGCTCCCCGACCCGGTCCGTCCACGCGATCGCGAACGGCATCTCCTCGGGCGGGTGCACGCCGCGCTCGGCGAGGCGGGCGAGCTCGACCAGCTCCTCGCGCGAGCCGAGTCGCAGCTCGAGCCGCGGCGTGCGCAGCCGGAGCCCGTACAGCGGCGAGACGTCGGTCACTCGCCGAGCTTCTCCGGATGGCCGAGCATCGAGAGCTCCACGATGTCGCGGCGAAAGAGCAGCGAGACCGTCCAGTCGGTGACGACGCGGAGCTTCCGCGAGAGCAGCGGCAGCTGGTACAGGTGGTACGTCCGCGCCACGAACCAACCGAGGAACCCGCGGAGCCGGAGGCCGGGGATCTCCGCGATGCCCTTGTAGTGCCCGAGCGTCGCGACCTGGCCGAGCATGCGGTAGCCGTACGGCTTCGGCGCGCCGGTCAGGTTCTTCACGAGTCGCCGGGCCTGGCGGAGCGCGTGCTGGCAGGTGGGTGGGTCGACGAGGCCGGGCGTCCTTGCGTTCGGCACGGCGGCACCGTCGCCGAGCGCCCACACGTCCTCGCAGCCCTCGACGCGCAGCGTCTCGTCGACGCGCACGCGGCCGCGCTCGTCGATCGGCAGGCCGAGCGTGCTCAGCAGCGGGTGCGCGCGGACGCCGGCCGTCCAGACGAGCGTGCGGGCGGGGACGACGGTGCCGTTCGAGAGCCGGGCTGCGCGCCCGTCGTACGACTCGAGCGTCGTCTCCACATGGATCTCGACGCCCTGCTTCTCGAGGTGCCGGTGCGCGTACTCGCCGAGCCGCATCGGGATCTCCGGGAGGATCTTCGGCGCCGCGTCCACGAGCACCCAGCGCTGCTTCACCCCACGGAGCGTCGGATAGAAACGCAGCGCGGCGTGGCTCAGGTCGTGCAGCTCCGCGAGCGCCTCGACGCCGGCGTAGCCCGCACCCACGAACACGTAGCCGAGCTGGTCGACGGCATCCGGGTCGGTCGCGGCCAGCTCGAGCTGCTGGAGCACGCGGTTCCGGAGCGCGATCGCGTCCGCGAGGCTCTTGAACCCGAGGCCGTGCTCGGCGAGGCCCGGGACCGGCAGCGTGCGCGTGACCGCGCCGAGCGCGACGACGAGCCGCTCGTACGAGATCTCGAGCGGGCCGGTCAGGGTCTCGGCGCGGACGACGCGGGCGCTCTCGTCGAGGCTCGTCGCGCGACCGAGCAGGAGCTCCGCGTGCGGGCACATCTGCCGGATCGGCACGACGACGTGCCGCGGCTCGAGCGTGCCCGCGCCTGCCTCGGGCAGCAGCGGCGTGTAGAGCATGAAGTTCTCGGGCGAGACGATCGTCGCGCCGCGCTTCTTCAGCAGCCGCGCGACGTAGCTCCCGGCGAACCCGCCGCCGAGCACGAGCGTCCCGCCGCGAGCCTCGCGTCGCTCCACGCGGCATGCTTACCACGGTGGCGACGCAGGTGTCGGTGATCGGGAGCGGGGCCGAGTGGGAGGACGCGGCCGAGGAGGTCGGCCGGCTGCTCGCCGAGCGTGGCTGCACGGTCGTGACCGGCGGGCACGGCGAGGTGATGGCAGCGGCTCACCGCGGCGCGAAGGCGGCGGGCGGGACGACGCTCGCGATCCTCCCCGGCGAGCGGCACGAGGACGCGAACCCGTGGGCCGACCACGTCGTCGTGACCGGGATCGGCCACGCGCGAAATCTCGCCGTGGCGGCGTCGGGCCATGCGGTGATCGCAGTCGGGGGAAGCTGGGGGACGCTGGCGGAGATCGCGTTCGCGAAGAGGCTCGGGCGGCGCGTGGTCGCGCTCGAGGGGTCGCACGCGGTCGGCGGCGTCCCCGTCGCCGCGACGCCGGCCGAGGCGGTCGAGCTCGCGCTACGAGACCTCGGCTAGCCGCCGCTCGAGGTAGCGCGTCTCGGGCTCGTTCGCGGTCAGCTCCAGCGCGCGCCGGTACGCGGCTGCGGCCTCGTCACGGCGCTCGAGCCGGCGGAGGAGATCCGCGCGCGCCGCGTGCAGGAGGTGGTACTCCTCGAGCCCGTCCAGCTCGTCCATCAGCGCGAGCCCGTCCTCGAGGTCGCCCGCGAGCGCGACTGCGGCGGCGCGGTTCAGGAGCACGATCGGCGACGAGTCGAGTCGCGCGAGCGCGTCGTAGAGGAGCACGATCTCGCCCCACGGGCGTTCCTCGGCGTGCGCGGCGGCGATCGCGGCCTGGAGCTGGTAGCGGCCGGGCCGTCGCAGCGACGCGGCCCGCTCCAGCACGCGCAGCCCCTCCTCGATTCGCCCGCGGTCCCACAGCGCGCGATCCTGGTCTTCGAGGAGCACGAGCTCGCCGTCCGGCCCGATCCGCGCTGCCCGCCGCGAGTCCTGCAGCAGCATGAGCGCGAGCAGCCCGAGCACCTCCGGCTCGTCGGGCATCAGGACGGCGAGCAGCTTCCCGAGCCGGATCGCCTCGTCGCACAGGTCGGCGCGCACGTGCTCGCTCCCGCCCGTCGCGGCGTACCCCTCGTTGAACACGAGGTAGAGCACGGCGAGGACCGAGCGCAGGCGGTCCGGCAGCAGATGGTCGGGGGGCACGCGGAACGGGATCCCTGCGGCGCGGATCTTCCGCTTGGCGCGCACCAGCCGTTGCGCCATCGCTGGCTCGGCGACGAGGAACGCGCGCGCGATCTCGGTCGTCGTCAACCCGCCCACCTCGCGCAGCGTCAGCGCGACCTGGCTGTCCGCCGCAAGTGCCGGGTGGCAGCAGGTGAAGACGAGGGCCAGGCGCTCGTCCGGGATCGCGTTCACGTCCTCCTCCTCCGAGGGCATCGCCTCGAGCCGGGCGAGCGCCTCGGCCTTCTGCCGGAAGACGCGGTCGCGGCGGATGCGGTCGATCGCGCGGTTGCGGGCCGTGGTGACGATCCAGGCGCCGGGGCTGCGCGGCTCGCCGTCGCGCGGCCAGCGCTCCAGTGCCGTGGCGAACGCGTCCTGCACGGCGTCCTCGGCCAGCTCGAGGTCGCCGAGGACGCGCGTGAGGATCGAGACCGCACGGCTCCACTCCTCCCGGAAGACCTGGTCGACGCTCTGCACGCCTCCGTTATCGCATGCGCTACTGGGGGATGGGGCGGATCTCGATGGCGCCGGTCGCGTCTGCGGCCGGGATGAGCGCCGCGAGCCGGATCGCCTCGTCGAGGTCGGGGAGCTCCGTGAAGAAGACGCCGCCGAGCGCCTCCTTCGTCTCGGCGAACGGCCCGTCGGTCACGATCCGCTCGCCGTCCACGACGCGGACGACTTTCGCCGTGTCGCGCCCATCGAGCTCCTTGCCGGAGACGTTCGGGTCGGCCTTCCCGAGCTCCTCGAAGAGCGCGACCCACTTCGGCATCTCCTCCGCGCGGAGCATGGCCTTCTCCTCGTCGGAGAGGTCGATCCAGGCTCTGTCGTCGTCGTAGATGAGCAGTGCGTACTTCACGACGCCACCTCGGCGGTCTGGCCGGCGAGCGGGCGGATCTCGATCGAGCCGTACTCCGCCGCCGGGATGAGGGTCGCGAGCCGGATGGCCTCGTCGAGGTCGGGGACGTCGACGAAGAACGCCCCGCCGAGAACCTCCTTCGTCTCCGCGAACGGGCCGTCGGTGACGATGCGCTCGCCGTCGACGACGCGCACGACCTTGGCGGTCACGCCCTCGTCGAGCTCCGTGCCGGAGACGTTCGGGTCGGCCTTGCCGAGCTCCTCGAAGAGCGCGATCCACTTCGGCATGGCCTCGGCGCGGAGGCGCGCCTTCTCGTCGTCGTCGATGTCTGCCCAGGTCGCCTGGTCGCTGTGGATGAGGAGCGCGTACTTCACAGCTGTGCCTCCGCGGGGTCGACGTACACGGGCCGCACCTCGACGGCGCCGTGCTCGGCGGCCGGGATGCGCGCCGCCCAGTCGAGCGCGTCGCTCATCGACTGGCACTCGAAGAGGAAGTAGCCGCCGAGTGCCTCCTTCAGCTCGGCGTACGGCCCGTCCGTCACGAGTGTCTCCTGGTCGCGGACGCGGACCGTCGTCGCGTCGCGCGTAGGCCCGAGCTCGTCGCCGCCGGTCATGACGCCGGCCTTCTGCGCGTCCTCGGCGAGCGCGCGGTAGCGGCCGTAGATCTCCGTCCGCTCGTGTTCCGAGAGGGCGTCCCAGCGCTCCTCGTCCGTGTAGATCAATGCCATGTACTGCACAGCGGCCTCCTTTTCGCTCGATTCAACACCACGACGAACGGGCCGTGGCGATTTCGACACACGCGTCCTGCCGCGCCTTTCGTCGGGGTCGACCTGTGGAGCGATTGGCGCAGACTCTTCACGTGTGGGTGAACCACGCGTAGGCACTTCGGCGGTACGCTCGACGCGGGTGGAGGGTGGCGAAGCACCCCACCCAGGGTGGGGACGTGGGACGCGGGACGCGGCCGCGCGGCGCCGACGACGCGATTTCATGCGGCCCCGTCAGCGGCCGTAACAGCTGAGACCGAGGAACAGGACTTCGGCGAGCACGACCAGCGCCACGAGGACGGCACCCACCGCCAGCACATCGTGGCGGGCGAGCAAGCGCCCGGTCTGCGCCCTGTCCGCCGCGACACCGCCGAGCCCGATCCCTCCGAGCGCCAGCCATCCGAAGTGCGCGAGCGCGAGCCACCAGCGCGTGCTCGACCCACCGCACTCCATGTAGTAGCCGTCGTCGATCCCGACGGCGATCGCGATCGCGAGTGCGCCGCGAGCAGCGCCCCGGCAACGAACCCGCCGACACCGACTCGTCCGGGAGACGGGGCGCCGCGCCGCTGGAGGACGTGCCGCGACACCAGCGCGACGGCGCCGACGACGATCGCCGGCCACACCAGCATCCCGAGCAGGGCTATCAGCCGGCCATTCGCCCGAGCAGCGTCCGCGCGGCCGCCTTGTCCAGCATGTCGTTGAGGTTGCCGCACTTCGGGCTCTGCACGCAGGACGGGCACCCGCTCGTGCACGGGCACTGCCGGAGCAGCGAGACCGTGTCGTCGACCCAGCCCTCGAACGACGCGAACCCGCGCGCCGTGATCCCGACCCCGCCCGCGTGCCCGTCGTACACGAAGATCGTCGGGCGGCCGGTCTGGTAGTGGACGTTCGTCGAGAGGCCGCCGATGTCCCAGCGGTCGCACATCGCCCACAGCGGCAGCAGCGCGATGAGCGTGTGCTCGGCGGCGTGGAGCGCCCCCAAGAGGACGGGCATCGCGTCGACATCCTCGAGCAGCGCGGGCTCGGGCGAGAACCAGATCGCCTCGGTCTCGAAGGTCGTCTCCGGCATCAGCATGGGGACGACGTCGAGCGTCGACCCGTCGCGGATCGCTTTCTTCGCGTACGCGACGACCTGCTCCGAGACCGACACGCGGCCCCAGTGGAGGTCGACGCCGGCCCGCCGCTCGACGCGCTCCGCCTCCTCGATCGTCGTCTCCGTCTCCTTCTTCACCTGCGTGTACCAGTCGACCGCCGCGGGCCGGACGAGCGCCACGCGCGCGTCGATGTCCAGCGCCTCCACGAGGTACTGCTCGCCGAGATGGAGGTAGACCGCACCCTCGTGCACGGTCGAGTACGCGCGCTCGCGCTCGACGAGCCCGAGCAGCGACCCGGTGCTCGTGTCGACGACCGTGAACGCCTCCCCGTCACCGGAGCGCAGCGAGACGCGAGCCGCCGGGTAGTCGCGACCCTTCCACACGAAGCCTGCCGGGGTGCGCTCCAGCTCCGGGAGAGCTGCGGCGCGCTCGAGCGCCTCCGCCCCGAGCACCTCCTCGTCCGCCTCGTCGAGCGGCGCCTCGAACGCGGCCGACAGGACGTGCGGGTCGAGGATGCGCGGGTTCGTGTGATCGACGATCGCGGCCTCGACCCGCCGCGAGAGCAGCGCCTCCGGCTCGCGCGCGAAGAACTGGTCGAGCGCGTCCTCGCTCGCCACCAGCACCGCGAGCCCCGTCCCTCGCCGCCCCGCGCGCCCCCACTGCTGGCGCAGCGACGCGACCGTGCCCGGGAACCCGACCGAGATCGCGCAGTCGAGCAGGCCGATGTCGATCCCGAGCTCGAGCGCGTCCGTCGCCGTCACGCCGAGCAGGTCGCCCTCGACCAGGCGCCGCTCGATCTCGCGCCGCTGCTCGGGCGTGTATCCCGCCCGGTACGGGGCGAGACGTGCCGCGGTCGCGGTATCCACGCGCTCCGCGGTGAAGCGGTGGATGAGCTCGGCGGCCTTCCGGCTCTTCGCGAAGCAGATGGTGCGCAGCCCGCGCGAGGTGAGCCCGGAGAGGAGCCGCGCCGCATCGCCGAGCGGGCTCGCGCGCAGTCCCAGCTCCGCGTCGAGGAGCGGCGGGTTCCAGATCACGACCTCGCGCTCGGCTTTCGGGGACGTGTCCCGCTCGACCACCGTCGCCGCCACGCCGGTGAGCGACTCTCCGAGCTCGCCGGCGTTCGCGATCGTCGCGGACGTGAGGACGAACTGCGGCTCGGCGCCGTACACGCGTGCCAGCCGCCGCAGTCGCCGCAGCACGTTCGCCACGTGCGAGCCGAAGACGCCGCGATACACGTGCGCCTCGTCCACGACGACGAAGCGGAGGTTGTGCAGCACGTCGCCCCAGCGGTCGTGATGCGGGAGCACGCCGACGTGGAGCATGTCCGGGTTCGTCAGGACCACGTTCGCCCACCTGCGGATCTGCCAGCGCCGCTCGCCGGGCGTGTCGCCGTCGTAGATCGCCGGCTTGAGCCCCTTCAGCCGCAGGTCGCCGAGCGCGCGCGCCTGATCTTGCGCCAGTGCCTTCGTGGGGTAGAGGTAGAGCGCGCGCGTCTTCGGCTGCCGCGCGATCGCGTCCAGGACGGGGAGGTTGAACGCGAGCGACTTCCCGGACGCGGTTCCCGTGGTGACGATGACGTTCTCGCCGCGCTGGGCAGCCTCCCACGCCTCGGCCTGGTGGCGGTAGAGCGTCGTGACGCCCGTGCTGACGAGCGCCGAGGCCACGCGTGGGTCGAGGTCGTCCGGGAGCGGCTCGACCCGCGCGGCGCGGGCGGGCTCGACCCCGCGGTACGCGATCTCCTCGCCCTCGAGGAGCTCGGCCCAGCCGGCTGCGACCCCGGTCGCCATCGCGGCAGTGTCGCAGCCGCCTCGAGCCGACCTTGTGGCTCAGAGCCACAAGGTGGCTAGGTGTGCGCTTCGGAGCTCGGGGACGGCACCGGGCGGAAGCCGGCGCACGTGAGTGTCAGCGAGGCGATCCGGCCGCCCTCGACCACCGCGTAGCCCGTGTGCTCGTTGAGCTGCCAGCCCGACTTCGGATCGCGGCCGCGGAAGCGGTAGCGGACGCGCAGGCGATCGGCGATCTGGACGGCGTCGCGTTCCAGCAGCTCGAACGGCTCCAGCGGCTCGAGCCACGCACGGTACCGCTCCGCCGCCTCGCCCGCGGAGCGGTGCTCGCGCAGCCGGTGCGGGGTAAGGACGTCGAACGTCGCCTCGGGCGCGAAGCAGGCCTCGATCGCCTCGTAGTCGCGGGCGGCGACGGCCTCGAGGAGCGCCTCGCCGGCCTCGACGAGCGTCACAGCCACGGCTCGAAGTCTCGCTCGTACGTCGCACGCGGCTGCGCGCCGTGAACCGTCGCGCGCGGCTCGCCGCCGGCGAAGAGCATCACCGTCGGGAGCGCGAGCACGCCGTAGCGGCCCGGGACGGCGCGACTCTCGTCGATGTCCAGCTTCACGAGCCGGACGCCGCGCTCCTCGGCGATCGCGACGAGGTGCGGCTCGATCGCGTCGCACGGTTTGCACCAGGGCGCGGAGAACTCGACGATGACGGGCTCCGGCGAGGCGAGCACCTCGTCCGCGAAGGTGGCGTCGGTGACCTCGTCCACGGCGCCATCGTAGGGGCGAGGCGCGGTCGCCCTCCGTCTCAGCGGCCCGGCTGCCAGACCATCAGCACGAGCACTGCGAGGAACAGGACGCCGGACGCGTAGTTCGCGCCGCGTGAGAGCGGGTCGTCGAGCAGCCGCCGGAGCTCCGCCGTCGGCTCGCGGCTATCCCGGGCGAGCTCGGCCGCGAGCTTCCGTGCGCGCTTCGGGCGCTGCCCGCCGACGGCGCCCAGGAGCACCGAGCCGAGGAAGAGCGCGAGCGACGCGAGCAGCCACGGCGCCCCGAGCTGCTCGATCTCGTTCGCGAGCCACAGCCCGGCTGTGACAACGAGCACCGTGCCCGCGACGACGACGAGCGCCCCGACCCGGGCCGGCCCGAGCACGAGCGCGATCTCGCTCGGAAGCGTGCGGCGGCGGCCGGCCTCGAAGGCGATCGCGGCCACGAGCACGCCTCCGAACACGAGCAGCGCGCCCAGCAGGTGGACGAGGAGGCCGACTTCGTACGGCGTCACGCCGCCGTTCTAGCGGGTTTCGGCGCGCGGGTTTCTACGGAGCCGCCTCCGCGGCTCCGCCGATGCCCCTGCCGACGGCGGTCGCGAGTCTGTCGCTCGATGGCCCGGCTTTCGCGGAGGCAGCTGCTCAAGCGTGCGGTGGTCACCGGCTCGGCGGTCGGGCTCGCAGACCTGTTTCTCCCCGCGCAGTACCTGACGCCAGCCCACGCGCAGGCCGGGGGCAGGGCCGTGCGGATCACGAACCCGCTGGCGCAGATGCCGGACCGCAGCTGGGAGCGGATCTACCGCGACCAGTTCGCCGAGGACGGCTCCTTCGTCTTCACGTGCGCGCCGAACGACACCCACAACTGCCTGCTTCGCGCGCACCTGAAGAACGGGGTCATCGTCCGCATCAGCCCGACCTACGGCTACGGGCAGGCGAAGGACCTGGACGGGAACCAGGCGTCGCACCGCTGGGACCCGCGGATCTGCCAGAAGGGCCTCATCCTCGGCCGCCGGATCTACGGCGACCGCCGCGTGAAGGCGCCGACGATCCGCAAGGGCTTCAAGGAGTGGGCGGACGCCGGCTTCCCCCGCCGCGACGACGGCACGCCGAGGATGGACACGACGAAGCGTGGGTACGACGAGTGGCTCCAGATCTCGTGGGAGGAGGCCTTCGAGATCGCCGCGCGGACGATCGAGAACGTCGCTGCGACCTACAACGGCGAGGACGGCGCCGACAGGCTCCGCGAGCAGGGCTACGAGCCGGCGATGGTCGAGGCGATGCACGGCGCAGGCGTGCAGGCGATCAAGATGCGCGGCGGCATGCCGCTGCTCGGCGTGGGGCGGGTGTTCGGCTTCTACCGCTTCGCGAACATGCTCGCGCTCCTCGACCGCAGGCAGCGGCCCGATGTCCCCGACGAGGAGGTCGTCGGCAGCCGTGCCTTCGACAACTACGCGTGGCACACGGACCTGCCGCCCGGCCACCCGATGGTGACCGGCAGCCAGACGGTCGACTTCGACCTCTTCGCCGTGGAGCACACGAAGCTCCTCGTCCTCATCGGGATGAACTGGATCTGCACGAAGATGCCGGACGGGCACTGGATCGGCGACGCCCGCCTGAAGGGCACGCGGGTGATCGTGATCTCTGCGGACTACATGCCGACCGCGAACAAGGCGGACGAGTTCGTGATCCTCCGCCCCGGCACCGATGCGGCCTTCCTGCTCGGGGTCGCGCGCGAGCTGATCTCGAAGGGGCTGTACGACCGCGAGGCCGTGATCGAGCGGACGGACCTGCCGCTGCTCGTCCGCCTCGACACGGGCGAGCGGCTGCGCGCGGACGACGTCTTCCCCGGCTACCGGCAGGCCAGGCTCGAGAACTACGTCGCGCTCAAGACCGTGGAGGAGCTCGCCGCCCCGCCCGCCCCCCCGTTCACCGCCGGCGCACAGGTCGTCCCGACCGAGCTCCGGCAGCAGTGGGGCGACTTCACGTACTGGGACCGCGAGGCCGGTGGCCCGGCCGCGGTGTCCCGTGACGAGGTGGGCGCGCGCTTCGCCGGCGACCCTGCGCTCCGCGGGACCTTCGACGTGCAGCTCGCGGACGGGACGACCGTGCAGGCGCGCACCGCGTTCTCGCTGCTCGAGGAGTACCTGGACGAGAACTTCGACGTGCAGACGACGTCGGAGGTCTGCAACGTCGACCCGCAGGCGATCCGCAGCCTCGCCCGCCAGCTCGCCGCGAACAAGCGCAACGCCCAGCTCGCCGCCGGCATGGGCCCGAACCACTACTTCAACGCCGACCTCTTCGGCCGCGTCCACTTCCTCGTCGCCGCGCTCACCGACAACATCGGCCACTTCTCCGGCAACGTCGGGAGCTACGCGGGGAACTACCGCGGTTCGCTCTTCCAGGCGATGGGCCAGTGGATCGCCGAGAACCCGTTCGATCAGGAGCCCGACCTCTCGAAGCCCGCGCGCGTGAAGCGCTACTACAAGGCCGAGTCGGCGCACTACTGGAACTACGGCGAGCGGCCGCTCGTCTCGCCGAAGGAGATCATCACCGGCGACAGCCACATGCCGACGCCGACCAAGCTCATCTGGTTCGGCAACTCGAACTCGCTGCTCGGCAACGCGAAGTGGTCGTTCGACGTGGTGAAGAACACGCTGCCGCGGCAGGACGCGATCTTCTGCAACGAGTGGCACTGGACGAGCTCGTGCGAGTACTCGGACCTCGTCTTCCCGGCCGACTCGTGGGCCGAGTTCAAGCTCCCGGACATGACCGCGAGCTGCACGAACCCGTTCCTGCTCGCGTTCCCGGAGTCGCCGCTCGAGCGCATCCACGACACGCGCTCGGACTACGAGATCCTCGCTGGCGTGGCCGCCGCGCTCGCGGAGGCCGTGGACGAGCCGCGGATGGAGGCGTACTGGAGAGGCATTCTCGACGGGAACCCGCGCCCCTATCTCCAGCGTGTGCTCGCAGGCTCGAATGCGACCCGCGGGGTCCTCTTCGACGACCTTCACGAGAGCTGCTCGGAGGGCGTGCCGCTGCTGCTGAACGCCCGCACGTACCCCCGACATGCGGGCTGGGAGCAGCGCCAGGAGGACAAGCCCTGGTACACGCCCACCGGGCGGCTCGAGTTCTACCGCCCCGAGCCCGAGTGGCAGGCCGCCGGGGAGTCGCTGCCCGTCTGGCGTGAGCCGGTGGACGCGACGTTCTACGAGCCGAACGCGATCCTCGCCAACCGCGGGCACCCGTCGATCCGGCCGCGCTCGCCGGAGGACTACGGCGTGCCGGAGTCCCAGGACGACGTCGAGACCCGCCAGTACCGGAACGTCGTCCGCACCTGGCAGGAGCTGAAGCTCTCGAAGCACCCGCTGACGGAGAGGGACCCCGCGTATCGGTTCGTCTTCCAGACGCCGAAGTACCGCTGGGGCGCGCACTCGACCGCGGTCGACTCGGACTGGATCGCGATGCTCTTCGGCCCCTTCGGCGACCCCTACCGCCGCGACCCGCGGACGCCGTGGACCGGCGAGGCGTACGCGGAGATCAACCCGCGCGACGCGAGCGAGCTCGGGATCAGGGACGGCGACTACATCTGGCTCGACGCCGATCCCGAGGACCGCCCGTACCGCGGCGCTTCCTCCCGCGACGAGTTCCACGACGTCGCCCGCGTGATGATGCGCGTGCGGATCTTCTCCGGGATGCCGCGCGGCGTGATCCGGACGTGGTTCAACATGTACGCGGCCACGCCGGGAACGGTGCAGGCGCAGAAGGACGTGCCCGGCGGCCCCGCGCAGAACCCGGACACGAGCTACGTCGCGCTCTTCCGCCACGGCAGCCACCAGTCCGCGACGCGCGCGTACCTGCGCCCGACCCAGATGACCGACTCGATGACGCGGAAGGCGTACTTCGGGCAGGTCATCGGCACCGGCTTCGAGGCCGACGTGCACTCACCCTCCGGCGCCCCGAAGGAGGGCTTCGTGAAGGTGGAGAAGGCGGAGAAGGGAGGCCCGGACGGCGACGGCGAGTGGAGGCCGCTCGCGCTCGGCCTCCGCCCCGACGACCCTTCTCAGGCGATGGAGGCGTACCTCGCGGGCGAGTTCGTCTCCCGGAAGCGGAAGGGCGCCTGAGCGATGGCGAAGGTGCGCAACTGGCAGCTCGGGCGGGACATGGAGTACCCGTTCGCCGCCGAGCGGCCGCCGAAGCAGTTCACGATGATCATGGACACCAACAAGTGCATCGCCTGCCAGAGCTGCACCATCGCCTGCAAGAGCACCTGGACCTGGGGGAAGGGCCAGGAGTTCATGCTCTGGAACAACATCGAGACGAAGCCGTACGGCTTCTACCCGACCGGCTGGGACGTCAACATCCTCGAGCTCCTCGGCGAGCAGTCCTGGGAGGGCGGCACCTACACCGGGGAGACCGTTTTCGAGGCGGCGCCGCCGGGCGAGCGCGTGCTCGGTTGGGCGCCGGCGGAGGAGGACTGGTCGCACCCGAACATCGGCGAGGACGAGCCGACCGGGAACGCGGAGGAGACGACCTACGTCCCCGACAACCCGCACTCGATGATGTGGATGTACTACCTGCAGCGGATCTGCAACCACTGCACGTACCCGGCCTGCGTCGCCGCCTGTCCACGCGACGCGATCTACAAGCGGCCGGAGGACGGCATCGTCCTCGTCGACCAGACGCGCTGCCGCGGGTACCAGGAGTGCCTCACCGCGTGCCCGTACAAGAAGACGATGTTCAACCTCGAGACGCGCGTCTCGGAGAAGTGCATCGGCTGCTACCCGAAGCTCGAGCAGGGCCTCCAGACGCAGTGCACGACCGCCTGCATCGGGCGGCTCCGGCTCACGAACTACCTCTCGCCCCCCGACGAGGCCGACCCCCGCAAGCCCGCCGACTACCTCGTCCACATCCGCAAGCTCGCCCTCCCGATCTACCCGCAGCTCGGGCTGGAGCCGAACGTGTACTACATCCCGCCCGTCCACGTCCCCGTGAAGTACCTGACGCAGATGTTCGGGCCGGGTGTGCAGCGGGCGATCGACATCTACCGGAACGCGAAGGACGACCCGGAGCTCCTCGGCCTCCTCATGCTCTTCGGGTCGACGGAGCGGATCATGGACACGTGGGACGTGCGCGACGGGGTCGCGCGAGCGTACGACGAGGGGGGCGAGGAGATCGTCGCCGTCCCGCTGCGGGAGCCGACGTTCGTGCGGAAGTTCGAGTTCGCGACCGAGGTCGAGGGCCAGCCCGTGACCGGGTTCAGGCACAACACGTGAGGCGGCGATGAGCGACGCGAAGATCACCCGCAAGGACGCGCTCGTGTACGGCGGCGCCGCGGCGGGCGGGCTGGTCGTGGGCGGCGCGGCCGTCGCCGGGCTCGCCGCGGGCGTGGAGGCGAGGAAGCTCCCGCAGCCGCTCGAGGGCGTCGAGATCTCGGCTCCTATCGTCGACGGCGACCTCCCGGTCGAGGATCCGTCCGCAGATGCCTGGCGCCAGGCGCAGCGGGTCCGCGTGCCGCTCGTCCCGCAGCAGCTCGTCCCGCCGTACCTCGAACAGGGCCACGTCGACGAGCTCCTCGTACGTGCGCTGCACGACGGCAGCGACCTCGCGCTCCTGCTCGAGTGGGACGACCGCGACGTCGACGACCTCGACGGCATCCGCCGCTACCACGACGCCGTCGCCGTCCAGCTCGCCGCGACCGCCGGCGCCACGCTGCCGCCGCTGACCATGGGTGGGCCGGGCGCGCCCGTCCACATCCTCCAGTGGCGCGCGACGTGGCAGCGGGACATCGACTCCGGCGGGAAGACCGGGGTCGAGCAGATCTACCCCGAGGTCGTGCACGACGTGATGCCGGACGACGTGCTGCCTCCGGAGACGGCGCAGCTGTACTGGGTGGGGCGCGAGGCCGGGAACCCGCTCTCGCTCCAGAACCGGGTGACCCCCGTGGAGGAGATCGTCGCCGAGGGGTTCGGCACCGTGACTCACCTCACCGAGCAGACGGCCCGCGGGCACGGGAACCACGAGGACGGAGGGTGGAGCGTCGTCGTCTCCTTCCCGCTCGCCCGCGCGGGCGCCGGCTCGCGGATGGAGCCGGGCTCGCGGTGGCCGGCGGCCTTCGCGGTGTGGCTCGGGTCGGAGGAGAACCGCGGCGGGCGCAAGCACATCTCCGACTGGCAGACCATCGCCCTGGAGGCGCAGTGACGACGACGATCGTGCCCGACGTCGCCGCCGTGGCGCGGTGGCGGCTCCTGTCGATCGGGCTGAGCGTGCCGACCGAGGAGGGGCTCGCCGAGATCGAGGCGCTCGCGGAGGCGCTGCGCGAGCGCGAGAGCTCGGTCGAGCTCGACGCGCTCCTCGCCGCCGTGCGCGCCGCGGACGTCGTCGACCTCCGCAGTTGGCACCAGGCCCTCTTCGGCGGCACCGTCGCCGTCCCCCCGTACGAGGGGAGCTACGAGCTCGATCCCATTCGCCAGGGGCGCGAGCTGGCCGACGTGGCCGCGTTCTACCGGGCCTTCGGCGCGGATGCGCACGGCCCGGCCTTCGAGCGCCCGGACCACGCCGGGTGCGAGCTCGAGTTCCTCGCCTATCTCGAGCTGCGACGGCTCGAGGCCGACGACGCGGACGCTGCGGTGCTGGACGACATCGCCGCGGCCTTCCTCCGCGACCACCCGGGACGCTGGCTGCCCGTGTTCTTCACCGAGCTTCGCGAGGCCGCCGCCGGGGCGCCGTTCTTCCACGCGCTCGCCCCGCTCGGCCTGCGTGCCGTGCGGGAGGAGCTCGAGCGCCGCGGCGTCGAGCCCAGCCCCGTACGGCCCCGCGCCGGCCGCCGCGCGCGGCTCCCGGTCGAGCGCGACTCCTTCGAGTGCGCCTGAGCCGCCAAGTTACACGTTGTAACGAAGTCGGCTCCTTCGGCCCCCCGCCCGCACGGGACGCACCGGGCTCAGAGCCGCCCGGCGAGGGCGTGCAGGCGCAGCAACGGCACGCGCCAGACCGCCTCGAGCACGATCGACCCGGTCATCTTCGAGTCGCCTTCCCGGCGCTCGACGAACGTGATCGGGAGCTCGCGCACGCGCAACCCCTTCCTGAGCGCGCGGTACGTCGTCTCGATCTGGAACCCGTAGCCGCGCGCCGCGACCGCGTCGAGGTCGATCGCCTCCAGGGTCTCGCGGCGGAAGCACTTGAACCCGCCGGTGAGGTCGCGCACGCGTACCCCGAGGAGGACCTGCGCGTACAGGCAGCCGCCGCGCGAGACGAACCGCCGCACGAGACCCCAGTTCCGCGTGCCACCGCCTTGCACGTAGCGCGAGCCGAGCACGAGATCCGCGTCGCCGGCCGCTTCGATGAGCCGCGGCACGTCGGCCGGGTCGTGCGAGAAGTCGCAGTCCATCTCGAGCAGGAGCTCGGCGCCGTCACCGAGCGCCTGGCGAAAGCCTGAGACGTACGCGGGCCCGATACCCTCCTTCGTCTCGCGGTGTAGGACCGAGACCCACGGGAGCTCGGCCGCGAGCCGGTCGGCGATCTCGCCCGTCCCGTCCGGCGAGCCGTCGTCGATCACGAGGACGGCATCCCGTCCCGTGTCCAGCACCTCACCGAGCGCCCGCACCATCGCCTCGAGGTTCTCGCGCTCGTTGTACGTGGGAAGGCAGACGACCGCGCGAGGCACGGACATATCATCGCCGCATGGCGAAGACGCTGCCCCGGAACGCCGAGATCGCCGACCAGCTCGACCTGCTCGCGGACATCTCCGAGATCCTCGGCGAGGACTCGTTCCGGGTGATCGCGTACCGGCGTGCGGCGACCAGGATCAGGGAGACGCCCGGGCCGGTGGCCGAGCTCGCGCTCTCCGGGCACGCGAAGGACCTCCCGGGGATCGGGAAGACGATCGAGCAGAAGGTCGTCGAGATCGTGAACGACGGCGAGATGCACGCGCTCGCGAAGCGGCGCCAGAGCGTCCCTGCGGGCGTCGTCGACTTCCTGCGCCTCCCCGGGATCGGCCCGAAGACGGCCGCGCGCATCTGGACCGAGCTCGGCGTCACCACGCTCGACGGGCTCCAGGAGGCGGCGGCGAGCGGGCGGCTCCGCGATCTCTCCGGCCTCGGCGCGCGCAGCGAGGAGAAGGTGCTGAAGGCGCTCGAGGCGGGCGCGGGGAGGAAGGCGCCCGCGGAGGATCGCGGCCTGCTCGGTGCCGCGCTCCCGGCGGTGAAGGCCGTCGTCGAGGAGCTGCGCGCGCACCCGGCTGCGATCGCGGTCTCCGAGGCGGGCAGCGTGCGCCGGCGGCGCGAGACCGTGCGCGACCTCGACTTCATCGCGACCTCCGCCGACCCGCCGGCCCTCATCGCTTCCTTCTGCGAGGCGCCGTGGGTCGCCGAGGTCGTCGCGCGCGGCGACACGAAGGCGACGGTCCTCGGCCACCAGGGCCTCCGCTTCGACCTCCGGGTCGTCGAGCCCGAGTGCTTCGGCAACGTCCTCCAGCACTTCACGGGCTCGAAGGGCCACAACGTCGCGCTGCGCGAGGAGGCGCAGCGGCGCGGGCTCTCGATCTCGGAGTACGGCGTGACCACGGTCGGGACCGGCGAGGTCGTCACGCACGCGGACGAGGACGCGCTCTACGAGTACCTCGGCTACCAGCCGATCCCGCCCGAGCTGCGCGAGGACTCGGGTGAGCTGGAGGCGGCACGCGAGCGGCGCATCCCTCCGCTGGTCGAGCCCGGCGACTTGAGGGGCGAGATGCACGCGCACTCCACGTGGTCCACGGACGCGAAGGCGACGATCGAGGAGATGGTGCTCACGGCGAAGGCGCGTGGGCTCTCCTACCTCTGCCTCACCGACCACTCGCACTACCTGCGCGACGGACGGCTCGAGGCACAGTGGCGCGAGATCGACGACGTGAATGCCCGCAGCGGCCGTGGATTCAAGGTGCTGCGCGGGATCGAGGTGAACATCCGCGCGGACGGGTCGCTCGACGTGGACGACGACGTGCTCGCCGAGCTCGACTGGGTGATCGCGTCGCTGCACACCGCCTTCGACCGGAGCCCGACCGAGCGGATCCTCGGCGCCATGGACAGCCCGCACGTCGACTGCATCGGGCACCTCTCGGGGCGCCGGATCCTGAAGCGGCCGGGGGCGGAGGTGGACGTCGAGCGGGTGGTCGAGCACGCGGTCGCGACCGGGACCGCGCTCGAGATCAACTCCCAGCCCGACCGGCTCGACATGCGCGACACGCACGCGCGGCTGGCGGGGGAGGCCGGTGTGCTCATCCCGGTGGTCACCGACGCGCACTCGACCGCGGCTCTCTCCTACGCGGAGCTCGGGATCGGCCTCGCGCGCCGCGCCTGGCTGACGAAGGAGCAGATCCTGAACACGCGGACGTGGGCGCAGGTCGCGAAGCTGCGGAAGCGCGCATGAGCACCTTCCGCGACGACGGCGCTGCGGCGCTCGACTGGGTCGCGTCGTACCTCGAGGGCGTGCGCGAGCGTCCCGTGCTCTCGCAGGTCGAGCCAGGGGAGATCCGCGCGGCGCTGCCCGCGTCGCCGCCCGACGGGCCGGAGCCCTTCTCGGCCGTCCTGCGCGACCTCGACGACGTGCTCATGCCCGGGATCACGCACTGGCAGGGCCCGCGCTTCTTCGCGTACTTCGCGACCACGGCGTCGGAGCCAGGTGTGCTCGCCGAGATCCTGATCGCCGGTCTCAACCAGGTCGGGATCCTGTGGCGCACGTCGCCGGCGCTCCAGGAGCTCGAGGAGGTGACGCTCGACTGGCTCGCGCAGCTCCTCGGCCTGCCGTCCGGCCTCCACGGCCACATCGAGGACACCGCCTCCACGAGCACGCTCGTGGCGCTCGCGGTCGCCCGCGCCGCGAGCCCCGGCCGTCGCGTCGTCGTCTGCTCCGAGCACGCCCACTCCTCCGTGGACAAGGCGGCGAAGCTGCTCGAGCTCGACCTGCGGAAGGTCCCCGGCGACGAGCAGTTCCGCCTCCGGCCGGACCTGCTCGACCTCGACGGCGCCTGCGCGGTCGTCGCCACGATCGGGACGACGTCGTCAACCTCCGTCGACCCCGTGCCGGCGATCGCGGATCGCTGCGAGGCCGAGGGCGTGTGGCTCCACGTCGACGCGGCCTACGCGGGTGCCGCGGCCGTCTGCCCCGAGCTCCGCGACCGCTTCGCGGGCTGGGGGCGTGCGGACTCGATTGTCGTGAACCCCCACAAGTGGCTCGGCGTGCCCATGGACTGCTCCACGCTCTGGACGAGCCGCGCGGATGCCTTCCGTGACGCGTTCAGCCTCGTCCCCGAGTATCTGCGCGTCACCGAGGAGGTAGCGAGCCTGAGCGAGCACACGCAGGTGCTCGGGCGGCGCTTCCGCGCGCTCAAGCTGTGGGCTGTGCTCCGCTGCTACGGCCGGTCCGGGCTCCAGGAGCGGATCCGCGAGCACCTCCGGCTCGCCGCGCTGTTCGAGGAGTGGGTGCGAGCGGACGACGCGTGGGAGGTGGTCGCGCCGCGCCCGTTCTCGGTCGTCTGCTTCCGCCTCCGCGGATCGGACGAGGACAACGAGGCGCTCCTCGAGCGCGTGAACGCGACGGGCGAGGTCTTCATCTCGCATACAACGCTCGCAGGGCGGTACGTCCTGCGGCTGGCCGTCGGCAGCTTCCGCACGACCGAGGACGACGTGCGGCTCGCGTGGGACGTCCTCCGCCGGGAAGCCGAGGCGCTGCGGGCGTGAGCCCAGACGGAGGCTTCGCCCGGCTGCACGGCACGTACCTCCTCAGCGGAGAGCCGATCCTCGTCGTCCAGCACGAGGGCGGGCTCGGGCTGGCAGCGCCGGGCGTCCCGGACGAGTTCGTGTCGCCGCTGGCCGCGGCGGGCGACGCCTTTCGGGTCGCGGCGGGCCCGGTCGCCGGCGTCGAGATCGAGTTCTGCGACGGCGACCCGTGCCCGGGCGGCGTGCTGGCGGGCGTCGTCCCGTTCGAGCGCATGCCGGCCGCTGCGACGCTCCCGGGCGGCCGCGGGCTCGTCCCGCCGCCGCTCGAGGTCGCGCCGGATGAGGAGTCCCGCTTCGAGCGCCTGCTCGACTCCATCCGAGACGACCGTGACGGAGCGCTCCTCGACGTCGGAGACGGCCCGCGCTGGCGCTTCGTCGAGTGGCTGACGCGCCGGGAGGCGGTCGCCTTCCACGGCTCGCCGAAGCCGGACATCGACCTCTTCGAGCCCGTGCGCTCGTCGGTCGAGCTCATGGATCACGCGGGCACGGGAAACCTCGCGGCCGTCTACGCGACGCCGTACGGGCTCTGGGCGCTGTGGTTCGCCGTCCTCGACCGCAGCCGGCTCGAGGGCTCGATCAGGAACGGCGTGCTGCGGTGGACGAGTCGCGACGGGAGGACGCTCGACCTCTACCACTTCTCGGTCCACCACGAGCACGTCGGCGGCGACATCTGGCGGCCGGGGACGCTGTACCTGCTCCCGCGCGAGCCGTTCCGGGCGAGCCCGCTCGTCCCCGGCGGCCCACCGGCGAGCGAGTGGGCGAGCCTCGCGTCCGTGCGACCGCTGAAGCGCATCGCGGTCGAGCCCGAGGACTTCCCGTTCCGCGACCACGTGGGAGGTCACGACGACTCGCTCGTGATCGAGGCGGCGCGCCTGGCGGACATCGTCCTCGCGAAGGCGACGTCGGCCCGGCGAGTCGAGGGCGGCCTGGAGATCGAGCTCGCCTGGGACGAGGAGCTCGAGACGATCTCGGGCGCCTACCTCGACGCGACTCGCGTGCTCATGCCCGATGTCGAGCGTCGGTTCGTGCGTCGTGACCGAGGCGCGACGATGCTCGAGCTGCTGGCTGCGGAGGGCTTCCTGCAGTCGCTCGAAGCGTCGCTCCGCAAGCGCGGGATCGGGGTCGGCGAGCGGTAGCCCGCGCCACGCCGGCTCGTAACGCCGTGTCGTCGCGGCCGTGCTCCTACGATGCGCGCGTGCGATTCGTGGCCATCGGCCTCGCGGCCGGCGTGTTCTCGGCGCTCTTCGGGGTCGGCGGCGGGATCATCGCCGTGCCGCTGCTCGTGCTCTTCGCAGGGGTCCCCGAGCGGGTGGCGGCGGCGACGTCGCTCGGTGCCATTGGGATCACGGCCCTCGCCGGCGTCCTCGTCTACGGCGCGCGCGGCGACGTGAACGTCGCGTACGCCGCCCTCGTCGGGCTCCCCGCCGCCGCCGGCGCGCTGGGTGGGACGTGGCTCCAGCAGCGTGTGTCGACGCGCGTCCTGACCTTCGGCTTCGCCGTGCTGCTCACCGGCGTCGGGATCTGGCTGCTGCTGCCGTGAGCACGACCACGATCATCGTCGCGGTGGCGCTCGGGCTCTCCGCGGGAGTGCTCGCCGGGCTGTTCGGCGTCGGCGGCGGGATTCTCTTCGTGCCGGCGCTCGTCGCGCTCGGTCTCGGCCAGCTGGAGGCGCAGGCGACCTCGCTGCTCGCGATCCTGCCGACGGTCGCCGCGGGCGCCTGGAACCAGCGGCGGTACGGGAACTTCCGTCCCCGCCTCGCGCTCGCGCTCGGCCTCGCCTCCGTCGCGGGGGTGGGGCTGGGAGCACTCATCGCGATCTCCCTCCCGGAGCCCGTGCTGCGGAGGCTGTTCGCCGTGCTCGTGCTCGCCGTCGCGGCTCGGCTCGCGCTCGTCACGTACCGCAACCGCCCTCGCTACCCTGAGACGCCGTGACCCGTGCCGTCGTCGCAGCCTGCGCGGCGCTCGCCTTCTCGACCGCGCTTGCGTCGGCCTCCCCGCCGCCGCGAACCGCGACGACGTCCGCGAGCGCGGTTCTCGTCCGGATCACCATCCCCGGCGAGGCGCAGGTCGCACTCGGCGAGCTCGTGTGGCCGACGAACCTGAGTGCCGACGTCCAGTCGTTCCAGTACCCGGACGACGGGTCGATCGTCCGGCTCGGCCGCTCGCGCGCCTCCATCTCGGCGCAGACGGGCGCCGCCACCGTGTCGCAGTCGCTCTCGGAGGTGATCGTGCTCTCGCTCTTCAACGGCGAGATCACCGCCGCCAGAGTGACCGCCGCTGCGCGATCCGGTGCGAGCGAGCGGACGACCGAGGCGACGACCGCCGGCTCCTCCGTCCAAGGGCTGCGCGCGCTCGACCAGAGCGTCCCCTCGCGTCCCGGCGTGACCGTCGGCCTCTCCGACTGGGGCTCGCTGACGGTCCTCACCGAGTCCGCCGGGGAGAAGGAGGCCGGGCCGCCGAGGGCCCAGGCGTCGGTCCTCGCGCTGCGCGTCAGGCTCACCGCCGACCACGGCGGGCTCCCGGCCGGGAGTGAGATCGTGATCGGCAACGCACAGACGGCTGCCGTCGCCAAGGTCCCGACCCGGCCGCGGCGACCCGGCGCGCCGCCTCCGGCACCGGAGCCCGGGCCGTCACGCATCCCGACCCCGCCCGAGCCTGCGGTTCCCGGCGAGGCGGTCCCGGGAGGGCCCGTCCGCGTCGCACCCGAGGTCACGGCCACGCTCTCGGCCGGCGGGTACGTCTTCCCCGTGTTCGGCCCCGTCTCGTTCGGCGACAGCTTCGGCGCGCCTCGCCCGGGGATCCCCGGCGGCTGGCATCACGGCGAGGACATCTTCGCGCCGCTCGGGGCACCCGTCCTCGCGGTCGCCGACGGGACGATCCACAGCGTCGGGTTCATCAAGCTCGGCGGGTACCGGCTCTGGCTTCGGGACGACGGTGGGAACGAGTTCTACTACGCCCACCTGTCCGCCTATACACCGCTCGCGATCGAGGGGAAGCGCGTCCGTGCCGGCGACGTCATCGGCTTCGTGGGCGACACGGGCGACGCCGAGGGGGGCCTGCCGCACCTGCACTTCGAGATCCACCCCGCCTCGATGCTCGGGCTGGGCTACGACGGGGTCGTCGCGCCGTATCCGATCCTCGTCGCGTGGCGGCGTGCCGAGGACGTCTCCTTCGCGGCCGGCCGGCTGTACGTGCCGACCGGCTCCGGGGACGTGCTACCGCCTCCCGGAGCCGTTCTCCTCCAGGCCGAGGACATCTCGCCCGCGAGCGGGCTGGTGCCCGGCGCGCTCGAGCGCGCCATGACGACCGGCTAGCGCCTACGCCTCGTCCGTCGCGGCGGGCATGCCGCCGTTCGCGCCCTCTTCCTCGAGCGCGTCGGCGAGCTCCTCGAGCCCGTCGCCGTTCCCGCCGGCGACGCGAGTCATGATCCACTCGCGCGTCGCCTGACCCGTCCACGGGTTGTAGAGGACGCCGAGCGTGACGCCGGTGAGCAGGATCACGCGGTTGCGCGTCTTGTGGCTCTTCTTCTGAGCCTTGCCCTGGAGTTTCTCGGAGGCCGCGGAGACCTCGGACACGAGGTCCTGGAGCTCCTTCTGGAAGTCCTTGTCCGAGACCCGCTCGGCCTTGCCCTTGACGCCTTCGCCCTTCGCGATCTGGCCGTACAGGCTGCGCGCGGCCACGAACGCCGCGAGCAAGTCCTCGCGCAGCTCCGGATCCTCCATCGCGCGCTTCACGTACGGGCGAAGAGCGTCGACGGCGAGTGTGGGCTTCTCTTTCGTCTTCGCCATGCGGCTACCACCTTTCTTCGACTGCCTCGAAGTATGTCGGCTACGATCGCCCCGGTGCGCGGGTTGCCGTTCCTGCTTCATCCGCTGCGGCTCCTGAAGCTGGTGGGGGCGCTCGCCGCCTTCCTGGTCTACGTGTGGTTTGCCGCCGTGCGCGCGGTGCCAAACGTCCGCCGCCGCAAGGCCGCGATCCGGGAGGAGTGGCTGGCGCGTCACCGGGCCCGGAGGAGCCGTACCGCGGGCAGCTGACCCGCGATCGTCCGCAGTTAGCATCCCCCATGTGCAGCCGAAGGGCCTCATCTGCGCCGGCGGCGAGGCGACCCGGCTCGGCGAGCTGACGCGCGTCACCAACAAGCACCTGCTGCCGGTCGGGAGCTGGCCGATGATCTACTACCCGCTCCAGCAGCTCCAGCTCGCCGGGATCACCGACGTCCTCCTCGTCACGGGGAAGGGCCACGCGGGGCAGATGATCGACCTTCTCGGCGACGGGCGGCTCGCGGCCCGGGGCGGCGCCGACGCGGTCCTGGAGCTGGATCTGACCTACAAGGTGCAGACCGAGCCGGGCGGCATCGCCCAGGTCGTGGGCATGGCCCGCGACTTCGCGGCCGGTGCTCCCCTCGTGGTCGTGCTCGGGGACAACGTCTTCGAGCGCTCGCAGTCCGAGGCGATCGCGGCCTGGGCGGAGGATCCCGTGCGCGCGCGTATCTTCGTGAAGGACGTCGACGACCCGGAGAACTTCGGCGTCGTCGTGTATGGGGAGGACGGCACGGTGACGGACATCGTGGAGAAGGCCGGGGTCGTCGACACGCGCTACGACTCGCCCCCGACCTCGCACGCGGTCGTCGGCCTCTACTGCTACCCACCGGACGTGTTCGACGTCATCGCCCGTCTCGAGCCCTCCGCGCGCGGCGAGCTCGAGATCACGGACGTGAACCGTCACTATGCGGCGTCCGGGAGGCTGGACGCGGTCGAGGTCGAGGGCTGGTGGGAGGATGCGGGCAAGCACTGGCAGCACCTCGCCGACATCGGCCGCCTGATCGAGCAGACCGGGGCGAACCGGTGAGGACGCCGCCGGCACCGCGGCCGCGAAGCGGACGCCTTCAGGGGTTGTCGCGCGACCGGGCTCCGCGGGGGCTGAGGCCGGTCATGCGCCGAGGGGCGAACCGGTGATCGACGGCGTCCTCCGCGTCCCACTCGTCGTGCACGAGGACGAGCGCGGCTGGTTCTGCGAGCTGCGGCGCGACAGCCGGCTCCCGGCGCCGCTCGTGCAGACGAACCTCTCGTTCTCGCGCGCAGGCGTGATCCGCGGCCTGCACTACCACGAGCGTGGCCAGGACGACCTCTTCGCGTGCCTCTCGGGCATGGCCCGCGTCGTCGTCGTCGACCGCGAGACCGGCGAGACGTTCACCGAGGACATCGGGGACGACAATCCGGTCGCGATCTACGTTCCGGGGCGCCACGGCCACGGGTTCGAGGCGCTCACGGACGTCCTCTTCTGCTACCACGTGACCGCCGAGTACGACCCCTCCGACCCCGACGAGCACACGATCCCCTGGAACGACCCCCGCGTCGCGCACCTGTGGTCGACGAGCACACCGATCCTGTCGCCACGCGACGCCGCCGTCGCGTCCTGATCACGGGCGCGGGCGGCCAGCTCGGCCGCGCGCTCGCGGAGACGTTCGCGGACGACGACCTTGTGGCTCTGAGCCACAAGGAGTGGGACGTCACGTCACCCGGCCCGGCCGGGCTCAGGAGCGACCCGTTCGACCTCGTCCTGCATGCTGCCGCCTGGACGGACGTGGACGGCGCCGAGAGCGACGCGCAGGGCGCTGCCGCAGTCAACGTGGGCGGGACCGCGAACGTCGCAGCGCTCGGGGCGCCGCTCGTCGCCTTTTCGACGGACTACGTGTTCGACGGGCGCAAGGGCGAGCCGTACGTGGAGTCCGACGGGCCGAATCCGCTCTCCGCGTACGGGCGGACGAAATTGCACGGTGAGGCGGCAGCGGGGCCGGACGCGTGGGTCGTCCGCTCCTCGTGGCTCTTCGGCCCCACCGGGCACAACTTCGTCCGGACCATGCTCCGGCTCGCCGAGGAGCGGGACGAGGTCGCTGTCGTCGACGACCAGCGCGGCTCGCCGACCTACGTGGGCCACCTCGCCGCCGCGACGCGCGAGCTCGTCGACCGCGCCCTCCCGCGTGGGGTCTGGCACCTCGCCGCCGGCGGCGACTGCACGTGGGCGGACTTCGCGGAGGCGATCTTCGAGGAGGCGAGTCTCGACTGCCGCGTGCGGCGGATCACGACCGAGGAGCTCGGCCGCCCGGCGCCACGCCCGCCCGCGGCGGTCCTCCGCAGCGAGCGGCCCGGCGCGCCGCCGCTCCCGCACTGGAGTGAGGGTCTCCGCGACTGCCTGGCGGCGCTGTCCCTCACGGCCGATGGAGACCCCAAGTAACAACTTGTAACTTGCGTATCTCGGTGACGACCGGTCCGCCGGCTCGGCTCCAATGCAGGCGTTCCGTCGCGGCGAACGAGCCTCGTTACACGTTGTAACTGGGGCTCTCTCGCGCCCGTCTCCGCCGCTAGCCTTCCGCGCATGCGTCTTCTCGTCACCGGCGGTGCGGGGTTCATCGGCTCGAACTTCACGTACTACTGGCTCGAGCGGCACCCGGACGACCACGTCGTCGTCTACGACCTGCTCACGTACGCGGGGAACCGCGCGAGCCTCGCCGACGTCGAGGACCGCATCGCGTTCGTCCAGGGCGACATCGGCGACCTCGACCTCGCGCGTGCCACGATCGAGGAGCACGAGCTCGATGTGATCGTGAACTTCGCGGCCGAGTCGCACAACAGCCTCGCCGTCGTCGACCCTGGGCTCTTCGCGCGCACGAACGTCCTCGGTACGCAGCTCCTGCTCGAGGCGGCGCGCGCGACGAAGGTCGACCGCTTCCACCACATCTCGACGTGCGAAGTCTTCGGCGATCTCGCGCTCGACTCGGACGACGTCTTCACGGAGGAGTCGCCGTACCGACCGCGGACGCCGTACAACGCGTCGAAGGCCGCGGCCGACCACTACGTGCGCGCCTACCACGAGACCTTCGGCGTGCCGGTCACGATCACGAACTGCGCGAACAACTACGGCGCCTACCAGTTCCCTGAGAAGGTCCTGCCGCTGTTCGTCACGAACGCGCTCGACGACGTCCCGCTCCCGATGTACGCCTCGACGCAGAACAAGCGGGAGTGGCTGCACGTCCTCGATCACTGCTCGGCGATCGACCTCGTGCTCCACGGGGGCCGGGTCGGCGAGACCTACAACGTGGGCTCGGGCTTCGAGGCGTCGATCGAGGAGATCGCCGACGTCGTCCTCGAGCTCACCGGGAAGCCTTCCTCGCTGAAGACGATCGTGCCCGACCGGCCCGGCCACGACCGCCGCTATCTCCTCGACGCGTCGAAGCTCCGCTCCGAGCTCGGCTGGGAGCCCTCCTACGACTTCCGCGAGGGCGTCGAGGAGACCGTTGCGTGGTACGAGGCGAACCGGGCCTGGTGGGAGCCGCTGAAGGCGCGCGCACCGGTCACCGAGACCGCCTGGAGGTAGACCCACGCTGGCGATCGAGCCGCCGCCGCTCGGTGCCGAAACTCAGAAACGTTTACGAGATGTCGGTACCCTGGACACCCGGCGTGCGCTCTCTGATCGCTCTGGCAGCCCTGACTGCGCTCGTGGCCACGTCCGCCTCGGCGCAACCCACGCCCGCCACCGGCGAGGCGGTGTTCGTCGTGTCCGGCGGCGGCTGGGGGCACGGCGTCGGGATGCCCCAGTACGGCGCCTTCGGCCAGGCGAGCGAGGGGAAGACCTACAGGCAGATCCTCTCCTACTACTACACGGGCACGCGGCTCGGGACGGCGTCGTCGCGCTGGGTGCGGGTCCTGCTCGCCGACAGCCGCAGTGCCGTGACCATCTCGTCGAGCGGCCCCTTCAGCGCCCGCGGCGCCACGGGCAAGGCGCAGACGCTGCCCGCGGGAGCGGTCGAGCTGCGGGCGAACCTCCGGTTCACCGGGCCTGACGGCCCCGTGACGCCCGCCTCCCCGCTCGTGCTCCGTCCCGGGAAGGGCGCCCCGCTCTCGCTCGACGGGAGCCCGTTTCGCGGCCGCCTGGAGGTGCACCGCCAGGGAACGCGTGTGAGCGTGATCAACGTCCTCCCGCTCGACGCGTACCTCCAGGGCGTCGTTGCGAGCGAGATGCCGTTCCGCTGGCCGGCGGAGGCGCTCAAGGCCCAGGCGGTCGCCGCGCGCACGTACGCGCTGACGAGGGTCGTCAAGGGGAAGCCGTACCACCTCGTGTCCGATGTCCGCGACCAGGTCTACCGCGGGATCGCCGGCGAGACGCCGCGGACGAACGAGGCCGTGCGCGCGACCTCCGGGAAGGTCGTGCTCCACGGAGGCAAGCTCGCGACGACGTACTACTTCTCGAGCTCGGGCGGCAAGACGGCGAACGCGGCCGACGTGTTCGGGTTCTCCGTGCCGTACCTCGTCTCGAAGCCGGATCCCTGGGACAAGGTGTCGCCGCACCATCGCTGGGGCCCCGTGCTCATCGACGATGCGACGCTCCGCACGAAGCTCGGCGCAGGGGCGCGCGTCGTGGACGCAGTCGGGACGCCGACGCCCTCGGGCCGCCTCCGCGCGCTGACCCTCCAGACGGTCGGCGGGCAGAAGCAGGTCGAGGGCACGGAGATGCGCATGGCGCTCGGGCTGCGCTCGACGTATGCGACGTTCGGCGTCCTCCGGCTGGACAAGCCGAAGGGGAGCGTGGTCGTCGGGACCCCGGTCACGCTGACCGGGGTCGCACGCGGCCTCACGGCGCCCGTCCTCGCCGCGTCGGTCGGCGGCAGCTCGTGGAGCAAGGTCGGCCCCGTCGCCCGGAGCGGCGGCGGCGCCTTCTCGCTGGAGGTGCAGCCGAAGCGCACCACGAGGTACCGCATCGAGGCCAAGGGAGCCGTCTCCCCCGCAGTCGTCGTCACCGTCAAGCCGACGCCGTGATCCGCCGCGCCGGGCTCGTCATCCTCGTCCTGGGCGCCTGGCTCGCGCTCCCGGCGGCGGCGCAGGGAGCGCGGGTCGCAATCGGGCTCGCTCCCGGCGCCGACGCGGCGAAGGTCGCCGCCGCGGTCGAGAGCAGGACGGGGAGCCGGCCCGTGCGGATGCACCCGATTCCCGCGCTCGTGGTCGACCTTCCGCGCGGCGTCACGCTGTCGGGGATCCGCGGGATCCGCTACGTCGAGCCCGTCGCCTCGCGGCGGATGGCGCTGACGCCGAACGACCCGCTCGTCCCCAGGCAGTGGTACCTGACGAAGAGCCGCTTCTTCGAGAAGTGGGCGACGCTCCCGCCGCTCGCCTCGGTGACCGTCGCCGTCCTCGACTCGGGCGTCGACGTGACTCACCCGGAGCTCACCGGCAAGATCCTGGATACCCGCAGCTTCGTGGCCGGCTCGGCGAGGCAGGACACGCTCGGCCACGGGACGTTCGTCTCCGGGATCATCGCCGCGGGCTTCGACAACAAGGTCGGGATCGCGGGGCTCGCCCCCTCGGCCGAGCTGCTCGTCGCCAAGGTCGTCACGAACGAGCGCGTGATCCCGGTCGACGCCGTCGCGAAGGCGATCCGCTGGTCGGTCGCGAACGGCGCGCAGGTGATCAACATGAGCTTCGGCGGCGCCCGCGACCCGCTCGACCCCAACCGCGACACGTTCTCGCAGCTCGAGGCGGACGCGGTCGCCTACGCGGTCTCGAAAGGTGTCGTCGTGGTGGCCGCCGTCGGCAACGGCGACCAGTCGCCGTCGACCCCGTGGCCCTATGCGAGCTACCCGGCCGCTCTTCCGCACGTCCTCGGCGTGAGCGCCGTCGCCGAGTCGGGGGCGGTGCCGAAGTTCTCGAACCGCGACAAGATCTACAACGACCTTGCCGCCCCCGGCGAGCGGATCCTCTCGCTCTTCCCGAAGACGATCACCGCCCGCTACCCGGCGTGCTCCGAACAGGGGTACTCGAGCTGCGGGCCGAGCGAGTACCGCGAGGCGCAGGGCACGTCCTTCGCGGCGCCGCTCGCGACGGCCGCGGCTGCGCTGCTCCTCGCGACGCGACCGGGGCTCCGGCCCGAGCAGGTCACGTGGATCCTCCAGCGCACCGCCGCGGACATGACACCTGCGACCGGCTGCGCCTCGTGCACGACGGGCCGCGACGAGGTCTCGGGCTTCGGCCTCCTCGACGTGACAAAGGCGCTCGAGGCTCTCGAGCTGCCGCTGCCGCTGCGCGACCGCTTCGAGGCCAACGACGGCCCGGGCCCGCGCGCGCACCTGCTCAAGGGACAGAAGCGGCGCATCCGCGCGACCGTGGACTTCTGGGACGACCAGGACGACGTCTACGCGATTCAGCTCAAGAAGGGCCAGCGCGTCCACGTCGGCCTGGTCGGCGACGACCCGACGGACGACCTGAGCCTCGCGCTCTGGCTGCCGCGGACTCGCTCGATCGACGGGGTCGTCAGCCCGCGCCTGCGGGTACGGCTCTCGGCCCGCCCCGGCGTGCGTGAGCACATCGCGTATCGCGCTCCGGCGGCCGGCAGGTACTTCGTCCAGGTCCGGCAGTCGAGTGTCGGGCTCGGCGGCTACCGGCTGACCGTCGTCAAGCGCCCTCTCCCCACGGGAAGATAAGAAACCCTTCATCGTCGGGTGACCCGCCGTTTACGCTTCGCGCCCATCGTGTGGGCAAGCGACGAAAGGATCTCCCGGTGCGATTGCTCGCCGAACGCGAGTCGAGCGGTGTTCTCGTCAGGCTCTTCTGGGACGACGCCGCGCGCGCGCACGAGCCGGACGTCGTCGTCGAGTACGAGGACCGGAGCGAGGACGTCGTCGTGACGCTGTACCCGCCGCGAGACCGCGCCCTCGACGCCTTCTACCACCCGAACGCGTACCGGGGGCAGGCGTGCTCGTACACGCGGTTCTCGGTCAAGGTCTGACCGTCTCCGCGAGTCCGTAAGCAGTCTTTAACGCTCGCGTGATGGAGGGCTTACCTCGCCCCGGCAGGCTGTGGGTCAGCGAGGAGGCCCGGCCCCCTGACCCGGCGGTACCTCGTGCACGCCGCCCATCCCCTGACTACGGCGGCGTGAGCAACTCGTCATCGGGAACCTCGCGTAGGACTCGCGCGGGGTTCCCGACGACAACGGCTCTCGGCGGCACGTCCTTCGTCACCACCGCGCCGGCGCCGACGAACGCCTCCTCGCCGATCTCGACGCCCGGGCACAGCACGGCGCCGCCGCCGACGCGCGCGCCGCGGCGGATCGTGGGCCCGGCGATCAGCTCGTGCCGGCGCTCGGTGCGGCCCATGAAGTCGTCGTTCGTGGTGACGACGCAGGGCGCGATGAACACGTCCTCCTCGACCGTCGAGTACGCGGTGACGTAGGCCTCGGCCTGGATGCGCGTGCGGGCGCCGATCGTCGTGTCGTTCTCGACGAGCGAGCCGCGGCCGACGACGACGTCGTCGCCGATCGTGACCCGCTCGCGCACGCACGCCTGGTCGCCGACGATCGTGCGCGCACCGATCTCCGACCCCGCGAACACGATCGCGCCGGTCGAGATCACCGTGCCGTCCCCGATCCGCGTCGGCGGGAGCGGCTCGCGCTTCGCCGTGGAGCGGGGCGAGAGCACCGGCTGCTTGCCGACGACGGCGTTCTCGAGGACCTTCGCACCCTCGCCCAGGACCGTACCCGGATGGACGGTCGCGGTGGGGTGGACCTCAGCCACCGTTCAGCGACGCCGTGAGCGTGTCGAGCGCGCGCACCACGCGCGCGCCGTCCGCCGCGACTCTCCGCCGATCGCCCTCGCCGCCCACGAGGCGCAGGAACTCCACGCACTCCAGCTTGAGCGGCTCGTCGTTCGCGATCCGGGGGCTGAAGATGTCACCCGTCCGCGTCTGCCACTCGCCGTAGCGGTCGGACGGCCGCCACGGCGCCTTCTCGTACACCGTCACCTTCCGCTCGAGCTCCATGTCGTCGAAGACGACCATCTTCTCCGTGCCCACGACCGTGATCTTCCGCATCTTGTGCGGGTCGAGCCAGGAGAGGTGCATGTGCGCGATCCTCCCCGACGGGAAGCGCAGGTAGCAGAAGACGACGTCCTCGACGCCGCGCGTGAGGAAGTCGCGGCCCTGCGCAACGGCGGTCTCGGGATCCTCGTCGAGCAGGTGGAGGATCACGGAGAGGTCGTGCACCCCCAGTGACCAGAGCGCGTTCTCGTTCGAGCGGATGATCCCGAGGTTCTGGCGGTTCCCGTAGACGCAGAGCACCTGGCCGAGATCGCCCGCGTCCACCATCTCCTTCACGCGCCGGATGCCCGGGTGGTAGAGCAGGAGGTGGCCGGGCATGAGGACCAGGTCGCGCTCCTCGGCGAGCGCGCAGAGCTCGTCCATCTCGTGCCCGCGCATCGCCGGCGGCTTCTCCACGAGCACGTGCTTGCCGGCCTCGAGGACGCGGCGGGCGAGCTCGAAGTGCGTCGGGACCGGGGTCGCGACGACGATGGCGTCCAGCGAGTCGTCGGCGAGCAGCTCGTCGAAGCTGGTCGTGAAGCGCGAGCCGGGGTAGCGCTCGGCAATCTCGGCCTTGCCGGGGTCCGCGTCGCAGAGCCAGGCGAGGTCGGCGAGCTCCGCGAAGTTGCGCGCCAGGTTCGGCCCCCAGTGCCCGAGCCCGGCGACGGCGATGCGCGTCACAGCTTCCACACCTTGTCCGAGGCCCTGCCCTCGTCCCCCGTCGCGTTCCGGAGGTCGACCACGAGCGCCGCGTCCGCGACGAGCCCGTCGTAGTCGATCCCCGAGTGGTTGGTCACGACGACGACGCAGTCGTAGGCGGCCGGGGCGAGCTCGACGGAGGCCATCGAGAGGCCGTGCTCGTCGAACGACGGCACGTGGGGGTCGTGGTACTGGACGTCCGCGCCGGCGTTCTGCAGGAGCGAGATGAGCTTGAGCGCCGGGGACTCGCGGGTGTCGGCGATGTCGGGCTTGTACGCGACTCCGAGGACGAGGATGCGCGAGCCCTTCAGCGACTTCTGCGAGTGGTGGTTCAGCGCCTGCGAGACGACGGAGCGGCAGAAGTACGGCATCGACTCGTTCACCTTCCCCGCGAGCTCGATGAACTCGGTGTAGAAGCCGTACTCGCGCGCCTTCCAGGTGAGGTAGAAGGGGTCGATCGGGATGCAGTGCCCGCCCAGGCCGGGGCCCGGCTTGAAGGACATGAACCCGAACGGCTTCGTCGCGGCCGCGTCGACGACCTCCCAGACGTCGATCCCCATCCGGTCGCAGAGCTGCGCGAGCTCGTTTACGAGCGCGATGTTCACGGAGCGGAAGATGTTCTCGAGCAGCTTCGTGAGCTCCGCCGCCTCCGGCGACGAGACGCGATGCACCGAGTCCATCGCCGACGCGTAGAAGGCCGCGGCCGCCTCGGTGGACTCGGCGTCGATCCCGCCGACCACCTTGGGGACCGTCTTCGTCGTCCAGTCGGTGCGGCCGGGGTCGACGCGCTCGGGCGAGAACGCGAGGTGGAAGTCGCCGCCGGCGCGCAGGCCGCTGCCGGCCTCGAGCACGGGGAGGAGCTGCTCGCGCGTCGTGCCGGGGTACGTGGTCGACTCGAGCACGACGAGGTGGCCTCGGTGCAGGCGTTTCGCGATCTCCCCGGCAGCGCGGACGACGATGCCGAGGTCGGGCTCGCGCTGGCGGGAGAGCGGGGTCGGCAGCGCGATCACGATCGTGCCGACGTCGCGCAGCACGTCGTAGTCGGTGGTCGCCGAGATCAGCCCTGCCTCCACGAGCCGGCCGAGCTCCTCCGAGCTCACGTCCTCGACGTAGCTCTCGCCGCGGTTGAGCTGCTCGACGCGCGGCTCGTCGACGTCCACGAGGACGACGGACTTGCCGGCATCGGCGAGAACCTGCGCGAGCGGCACGCCGACGTAGCCGGCGCCGACGATGGCGACGTCGCGCTTCATCGGCCGGGGATCGTAGCGAGGAGGACGCCTGCGATCCGGCCGGATGCGCGTCCGTCCCCGTACAGCCGCGGGCAGAGCTCCGGCATCGTCGCCGCGCGCACCGCCTCCACGATCGCGTCCGGGTCGTCGTCCACGAGCACGTTCGCCCCTACCTCGACCGTCTCCACCCACTCCGTCGAGGGCCGCATCGTCACGCACGGCACGCCGTACCAGTACGCCTCCTTCTGGAGCCCCCCGGAGTCCGTGGCGATCACCCGTGCCTGCGACGCGAGCGACGCGAACTCGAGGTAGGAGAGCGGCTCGGTCAGGCGGACGTGCTCGGCGAGCTCCAGCCCTTCGGCCTCGATCTGCGCTCTCGTCCGCGGGTGTGCCGGGAAGACCACACGCTCCTCCAGCCGGTTCAGCGCCTCGACGATCCGCCCGAGGCGGGGCTGGAACACGTTCGCCTGCCGGTGGACGGTCGCGACGACGTACGTCCGCGGCTCGAACGGGACCGGGAAGCGCTGCCGCGCGATCGGCGCGAACCGCATGCTCGCCTCCGCCATCAGGTCGCCGACGACGTGCGCCTGGCCGAGGACGCCCTCCTCGAGCAGCGTCTCCTTCGCGCGCTCGCTCGGGCAGAAGAGGAGCCATGCGATCTTGTCGACCTCGATCCGCGCGTGCTCCTCCGGCATCGAGAGGTCACCGCTCCGAAGCCCCGCCTCGACGTGCGCGAGCGGGATGTGCGCGTTCGCGGCTGCGCGCGCGCCGGCGAGGGTCGAGGCGGTGTCGCCGTAGACGAGGACGAGGTCGGGCTCCTCCGCGCGGACAACCTTCTCGATCGCAGGCGTCATCACGTCCACGTCGGCGGTGTGCAGGTCGAGGCGGTGCTTCGGCTCGGGAAGGCCGAGCTCCTCGATGAAGACCTCGCTGAGCTCGCGGTCGTAGTGCTGCCCCGTGTGCACGACGACCTCCTCGATCCCGGTGATGAGGAAGCCGACTGAGAGCGGAGCGCTCTTGACGAACTGCGGGCGGTTCCCGACCACGGTGAGGACCTTCATCGCATCACCACGCCGCCGTTGACGTCGAGCGTGGCGCCCGTGACGTAGCCGGCGTCGTCGGAGACCAGGAAGGCGACGAGCGCGGCGACCTCCTCGGGACGGCCGAGACGGCCGATCGGGATCTCCGCGAGCGTCTCCTCGCGGCGGTCGCGGAGAACCTCGCGCGCGAGTGATCCGTCGATCGCAGCCGGTGCGACTGCGTTCACGGTGACGCCGTACGGCGCGAGCTTGGTGGCCGCGCGCCGCGTGACGGCGACGACGCCGGCCTTCGACGCCGCGTAGTGCGGGCCCGAGATGCCGCTTGCCGTGAAGGCCGCGTCGCTCGCGAGGTTGACGATCCGGCCGGCGCCTCGCTCGCGCAGCGCAGCGCCGACGACGCGACAGCCGAGGTACGTGCCGCGCAGGTTCGTCGCGAGCACGTCGTCCCACTCCTCGACGTCCACCTCCCAGAACGAGCGGAGCTCGGTGCGGGCGGCGTTGTTCACGAGCGCGTACAGGTCGTCGCCGGTCGCGGCGAGCAACCGTTCCCAGGACACGAGCTCGCGGACGTCGTGCTCGACGACTGCCGCGCTCTCGCCGAGCTCAGCGGCGACGCGCTCGGCTCCCTCGAGGTCCATGTCGGCCAGCGCGACGCGGTACCCGTCGGCGTGGAGCCGCCGCGCGATCGCCTCGCCGATCCCGCGCGCTGCCCCCGTGACGATCGCGAGGCGCGTCACTCGACCTCGACGGCGTCGCCGACGGCCACCCGTCCCGGCTCGACGACCTCGCACCACACGCCGAAGGGCCGCGGCTCCACGGTCGGGACGTCCTTGCGGTACGCGCCGATCGCGCCCAGCGTGTCGAGGTCGCGCTCTCCGGTGTCCGGGTCACGCGTCGTCACCGAGCAGCGCCCGACCTTCTCGTGGACGAGGACGACTGCCTCGCCCACACGGACGCGGGAGCCGACCCAGCCGTCCTCGACGTGCGGCTCGGTTGCGTCGATGCCGACCGTCATGCGGAAGCGGCGCCCGTCCACTGGCCCCTCCGCCCCCGCCGCCGCGCGCAGCGCTTCGAGCGACCCCACGGAAACGAGCGATGCGCCGGCGGCCGGCCCGCGGTCGTAGCCGTCGCCCTCGCGCTCCGTCCGCGCGACGCGCACGGGCTTCCCCGCGAGCTCGGACAGCGCAACGGCCCACGGCCCCTCGACGACGCGGCCCGCGACGGGCCGTCCGTAGAAGCTCGTCACGACCCGCTCGCCGAGCTCGTCCACGACGCCGGCGACGGCCGTGCCATCCGGGAACCGCAGCGTCAGGCGTCCGTCCTCGAGTGCGGCCCGGACGGAGAGCAGCGGCGGGACCCGCTTCGCGTTGACGAGCGCGCCCGCGTCGTCGACCAGGTAGAAGCGGCGGTCGCCGCGCGCGCCGGTTCGCTCGAGCTCGATGATGTCGACGAGCGTGAGCCGCAGCGACTTGACCGGCGCGACGGACAACCAGGCGACGCGATGGATGTCAGTCGACCTCGGCGTGGATGCGCTGCTTCGCGTGCTTCAGGAAGCCGCCTTCGCGGTGCGCGCGCACCGCGAGGATCTCGGCGAGGATCGAGAGCGCGGTCTCCTCCTGCGTGTCCGCGCCGATGTCGAGCCCGCACGGGCCCATGATGCGGTCGAGCTTCTCCTCGTCGACGCCGGCCTCCAGCAGCCGCTCGCGGCGCCCCTCCTGGTTTCGCCGCGAGCCGAGCGCCCCGATGTAGAAGGCCTCCGTCTCGAGCGCGCCGATCAGCGCCGGCTCGTCGAACTTGTCGTCGTGGGTGAGGACGACGATCGCGGTCTGGTGATCCGGCTGCACGCGAGCGAGCGCCTCCTGCGGCCACTCCACGATCAGCTCGTCCGCCGACGGAATGCGCTCGCGCGTCGCGAACTTCGCGCGTGCGTCGGCGACGATCGCCGTCCAGCCGAGGAGCTTCACGCCACGGCAGAGCGCCTCCGCGGTGTCCACGGCGCCGTAGACGAAGACGCGAGGCGGAGGGCCGTACCACTCCGCGAAGACCTTCGTCCCGTCCTCGAGTGAGAGCAGCCGGTTGCGCCCGTCGCGGATCAGCTCGTCGAACTGCGCCACCGCCTCGTCCAGGCCGTCGCCGACGCGCTCGCCCGACTCGAGGACGAGGACGTTCGTGCCCACGCCGTCTCCCTCGACGCAGGTGAAGAGGACGCCGCGCTCCTCGGACTCCTGGAGCCGCGCCAGTCGCTCGATCAAGCTCACTCCAGCGCCTCCACGAACACGTCGATCTCGCCGCCGCAGGGGAGCCCGACGCTCCAGGCGAGGTCGTCCTCGATCCCGTACGTGAGGAGTTTCGGCGCGCCGGTCTCGAAGACCTCCTGCGCGTTCTCGAAGACGTCGCTCTCGACGCAGCCGCCGGAGACCGAGCCGCACATCTTCCCGGACTCCGCGATCGCCAGGCTCGCGCCGATCGGCCGCGGCGCTGAGCGGCGGGTGGCGACGACGGTGGCGACGACGACCTTCTCGCCGTCCTTCCTCCACTGCTCGACCTCGGGCAGGATCTCCTTCACGCGGCGTGCCTCCTTTCGATGCCGGCGAGGACGGTCGCCAGCTCCTCGAGACTGCTGAGATTATGGCCGGGCAGGAACCGGTCGACGAAGGGGAGCGCGGCGCGCATCCCGCCCGCGAGCGGCTCGTACTCGGGATTCCCCTTCAGCGGGTTGACCCATACCACGGCGTACGCCGCGCGCGCGAGCCTCGCCATCTCGCGTCCGACGAGGCCGGGGTCGTCGCGCTCCCAGCCGTCCGAGACGATGACGACGACTGCGCCACGCGTGAGCGCACGCCGTCCGTAGACGGCGTTGAAGTCGGCGAGCGAGGCGCCGATGCGTGTCCCGCTGCCCCAGTCCACCGCGGTCGCCGTCGCGCGCTCGAGCGCGGCTTCCGGGTCGCGCGTCGCCAGCTCGGGCGTGAGCCGTGTCAGCCGCGTGCCGAACGCGAACGCCTCCACACCGTGGCCGGTGCCCACCAGCGCGTGCAGGAAGATGAGGAGCGCCCGCGCGTACGCGTCCATCGAGCCCGAGACGTCGCAGAGGACGACGAGCTTGCGCGGCACCTCCTTGCGTCTCTTCCACGGCTGCTCGGCCGGGTCGCCGCCGGAGCGGAGCGAGCGGCGGAGCATGCGGCGGAGGTCGAGAACGTCGCCCCGCGGGTCGGGCTGGCGCCGACGGGAGCGGCGGAGCGGCCGCGCGCGTGCGATCGCCTCCATCAGCCTGCGCGCGCGCTCGAACTCCTCGGGTGTCATCTCGGCGAGATCCTTTCTGCGCAGGAGCTCCTGCTCGGACGCGCCGAGCTCGCTCGTCCCCTCCGCCTCGGCGCCTTCGCCGGCCGTCTCGCGGGCCGCGCGCGCGATTCGCGTCTCGGGGCGCTGGTCGCTCCGCCGCACGAGCGGGAGCACCGGCCCGCGCAGGAACCACGCGTCGAACGCGCGGTCGAAGAGCTCGAGCTCGTCGTGCCTCGAGACGAGCGTCTGCCGGAGCGCGAAGTAGACGTCGTCCTGCCGCGTCACGTCGACGGCGTCGAGCCCGCGCAGCGCGTCGGCGACGCGCCCCGGCCCGACCTCGATCCCGACCTCGCGCAGCACGCGGCCGAACGTGACCACGTGGCGCAGGATCGCCGTACCGGGCATCAGCTCCGGGCCGCCGCCCTAGCCTCCTCGACGAGGCCGGCGAGCGTCTCGTCCCGAACCGTCTCGATGTCCTCGCGGTACTTGAGCACGGAGCCGAGCGTCTGCTCCACGACCTCGGCGTCGATCTCCTCGCGCCCGAGCGCCGCCAGCGCCTGCGCCCAGTCGATCGTCTCGGCGACGCCCGGCGGCTTCGCGAGGTCGAGCCCGCGCAGCCCGCGGACGAATGCGGCCGCCTCGGCCGCGAGCCGCTCGGGGATCCCGGGCACGCGCAGGCGCACGATCTCGACTTCCCGCTCGATCGTCGGGTGCCCGATCCAGTGGAAGAGCGCGCGGCGCTTGAGCGCGTCGTGCAGCTCGCGGGTGCGGTTCGAGGTGAGGACGACCGCGGGCTTCCGCCGCGCTCGGATCGTCCCCAGCTCCGGGATCGTGATCTGGAAGTCCGAGAGCACCTCCAGCAGGAACGCCTCGAACTCCTCGTCCGCGCGGTCCACCTCGTCGATGAGCAGGACGACCTGCTCGTCGGTGTCGATCGCCTCCAGCAGCGGCCGGCGGATGAGGAACTCGGGCCCGAACAGCTCCTCCTCGGAGACCGTGCCCTCCTGCGCCGCCCGGATGTGGAGCAGCTGGCGTGGGTAGTTCCACTCGTAGACCGCGTGCGAGACGTCGAGCCCTTCGTAGCACTGGAGCCTGATCAAGCGCGCGTCGAGCGCCGTTGCGAGCGCCTTCGCGGCCTCGGTCTTGCCGACACCCGCCTCGCCCTCGAGCAGCACGGGCTTCTCGAGCGCGAGCGAGAGGAAGAGCGCGGTCGCGAGCCCGCGATCCGGCAGGTAGTCGGCCGCGCGGAGGGCGGTCTCGAGCTCGTCGATCGTGCGGAAGCTCACGCGCGAGAGCGTAGACGAGGAGCGCGCCCTCGCCGCCCGCCGCGTCGCACGGCTACCCGGCGGCGGTGATGTAGTTCGTGAGGTAGCGGATCTCGAAGCTCTGCTGCCGCGACGTGTACTTGACCAGGTCGCCGATCGAGACGAGCCCGACGACGTCGTCGCCGGCGGCGACCGGGAGGTGCCGGATGCGGCGGTCGGTCATCACCGCCATGCACTCCTCGATCGTCGTCTCCGGATCGACCACCACGAGCGGCGACGACATGATCTCGCCGACCCGCGTCTCCTCGGCCGTCCGGCCCTCGAGCGTCACGCGGCGTAGGTAATCGCGCTCCGTGACGATGCCCGCGATCTCGCCGCCCTCGGTCACGAGCAGTGACCCGACGTTCTCGTCCACCATCAGCTGCACTGCCTCGAGGACGGTGGCGTCCGCGTCGATCCGCAGGACGTCGCGTCCCTTCTCTTCGAGGATGTCGACCACTCGGTTCACGATCTCCACCTCCCTACCCGTTCACGTCACATCTAACACATGTCGCGGGCCGATGCCATCGGGTCGACGAGCCGGTACCCGGCGCCCGGCTCGGTGAGGAGGTACCGCGGTCGTGACGGAACGGGCTCGATCTTCCGGCGGAGCTGCGAGATGTACACGTGCAGGTAGTGGGACTCGCTCTGGTACGCAGGCCCCCAGACCTCGCGCAGGATCGTCCGGTGCGTCAGGAGCTTGCCCTCGTTGCGGGCGAAGAGGCGGAGGAGGCCGAACTCGATCGGCGTCAGCTGCACCGGGGCGCCGTCGCGGGAGACCGCGCGCTTCTCGAGGTCGATCTCGAGTCCCCCGACCCGGATCGTGGGCTCGCCGTCGGAGCTCGAGCGCCTGAGCGCTGCCCGGAGCCGCGCGAGCAGCTCGTCGACGCCGAACGGCTTCGTGACGTAGTCGTCCGCGCCCGCGTCGAGCGCCGCCACCTTGTCGCGCTCCTCGCCCACGGCCGAGAGGACGATGATCGGAGCCTGCGTCCAGTCGCGGAGCTCGCGGCAGACCTCGATCCCGCTCCGGTCGGGGAGGACGAGGTCGAGGATCACGGCTTCCGGCGGACGGATCGCGGCCGAGGTGAGCGCCTGGCGGGCGGTCTCCGCGGTCGAGACGTCGTAGCCGGCGGCGCGGAGCGTCGTCTGGAGCGCCCGCAGGATCTGCGGCTCGTCGTCGACGACGAGGATGCTCGCCTCGCTCACGAGCCTGCGCCCACCGAGACCGGCGCCTGCACGATGGGAAGCGCGAGCCCGAACGTCGCGCCGCCCCTCAGCTCCGACTCCGCCCAGACCCGCCCGCCGTTCGCCTCCGCGAAGCCACGGGCAATCGCCAGGCCGAGGCCGTTCCCGCGGGGGTCGCGCACGCCTCCGGTCTCGAACGGCTCGAACACCCGCTCGAGCTCGCCCTCGCTCAGGCCGGGCCCGTCGTCGACGATGCGCACGACGACGTTCTCGGGCCGTGCCTCGACCGTGACCCGGACGCGGCTCGTGGGCGGCGAGAACTTGAGCGCGTTGTCGACGAGGTTCACGAGCACGCGCTCGACCTGGACGGCGTCCACGCGCACTGGCGGCGTGTCCTCGGGTAGGTCGACATCAACGCGCTCTCGCCCGCCGCCCAGCGCCGCGAGCGACTGCGAGAGGAGCTCCTCGAGCGTCCACACGTCCGGGTCGGGGCGGGCGACGCCCGCCTGGAGCCTCGAGAGGTCGAGGAGGTCGCCGACGACGCGCTGGAGGCGTGCCGTCTCCGCGAGGATCGCGTCGAGCAGGGCTGCGCGGTCCTCCTGCGTGAGCTCGAGCGCAGGGCTCGAGAGCCCCTCCGCGGCGACGCGGATCGCCGTCAGCGGCGTCCGCAGGTCGTGGCTCACCGAGCGCAGCACGGCGGTCTTGATCGCATCGCTGCGACGCAGCGCCTCGGCGTCGAGCGCCTCGCGCGCCAGGCGCTCCCGGTCGAGTGCGACCGCGAGCAGGGAGCCGAGCGCAGCCAGGAACCGGTCGCGCGCCGCGAGCCTCGCGCGGGTCTCCCGGGAGACGTAGAGCATGCCGACGGCACGGCCTTCGGCCACGAGCTCGATCGGCGGCTCCGCGGCGTCCGCTGCCGAGTGCCCGAGCTCGATCCGGACGGGGCTCCCGACGAGCTCGCCGATCCCGTCCGCGATGCGGCCGACCTCGTCCTCGATCCTCCGGCCCTGGAGGAGCGCGGCCGAGAGCTCGGCGAGCAGGGCCTCCTCCCGCTCGCGCAGCTCCGCGTCGTCGGCCCGGCGCCGCGAGCGCACGGCGAGCTCGCTGACCACGATCGCGGTGACGACGTACACCGGGAGCGCGAACCAGTTCTCCTCCTCGGCGAGGTGGAACGCGTGCACCGGCGGCAGGAAGAACCAGTTGAATGCCGCCATGCTCAACAGCGCCACCGGGATCGCGTAGGCGAGCCCCCAGAGGATCGCGACCGGCAGGACGGCGAAGAGGTAGAGGACGCCGAGGCTGAGGACGGGGACGCCCTCGCGGAGGACGAAGATCGCCGCCGTGACGAGCGCTACCGCCCCCACCGACGCGGCCACGCGACCGGCCACGACGAGTGCCTTCGGCCACCGAGTCCGTTCGGCCGTGCTCACGACCGAACGGTACTCCCGCACGCGCTCTGGCGGGTGCCGCGGAGCCCGATCTTGAGGGTTTCCTGAGGGCGCAGGTCAGAACCCTGAGCGTGCGTTGAGGCGGCTGGGGCTACGCGTACACCGTGGCCACACGCACGGAGCCTGTCCTCGCTCCGCCGAGACCTGCCCCGGCACGGAAGCTCCCGCGCCGGCGTGCCGGGGCGGTCTACGTGTCGCCTGCGCTCAACCTGGTGGGTGCGCTCGTCAAGTGGTTCGCGCTCGCGTTCCTGTTCCCGACGGCCGTCGCGGTCGGCTACGGCGAGCCCTGGTGGCCGTTCGTCGTGCCCGGCCTCGCGGTGGCCGCGTTCGGCGTCGGGCTCGAGCGCGTGACGAGCGGGAAGGAGCGGGTCGGCGCCCGCGAGGGCTACCTCGTCGTCGCGCTCGTCTGGCTGCTCGTGGCCGTCTTCGGCGCGCTCCCGTACCTGCTCTCCGGGGAGGAGCAGCTGGCGAGCCCGGTGGACGCGCTGTTCGAGTCGATGTCCGGCTTCACGACGACGGGCTCGAGCGTGCTCACGGACATCCCGGCGCTCGACAACTCGCTGCTCATGTGGCGGCAGTTCACGCAGTGGGTGGGCGGGCTGGGGATCGTCGTCCTCGCGCTCGCCGTGCTCCCGCGGCTCCGCGTCGGCGGGCGGCAGGCGCTGTTCCGCGCCGAGAGCCCCGGCCCGGAGCTGGAGACGCTCTCGTCCACGATCCGCAACACGGCGCGGCGTTTCGTCTGGCTGTACCTCGGGCTCACCGTCGCCGAGGTCGTCGTCCTCGCCGCCTTCGCCTGGACGGGCGTCGACGGCGCGATGACCTCCTTCGACGCCGTGGCGCACGCGTTCTCGACGATCCCGACCGGAGGGTTCTCGCCGCGCGGCCGCTCGATCGAGGAGTTCGGCGCCGCGACCCAGTGGGCGCTCGTCGTGTTCATGGCTCTCGGCGGCACGAGCTTCGCACTCCTCTACCTCGGGATCGCGCGCCGGAAGCCGGGGGCCTTCCTGCGGGACGAGGAGTTCCGGGTGTACGTGGCGCTGATGGTCGTCGCGTCGCTCGTCGTGGGCCTCGAGCTCGCGAGCGCGGGCATCGCGTCCGGCGAGGCCGCCGTTCGCGAGTCGGTGTTCAACACCGTCTCGCTCGTGACGACGACGGGCTACGCGAACGCCGACTTCAACCTGTGGACGGGGCTGACGACCTACGTCCTCGTCGGCGCGATCTTCGTGAGCGCGTCCGCCGGCTCGACCTCCGGCGGGATCAAGCTCGTCCGCCACCTCGTCATCGCGAAGCTCATCCGCCGCGAGATCAGGCAGACCGTGCATCCGGAGCTCGTTCTCCCGATCCGCGTCAGCGGGTCCCCGATCGACGAGCAGGCGCTCCGCGCGATCGTCGTCTTCGCGTTCCTCTACGTCGGGATCGCGACGGCCGCCGCGCTCGCGGTCATGGCCGACTCGGCGGCGGTCGGCGTCCCGGTCTCGCCGTTCCAGGCGATTGCGGCGGTGGGCACGAACCTCGGGAACGTCGGCCCGGGCTTCGGCTTCGCCGGCCCGATGGGCTCGTTCGACCCGTTCGGCGACGTCTCGAAGTGCGTGCTCATCGCGGTGATGTGGCTCGGGCGCCTCGAGATCGTCCCGATCCTCGTCCTTCTCAGCCGCAGCTACTGGCGGAACTGAGCGCGCTAGATCTTGCGGCGCGGCGTCGGTGCGCCCCACTTCGAGCGCCCGCGGCGGGAGGTGTAGACGCGGCGCGGCGGGGCCACCTTCAGGCCGGCGGAGGCGTACTCCTCGGTCTGGCCGGCGAGGCGCGCGACGCGGCTGACCTCCTCCTGCTGCTCGGGTAGCACGAACGTGACGCCGGTGCCGCCGCGGCCCGCCCGGCCGGTGCGGCCGACGCGGTGCACGTACGCGCTGTGCTCGTCCGGCGGGTCGAAGTTGACGACGTGCGTGATCTCGACGAGGTCCAGCCCGCGCGCCGCGACGTCGGTCGCGACCAGCGTGGAGACGTCGCCCGACTCGAAGCGGCGCAGCGCCCGCTCGCGCTGGCCCTGGCTCAGGTCGCCGTGCATGGCGACCGCGCGCACGTCGTGCCGCGCGAGCTTGCGGACGAGCCGGTCGGCGCCTCGCCGCGTGCGGACGAAGACGAGCGTGTGGCCGCCCTCGGCGCGGAGGAGGTCGACGAGGGTCTCGACCTTCGTGTCTGGCCGTACGGGGAGGAACCGGTGCTCGACCGGCCCGTCCGTCAGGGCCGCGACGGACGCCGCCTCGCAGCGCACGGGGTGGCTGGTGTACGAGGCCGCGAGCTCGTTCACGCTCCCGTCGAGCGTGGCGGAGAAGAACATCGTCTGACGGTCGCGCGGCACCCGGCGCACGATGCGGTCGACCTGCGGCTTGAAGCCCATGTCGAGCATGCGGTCGGCCTCGTCCAGGACGAGGATGCGCACGCCGTCGAGCGAGACGGCCTTGCGCTCGAGGAGGTCGTTCAGGCGACCCGGTGTCGCGACGAGGACATGCGCGTCGCGGGCACGCTTCGCCTGCTTGTGCAGCGGGACGCCGCCGTAGACGGTCGCTACGTCGAGCCACTCGGGCGCGATCGCGCGGATCTCGTCCGAGACCTGCGCTGCGAGCTCGCGGGTCGGCACGAGCACGAGCGCGACCGGTCTCTGCGCGTCGGGGTCGAGCCGCTCGACGATCGGGATCGCGAACGCGAGCGTCTTGCCGGAGCCCGTGGGCGCCTTCGCGAGGACGTCCCTCCCGGCGAGCGCGTCGCCGAGGACGCGTACCTGGATCGGGAAGGGGGTGGTGATGTCACGCTCGGCGAGGGCGCGGACGATGCGTGCGCGCACGCCGAGGTCGGAAAAGGACTGCTGCATCTCGATTCAACTCCTGTGTGTTGCGGGGTCGAGATCCGTCTGCCTCGACCCACTGGAGGAACCGAAGAAGCCAAACCTCACGGGACAGCGGACGCCGTCCGTGGGCTGCACGGTAGCAGGAACGGCCGTTCGCCCGGCGACCGCGGTAGCGTGCGCGCGTGACGCACGGCGCTCGCTCGCGGATCCTCGCGCCTCCCCGGATCCGCACGCTCGAGGACGACGACGCCCGCCACGCGACCTGGCTCGAGCTCTTCTTCGACCTCGTCTTCGTCGTCGCCGTGGCGCAGCTCGCGGGCTCGCTCTCGCACGACCTGACGCTCCACGGGTTCCTCGTCTTCTGCGGGCTCTTCGTCCCGGTCTGGTGGGCGTGGGTGGGATACACGTTCCACGCCGACCGCTTCGACACAGACGACGCCGTCCATCGTGTCCTCACGCTCGCCGGGATGTTCTCGGTCGGCGCGCTCGCGTCGGTGATCCCGGCCGCAGCCGAGGGGGACACGGCGCCGTTCGCCGTCGCGTACGTGGCCGTGCGCGCGTTCGTGATCGCCCTGAACGCGCGCGCGTGGCTGCACCTCCCGGCGGCACGGCCGTTGCTGAGCGTCTACGTGCCGGTGTTCACGCTCGCCGCGGCTCTGATGCTGGTGTCGGCGGCGGTGCCCGCGCCTGAGCGGTACTGGATCTGGGCCGTCGCGCTCGCCCTCGACGTCGGCACGCCGCTTCTGGTGCGCCGCCGGATCGAGGCCGTGCCGGTTCACGCCTCGCACATCCCCGAGCGGATCGGGCTCTTCACGATCATCGTCCTCGGCGAGACGGTCGTCGCGGTCGTGATCGGGACGAGCGCGGTCGCGTGGAGCATCGAGAGCGGGGCCGTGGCCGTTGTCGGCTTCGTCCTGGGTGCGGGCTTCTGGTGGGTGTACTTCGACTACCTCGACGGCGAGATGCTCATCGGGCGCGGCACCTGGGTCGGGCAGGCGTACCTCTACTCCCACCTGCCGCTGACGGCGGGCGTCGTCGCGCTGGGAGTCGGTGTCGAGCACGCGGTCGAGGAGACGGCGGGGGCCGAGCTCCATGACGAGACGCGCTGGCTCCTCTGCGGCGGGCTTGCGCTCGCGTTCGCGTCGCTCGCGGCGATCCACCGCGTAGCGGCAGGCAGGAGCCGCGACGTCGACGCGTGGCTGCGGCTCGGCGTCGCCGTGGTGGCCCTCGCGGTGGCGCTGCTCGGCGGCGGCCTCGGCCCGCTCGCCGTGACCGCGCTCCTCGCCGGCGCGGTCGTCGCGTGCGTCGTCCTCGAGCTGGCGCTCCACCACCGGCACGGCGAGACTGGCGAGCCGATGCCCTCCCCCGAGGCCTTCGTCCCGTGATCTCGCTGCTCGCTTCGGTCGCCGCCGACGATGCCGCGATCGTGGTCGCGATCGTCGCCTCGCGGCTGATCGTCCCGCTCTTCATCCCGCGCGTCCCGCTCGTGATCGTCGCGGCGCTCCTCATCGATGCCGTCGACCAGACGATCCTCGCCGAGCTGACCGCCGTGAACACCGGCGAGGACGGCCCGTACCAGAGCTACGACAAGGCGCTCGACGTCTACTACCTCACGGTCGCGTACCTCTCCACGATCCGGAACTGGACGAGCGAGGGCGCGTTCCGCGTCGGGCAGTTCCTCTTCTTCTACCGCCTCGTCGGCGTGACGCTGTTCGAGCTCTTCGAGCAGCGCGCGCTGCTGCTCGTCTTCCCGAACACGTTCGAGTACTTCTTCATCGCCTACGAGGTCGTGCGTCTGCGCCGTGACCCCGCGCGCTTCTCGACGCGGTTCTGGGTGCTGCTCGCGGCCGGGATCTGGGTGTTCGTGAAGCTGCCGCAGGAGTACTGGATCCACGTCGCCCAGCGCGACTTCACGGACACGGTGCGCGAGTACCCGGCGTTCGGCGTCGCCTGCGTGCTCGGCGTGCTCGGGCTGCTCGCGCTGGCGTTGTTCGTGGTCGGGCCGCGCCTCCCCGCCCCGGACTGGGGCTACCGCTTCGCCGCCGACTCGGTCGCGCCGGAGCTCGGGACGCCGGACGCGCGCCTTCGGTCGCGGCTCGGGCGGGGGATCCTGTCCGTGCAGCTCATCGAGCAGGTGGTGCTGCTCTCGCTCCTCTGCGTGATCTTCGCCGAGATCCTCCCGGGGACGACCGCGCCGCCGCTCGAGGTCGCGCTCGGCGTGTCGATCATCGTCCTCGCGAACACGCTCGTGAGCATCTGGGTCGCACGCCGTGGAGGCATCGACATCCGCTCCGGGGCCTTGCTCTACACGCTGCGGCTCGCGCTCAACGTCGCGCTCGTCGCCTCGGCGGGGGCGCTGACGAGCGAGCGCGACGCCGTCCCGTTCGGCCACGCGCTCTTCTTCGCGCAGCTGATCACGCTCGTCACGTGGCTGTACGACTGGTACCGGCCGCTGTACGAGGCGCGCTTCCGGCGTCTCGAGTGAGGTCGGCCGTCAGCTCCGCCACTTGACGGTGCAGCCGACCGGCGGCGTCTCCGCCACCGGCGGGGCCTCTCCCGCGAGCGCGGCCTCGATCGCGTCGCGCAGGTAGTGCGCGGTGACGCGCTCCTCCTCACGGCTGTCGTCGACGGCGCCGTGGTAGACGAGGCGGCGGTCGGCGTCGTAGACGAAGGCCTCGGGCGTCCGCTCGGAGCCGAGCGCGCGGGCGATCTCCTGGCTCGCGTCGTGGAGGTAGTCGAACGAGTAACCGGCCTCGCGCGCGTGGCGCACCATCGCGTCGAACGAGTCCGCGGGATAGGCCTCGGCGTCGTTCGAGTTGATCGCGACGAACCTGACGCCGCGGTCGGCGTACTCCCGCGCGAGCGCGTCGATGCGGCCTTCCCAGGCGAGCACGTACGGGCAGTGGTTGCACGACTGGACGAGGACGAGGACGGGCGCGTCCGCGTACTCGTCGAGCATGTGATTGCGGCCGTCCACGCCGGGCAGGCCGAAGGCGGGAGCGGTCTCGGCCACGGTCACGACAGTGCCTCCTCGAGTTGCCGGCGGCTCGGGACGGGCGACGGCCGCCCGTCGCCGAGAACGTACACGCGGCACGTCAGGCCGGGCGGGACGCCTGCGCCCGCGGGATCGACGTCGCGCCCGTTCACGCGGATCGTCGGCGACCCGGGAAACGAGAGCGCAACGGCCTCCTCGTGCGTGAGGACCTCCCGCATCTCGACCTGGCCTGCGAGGCCCCGCTCGGCGAGCACCTCCTCGAGGAGCGCCTTCGCCTCCGGATACGAGGGGCAGCCCTCCCAGTAGAGCAGCTCGATCCTCATGCCTGCCCAGCCTAGACGGCTGCCTGCGTCAGCCGAACGTGACGACCAGCTGCGGCGGGTTGTCCGTGCCCTTCTCGCGGCTGTGGAAGCCTTGCTCGACGCCGTTCCCGTTCTCCGTCGCGTCGCGGACGACGAAGCCGGTGTTGCTCCCGTACGTGCTTGCCAGGTGCGAGGTGACGTTCCACATGAGGTACCCGGGGCCGGAGGCGACCGTCGCCGCCGCGGTGGCGGGCGCGGGCTGGTTGTTCCACGTCACGCCGGACTCCGTCCAGGCCGTCGTGAGCGCGAGTGCCTGGAGCGTTCGGCCTGTCTTGTACGAGCCGGCGTACAGGCGCAGCTGCGCGCTCGTCACCTGGCAGCCCGACGGGATCGCCGGGAGCGCGAAGCGGACGAGCGCGCGCGCGTTCGCACCGGACTTCGTGTCGACCTTGATCACGGAGTCGCCCCCGTAGCTCGAGCTCGCGGACGACTGGAGGACCCAGCCGTCCGCGCTCGCGCCGAGGGTGACGGTGCTGGTCGTGCAGGTACCGGGCGGGGGAGCCTCGACCGTCCAGGGGTAGCTGGCAGGACTCTGGTCGAGGTTCCCCGCCCCGTCGCGGGCCCGCACCTGGAACGTGTGCGAGCCGATTCCGACCGTGTAGGAGGCGGGGGAGGCGCACGAGGCGAACGCGGCGCCGTCGAGCGAGCACTCGAAGGTCGAGCCCGCCTCGTTGGAGGTGAAGGTGAACGTCGCGGACGTGCTCGTCGTCGGCGACGACGGGCCGGAGGTGATGGTGGTCTCCGGCGGCGTCGTGTCGGGCGCGACGACCGTCCACGAATGGGCGGGGGGTGTCGGGTCGAGGTTGCCGGCGACGTCCCAGGCCCGGACCTGGAAGGTGTGCGTCCCCAGCGTGACCGCGTAGCTGACGGGGGACGTGCACGGGACGAAGCCCATGCCGTCGAGCGAGCACTCGAAGCTCGAGCCCGCCTCGTTGGAGGTGAACGCGAACGTCGCGACCAGGCTCGTCGTCGGCGACGACGGCGCGGACGTGATCGTCGTCTCGGGCGGCGTCGTGTCGGTCGTCACCGTCCAGCTCCGGGTCGCGGGCGTCGCGTCAAGGTTCCCGGCGGGGTCGACCGCCCGCACCTGGAACGTGTGCGAGCCGGACGCGACGGTGTACGAGGTGGGTGAGACGCACGGAGTGAAGGGGGCTGTGCCCAGGGCGCACTCGAAGACCGCCGTCGCGTCCGTCGAGCTGAACGTGAACGTCGCGACCAGGTTCGTGGTCGTGGCCGGCGGTCCCGAGTTGATGGTCGTGTTCGGCGGTGTCGTGTCCACGGTGAACGAGCGGCTGTCCGGCGTCGCGTCGACGTTCCCGGCGGCGTCGAGCGCCCGCACGCGGAACGTGTGCGGGCCGGAGGCGAGCGTGGAGGTCGTGAACGGCGACGAGCAGGAGACGAACGCGCCGGTGTCGACGGAGCACTGGAACGTGGAGCCCGCTTCCGAGGAGACGAATGCGAACGTCGGCGCGGCGACGTTCGTCGGGCCGCTCGGGCCCGACGTGATCGTGGTCTCGGGCGGCGTCGTGTCGACCGTGAAGGAGCGGCTCGCAGGTGTCGGGTCGACGTTGCCCGCGGCGTCGGTCGCGCGCACCGCGAACGTGTAGGCGCCGTCGGCGAGCGCTGCGGGCGTGTACGGCGAGCTGCACGGCGCGAAGGGGCCGCCGAGCGAGCACTCGAAGGTCGAGCCGGCCTCGCTCGAGGAGAACGCGAACGTGGGCGTCGAGTCGCTCGTCGGCCCGCTCGGGCCGGAGGTGATCGTGGTCTCGGGCGGGGTCGTGTCGCCCGACTGCACGGTCCACGAGTGGGATGCAGGTGTCGGGTCGGTGTTCCCGGCGGCGTCGGTGGCGCGCACCGCGAACGTGTGCGAGCCGGCCGAGACGGTGTACGAGGCCGGCGATGCGCACGCCGTGAACGGCGCGCCGTCCAGCGAGCACATGAACGTGGCCGGCTCGCTCGCCGAGAACGTGAAGCTCGCGCTCCCGCTCGTCGTCGTCGCCGGCGGCGCCGAGCCGATCGTCGTCTCCGGCGACGTGAGGTCGACGGTGAACGTGCGGCTCGCAGGGGTCGCGTCCGTGTTCCCGGCGGCGTCGGTCGCGCGCACCGCGAACGTGTGCGTTCCTTCGGCCAGGGGCGGGGTCGTCACGGGCGACGCGCACGGTGCGAAGAGGGCGCCGTCCAGCGAGCACTCGAAGGTCGAGCTCGCCTCGGTGGCGGTGAAGGCGAAGCTCGGCGCCGCGAGATTCGTGGGCCCGCTGGGGCCCGCCGTGACGGAGGTGTCGGGTGCGACCGTGTCGACCGTGAAGGAGCGGCTCGCGGGAGTCGGATCCGTGTTGCCGGCGGCGTCGGTCCCACGCACGGCGAACGTGTGTGGCCCGTCCACGAGCGCGGTGGCCGTCACGGGTGAGACGCAGGCGGCGTAGGCGGCGCCGTCGAGCGAGCACTCGAAGCTCGACCCGGTCTCGCTCGACGTGAACGCGAACGTCGCGGTCGTCTCGTTGGTCGCACCGCTCGGCCCGGCCGTGATAGTGGTCTCGGGCGGCGTCGTGTCGACCGGCTCGACGGTCCAGGCGTGGCTCGCGGGCGTCGGGTCCGTGTTGCCGGCGGCGTCGGTCGCGCGGACGCGGAACGTGTGGGAGCCGAGCGCGATGGTGTAGGAGACCGGCGACGCGCAGGCGGCGAACACGCCTCCGTCGAGGGAGCACTCGAAGCTCGAGCCCGACTCGCTGGAGGCGAACGTGAAGGTCGCGAGCGTGCTCGTCGTGCCCGCGGCAGGCGCGGTGCTGATGGTCGTCTCGGGCGGGGTGAGGTCGATCGTGAAGGTCATGCTCGCGACTGCGCCCTCGTTTCCGGCGGCGTCGGTCGCCCGCGCCTGGAAGGTGTGGGTGCCGTCCGCGAGCTCGCCGGTCGTGAGCGGCGACGCGCAGGGCGCGAACGGCTCCTCGTCCACGCGGCAGGCGAACGTCGCCGGCTCGGAGGCGCCGAAGGTGAACGTCGGCGTCGGGTCGTTGCCGGGGTCGCTCAGCGTCGACGA
>SIRU01000031.1 GCA_004366385.1 Actinomycetota bacterium
GCCGCTGCAAGCGCAGCCATCGGACACGACGGTCGAGCGCTACACCGGCCGCTGGGACAAGAAGCTCGACACCAGCACCGGCCTCATCGAGATGGGCGCCCGCCCTTACGACCCGGTCCTCGGGCGCTTCCTCGCCGTCGACCCCGTCGAGGGAGCGGCTCTGAACAACTACGACTATGCCCTCCAGGACCCGGTAAACAAATACGATCTCGATGGTCGAGATCCGTGGGGACGCGACTGCCATCAGCGTCCGCGTCTGTGCAAGCGACAAGGCGCTAAGAACGATCCCAAAATCCTCATCGCCCTTCGCACGATTATCCAAGCGTATAACTTGCCAGAGCCAGGTGGCCGCGGCGCGGTTGCAATCGAGAAGACAAAGACTGGCAAGGGAGTAATCCTGCGAGAGGCAGGTACAACCGGCAACGCAAATACGATCCGAATAATGGGCTCGTCCAGTCGATATCCGAGTGGGTACATTCGCTACTACAACAAGCACGGGCAGCCAGTAGATCCGCGTACTGGGAAGCCTGGCTCAAGACGAGACACGCACATCGAGCCCAACTACAAAGGGCAATTCAAGAATCTGCCAAAATGGTGGACCGGATGATCGCGTACGACGAAGTCAGTCGTGACTGGCGCCTGAGTGCTGGCGCCGCCTGGGTGGGCCTGGTCGCGCTCGCTTTCGAACTCAGAATGATCGTCTATGCCGGAGGCGATGACTCCATGGAGCTTAGGATATCGACGCCGTTCTTGGTGAGCCGCAACGAAAGTCAGCACCAACTCGATCCAGAGGGAAACGATCCACTTCTTGGCGATCTCATGCTTGACCTGCGTCAGAAGCATCTTCTCGCGTGTCGCGTGCAGGAGAACGGGACGTTGACTCTAGAGTTTGCCGGTCACTTGAGAATCGAAGTGCCCGCCGATAGCGACCACGAGGCTTGGGATCTTGAACCTGACTGCTAGAAACTGACCGTGTAAAGTTGGTTGCGGTTCCAGGCGCAGAGATCGCGGTCTGGAAGCGATAACTCATAGTGTTGAGTTTTCGACTCAGGATGATCAACTATGAAGCACGCGCGAGTGCCCCAGTGTCGGATCATCAGTCGCGGATGTGGCGTAGCTCGAGGCGCTCGATTTTCGGGTGCCGCGATCGGCGGGAGCACGATGTATTCGCCGCCGGCCACGTCGGCTAGCTCTAAAGCCAGCAAGAATCTGATGGCGAGGATTGGTTCGGGCAAAGACGACCGCTTCTAACATGCCTGGGTCGAGTGTCGGCGCTGCTCGTGCAGTCGTCGGAACTGTCCGTTTCGGACCTGGCTGGAACGGATCGACAGCGGCGCTTTCCTCCATCCGGACCGGACATGTCCGAAAGGGACGTCTTGGCGGCGCGCTCGGCTAGTGCTGCAATACGGGCATGCGGGCCGATCTGCGACCGCGCGAGGCAGAGGTTCTGTCCTTGATCGCGCAGGGCTGGTCGAACGAGGCCACCTGCTGCTCGGCTCTCCGAAGAACGGCGAGGCACGCGAGGCCGAACTGTGGCCGCTCCTTGCGGACGAGCTCGAGGAGCTCTACCAGGCGCAGGGAGCGCCGCCTCTCGACGCGCTCGTCTTCCCGAACCGCCACGGCGGCCTTTCGGACTGGGGCAACTGGCGCACGAACCGCTGGTATCCGGCTCTGCACCGGGCCGGGCTGAGCGATGAGCCGCGCCCGGAGGTGGAAGGCGCGTTCGACCCGTACAGCATGCGCCACACGTGTGCGACGCTCCTCTTCTACGTCCGGCCGCCGGACGGCGGCGAGCGCTACGCGGAGACTGACATCGCGGCCCACCTCGGGCACACGATCGGGACGCTGCTCGCACACTACGCAGCAGTGCGCCGCGAGATGCGCCCGTATGCGGGGATGACGATGAACGACGTGATCGCCTCGGCCCGGCAGGAGGTGTGGGGGCCTCAGCCAGGCGATCCAGGGTTCGTCGAGCGCTGGCTGACCGTGCGGGAAGCCTCCGAGCTGTCGGGGCTCTCGGTCAAAGCATTGCACGCGCGGATCGCACGCGGGACGCTCGCGGCATCGAGGGAGAGCGGGCAGTGGAGAGCACGAGAACGCGAGCTGCGAGCGTGTCTCAGCTGACCGCAGCTGGTTGGCTTAGGAGGGGTTCGCAAGCGAGTCTCGTGGTTGTGACCGAGGCATTCCTCGGCTTGGCTCGCTCGCTCGCCGCGGCTGCCCGGCAGGCCGAGTGCGCGCCACGTGGCGCCATCATCCGGGCCGCCGGGCGATCGGATCGTCTCCCTCGCCCAAAGAGGCGACCGCTCAGGCGTGGAACGAGAGCCGTGACGAGGGGCCAGACAGCGTCCCACTCTCCGAAGCGGCGGCCCAGACGTCGCTGACAGCCCCGACCAGCGTCGCAATCAGTCTCGGAACGTCGTCCGCCGCGGTGTCGTGAAGGGCTTCCGCGACGATGAGCGCCGCCTTGGTCTCCTCGCGTACGGCCGAGTGCGCACTCTGCCGGCTCGTCCAGCGGCGGGCGTGCGCGCGGCCCGCTGCGTCCGCGAAGATCACCTCGCCGGGCTCCGGGTGCTCCTCAGCGCCGGAGAAGGCGAGGTACCTCTCGAACCCGTGCGCGTGCCGAACCTCGACGTACTCCGCGACCTGGGCGACGTCGAAGGCTGCCACTGGGACCGCGAACGCGAGCGAGGTGGCGTTGCAGAGATCGACCAGCGGGTGGATGCGCGGGAGCACGCGTTCCTTGCGCAAGCGGCGAAGCAGCGCCTCGGAGGCGCTGCGGTGGCGCGTCGGCTCGAGACCCATCGTGGAGAATGCGCGCCGCCATGCCTGCACCTCGGGGAGCTGGCTCTCCGTTCCTCCCTGCAGCCTGGCCTCGGCGACCGCCGTCAGCTCGACGATGTGGGACTCGACCGAGACGTCGGCTGCGATCCCGTGCACGAAGACGACGCCCGCGACGAGCTCGGGGAAACGCGCCCAGATCTCGTCCGCGTGCCCGAAGTGCATGCCGAGCCCCCTCAGCGCTCCGTGAACGCGAGCCGGAGGCCGAGGAGAGCGAATGCCCCCGCAAAGCTTCGCCGCATCCAGGTCAGCACGCGTGGCCGCGCGATGACGTGCGCGCGCAGCGCGGCGGCAAGTCTGCCGTACACGGCGAAGACGACGAAGGTCATCAGCATGAACACGGCGCTCAGCCCGAGCATGCGCGCGTACGCGTCCTCCTCCTCCGCGCTGACGAAGAGGGGCAAGAAGGCGAAGAAGAAGATGGTGAGCTTCGGGTTGAGAAGGTTGATGAGGACCCCGGAGAGGACGATCCGGCGGGCCGACGGGGATCGGGCGTCGACGTCGACCGAGAGCGTGCCCTTGTCCCTGAGCGTCGCGTAGGCCATGTAGATCAGGTACGCGACTCCGGCGTACTTGACGAGCTCGAACGCCAGTGCGCTCGTGTGGAGCAGGGCGGCGAGACCCGTGATCGCCGCGAGCATGTGCGGGACGATGCCGAGCGTGCAGGCGGCGGCGGCGACCAAGCTCTTGCGCGTGCCGTACGAGAGCCCGGCGGCGACCGTGTACAGGACGCCCGTGCCAGGCGTCGCCACGATGACGAGCGAGGTCAGCAGAAACTCGATGCTCACGAAGCTGGCTGGCGGCGCGGACGCCCGATCCTAGATGTCCGCGCGCGTACACCGCGGCGGACGCAGGTCGTCCATGAGCGATCGATCATCGCCGAGCGCACGCGCAGCTCGGAGGAACACCATCCCTCGATGTGCATCTGCTCGCAACGCGCAGCTCGAAGAGGAGAGGTGCCTCCCAGGTCGAACGTCTCCCGCGCCATCGACGCTCGGACGGGCGACGTCGTTGAACGGTCTCGCTCTCAGGCCGAGACGAGGGGCGGATGTCGCTTCCATCGGCCCGGCGAGCCGCAGCGGCGAGGGATCGCCAATCCCCTGCAACGAGCATGATGCTCCGGGTGTGTCGGCCCATGAGCGCTCGGGCATCCGGGCGCACAAACCCCCGTTCGGCTGGCTTGACGAATCTTTTTTTCAGGGCCTAGTGTCCGCTCGGTGAGCGGCGCCGATGTCACGATCCTCGAGCGCGACGACCAAGTGCGGACGCTGCTGCGCGGGCCCCGCGTTCGACTGCTCGACGCGCTTCGCGAGCGGCCCGACTCGGCGTCGGGGCTCGCCGCCCGCCTGGGCCTGACGAGGCAGTCGCTCAACTACCACCTGCGTCAGCTGGAAACGGCCGGGCTCATCGAGCTCGTCGGCGAGCGCGGTCATGGCCGCTGCGTCGAGCGCATCCTCGCGCCGATCGGCGCGTCCTACGCCGTCTCCCCGAACGCGCTCGGGCCGCTCGCGCCTCGCTCCTGCTCCGTCGGTGAGCGGACATCGGCCGAGTACATGGCGGCGCGTGCCTGCGACGTCGTCCGCGACATCGGATCGCTCATCGCTCGAGGGCAGGCTGTGCCGACGCTCACGCTCGAGACCGAAGTGGCGTTCGCCTCGGCCGAGGAGCGGGCGGCGTTCGCCCGCGAGCTCGAGCGTGCGATCAGCCGTCTGGCAGCCGGGTACGCGAGCGGGCGCGGTACGGAGGCGAGGTTCACGCTTCTCGTCGCGGCGCATCCGCTCGTTGAGGCGCGAGGCGAGGCCGTGCGTCCGGCAGGGAGCGAGCCGGGCTGTGCGCGCGTCATCGACGATCGTGGCTGGTGGCCGCCGTGGCTGACGGGCACGTTGTGACGCGCTGGCGGGGCGCCGACGAGCGCGAGCGTCTCCTGCAGGTCGTGCAGCCGGCACTGATCGGTCTCATCGACGGTGCGCTCTCCACGTTGGCGCCGATCTTCGCCGCCGCCTACCTCGCGGGCTCGCGCTCGGCGCTGCTCGTCGGGCTGGCCGCCGCTCTTGGTGCGGCCATCTCGATGGGGCTGTCCGAGGCGCTGTCGGACGACGGAGAGCTGACCGGGCGCGGCGGGGCGTTGGGTCGGGGTCTGATCACGGGCTTCGCCACCTTCGTCGGTGGGGCGTTCCATGCCGTCCCCTTCGTCATCTCCGACGTCGATACGGCTCTCGCGCTCGCGTACGCCCTCGTCGCGGTCGAGCTCGTCGCCATCGCCTGGATCCGCAAGCGCTACCTGCGCGTCGGCCTCATGCGCTCGCTCGTGCAGGTGACGCTCGGCGGTGTCGTGATCGCGGCTGTCGGGATCACGCTCGGCCAGGCATAGCCCGAAAGGAGAGACCATGAGTGATACACCCCCACCGATTGCGAGCGAACTCGTCGCCGAGTTCGTGCGCGTGGCGCATCGCGCGCTATGACCGTCACAGCTGTGTGGTACCAGCCGTGGACGAGAGTGCCCAGAGCGTGTAGCGTGATGATCATATGATCATCAGTCGTGGCGCGAACACCATGCGAACACCGCAATGTCCAGACGTGGCGCTGTGTGTCGATCAGCGGCCAGACTCCGAACGGGCCGAGTCGCACATACACCTTTCTATATGTGCGGCGTCGTGCGGTTCTCTAACCCGCCCATGCGTCTGCTGGAGCATGACCTCGGAGACGAGGATCGCGTACGGGTCGCGCGTGTGCCTCCACGGGAGATCGCGGCCGTGCTCGCGGAACCACGCCGGCAGGAGGTCGTCCACCTACGCGAGCACCGACTCGAGCAGGCGCGCGTAGTCGAGCAGGTGGCGGTCGGGGAGGAAGTGCGTCGACGCGCGCTCGTGGGCGTTGTGGCCGAGGCGCTCGCGCTCCGCCGGGTCGGCGAGCAGCGCGGTGAGCGCGCGGCCGAACGCCGGTAGGTCGGCGGGGTCGTCGAGGAGGATCCCGCTCTCCCCGTCGACGATCTGGTCGGAGATGCCGCCGACCGCGCCTCCGACGACCGGGCGCGACTTCCACATCGCCTCCGCGACCGTGAGCCCGAAGCCCTCGGCCAGGCTCTTCTGCACGACGATCGCCGCGTGCCGCTGGAGCGCGTTGATCACGAGCGCGTTCTCGACGGGATCCTCCATGGGGACGAGCGCGAGATGGGTCCGCCGCCGGTCCTCGTCCGGGAGCGCCCGCCACGCGCCGGCGACCTCGTTCCAGACCTCCTCCGCCTCCGGGTCGTCCGCGACCCCCGAGGACGCCGGCCCCGCAAGGACGAGGTGCGCGCGGCTCTCGGCCGGTACGTGCCGCGCGAAGCCCTCGAGCACGCCGCCCATGTCCTTCAGGCGGTCCCAGCGGGAGACCTGCACCACGAGCGGGACGTCGGCGGCCGGTGCGGGCCCGTCCCGGAGGACCTCGGCCGGCCGTGCGGTGCGCGCTCCTGCCTCCGGCGAGCCCGCGGACGAGGCCCGCGCACGCCAGCAGCGACGAGACGTCGGCGCCCGACAGCTCCTCGTTCTTCGGGCTCAGGGGGTCGATCGACGGCGCGATGACCGAGACGCGCGCGGGGTCGAGGAACGACGGCGCGTACGCCCCTCGGGAGAAGACGTACGCGTGCGCGGGCTCCACGAGCGGCCGCAGGAACTCCCACGCGCGCTCCGTCCACTCGTTCGGGCGGTCGATCCCGACGTGGCAGCGCCAGACGACGCGCGCGCCGCGCTCGACGAGCAGCGGCACGAGGCCGGCGGGCTGCGGGTCGTGCACGACGACCACGTCGCCGGGCCGCACGCGCGCGAGGACGCCCTCGGCGTTGGCGCGCGTCACCTCCTCGTACGCGGCGCGCTCCGTGGCGCCGATCTCTCCGCCGTCGCCTGGGCTCCCGTGCAGCCAGTTGTGGAGGCGCTTCGTGACCTCGAAGAAGCCGCCGTCTCCCCGGATCACGAGCCAGTCCGTGTCGATGCCGATGCCCCGCGCGTAGCCGAGCAGCATCGTGAGGAGCTCGGCGACGCCGCCTCCGGTGGCGGTCGAGTTGATGTTGACGACGCTGTGCCCGTCGAGCCGCTCCCGCGCCCGTGCTGCCGCGGCGTACAGGCGGTCGACCCGCTCGGGGCCGAGGACGGGGAGGAGCCGGTTCGGGTCGAGCGTGCGGAGCTCGACGGAGGCGGCGGAGGGGGCGCCGGGCACACGCGCATCGTATTGACGCCTGCGGCCGCGATCCCGCGCGTCCGAACGCGGTAGCGTCCGCGCCGTGCTCCTCTACAACTCCGCGGTCTCGGGCAACTGCTACAAGGTGCGGCTCCTCCTGGCGCAGCTCGGGCTCGGATACGAGACGGTCGAGGTCGACGTCGTCGACCGCTCGAACCGGAAAGAGCTTCTCGGCGAGCTGAACCCGGCGCTCCGCGTGCCGACGCTCGTGCTCGACGACGGGCGGCCGCTCGCGGAGTCGAACGCGATCCTCTGGTACTTCGGCGACGGGACGTCGTTCGTTCCCGACGACGCCTACGAGCGCGCGCACGTGCTCCAGTGGCTCTTCTTCGAGCAGTACAGCCACGAGCCGTCGATCGCGGTCGCGCGCTTCCTGAAGACGTACTCCGGCGAGCCGGAGCGGTTCGAACGGCAGAAGGAGCGGCTGCTCGCGGGCGGGTACTCGGCGCTGGACGCGATGGAGAAGCGGCTCGGCGGCGCGCCGTTTCTCGTCGGCGGCCGCTACTCGATCGCGGACGTCTCCCTGTACGCGTACACGCACGTCGCGGACGAGGGCGGCTTCGAGCTCGACGGTTACCCGGCGATTCGCGACTGGCTGGCGCGGGTCGCCGCGCAGCCCGGGCACGTCCCGATCGACGCGTGACCGTTCGCGTCCGCTTCGCGCCCAGTCCGACGGGGTCGCTCCACGTCGGGAACGCGCTGACCGCGGTCGCCAACCGGCGCTTCGCGGACGAGCGCGGCGGCGTGCTCGTCCTGCGGATCGACGACACCGACCCGGCGCGGGTCGTCGAGGGCGGGGAGGAGGCGATCCTCGAGGACCTCGCGTGGCTCGGGGTCGCGTTCGACGAGGGGCCGGTGCGGCAGAGCGAGCGCGGGGAGCTGTATGCCGAGGCCGCTACGCGCGCGCTCGAGTCCGGGGGAGCGGTGCGGGACGAGGACGGCGCCGTGCGGCTCGGGCAGACGACGCTGCTTCGCGCTGACGGGTCGACCACATACCAGCTCGCCTCCGTCGTCGACGACCTCGACCTCGCGATCACGCACGTCATCCGCGGCTCGGATCACCGCCCGAACCACGAGCTCCACCGGCGGATCGCGCGCGCGGTCGGCGGCGAGCTGCCGGAGGTGATCCACCACGGGCTCGTCCTCGGCGAGGACGGGAAGAAGCTCTCGAAGCGGCACGGGCACTCGTCGATCGCCGAGCTGCGCGAGGAGGGCCTGCCGGCGGGAGCCGTGCGCGCGTACCTGGACGAGCTCGGGCTCCCCGAGCACGACGTCCACCTCGACCTCGCGCGCCTGCGGCGGCTTGCGATCGACGCGATCTCGGCCATGTCCGACGAGGAGCTGGCGGCGGCGGCCGGCGCTCCGGTCGAGGCCGCGCCGGCGTTGCGCGGCGCGCGCTCGCTCGTGGAGGCGCGGGAGTACGCGCGACTCGTCCTCTCGCCCGAGCCTGCGGAGCTGCCCGACGACGCCGGCCCCACTCTGGAGCGCTTCGTCGAGCTGCGCGGGGGCGCCCCCGAGCGGCTCACGACCGACGAGGCCCGCGCGATCGTCCGCGAGCTGAAGGCCGTCGGCGGCGACCTGCGTGCCCTGCGGCTCGCGCTCACCGGCGCGGCGACCGGCCCCGAGCTCGCCGCGATCCTCGCCGCGCTCTCCCGCGACGAGGCGCTCGTGCGGGCCGCCCGGGCCTAGTTACAACTTGTAACTTGGACGTCTCGATGCGCCTGTACGACACGTTCTCCCGCGGCCTCGTCGAGCTGCCGCCGCCGCCCGGCCCGATCCGGATCTACTCCTGCGGCCCGACCGTGTACCAGCGCATCCACGTCGGCAACGCGGTGCCGTTCGTGCTCGCGATGTGGCTGAAGCGCTGGCTGGTAGAGACGGGCTACGACGCGAAGCTCGTCATCAACGTCACCGACATCAACGACAAGATCTACGACGCGGCGCCGGGCGCGAGCGCGCAGCTCGCCGCGGACGCGTCGCACTGGTACCTCGAGGACACGGACCGCCTCGGGCTCGGCCGGCCGGACGTCGAGCCGACCGCGGTCGAGACCGTCCCCGACCAGGTCGCGATGATCGAGGAGTTGATCGAGAAGGGCTTCGCGTACGAGTCCGACGGCGACGTCTACTTCCGCGTCACGCGCTACCCGGAGTACGGCCGGCTGAGCGGGCAGCGGCTCGACCAGGTCGAGGAGCAGGAGCCGAACCCGCGCAAGGAGGATCCCCGCGACTTCGCGCTCTGGAAGGCGAACAAGCCGGGCGAGGACACGTGGTGGGAGTCCCCGTGGGGGCGCGGGCGGCCGGGCTGGCACATCGAGTGCTCGGTCATGGCGCAGAAGCACCTCGGCCCCGAGTTCGAGATCCACGGCGGCGGGCTCGACCTGGTCTTCCCGCACCACGAGAACGAGATCGCGCAGTCGCGGGCGCTCGGGCACCCGTTCGCGAAGGTCTGGATGCACAACGGCCTGCTGCGCCTCGGCGACGAGGAGATGCACAAGTCGACCGGGAACGACGTCTCGCTGAAGGCCGCGCTCGACGCGTGGGGCCGGGAGACGCTGCTCACCTTCTACCTCACCGGCCACTACCGAAAGCCGCTCGAGTACTCGGACGCGACACTCGAGGCGGCGGCGGCGCGCGCCGAGCGCTTCCGCGACGTCTTCCGCGGCCCGTCGCAGCCGGCGCCGGCGGGCGCGTGGGCGCGGTTCGCGGCCGCGCTCGACGACGACTTCTCGACGCCTGCGGCCCTCGCAGTGATGCACGAATGGCGCGACCACGAGCTGCTGCGGCGCGCGCTCTCGGTGTTCGGGCTCGAGTCGCTCGCGGAGGAGGAGGCGGCGCCGCCGGAGATCGCTGACCTCGCCACCCGCCGCCAGGCCGCGCGCGAGGCGCGTGACTTCGACGAGGCGGACCGGCTGCGCGACGAGCTCGAGGCGGCCGGCTGGGAGGCGCGCGACGAGCCGGGCGGCTATCGGCTGGTCCGGCTCCGCTGACGTGACGCCGCCGCGCGATCTCGTCTACGGGCGGAACGCCGTCCGTGAGCTCTATCGCGGCCCGCGCGAGCCGCTCGAGACGTGGGTCACGGAGAGGGCCGCGGGTCAGATCCCCTGGCTCGAGTCCGGGCCGCGCGCACAGGTCCAGCCCGAGCGCGTGCTCACCGAGGCGGCGGGGACGCGCGACCACCAGGGCGTCGTCTCCTGGGCCGAGCCGTTCCGGTACGCGGACGCGCACGAGCTTGCAGGCGTCGAGAAGCCGCTGCTCGTCTGTCTCGACCAGGTCACCGACCCGCACAACCTCGGGGCGGTCGCGCGGAGCGCGGAGGGGGCGGGCGCGACGGGCATCGTCCTCCCGGCGCACGGGTCGGTGCGCGTCACGGCTGCCGTGTGCCGTGCTTCGGCCGGCGCGATCGAGCACCTCCCGGTCGCGGTCGTCCAGAACCTCGCGCGCTACCTCGCGGACGTGAAGGGCAACGACCTGTGGGCGTACGCCGCGGACTCGGAGGGGACGATCCCGCTCTGGGGCTCCGACCTGACCGGCGGCGTCGCGCTCGTCCTCGGCGCGGAGGGGAAGGGCGTCCGGCCGCTCGTGCGCAAGACGTGCGACGGCGTCGTCGCGATCCCGCTCGCGGGGAAGGTCGGCTCGCTGAACGTGAGCGTGGCGGCGGCCGTGCTCCTGTACGAGGCCGCGCGGCAACGTCGGGGCGGTCGAGACAACGCAAGTTACAACTTGTAACTTGGCGGCTCGAGGCCGTTTGCAGAGCGGCTTCCGGAGGCCGACGTGTCAGAGACGACCCTGTACCTCTTCGACGGCTACAACCTGCTGAACGCGGGCGACTTCCGCGACCGCGGGGAGCTCGTCGACCTGCTCGCGAGCTTCGTCGCCGGGCAGGGCGTGCGGGGGGTCGTCGTGTTCGACGGCGTGGGGGAGGAGCGCGACGTCGGGCCGCTCTCGGTGCGCTTCGCGGGGCACGCGGACGACCTGCTCGAGCGGCTCGCAGCCGAGAACCGGCTCACCGAGCGAGTCACGGTCGTGTCCTCGGACGACGCCGTCCGCCGGGTCTCCGGCCAGGAGGTGCGGAAGCTGACCTCGAAGGGCTTCCTCGCCGACCTTGCGCCCGCCGAGCACCGCGAGCGGGAACAGCGCGGCGGCGGGAGCCGCCTCGGCGACCGGCTCGACGACGACACGCGTGCCAAGCTCGAGCGCCTTCGCCGCGGTCGCTAGGCCCACGAACGGCGCACGGCACCTTGTGGCTCTGAGCCACAAAGTGCTCTGCGTGCGGCCGGCGTCCCGCTGTGGCGTAAGGCGCCGCCGTCCACGGCCGGACCAGAGAGAAGCGCCCCGGCGTCGCTGCGGCACGACGACCGGGGCGCTTCTCGACGAGCGGCTTACGCCGCCGCCTGCTGCGGCTCGGCCGGGACCGACCGCTCGTGCTCGAGGCGGGGGAGCCACTCGAGCCAGCGGGGCAGGTACCAGTTCCACGAGCCCAGCAGCTTCATCGTCGCGGGCAGGAGGACGGCCCTGACGATGGTCGCGTCGATGAGGATCGCGGCCGCGAGGCCGATCCCCATCTCCTTCATGTCGATGATCGGCATCAGCGCGAACACGCCGAAGACGAGCACCATGACCGCCGCCGCGCTGGTGACCACGCCGGCCGTCGACCTGATCCCGCGCGAGACCGCCTCCTCGGTGGAGAGGCCGCGGTCGTAGTACTCGCGGATCCGGCTCAGGATGAACACGTGGTAGTCCATCGAGAGCCCGAACAGGATCACGAACAGGAACATCGGGAGCCAGGCCGCGACGCCGCCGTTCGAGTTGAAGTCGAGGATGCCCTCGCCCCAGCCCCACTGGAAGACCGCGACGACCACGCCGTACGCGGCCGCGACCGACAGCAGGTTCATCACGATCGCCTTCAGCGGGATCACGACCGAGCGGAACGTGACGAGCAGGAGCAGGAACGCGAACGCGAGGACGAAGCCGAACACGATCGGCACCGCCGACTTCATCGCGTCGTTCCAGTCCTTGGACGCCGCCGTCTCGCCGGTGACCGCGTACTCGATGCCCGTCACCGTGCCGAGCGTCGCCGGGATGACCTCGTCGCGGAGCGTCGCGAGCGCGGCGTTCGAGCCGGAGTCCGTGCCCTTGCCGACGAGCGGGATCTCGACCTTCAGCGCCTTGCCGCCGGGTGCGACCTCGACGTCGATCGGCTGGAGGCCGGCGCCCGAGGCGAGCGCCCGCTCGCGGAGGTCGGCCACGGCCGCCTGGAGCTCGGGCCGGGACGCGTCGCCGGAGATGGCCACGACCGCGGGGGTCGCGCCGCCGGGGAACGCCTCGTTCACCTTGTTGTACGACTGGAGCTCCTTCAGCGACGCGGGAAGCGCGTCGAGGCCGGAGATCGCCGTGTTCAGCGTCAGCGCCGGGATCGCCATGGCGACCAGCACGGCAGTGGCGCCGGCGGCCGACAGGACCGGGCGCCGGAGGACGCGGTCGAGGATCGCGCCCCACACGCGGCCGCCGTCGCCGTCCTCGCGCTTGAGGCGCCAGATCAGCGGCACGCGCACCTTGTCCACGCGGTCGCCGAGCCAGGACAGCATCGCCGGCAGCACGGTCAGCGAGCCGACCATGGCGACGGCGACGACCATCATCGTCCCGACCGCGAACGACATGAACGTCTTGTCGCCGGAGAAGAACATGCCGGCCATCGCGATCATCACGGTCACGCCGGAGATGAGGACGGCGCGGCCGGACGTGGCCGCGGCGGCCTCGAGCGCGGCCGACTCGCTCCGCCCGGCGCGGCGCTCGTCGCGCTCGCGGCGGATGTAGAAGAGCGAGTAGTCGACGCCGACGGCGAGCCCGATCAGGAGGATGACCTCCGCGACCACCTCGTCCATCGGCACGATCTGGCTCGGCAGCGAGACGAGCCCCATCGTCGCGAACACCGACGTGAGCGCGAGCAGCAGCGGGATCGACGCGCCCACCACCGAGCCGAACACGATCAGCAGGATGCCGAGCGTGATCGGGATCGAGAGCAGCCCCGCGCGGGCGAGCTGCGAGCCGAACATCTCGTCGAGCGCCTTGCCCGTCGAGGCGGAGCCGGCCTGCCCGACGTAGAAGCCGGGGTTCCGGGCGGCGACCTTCTCGGTGCCGGCGGTGATCGAGTCGATGTACGCGACGGCCTCGTCGTAGGTGCCCTTCGGGCTGAACTGGATCAGCACCGAGTGGCGGTCCTTCGAGATCTGGCCCTCGTTGCCGGCCGCGAGCGGCGAGCGGAGCTTCGCGACCTCGTCGAAGCCGCGGAGCGTGGTGACCGCGTCTGCGACCACCGCGCGGAACGCGGGGTCGTCCACGGTTTTCGTGTCGGACTGGACGAGGACGAACTCGGACTGCTCGTCGAGCGCGAACCCGCCGTCCCGGATGATGTGGTCTCCCTTGCGCGCCTCGCCGACGTTCCAGTCGGTCTCGTCGATCGTCTGCATCGGGATGGCGATGCCGATCGCGAACGAGGCGACGACGAACGCGAGCCAGCCGAAGATGGCGGTCTTGCGGTGGCGGGCGCTCCAGCGACCCATGCGGGCCGCGACGTTCTTCGAGTCCTTCAAAGGTGACATCTCGGTTCCTTTCCCTGGGTCAACTGGACGACCTCAGGCTGGCACCGAGCGGGTCTCGAGGCAGTGCGGCGGTCAGGCGTCTTGGGGTGCGGGAAGCCGCACCTCTGGCGGGCGGCTGGCAGTCATGCACTCAGCCAATGTCGGGGTGACTACCGGCCAAGAGCTCCTGCAAAGACCACACTTCTTGAGGGGCACCCCGGCCCACCACCCACTGCGAGCATAACGAGGAAACGCGGACGCGTGGGACACGGAAGTGCGGCGAAAGCGTGCCGATTCGCTACGCGCGAAGCAGCGTCAAGACCGCGAGCACGCGGCGGTGGTCCTCGGTGCTCGCGGGCAGATTCAACTTCGAGAAGATGCTCGTCACGTGCTTCTCGACGGCGCGAAGCGTGATGAACATCCGGTCCGCGATCGCCTGGTTCGAGCGGCCCTCGGCCATGAGCTCCAGCACTTCGCGCTCGCGCGGCGTCAGCGCGTCGAGCGGGTCGTCGCGGCGCTGGCGGCCGAGCAGCTGGCTGACGACGTCGGGGTCGAGGACGGAGCCTCCCTCCGCGATCCGCTTCACGGAGGAGGCGAACTGGTCGACGTCGGAGACGCGGTCCTTCAGCAGGTAGCCGACGCCCTCGGCCGAGTCCGCGAGGAGTTCCAGTGCGTAGCCGGCCTCGACGTACTGCGAGAGCACGAGCACACCGGTCTCGGGGAAGCGCTCACGGATCTCTGCGGCGGCGCGCAGGCCCTCGTCCGTGTGGGTCGGCGGCATGCGGATGTCCACGATCGCGACGTCCGGCTTGTGCATGCCGACGTGCCGCAGGAGGTCGTCGGGGGTGCCCGACTGGGCAGCGACCTCGAACCCGGCCTCGGTGAGCAGGCGCACGATCCCCTCGCGCAGGAGCACGGAGTCGTCCGCGATCACGACCTTGATCGCGTGCCCGAGCGTGCCGCTCGTGTTCCGGAGCGGCGGGAAGTCGCGCGGGAGGTCGTCCGCGACGAGCTGGAAGACGCGCTCGGGCTCGGGGAGCCCCTCGATCGCGTGCTCGCCGAGGTCGACGGCCGAGACGCCCTCGAGCGCCTCGATGGTCTGCGCCGAGGCGACGACCTGACCCCCGTGGCCGGCGTGCGAGATCCGCGCGGCGCGGACGATGTCGAGGCCCGTGTAGCCCTCATCGCCGTAGTCGGGCGTGCCCTGGTGGATGCCGATGCGCACGCGCACCTGCGCACCGCTCGGCCACTCGGCGTCGCGAAACGCACGTTGCGTGTCGAGCGCGGCCGCGGCCGCGCCGGGCGCGTCGGAGAAGACCGCGAGGAACTCGTCCCCGACCGCGTCGACCTCGTGCCCGCCGTGCACCCCGATCGCCGCCCGGATCAGCGCGCGGACGACGCCGATGACGGCCGGGTAGTCGACCTGCTCGTCCTGCTGGAGCCGCGTCGACCCTTCGACGTCGGCGATGAGGAAGGTGACGGTGCCGGTCGGGAGGGCGCTCACGCCCGCGAGTCTAGGTCGCGCCGCGCAGGAGGTGGCGGTCGAGGAAGCCGACGACGCGCCGCTCGTACTCCTCGGGTCGTGCGTCGAGCCCTCCCGTGTGGCCCGCCTCGGGAATGAGCCAGCGCTCCTTCGACCCGCCTGCGCGCTCGAAGTAGAGCGGGTTGAGCGTCTCGCCGCCCTGCCCGTGCCCGGCCTCGATCAGGAGGATCGCGCGCGGCGCCACTCGGCCGACGAGCTCGTCGATCGGCTCCGGGTAGCGCTCCGGGGAGAGGACGCGGACGGCGCCGAAGAGGAGCGCCGCCTGCGGGAGCAGGAGCGCGTTCGCGATGCCGCCCTCCTTCCGGTACTCGTGCAGCGTCCGGTAGCCGGCGCCGTCGGAGACGACGGCGCGCAACCGCCGGTCGCGCGCGGCCGCCTCGAGCAGCTGCTCGCCGCCCACCGACAAGCCGAGCCCGCCGATTGCACCGTCCTGCACGTCCGCGCGCGCGGCGAGGAAGTCGAGCGCGGCCTCGATGTCCTTCCCCGACCCCCAGCCGAACGCGTTCGAGCGCCCGTCGCTCTCCCCGTTCCCGCGCATGTCCAGCAGGAGCACGCCGTAGCCGTGGCGGACGAGCATGCGCGCGTGCTCGACCGGCCCGCTGCGGCCCGGGAAGGCGATGACCGCGGCGCCGTTCTCGGAGGGGACGTACCAGCCGGCGAGGTCGAGCCCGTCGCTGGTCCGCAGGGTCACCCCCTCGTACGGCCGGCCGAGGTCGGCGGCCTCCGCCGAGCTCCTCGGCTTGTGCGTGGCGCCGATCGCGAAGTAGAGCGGGAAGACGAAGAAGAACACCGCGACGAGGGACGCCGCGCCGACCAGCCCGCGGCGGACGTAGCGGCGCGCGCGTGACCCGCCGCGCCTGCTGCGCCAGAGGACGCGCACGGCCACCACGAGCGCGCCGAGCCCGGCCGCGAGCGTCACGGCGCCGCTGACGGCGTTCCAGCCCACGGAGACGCCGTTCGCGGCCTCGACGAGGTGCAGCGCCCCGAGCGTGATCCCCAGCCCGGCCACGAGGAGCGCGAGGGCGGCCTGCGCGCCCGCTCGCACCCACGTGAAGACGACCGCGCCGGCTGCGAGCACCGCCAGCAGCACGACCGCGCCGGCGACCTGGTCGCGGACCGACGTGCCCGGCTCGCGGTGCAGCGTCGCGTCGTCGAGGACATGGAGCGCCGCGACTGCCGTCGCGAGCGCGACGGCCCGGGTCTCACGCGGCGACATCGAGCAGCTGCGTCTCCCTGCGCGCTGCGTACGCGAACGGGTGCTCGAACGCGTCGAGGGCCTCGTGCGCCCCCAGATCGGA
>SIRU01000032.1 GCA_004366385.1 Actinomycetota bacterium
GGCCGGAGAACGGATCTCGAGCCCGTGCAGACGCTGCTCGCGCGACCGGAGGTCGGGCTCGTGCCCATCGCCGGGCCGGGCGGCGCCGGGAAGAGCCGGCTCGCGCTCGAGGTCGCGGGCGCCGCCGCAGTCGACCGGCCCGTGCACCTCGCCGGGCTCGCGCCGATCGCCGACCGCGAGCTCTTCCCCGCCGCCGTCGCCCGGGTGGTCGGCGCGCGCGAGACCTCCGGCCGCTCGCTGCTCCAGAGCGTGGGCGACGCGCTCGCCGGGACCGGCGCTTTGCTCCTGCTCGACAACTTCGAGCACCTTCCCGGCGCCGAGCACGACGTGCGCGAGCTGCTCGACGCGGCTCCCGACGTCACGATCCTGGTGACGAGCCGCGTGCCGCTCCGGCTCTCGGCCGAGCACGTCGTGCCGCTCGCACCGCTGCCGATGGACGACGCGTCCGAGCTGTTCGCCGAGCTCGCGGCGGCGCGCGGCATCGTCCTGCGCGACGACGCCTCCGGCTCGATCGCCGAGATCTGCCGCCGGCTCGACGGTCTCCCGCTGGCGATCGAGCTCGTCGCCTCCCGTCTCGTCGTCCTCCCGCCGGCAGAGGTGCTGCGGGCGCTCGACGAGGGCCTCGCGCTCGAGATGGAGGGGCCGGTCGACCTGCCCGAGCGCCAGCGCACGCTCGGCGCCACGCTCGACTGGAGCTACGAGCTCCTGAGCGACCGCCAGCGGGCGCTCCACGAGGCGCTCGCGATCTTCGCCGGGGGCGGCTCGCTCGCGGACGTCCGCGCGCTCGTCGGCCCAGGCCCGGAGCTGCTCTCCGACCTGGAGGCGCTCGTCGCGTGGAGCCTCCTGCGAAGCGACGTCGCGGACGGGCAGGTCCGCGTGTCGATGCTGGAGACACTGCGCGAGCACGCGCTCTCGCGACTCGAGGCCTCGGGACGGCTGGAGGAGGTGAGGCGGCGGCACGGCGAGCGCTTCCTCGGGCTGGCCACCGAGGCCGAGGAGGCGCTCGAGGGGCCGGGTCAGGCCGCGTGGCTGGAGCGGCTCGAGCTCGAGCTCGACAACGTTCGCGCCGCGCTCGACTGGGCGCTGGGGGCCGGCCGGGTCGAGGAGACGCTCCGGGCCGTCGCGGCGCTCGGCCGCTTCTGGCGTGCGCACGGCCACATCGCGGAGGCGCGGCGCCTGCTCGCGCGCGCGCTCGCCGCGGCCGACGACGTCCCGCCCGAGGTGCTCGCGAACGCGCTCTGGTGGTCGGCCAGGCAGGCCGCCGCCCAGGACGACATCGAGGCGGAGATCCCCGATCTGGAGGCCGCGCTCGCGATCTTCCGCGAGCTCGACCGGCCGCGCGAGACGGCGTTCGTCCTCGGCGAGCTCGGCTGGATCACGCTCCAACGCGGCGATCCCGATCGAGCCGAGGAGCTGTGCTCGGAGGCGCTCTCGGTCGCGCGCGAGACCGGGGACGCGGCGGCGATCTCCGCGCAGCTCAACTACCTCGCGGACGTGTACTCGGCCCGTGACGACCACCTCCGCGCGCTGGCCGCCCACGAGGAGGCGCTGGAGCTCCGGCGCACCCTCGACGACCCGCTCATGGTGGCCAACTCGACGTACAACCTCGGGATCGCAGCGTTCGAGAACGGGGAGATCGAGCGAGCCCGCGCAGCGTTCGAGGAGACGCACGCGCTCGCTCTCGACCTCGGCGACATCATCCACACCGCAGCCGCGGACTTCATGCTCGGCGAGCTCGACCTGCACGCCGGTGACGTCGAGTCGGCGGAGCGCAGGATCCTGCGCTGCCTCGACGTGTACGGGGAGCTCGGGAGCGATCGCAGCCGAGCGGAGTGCCTCGTCGTGCTCGGGGGGAGCGCGGCGGCCCGGGGCCGCCTCGACGATGCCGCACGGCTCTTCGGCGCAGCAGGCGCGTTGCGCGCGGAGTCCTCGGTGAACCGCTTCGAGCGCCCGGTGCTGGAGCGCTTCCGGCCGGTCGTGGAGAGCGCTCTGGGCGCCGCCCGGACGGCCGAGCTCGAGCGCGAGGGTGCCCGCCTCGGCGCGGACGCGCTGGTCGCGGTTGTCGCGGGTGCGAAGCCGCACTAGTGTTGCCGCCACAGTCGATCTGAGAGGAGGGGCGATGACTCAGGGCTTCGACGAGGAGTACGAGGAGCTGGGGCAGATCAACCTGCGCGAGCCGGGACGCTCGTACGAGGGGCGGTCGGACCGGAAGGATCACAGCGACTGGCGCGACCTCCATCTGGCCGTTCAGCGGGCTGCGAAAGCCGCGGCCGCGGAGCTCGAGCCCGGCGAGGAGCCGTGGTTCGAGGTCTCGCGGATCCGGGTGAAGATCGGAAACCCGAACGTCAAGATCTACAGCGTCCTGCTCACCAGGAGCTGAGCGCCGCACTCAGAGGTCGTCGCGAGCAGGCGGCTTCGGCCGTTGCTCGTTCATCGCGCTGAGCCCGCCGAGCCCCGGCGCGGTGGCACCGCCGACGCGACCCGCGTAGGCCGCGCCGGCGACGCTCAGGCCACCCAGCTCGCGACGCCGGCCGGGAGCGACAGCATCCCGATCCGGTCGATCGTGTCCGGGTCGGCCGCGTACAGGTTGTGGAGCGGGATCACCTTCATCTCAGGCCTCCCGGCGAGCGCGAGCGTGTGCGCGGCCGGAAGCAGCCGGTTCTCGAGAAAGCCCTGGAGAGCCTGCTCCGTTCGCCACACGTCGCACACCTCGAGCCCCTCGTCGGTGAACGCTGCGAGGTGGAGCACGGCGCCCGCGGCAGGGCTCGCATCGAGCTCGAGCCGCTCCATCAGGGCGTCGTACTGGCCCGGGGTGATCCCATCCCAGCGCATCAGCATCGCGACAGCCATCCCCATCCTCCTTCCCCGTCGTCGCACCAGGGATTTCCCGCTCTCAGCCTACGCGGGCGGAGGGGCGTTGACAACGGGCAGCGGACGCCTACGGGGCGAGGCGAGCCTCGCCCCTACGAAGCGCCGACGAGCGCGCGCGCGTAGTCGCGGGCGTCGAACGGGCGCAGGTCGCCCACGCCCTCCCCCACGCCCACGAGCTTCACCGGGAGCCCGAGCTCGAACGCGATCGCGATCGCGACCCCGCCGCGCGCGCTGCCGTCGAGCTTCGTGAGCGCGACCCCGGTCACGCCGACCGCGTCACCGAACAGCCGCGCCTGCTGGAGCGCGTTCTGGCCGGTCGTCGCGTCGACGACGAGGAGCGTCTCGTGCGGCGCGCCCTCGACGCGGCCGGCGATGACGCGGCGGATCTTCTCGAGCTCGGCCATGAGATTCGCCTGGGTGTGCAGGCGGCCGGCGGTGTCGACGATCACGACGTCGCGGCCGCGGGCGCGGGCGGCCTCGAGCGCGTCGTACGCGACCGCCGCCGGGTCGGCGCCGCGCGGCGCGCCGACGAAGTCCGCGCCCGCACGCTCGGCCCAGATCTCGAGCTGCTCCTCGGCAGCCGCGCGGAACGTGTCGGCCGCGCCGACGAGCACCGAGCGCCCGTGCTCGTGGAGCTTCCGAGCGAGCTTCCCGATGGTCGTCGTCTTGCCGGTGCCGTTGACGCCGACGACGAGGATCACGCTCGGCGAGCCGTCGAGCGCGAGCACGGGCGGGTCGCCGAAGAGCGCTTCGACCTCCTCCGCGAGGGCGTCTTCGAACGCGCCGAGCTCGCCGCGCGCCTCCAGGCTCTTCACGAGCTCGACCGTTGCGGGCACTCCGACGTCGCCGCGGATGAGCGCCTCCTCGAGCCGCTCCCACGCCTCGTCGTCCGCGGGATCGAAGGCCGCGGTCGCGATCTGCTCCGTGAGCGCGCGCCTGCTCTTCGCGAGCGAGTCGCGCATGCGGCCGAAGAAGCCCGTGCGCTCGGGCTCGTCGGCCGCGGTCGCCTCGTCACCGAGGAGCTCTGACCACGTTCGGCTCACGCGGCGAGCTTACGCGGAGGTCTCAGGCGGCGGCGTGCTGCTCCGCCGCGCGCGGCAGGCGGCGGGAGACGACCTGCGAGACGCCGTCCGGCCCCATCGTCACGCCGTAGAGCACGTCGGCCGCCTCCATCGTCCGTTTCTGGTGCGTGACGACGACGAACTGTGCGCGGTCGGAGTAGCGCCGCAGCAGCTCGACGAAACGCGCGATGTTCGTGTCGTCGAGCGCGGCCTCGACCTCGTCGAGGAGGTAGAACGCGCACGGGCGCGCCAGGAAGAGCGCGAACAGGAACGAGATCGCGCCGAGCGCCTTCTCGCCGCCGGAGAGCAGCGACAGCCGCGTGATCCGCTTGCCGGCGGGCCGCAGCTCGACCTCGACGCCGGGCTCGCCCTCGTCGTCCTCGGACTCGACCAGGCGAAGGCGGCCCTCGCCGCCGGGGAAGAGCGTGGTCGCCACCTCGGCGAAGTGCTCGGCCACCGCCGAGAAGGTCTCCTCGAAGCGCCGCTCGACGGTCTCGGTGAGCTCGGCGCGCAGCCTCTCGAGCTCCCCGAGGCTGCGCTCGAGATCCTCGCGCTGCACCTGGAGATCCGTGAGCCGCTCCTTCTCCGTCTCGTACTCCTCGCGGGCCAGCGGGTTCACCTGCCCGAGCGTCGCGCGCCGCGTCTCGAGCCGCTCTGCCCGCCCCGCGAGCCCGTCGCGGTCGTCGCCCTCGGCGGGCTCGGCGCCCGCGGCCTCGAGGCGGCGGCGTGCGTCCCCGGCCTCGGCCTCGATCCGCGCGAGCTCGATCTCGGCGGCGGTCACGCGCTCGGACGCCTCGTCGAGCTCGCTTCGGAGCGCGACCTCGGCCGCGCCCAGCCGGCGCAGCTCCTCGCCGAGATCCTTGGACTGGAGCGCGCCCGCGTCGACTCGCGCGCGCAGAGGCGCGTCGAAGCGGCCGGCGGCGGCCTGCGCGGCGGCGAGCTCGTCCGTCAGCGTGCGCGACGCCGTCGCGATGCGGGAGAGGAGCTCGCGGTCGAGCGGCACCGCACGCGGGACGCTCCCGTACTCGGCGGCGGCCAGGCGGGCCGCATCCGCGGTCACGTCGGCCTCGCGGGCGGCCTCGGCGGCCGTGCGCTCCAGGTCCGCGGCTTCGGCGGCCACCTCGCGCCGCCGCGCCTCGAGCCCGAGCATGACCGCCTCCGCCGTCTCGCCGGCGAACCAGAGCTCGCGCCTCGCAGGGTCGTAGCCAAAGCCCTCCTTCGTCACCGACGGCACGGTCACGTCCAGGAGCTCCTCGCGGGAGACGACGGGGAGCTCGCCGACGAGCGCCTGCGGGTCTCCGCCCGCGAGGACGGTGAGGCTGCCGAGGCCCTCCGAGCGCGCTCGCTCGAGCAGCTCGAGTGCCGAGCGCGGGTCGTCCGCGAGCACCGCGGAGGCGCGACCGCGCAGCGCGGCGGCGACCGCACGCTCCGAGCCGGGCTCCACGTCGAGGGCGCCGAGCGCGAGCCGCGCGCCGCCCTCCGCGAGCGCCCGGGCGGCGGGCGGCAGGCCTTCCTGCTCCGCGAGCACGCGCTCGACCGAGCGCAGCCGCTCTCCGGCGAGCCGGGCCTGTTCGGCCAGAGCGTCCCGCTCGGCGGCGGCCCGGCGCGCCGCGGCCGCCGTCTCGATCGCCTCCCGCTCGAGCCGCGCCAGATCCCCCGGCTCGCCGGCGGCGGGCTGGAGCACCGCGAGCTCGGCCTCGAGCCGGTCGCGCAGGGCCGTGGCCGACTCGGCCCGGAGCGCGAGCCGCTCGCTGCCGCCCTGGAGCCGGTAGAGGGCGGCGACCGCGGCCTCCCGCTTCCCGGCCGCGTCCGAGAGCTCGTCCTCCGCCCGCGCGCGGTCGGCGAGCAGGGCTTCCAGCCTCGACTGCGCACCGCGTCGCGCGAGCGCGGCCGCGTCGCGCCGCTCCTCGACCTCCGCGCCCTTGCGCTCGCCCTCGCCGAGGTCGAGCTGCGCGATCCGCGCGTGCAGCGACGCGATCTCGCCGGCGAGCTTCTCCGCCCTCTCGGCCGCCGTCGCCTGGAGCGCGAGCGGCCGCAGGCGCTTCTTGACCTCGGCCTCGACGTCGCGCGCCCGCTCGACCTGGGTCGCGACGCGCGCGAGCTTGAGCTCCGCACGATGCCGGCGCCGCTTGAACTTCCCGAGCCCGGCGGCCTCCTCCACGAGCGCGCGCCGGTCTTCCGGCTTCGACGCGAGCACCGCCTCGACCTTGCCCTGGCCGACGATCGAGTGCATCGCGGAGCCGAGCCCGACGTCCGCGAGCAGCTCGACGAGGTCGGTCCGGCGCACCGCCGCGCGGTTGACGAGGTACTGGCCCTCCGCACCGCGCACGAGCCGCCGCGCGATCGAGACCTCGCTGAAGTCGAGCTCCGGCCAGGCGCCGTCCTCGTTGTCGAAGACGAGCTCGACCTCGCAGTGCTGCGACGGCTTGCGGTCGCCTCCGCCGGCGAAGAGGACGTCGTCGGGCTTCTCCGCGCGCAGCTCGGACGGGGTCAGCGAGCCGGACGCCCACACGACCGCGTCGGCGATGTTCGACTTGCCGGACCCGTTCGGGCCGACGACGACCGCGACCCCCCGCTCGAGCGCGATCTCGAGCGGGTCTGGGAACGACTTGAAGCCCCGGATGCGGATCGTCTTCAGGTGCACGGCGGCATTCTCACGATCGGCGCGGACGTGGTGGGGTCGCGCGCCGCGACGCTCGTCAGAGCTGCTCGGGGACGACGCCGAGCTCGTCGAGCGCCTGCCGCGCGGCCTCCTGCTCGGCCGCCTTCTTCGTCGAGCCGCGGCCGACGCCGAGCTGAACGCCCGCGACGTGCGCCGCGCAGACGAACCGGCGGTCGTGCGGCGGCCCTTCGACCTCGAGCACCGTGTAGTGCACCTGCCGCCCGGAGCGCGCGAGCGCCTCCTGGAGCTCCGTCTTGTAGTCGACGTGGCTCGAGCGGGCGTACTCGATCAGCTCGTCGAACGCGGCCACGATCGCGGGCTCGATCGGCTCGAACCCGCGCTCGAGGTAGAGCGCGGCGATCGCGGCCTCGAGCACCGCGGCGAGCACGTTCCGGCTCCGAGAGATCCGCTGGAGCTCGTCCGCGGGGACGTCGCCCGCGTACTCGAGCAGGCGCTTGCCGAGCCCGAGCTCCTTCGCGACCACGGCGCAGCTCTGGCGGGAGACGACGTGCGCGCGGATCTTCGCCAGGCGGCCCTCCGACGCCTCGGGAAAGCGGTCGAAGACCGCGCGCGCGATCGCGAGCTCGAGGACCGAGTCCCCGAGGAACTCCAGCCGCTCGTACGACTCCGCGCGATCCCCGGCCCAGGAGGCGTGCGTGAAGACCTGCTCGACCCGCGCCTCCGGCAGCCCGGCGATCAGCCGGCCGAGCTCGTGCGTGCCGCTCCCGTCGCCGAGCGCCGCTACTCCTGGTGGGCGATGACGTAGTCGATCGCCTTGCCGACGGTCGTGAGCTCGCGGGCGTCGTCGTCCGGGATCTTGAGCCCGAACTGGTCCTCGAGATCCATGACGACCTCGACGAGATCGAGCGAGTCGGCGCCGAGATCCTCCTCGAACGATGCGTCCTCCGTGATCTCGCCCTCCTCGATGCCGAGCTTCTCGGAGAGCGCGCCCTTCACCTGCTCGAGAATCTCCTCACGCGAGTGTGCCACTTGGAAACCTCACTTCTGTGCAGTCGGGGTCGTGGAGCGCGCCGATGCTAACACGCCCGCCTGCAGCCGCTCTCCGACACGCGCGACCACGTCGTGCTCCACTCCCCGGGCTGCGAGACGGATCGCGTTCGCGATCGCCACGCGCGTACTCGACCCGTGCGCGATGACCACGAGCCCGCGGAGCCCGAGCAGGTACGCGCCGCCGTAGGTCTCCGGGTCGAGACGCTCGCGCACGCGCTTCGCAGCCGGGCGGATGAGGAGCCCGCCGAGCCGGCCGCGGGCCGACGACCCGAGCTCCGCGCGCAGCGACTCGAGGATGGTGCGGATCGTCCCCTCGAGCGCCTTCAGGGCCGCGTTCCCGGTGACGCCGTCGCACACGACCACGTCGGCCTCGCCCTCGAGCAGCGTCCGCGCCTCCGTGTTCCCCGCGAACCGGAGCCCGCTCGCGCGCAGGAGCTCGTTCGCCTCCAGGGTGAGGGCGTCGCCTTTCTCGTCCTCCTCGCCGATGGAGAGCAGCCGCACCTCCGGGTCGACGACTCCGAGGATCTCGTGCGCGAAGACCGAGCCCATGTGCGCGAACTGGAGGAGGTGCTCCGGGCGGGCGTCCGCGTTGGCGCCGCTGTCGATGAGCACGCTCGGGCCGCGGCGGGCCGGGAGCACGACCGCGATCCCGGGCCGGTGCACGCCCTCGAGCCTCCGAACGTGGAACAGGGAGGCAGCCAGCATCGCGCCGGTGGAGCCGGCCGAGACGACCGCGTCGGCCTCGCCGTCGGCCACCGCGCGCACCGCGCGGACGAGCGACGAGTCGGGCTTCGCGCGCACCGCCTCCGCCGCGTGCTCGTCCATCCCCACGACCTCGGTCGTCCTCACGAGCGGGAGCCCGAGCGTGTCGAGCCCGGCGGGCCCGAAGAGGATCGGCTGGACAGCCGGAGCTGCCGCCAGGGCAGCGCCGGCGACGATCTCCTCGGGAGCGCGGTCGCCACCGAGAGCGTCGACCGCAACCCTGACTGTCACCGCGGCGGCGCTACGGAGCCTGGATCCGGATCGGCTCGACGTCCCGGCCCTTGTACGTCTTGCAGTTCGGGCACACCCGGTGCGGGCGCTTCGGCTGCCTGCACGTCGGGCACAGCTGGACGCGCGGGATCGTGATCCCGTGCTGCGCGCGGCGCTTGTCGCGCCTCGCCTTCGACGTCTTTCGCTTCGGGACGGCCATGAGACGGCTGCGGAGTATAGCGGGAGGGTCTCGTAAGCCTTTCGTTAGCGCCCGTTCGCGCCTGGACGACGCGGGGTAGCGGTCCCGGGATCCCTCGAGGAAGGAGCAACCGATGAGGAACCACGCCTCCAGACCGGCCGTCGGGCGGGCGCACGTAGCGCTCCTCGCCGCCGCGGGCGCCGTCGCCGCGCTCGGCGCGGCCTTCGCCGCGGCGCTCGCGGGCGACTCGCACGCGCAGACCGCCGCACCGGTCAACACCGTGCCCCCGGCGGCCACGGGCCAGGCAGCCACGGGCACGCGGCTGCAGGCGAGCGCTGGGACGTGGACCGGCACGCCGCCGCTCGAGCTCGCGTTCCTGTGGCTCCGCTGCAACCCGGCCGGCGAGTCGTGCGCCGAGATCCCGGCCGCGAACGCCGACACCTACGTCGCACAGGCCGCAGACGTCGGCCAGACGCTTCGCGTGCGCGTGACCGCACGAAACGACGCCGGCTCTCAGGCGGCGACCTCGCCTCAGACCGCGGTCGTCCAGCAGGGGCCCGAGTCCGTCGCCGTGACGGCGATCCCGCGCGACGAGCGGCTCGTCGTCTCGCAGGTCCGCTTCCTCCCGAGCGTCGTCACGAGCCGGAGCCAGCCGCTGCAGGCGCAGGTGCGGATCCGGGACACGCGCGGCCTCCTCGTGCAGGGCGCGAGGGTCTTCATGCGCGCGACGCCGCGGGTGACGAGCGGAGACACGCAGGCGACGGGGGCCGACGGGTGGGCGACGCTGACGCTGACCCCGAACGTCAACTTCCGGGTGCGGACGGGCTACAACGTCCAGTTCTTCATCCAGGCGTTCCGCGAGGGCGACCCTGCGCTCGCCGGTATCGCGGGCTATCGCCTCGTCCAGGTGCGCACGAACAGCGGGTAGGCGGGAGAGGGCCGGCACCGAGCCGGGCCGCGCTCAGAGCTGATCGCGCAGGCTCTCGAGCGCGGCCCAGCGCGGGTCGAGCTCCCGGTCCGCGTGCTCGTGCGGCTCGACGTTCAGGTCCTTGCCGCACACGGCGCACAGCCCGGCGCAGTCTTCCCGGCACAGGATCTGGTCCGGGACGGCGAGCGCGATCGCGTCGCGCGCCCAGTCGCCGACCCGCAGCTCGTCGTCGACCACGTAGTCCGAGCGGAGCTCGTCGGCGGGCGGCGCGGCGGGGTCGTGGAGCTCGCGCGCCCGCGCGTCGACCTCGACCTCCGCGTAGCCGAGGCAGCGCATGCACGGGCCCGTCAGATGCGCGTGCAGGCGCAGGTCGAAGACGGTCGCGCCGGAGGCCTGCGTGATCTCGACGTCGACGGGCACGACCTCGGGGTGGGCCTCGTAGCGCTGGCCGCCCAGCAGGAACGGGTCGGGGCCGACCTCGACGCGCTCGTGACGGACCTCGCCGGGGCGAAGGCGGAGACGGCGGAGGTCGAGGACGGCCACGGTCGGAGCGTAGCGCCGGGACGCGTGCGCGGCCGTTCCGACTCGATTAGCGCCCGTGCTCGCCTGGTACTCTATCGATCATGGAACCTGATCGTTGGCTCGGCCTCGACCTCCGCCATCTCGTCGCGCTCAAGGCGATCGCGGACGAGGGCTCGTTCGGCCGCGCAGCCGAGAAGCTCGGCTACACGCAGTCGGCCGTCTCGCAGCAGATCGCGGCGCTCGAGCGCATCGTCGGGCTGCGCCTCGTGGAGCGCCCGGGCGGCCCGCGCCCCGTCTCCCTCACGGAGGCGGGCGAGATCCTGCTGCGGCACGCGGACGCGATCCAGGCACGCCTGCTCGCGGCGAAGGCCGACATGAAGGCGCTCGAGGCGGGCGACGCGGGACGGCTGCGCGTCGGCACGTTTCAGAGCGTCGGCGTCCGCATCCTGCCTACGCTGCTCCGCCGCTTCTCGGAGGCACACCCCGCCGTCGAGGTGCTCCTGCGCGAGTCGTCGGACGAGAGCGAGCTGCTGGAGATGGTCGAGCGCGGTGAGCTCGACCTCACCTTCTGGACGCTCCCGACGCCGCCCGGCCCCTACGAGTCGGTCGAGCTGCTGCACGACCCGTACGTGCTCGTCGTCCCCGCCGGCTCGCCGCTCGGAAGCCTCAAGCGCACGCCGACGCTGAAGGAGATCGGCCTCCAGCCGATCATCGGGTTCAACAAGTGCAGCGCGATGGACGAGGTCGAGGCGCGCCTCGCGAGCACCGGCCGCGCGCCGAACATCGTCTTTCGCTCCGACAACAACGGCACCGTGCAGGGCCTCGTCGGCGCGGGCGTGGGCATCACGGTCGCGCCGCTCCTGACCGTCGACGAGGACGACCCGAGCGTCGAGGTGATCGACCTCCAGGGCCGGATCGACCCGCGGGTCATCGGCCTCGTGTGGCACGCGGACCGGCACCGGAGCCCGGCCGCGGAGGCGTTCGTCGAGTCGACGGTCGACATCTGCCGCAACCTCCCGGCCGAGACGGCCGCGGCCTAGGGAGAACGGCGAGGCGCGCCGCGCCCTACGACGCGGCGCCTACGCGAAGCGGTCGACGTCCTCGGGCTCCATCGGCTCCGAGGGGCCGACGCCCGCGACGACCGTCTCCTGGGAACGCTCGTGGAGCCGCTCGCGGCCGCGCTTCACCGCGCCGAGGAACTTGTCCAGGTTGACCTCGAGTGTCGAGAGGATCGAGTCCGCCCAGTCCTCCATCTCGAGCCGGGTCTCGCGCGCGGAGCGACGAGCCTCGTCGACGACGTCCTCCGCCTGGCGCTCGGCGAGCTTGACGATCTCGGTCTGCGACGCCTCCCGGATCGCCTGCTCACGCGCCTCCTGGATGATCCGGTCGCACTCGCGCTTCGCCTCCGCGAGCATCTCCTGGCGCTCCTTCACGATCCAGCGCGCCTGCTTGATCTCCTCGGGGATGGTGGCGCGCATCTGGTCGAGGATCTCGTAGATCTCCTCGCGGTCGAGGCGCACCTGGTCGGTCAGCGGCACCGCCTTGGCGTTGTGCACGAGGTCGTCGAGCTTGTCGATGAGAACGAGTACGTCCATGGGCGGGAAAGTCTACTCGTGGGGTGGGACGGGAGCCCCCGGCTTGCCGTCCGGGTACAGCTCGCGAAAGCGCTCCGCGACGGCCTTCGGCACGAGCTCGTCCACCCCGCCGCCGAACGACGCGATCTCCTTCACGCCGCTCGAGGAGACGAAGCTGTAGAGCGGGCTCGCCATGACGTAGAGCGTCTCGATGTCGGGGGCGAGCTGGCGGTTCAGGTGGTTCATCTGGAACTCCCACTCGAAGTCCGAGATCACGCGCAGGCCCTTCACCATCGTCCTCGCGTCGTGCTTGCGCGCGAAGTCGACGACGAGCTCGGCGAAGACGTCGACGACGACGTTCTCGCAGCCCGCGAGCGCCGCCTCCAGGAACGCGACGCGCTCCTCGACGGTGAACAGCGTCTCCTTGTGCTGCGGGTCGCGCACGACGCCGACGACGACGCGGTCGAAGATGCCCGCGGCGCGGCGGATGATGTCGACGTGACCGTTGGTCACGGGGTCGTACGACCCTGGGCAGATGGCGGTGATCATTGCGAGAAGACCGTGATGCGTGCGGAACCGTAGCGACGGCTCGTGACGAGGGCGAGGGGAAGCTCCGGCTCGACGCGCTGCTCCGTCTCGATCACGGCGAGTCCGTCCTCTCCGAGGAGCGCCGGGAGGAGCTCCGCGAGGACGGCCTCGTGCCGCTCCCACTCGTCGTACGGGGCGTCCACGAGGACGAGGTCGAACCGGTGCCCGCGGGCCACCTCCTCACGCAGCGCCCGCTCGGCGTCCCGGCAGAGCACGACCGCGCCGGTAAGGCGCAGCTTCTCGAGGTTCTCCTTGATCACCCGGCAGGCGGCGCGGTCGCGCTCGACGAACGTGCAGCGGGCCGCGCCGCGCGAGAGGGCCTCGAGCCCCAGCGCGCCCGAGCCGGCGAAGACGTCGAGCACGCTCGCGCCGTCGACCGGGCCGACGATGTTGAAGACGGCCTCGCGCACGCGGTCGCTCGTCGGACGGGTGACGACGCCCTTCGGCGCCGCGATCCGGTGACCCTTCCGAGAGCCCGCGACGATCCTCATTCCGCGCCGGGCGCGGCGACCCGAAGCCCGAGCGCAGCTGCGGCGCGGCCGAGCTGGCGGTCGTACACGTACATGATCTCGGGCTCCACGGTCACGGCAGTCGCGAGGTGAATCGCGTCGAGAGGACGCAGCACGTCGGAAGCCAGCGCCGCCGCCGAGCGGAGGATCGCGGCGTCGACGTCGATCACCAGGCAGCCTGCGAGGACGTCAGCCTCGATGTCGTCTTCGAGCCCGCCCATCCGGACGGTCCGCGAGACCTCGACGACGGCCACTCCGCTGGTGGCGACGCGAGCGCGCATGGGGATCGCCGCCGCGAGCGCCGCGCTCTCCGGCTCGCGAACGATCAGCTTCACGAGCGCCGACGAGTCGGCATAGACCAGCGCCTCAGCGCTCGCCACGGCCCTCTTGCAGGATCTCCGACGCGGTTCTCGAGCCCTTGACCTCGAGCAGGCGCTCGGGCGGGCGGAACGGGCGACCCGGCGTGGCCTTGCCCTCGGCGATCAGCTGCTCGATGCGGCTGCGGCGGTACGGCGTGATGACCGCCACGGGCTCGCCGTCGTGCGTGACCTCGATCGTCTCGCCCCCTCGGACGCGGCGGATCGCCTGCGGGAGCTTGTCGCGGAGCTCGCGGATGCCCATGCGTGTGGCCATATGTGCCCACACGGTAGCTCGGACGTGCGACTGAGGCAAGCCGCCGTCAGAGCTCGACGACGAGCTCGTGCGCCCCGTCGGCGAACGAGGAGCGCGCGACGCGGCCGACGCGGCGCAGGAGCGCGAGCGCGGCGTCGTTCCCGGCGACGACGTATGCGGTGAAGCGCTCGATCCCGTCCCGCCGCGCGAGCGACGCGAGCTCGCGCAGGAGGCGGCTCCCGACGCCGGCGCCCTGGCACGGGTCGACGACCTCGAAGGCGACCTCGGCGCTGCGCGGGTCCTCGTCACTGCGGACGAAGCGCGCGATCCCGACCACCTCGCCGGTGACGAGGTCGATCGCACCGACCGCCTGGCGCCCGTCGCGGCCCACGTCGGCGAGCGCTGCAACCTCGGCGTCGGGCAACCGGGGCTTCGGGCCGTGGAAGCGCAGGCGCCGCGACTGCCCCGAAAGGCCCTCGAAGACCTCGACGACCGCCGCACGGTCGCCCGCGTGAAGGCGGCCGACGGTGACGAGGCCGCGCGTGCAGCCCGGCTGAGCGTTCCCGTTCACGCCGCGAAGCGTTGCGTGCCGACGCCGTGCGCGCAGTGAGGCAGACGCGAGACGGGCGGTACGGTTCTCCGTACTCCTACGACTCGCCGAGGTGCTCGGCCTCGCCGAGGACGCGGTCGACCGCGTCCGCGAGCAGGCCCTCCTCCTCGAGGCCGCGGGCGATTTCGCGCACCCGCTCGAGCAGGTCACGATCCCGGCGCAGCCGCACGAAGCGCAGGTCGGAGAGCCCGGACTGGCGAGCGCCGAGGAGCTGCCCCTCGCCGCGGATCTCGAGGTCGCGCTCGGCGAGCTCGAAGCCGTCCGTCGTCGCGACCATCGCCTCCAGCCGCTCGCTCGCAACCTCGGTGATCTCCTCACGCGGACGGGAGACGAGGAGGCAGTACGACTGTTCGGCGCCGCGGCCGACGCGCCCGCGCAGCTGGTGGAGTTGCGCGAGGCCGAAGCGGTCGGCCTCCTGCACGATCATGATCGTCGCGTTCGGGACGTCGACGCCGACCTCGATCACGGTCGTGGCGACGAGGACGTCGAGCTCACGCGCCTTGAACTGCGCCATCACCGCGCGCCGGTCGGCCGGTCGCAGGCGCCCGTGCAGACAGCCGACGCGGTAGCCGCGGAGCTCGCCGGTGCGCAGCCGCTCGGCCTCCGCCTCGGCCGCGCGCGCGACCTTCGTCGGCGACTCCTCGATCAGGGGGCACACGACGTAGGCCTGACGGCCGTCGTCGAGGTGCCGCTTCAGGCGGGTGTAGGCCTCCGAGCTCCGCTCCTCCGTGACCCACGCCGTGACGATCGGCTTGCGGTCGGCGGGAGGGAGCGCGAGCTCGCTCACGTCGAGGTCGCCGAAGACGGTGAGCGCGAGCGTGCGCGGGATCGGGGTCGCGGTCAGGTGGAGGACGTGCGGGCTGCGGCCTTCCACGAGGGCGCTCCGCTGGGCGACGCCGAAGCGGTGCTGCTCGTCCACGACCGCGACGGCGAGATCGTGGAAGTCGACCTCCTCCTGGATGAGCGCGTGCGTGCCGACGACGACGTGCGCGTCGCCGGATGCGATCAGCTGCCGCGCGGCCGCGTGCTCCTTCGCACGGATCGAGCTCGTGAGGAGGGAGACGCGCACGCCGAGCGGCGCGCAGAGCTCGTCGAGGGTGAGGAAGTGCTGCTCCGCGAGCGTCTCGGTCGGGGCCATGAGCGCGCCCTGCCGCCCGGCCTCGACGGCGCGCAGAAGGGCGTACAGCGCGACCACCGTCTTCCCCGAGCCGACGTCTCCCTGGAGCAGGCGCTGCATCGGCGTCGAGCGCGCGAGGTCGCCGTCGATCTCCGCGATCGCGCGCTCCTGGTGCGGCGTCAGCGTGAAGGGGAGCGAGGCGCGATAGCGCTCGATCAGCTCTCCCGGCTCGGGCAGCGGCTGCGCCGAGGCCTGCGCGCGGGCGGCGGCGGTGCGGGCGAGGGCGAGCTGGAGGGTCAGGAGCTCGTCGAAGGCGAGGCGCCGGCGGCCCGTCTCGGCCTCGGCGAGGGCATGCGGGCGATGGATCGCGGCGAGCGCGTCGGCGCGGAGCGGAAGGCGCTCGGAAGAGAGCAGCGTCGCGGGAAGCGGCTCGCCGGCGTCACGGACGAGCGCGAGCGCCTGCGCGCGCAGCTCGCGGAGCCTCTTCTGCGCGACGTCCTCTCCGGCGGGATAGACGGGCGCAAAGTCGGCGGTCTCGGCCTCGCCCTCGAGGTCGTACGAGCCGACCGCGAACCCATACCGGTTCGGGCGACCCCGCAGGCGGACGCGCGCGCCCGGCGTGAGCCGCGACTCGAGCCACGGCTGGTTGAACCACGTCGCGTCGATCGAGCCTGTCTCGTCCGCGACCGTCGCCGTCAGGATCCTCAGCCGGCCGCGGCGGCGGCTGCGGGTGCGCCTCACCTCGACCTCGATCACCGCCTCGTCCTCGCCGAAGAGCTCGCTCACGCGCTTCGCCGGGACCGGCTCCTCGTAGCGGCGCGGCCGTTGCCAGAGGAGGTCGCCGACCCGTTCGAGGCCGATGCGGCGGAGCCGGCGCGCCATCGTCGGCCCGACGCCGTCGAGCGTCTCGAGCGGGGCGTCCAGGCGCTGCGGCCGGGGCACGCTGGGAGGGCGCGGCCAGGCATCCGGCGCGTCGACGCCGCGGAAGCCGAACGGCAGCCGAAGGCGGGCACTCGTCCTGGGCACGAGGTCACTATAGGTCCCAGTGCTGCCGTGGCCGCCGCGGCGCGCCTGGCAGCACGGCCGTAGCCCGAGTGGATCGCCCGATGTGGCCTCCTCACCGAAATTCGGTGTCAGACACCGTGTCTACCGGCTGTCGCCTGGCCGGCGCTGTAAGCGGGTGGTTTGATCGGCGCTAGGCATCTGCCGTGCGCGAGGGCACCGTCCTCGGAGGACACGTCGCCTCCTGCCGGCAGGCCGAGGGCGAGGCGAGCCTCGCCCCTACTCGTCGTGGAACCAGAAGAAGCCGACCGCGCCCGGGCCGGCGTGCGTGGAGACGACCGCGCCGAGGTTGGCCGTGAACTCGATCTCCGCCTTCGGGCGCACGCGCCACACGAGCTCGGAGAGCGTCCCCACCCAGTCCTCCGCGTCGGCGTGCGCGATCGCGACCCGGAGCCCCGCCTTGTCCTCGGTCGCGTCCGCGAAGCGCCGCTCGAACTCCGCGATCGCCTTCTGCCGGCCCCGGACACGCGCGACCGCCACCACCTCCCCGTCGTCCACACTGAGGATCGGCCGCACGTTGAGGAGCGACCCCGCGAGCGCCGCCGCGCGCCCGATACGCCCGCCCTTCTGCAGGTACTCGAGCGTCTCGACCGTGAAGACGACGCCCGACTCGCGGTGGAAGCGCGCGACGAGCTCGTCGATCTCCTCGTCGGTCGTGCCGCGCGCCAGCCGCCGCTGGATCGCGTGCGCGAGCAGCGCGATCGCGAGCGACGCGGTGAGCGAGTCGACGAGCCGCACCTTGTCGCCGCCCAGCTCCCCGGCCGCCAGCTCCGCGCTGCCGTACGTCCCGGAGACCTTCGACGAGACGTGCACGGAGAAGATGCGCTCGTACGCGGCCAGCTCCTCGTACACGGTGAGGAAGTCCTGCGGCGTCGGCTGCGAAGTCGCAGGCAGCACCTCGGAGGCCCGCAGCTTCTCGAAGAACGCCGCCGGGCCGAGCTCGACGTAGTCCTTGAACGTCTCGTCGCCGAAGCGCACGTACAGCGGGACGAAGCGCATGTTCGGGAAGCGCTGCGGCGCCTCGGGGTAGTCCGAGGTCGAGTCCAGCACGATCGCCGTGTTCTCCCTGGTCAGGTTCAAGCCCCTCTCCTTCCCGCCGCCGCGCGCACCGCGCCGGCGAGCGTGTCGACTCCCTCGTCCTTCCGGATCAGATCCACATTCGCCCGCAGCGCCGCATCCCGCTCCTCGTCGCCGGCCGACGCGCTGAGGAAGACGATCGCGGTCGCCGGGCTCCGCTCGCGGATCATCGACGCAGCCTCGGCGCCGTCGTGATCGGGCAGGCGGTAGTCGAGGATCGCGACGTCGGCTGCGTGCTCGGCCGCCGCACCCGGCGCCGCCGCCGCGGTCGCGACCGCGCCCACGATCTCGATCCCGTCGTGGCGCCCGAGCAGGAACACGAGCGACTCGCGGTACACGTCGTTGTCCTCCACGAGCAGCACCCGGATCGGCTCCACCGACCGCTACTCCGCCACGACGAGCAGCGGGTAGTGGGGCTGGCCGCCGTCGTGCACCTCGACGTCGACCTCCGGATGCGCCTCGTTCACCGCCGCGAGCAGCTCCTCGACCGGCGGCGCGCCCTCGCCGGTGAGGATCCCGAGCCAGCCGCGGTCGCCGTCGAGCACGCGCCCGACGACCTCGAGCGCGACCGCGTGCAGGTCCGCGTCCGCCGCGACCGCGGCGTCGTCGACGAGCCCGAGGTACATCCCCTTCGCGATCGTGACGCCGTCGAGCTCCGCGTCGCGCGAGGCGACCGTGACCTCGCCGGTGCGCACCGACTCGAGCGCGTCACGCATCTCCTCCTCGTTCTCGTCGGGCGAGTTGGTCGCGATGTAGCGGCCGATGGCGGCGAGCCCCGCCTGCACCGAGCGGGACGGGATCACGCGCACCGGCTTCGAGGCGAGCTCGGCGGCCTGCTCGGCGGTGAGGACGACGTTGGAGTTGTTCGGGAGGACGAGGACCTCGTCCGCGGGCACCGCCTCGATCGCGTCGACGATCTCCGCGGTGGAGGGGTTCATCGTCTGGCCGCCCTCGATGACCTTCGTCGCGCCGAGGCTCTCGAAGAGGCGGCGGTTGCCCTGGCCGGGGCAGACCGCGACGAGACCGGTCTCGAGCGTCGGCAGGGTCGAGGCGCCCGCAGTCGGAGACTCCGTCAGGCGCTCCTCGCGCTGCACGACCTGCATGTGCATGTTCGCGATCTCGACGCCCTCGACGACGCCCATCGCCGTCCCGGCGGAGAGCGCGACGCCCGGCTCGTCCGTGTGCACGTGCACCTTCAGCGCCGACTCGTCGCCGACGACGAGCAGCGAGTCGCCGATCTTCTCGAGCGTGCTCTCGAGGCCGGCGAGGTCGAGCCCCTCGCCCTCGACGACGAACACCGTGCAGTAGCGGTACTTCGAGAGCTCCTGGTGGATCGCGTCGAAACCGAGCGCCTCGCCCTCGACCGGCGCGTCGGGAAGCGGCTCGCCGGCGAGCTCGAGCGCGATCCCACGCGTGATCTCGATCAGGCCGGCGCCGCCCGCGTCCACGACACCCGCGTCGCGCAGCACGTCGAGCATCTCCGGCGTGCGCGAGAGCGCGTCCTCGCCCCGCGCGAGCACCGCCTTCATCAGCTCGTGCGGCTCGAGCTTGCGGTTCTCCTTCCGCTCGCCCTCCTCCGCCATCTCGCGGATGACGGTCAGCATCGTCCCCTCGACCGGCCGCTTCACCGCGCGGTACGCGGCGTCGCTCGCGCCGCGGAACGCGCGCCGCAGGCGCGGCGTGCTCGCGTCGTCGAAGCGGCCGAGCACGTCCGCAAACCCGCGCACGATCTGGGAGAAGATCACGCCCGAGTTCCCGCGCGCGCCCATGAGCGCCGCGCGCGAGAGCTCCCTCGCGACCTCCTCACTGCCGTTGGCCGTCGACGCGTCGAGCGCCTCGACGACGGAGCGCAGCGTGAGCGTCAGGTTCGTCCCCGTGTCGCCGTCGGGCACCGGGTAGACGTTGAGGTCGTCGATGCGGCCGCGGTGCGCCTCGAGGTTCTGGAGCGCGGCCCGCGCGAGCCGCTGGACGATCGCGAGCTCCATCAGCGGCCCCGCACGCCCTCGATGTGCACCTCGAGCGAGGCGACCGGGATCCCGACCATGCGCTCGACCTCGTACAGGACGCGGGAGCGGACGGCGGTGGCGACCTCGGCGAGCTTGAGCCCGTTCTCGATCACGACGCGGAGCTCGATCTCGAGCCCGTCGGCGCGCCGGGCGACGTCCACACCCTTCTTGATCCCCCACGGGACGAGGCGCGACCAGCGGCTGCGGCCCGCGAGCGCGACGACGCCGTAGCTCTCGGCCGCCGCGTGGCCGACGATCTGCGCGATCGCCTCGTTCGAGATCGCGATGCGCCCGAGCGGAGACGGCGTCACGTCGTAGTGCTCGCGTTCCACGCCCGCGAGCTTAATCCGTCACCGACCCGGCCGTAGGCGCCGGGCAGGTCCGGCGCTCGCGCTACAGCGCTTTCTGAACCTTGTTGGCCTTCAGGCAGCGCGTGCAGACGTACGCGCGCTGGGCACGGCCGTCCAGGAGGACGCGGACGCGCTGGAGGTTCGGGTTGAAGCGGCGCTTCGTGGCGATCATGGAGTGGCTGCGGCTGTTGCCGAAGCCGGGCTTCTTCCCGCAGATGGCGCAGACCTTGGACATGCGGCTGGGCATGGTACCGATCCGCGGCAACCCGCGGCCGGGCACGCCCGGCCGCGGATGGGATCGCTATCTGGCGGCCGCGGCGCGCAGGTGCGAGAAGACGTCCGCCATCTCGAGCGCGCTCCGCACCGCCTCCGCGCCCTTCTCGATCCTCGGGTCCGCCTGCTCGACGCGGTCGAGCGTGAGCACGCCGAAGGAGCAGGGAACGCCGGTCTCGAGCGCGGCGAGCTGGATCCCGCTCGCGGCCTCGCTCGCCACGTAGTCGAAGTGCGGCGTGTCGCCGCGGATGACGCAGCCGAGCGCGACGATGCACGCGAAGCGGCGCGTCTTGGCGAGCGCGGTGGCGGCGACCGGCAGCTCGAACGCCCCGGGCACGACCATGATCGTGATCGCGTCGCGGCGGACACCCGCGTTCTCGAGCTCCTGGAGCGCGCTCTCGAGGAGCCGAGTCGTCACGCTCCCGTTGAAGCGCGAGACGACCACGCCGACCGCTCGGCGCCCTCCGTCCGGCACGCCCTCGAGCACCGCGTAGCCCTCGGGGATCTCGAGCTCGCCTGCCGCGTGCTCGGTGGAGGGCTCGAGCGTCAGCGCAGGGCCGTCGTCCTCGGGGAGCTCGTCGGGCGCGTCCTCGACCTCCGGCTCCGGCTCGGCGACCTCGGGCTCGAGCTCGGGCGCCGCGACCGCCTCGGGCTCCGCCGCCGGCGAGGCCCACGGCTCGGCGCCCTCCCCGGCCGGGGCGTCCGGCTCTGGCTCCGACTCGGCGGGGCGGTGCGGCCAGCTCGAGAGAACGTTCTCGCTCGACTCGTCGATGTCCGGGTTGCTCACTGGTTCTCCGTCTCGGGCTCCGGCTCGAGCCGGACGCCCTGGTGATGCAGCTTCGTGATCGTGTGCCCAAGCTTCTCACGCTTGGCGGCCAGATAGCGCTCGTTCTCCGGTTGCGGCTCGACCTCGATCGGCACCTGCTCGACCACCGTCAGCCCGAAGCCGTCGAGGCCGGAGAGCTTCGACGGGTTGTTCGTGAGGATGCGGATGGTCGTGAGGCCGAGGTCGGCGAGGATCTGGTTCCCGATCCCCCACTCGCGCGCGTCGGCCGGGAAGCCGAGCTCGAGGTTCGCCTCCACCGTGTCGAGCCCGTTCGCCTGGAGCTCGTACGCGCGCAGCTTGTTCAGGAGCCCGATCCCGCGCCCCTCCTGCGCCATGTACAGCAGGACACCGCTCCCTTCCGCCTCGATCCGCCGGAGCGACAGCGCGAGCTGTTCGCCGCAATCGCAGAGGAGCGAGTGGAAGACGTCGCCGGTGAGGCACTCGGAGTGGACGCGGACGAGGACGTTCTCCCGGCCGTCGACGTCGCCCTTCACGAGCGCGATGTGCCGCTTGTCGGGGTCGAGGAGCTCGCGGTAGGCGATCGCCTGGAACGCGCCGTGCTCCGTCGGAAGCCGCACCGAGACGACGCGCTCGACCAGCTTCTCGCGGCGGCGCCGGTACTCGATGAGGTCGGCGACCGTGATCATGCGGAGCCCGTGCCGCGCCGTGAACTCGGCCAGCTCGGGCACGCGGGCCATCGTCCCGTCCTCGTTCATGATCTCGCAGACGACGCCCGCCGGGTTCAGCCCTGCGAGCTTCGCGAGGTCGACCGCGGCCTCGGTCTGGCCGGCGCGCTGGAGCACGCCGCCCGGCTTCGCGCGGAGCGGGAAGACGTGGCCGGGCTGGACGAGGTCGTGCGGCGTCGAGCCCGGGTCGATGGCGACCTGGATCGTGCGCGCGCGGTCAGCGGCGGAGATCCCGGTGGACACGCCCTCGCGCGCCTCGATCGAGACCGTGAACGCGGTGCCGAGCGGCGTCTCGTTGCGGTCCGTCATCGGGCGCAGATCGAGCTCGTCGCAGCGGTCGGGCGTGAGGCAGAGGCAGATGAGCCCGCGCGCGTGCGTCGCCATGAAGTTGATCGCCTCGGGGGTGACGAACTGGGCGGCGATGGTGAGGTCGCCCTCGTTCTCGCGGTCCGCGTCGTCGACGACGATCACGAGCTTCCCGGACCGGAAGTCCTCGATCGCCGCGTCGATGTCGCTGAACGGGCTCGCCTGCACGTCCACGCTCACGTCAGGATCGTAGCTTCGGGTCGAGCAGCCGCTCGACGTACTTCGCGAGCACGTCGACCTCGAGGTTCACGTGCTTGCCGGGGAGGAGCGCGGCGAGCGTCGTCCGCTCGAGCGTGTGCGGGACGAGCGCGACCGCGAACGCGTCGTCGGCGAGCTCGGCGACGGTGAGCGAGACGCCGTCGACCGCGACGGAGCCCTTCTCGACGAGGTAGCCGAGAATCCCGGGGGGTGTCTCGACGAAGACGCGCAGGCCCTCGCCCTCCGCCTCGACGGACTGGATGCGGCCGACGGCGTCGACGTGGCCCTGGACGTAGTGGCCGCCGAGCGGCTCGCCGGCGCGCAGCGCAGGCTCGAGGTTGACCGCGTCGCCCTCTCGCAGCGCGCCGAGGGTCGTGCGTGCGAGGGTCTCGGGGACGGCGTGGAGGTGCACCCGGGTGCCGTCGACCGTCTCGGCGGTGAGGCAGACGCCGTCGACCGCGAGCGAGTCGCCCGGCTCGAGAGCTGCTGCCGTCTCCGGCGCCTCGACCGCGAGCGCGAGCCCGCCGCCGCGCTCGTCAGCGGCGACCACGCGCCCGAGCTCCCGCACGATCCCGGTGAACACGGGCCAACGGTACTGCCTCGGACGTGTCTCGTCGGGACGTGGCCCGGATCCAGCACGCCGTGGTCGTGTCTCGAGTGCCTGAGGCTCCTGAACAAGCGGAGCCCGGCACGCGACCCGCAGTTCATAAAGACCGGTGTCTGACACCGAGTTTCACCTTTCGGACATGGCCGCGTGACTGTCCGGGGGACTACATCGGCGGGATCGTCTACGGCTCGTGGACGTAGCCCTGGATGAGGACGTCCTCGCCGATCGAGCGCGCTTCGAACCTGGTCAGGTCCACCTTCCCCGGGAGCCCCGCGAGCATCCCGGGGCCGTCGCCGGAGAGCTTCGGGGCAACGAAGACGAGGAGCTTGTCGACGAGGTCCTGCTCGAGGAACGCGGCCGCGAGCGTCGGGCCACCCTCGAGCAGGAGCGACTGGACGCCGTCGGCCGCGAGCGCCTCCAGCTCCTCGCGCAGCGGGCCCGAGCGGAGCTCGAGCTCGGAGCCCTCGGGCAGCGGGCCGCGGCCAAACGCGAGCCGGCGCGGCTGGCCGCGCGGGGTCGGCACGTCGCGAGCATCGAGGCGCGGGTCGTCCCAGCGCACGGTTCCCATCCCGACTGCCACGGCGTCCGACGCTGCGCGCAGCACGTGCACGAGCCGCCGCGATGCCTCGCCCGTCACCCAGCGCTCCCCTGGGACGCGCACGCGGCCGTCGAGCGTGACCGCGACCTTGTAGGTGACGAATGGGCGGCCGAGCGTGACCCACGTGCGCCACTCCTCGAGCTGCTGGCGCGCGCGGAACGCCTCCTCGCCCTCCGCGAGCTCGACGTCGACGCCGGCCGCGCGGAGCTTCTCCAGCCCGCCGCCCTCGACCTTCGGGTTCGGGTCGAGCTGCCCTGCGACGACCCGCGCGATCCCGGCTTCGAGCACGGCGTCGACGCACGGCGGCGTCGTGCCGTGGTGCGCGCACGGCTCCATCGTCACGTAGAGCGTCCCGCCGCGCGCGCGCTCGGCCGCGGCGTCGAGCGCCACGCGCTCGCCGTGCCGCCCGCCGGCCTCGGTCGCGCCCTCCCCCACGACGTCGCCGCCCGCGACGACGACCGCACCGACCGTCGGCTTCGGGTATGCGCGCCCGAGTGCGTCGCCGGCAAGCGCGAGCGCGCGCTCGAAGAAGGCCGTGTCGTCCACGCCGCGATCGTAGAGCGGCGTAGGCTCGCGCGATGCGGATTCCGGACGCGCTCGCCGTGACGTGGGCGCACGAGCCGGAGTGGCTCGCGGCGCTGCCGGGGCTCCTCGAAGAGCTCGCGGACGTGTGGGGGCTCGCTCTCGAGGAGCCGGTGGACACGCCGCACTCGCTCGTCATCCCGGCGGGCGACGCGGTGTTGAAGCTGAACGCGCCGTCGCACGTCGAGGCCGACACGGAGGCGGACGCGCTCGCCCGCTGGGGCGGCGAGGGCGCGGTGCGGCTGCTCGCGCGCGACGACGAGCGGCGCGCGCTGCTGGTCGAGCGCTGCGTGCCCGGGACGCGGCTCTGGGATGCGGGACTCGACGAGGCGGAGGTGATCGCGGCGCTGCTGCCGCGCCTCCAGGTCGAGTTGCGCGAACCGCACCCGTTCACGCGCCTCGCAGACGAGGCCGACCGGTGGGCCGAGGACGTCCCACGGTGGTACGAAGCATCCGGGCGCCCGTTCGAGCGGGTGCTCGTCGACCTCGCGGTCGACACGTACCGGACGGTCGACCGCTCGGCGTCGTGGCTCGTCAACCAGGACCTCCACGGGGGCAACGTCCTCGCGGCCGAGCGCGAGCCGTGGCTGGTCATCGACCCGAAGCCGCTCGCCGGGGAGCGCGAGCTGGAGGCGAGCGGCCTGCTCCGCAACGCAGACGACGTGTCGCGCTGGCTCGACATGCTCGCCGGGCTCGGCCTCGATCGCGAGCGCGCCCGCGCCTGGGGCGTCGCGCACAACCTCGCGTGGGCGTGGGACGAGGTTCGCCACGACTGGCACGAGAACCACGTCGCGGAGGCGCGGCGCATCTTCGGCTGAGACCCGTCCGCTACGGACCTGGCCGCCGGGACCCACGCGCGCAGATGACAGCGCCCGACCAGTTGTGGCACGTTCTTCGCAATGTGCGGGCGTCCGACCCGCACGGTGCGACAAAGGGTCAGACCCGGGACACGTCCGCTACGGACGGGTCGAAGCGCAACAAGAGTGCGACAACTCGTCCACAGGCAAGGCCGGGGTCAGACGCGCAGTCGCGCGACGAAGAAGCCGGAGGTGCCGTGGACGTGCGGCAGCGTCTGGAGGAGCTCGGGGCGGGTGGCGTGGCGGAACGCCGGCCACTCGTCGCCGAGCGTCGCGTCCACCTCGAGCCCGGACGCGTCCACGACCGCCTCCGCCTCGTCCGCGTTCACCGTGCACACCGAGTAGACGACGACACCGCCGGGCTTCACGCGCGCCGCAGCCGCGTGCAGCAGCTCGCGCTGGAGCTCCGGCAGAGGCTCTGCGCGCCATCGCAGATCGGGCCGCGCGTTCAGCACGCCGAGGCCGGAGCAGGGCGCGTCCACGAGCGCGCGGTCGAACCCCGTCAGCTCGGACGGAAGGTCGCGCCCGTCCGCGACGACGACGCGCACGTTCTCAGCGCCGAGCCGCCGCACGTTCTCCTCCAGCTCCCGCGCCCGCGCCTCGTCCACCTCCACCGCGACGACCTCGGCCGCGAGCATCGTCGCCTTCCCGCCCGGCGCGGCGCACAGGTCGAGCACGCGCTCGCCCTCACGCGCGCCGACCGCCAGCCCCGCGAGCTGCGACCCCCGGCTCTGCGGCCAGATCCGGCCCTCCGCGAGCGCCTTCTCGTCCACGCGCGAGACCCGCCACGCACCCGGCACGTCCGTCGGCTCGCCGTCGATCTCGCCGCGCACGAGTCGCACGACGAGCTCGCCCGGCTCGTTCTGCGCCCGCATGAGCGCGAGCGCTCCCTGCGCCCCGAGGTCACGCCACCAGACCTCCGCCACCCAGTCCGGGTACGAGTGCTTGAGGGCCGCCGCGCGCGCCGTGCCCTCCGGTAGCGAGTCGAGCAGCGGCCCGATCCCGTCCGCGAGCCGCCGCAGCACCGCGTTCGTGAACGCGACCGCCCGCTGGAGCCCGGCCGCGCGCACGAGCTCGACCGACTCGTTCACCGCCGCGTAGCGCGGGACCCCGTCGACGTAGCCGAGCTGGTACGCCCCGAGCCGCAGCGCGGCCCGCACCGGCGGGTCGAGCCGGTGGACGCGGCGTCGGCCGAGCGTCTCGATCGCGTGGTCGAGCGTCCGCACGCGCTGAACCGCGCCGAACGCCAGCCGCCGCGCGAGCGCGCGGTCGCGCTCGTCCAGCCCATCTGCAGCCGTCCGGAAGACCCTGTCCGCGTACGCGTCCTGCTCGAACACGCGGAGGAGGACATCGTAGGCCGCCCGCCGCGCCGGGCTTATCTGAGCCCGCGCAGCCACGCGTCGTACTCCATGCGGCGGCCGCCCTCGGGCTGCACCTCCAGCGGCTCGAACCCGCCGTCCTCGCCGACCCGGGCGCGCCAGACCGTCACGCGGCGGCCGTGCAGCTCGGCGCGCGCGCCGATGTGCGGCGAGAGCGCCCGAACCGTGTCGACGAGCTCGCGCGCCGGCCGCTCGAGGCCGAGGATGCGGTCGTCGGGCTCGATCTTGTGCGCGTACGTGACCCCCTCCTCGGGCTGTGGGCGGAGCTCGAGCACGTCGGCCGCGAGCACCTCGTCGAGCAGCTCGACCGCCAGGGGCGCCGCCTTCGCGTACACCGCGCCCGCGTCGTCGTCCTCCTCGATCAGAAACGGGGCCTGCGCCGCAATCGGGCCCGCGTCGAGCTCCTTCACCAGCTCGATCACCGTGACGCCGGTCTCGACCTCGCCGGCCATGATTGCGCGCTCGACCGGCGCCGCGCCGCGCCAGCGCGGGAGCAGCGACGGGTGCACGTTGAGCCAGAGGTACTCCGCGAGCAGTGCCTCGGGGACGATCCGGCCGTACGCCACCGCGACGACCCTCGGCGCGCCGAGCTCGAGCCCGGGCCCGAGCTTCTCCGGCTGGAGCACCGGGATCCCGAGCCGCTCGGCTGCCTTCTTCGCGGGGGGCGCGGTGAGCTTCCGCCCGCGGCCGGCGGGCGCGTCCGGGCGCGTGAGCAGCGCGGAGATCTCGTGCCGCCCGGCGAGGCGCTCCAGGACGTCCGCACCGAACGGCGAGGTGGCGGCGACCGCGACGCGTCGGTTCAACCGCGGAGCCCGAGCACGGGCTGCGGGCGGAGCGTCGCGAGCGCGGCGCGGCGCGCCTCGTCGTCGGTGCGGTCGAGGATGAGGACGCCGTCCAAGTGATCGAGCTCGTGCTGGACGATGCGCGCAGACGGCAGCTCGAGCTCGAGCTCGACGCGCTCGCCGTCGCCGTCGAGCCCCTCGATCGTGACGCGTGCCGGCCGCTCGACCGGCACGAGCACGCCCTGGAGCGAGAGGCAGCCCTCGTCGTCCGCCTCCGTCTCGTCCGAGCGCTTCGTGATCACCGGGTTGACGAGAACGCGGTCCTCGCCGTCGTGCACGAAGACGAAGAGCCGCCGCAGGACGCCGACCTGCGTCGCCGCGAGCCCGACTCCCTGCGCCTCGTGCATGAGCGCGGTCATCCGCTCCGCGAGCCGGCGCAGGTCGTCGTCGACCTCCTCGACCTGGCGCGCCTTCATTCGCAGCGCCGGGTCCGGGTACTGGCGGATGCGCGCGAGCGCGATCCGCCGGCGCGCCTCGAGCTCGAGCTCCTCGTCGTGCGAGTGCTCGTCCTCCTCATGCTCGTGCTCGTGGTCGTGCTCGGCCATGCGCGGCGAGTGTAGACGAGGCCGCTAGAGGGATTGCGGGTCGACGTCGACGACCGCGGAGAGCGAGTCGCGGCGCATCGCCGGGGCGGCTGCGGCGAGCAGGGCGGCGGCGCGGCGGGCGAGCGCGCGCGGCGACTCCGTCTTCGCGACGAGCTGCGCGCGGTGGCGGCCGCGGAGGCGGAGGAGGGGCGCCGGGCCGAGGATCCGTGCGCCCGTCGCGCGCAGCCCTTCGCGCAGCTCCTCGAGGACGCGGCGCGGCCCGGACGGCTCCGGCCCGGAGACGACGATCGAGACGAGATGCGCGAAGGGCGGGTACGCGAGCTCCTCGCGCCGCCGGAGCTCGAGGGCAAGGAACCCCGCGACGTCGTGGCGCGCTGCATACGCGAGCGGGGTCGCGTCCGGCTGAAAGGTCTGGACGAGCACCTTTCCCGGGGCATCGCGCCCGCTCCGTCCGGCGAGCTGGGTCACGAGCTGGAACGTGCGCTCCTCGGCACGGAAGTCGGGGAACGCGAGGCCGGTGTCGGCGTCGACGACGGCGGCGACCGCGACCCCTGGGAAGTGGTGGCCCTTCGCGACCATCTGCGTCCCGATCAACGCGGCGGCCTGCGCGGTCGAGAAGCGCTGGAGCGCCTCGCGCAGCGCACCCGCCTTCGCGGCCGTGTCCGCGTCGAGCCTGATCCGCTCGAGACCGGGCAGGCGCTTCTCCAGCTCGGTCTCGAGGCGCTGCGTGCCCGCCCCCACGCGCGCGAGCTCCACCGAGCCGCACTCGGGACAGCTCGGCGGCAGCTGCTCGGTGAAGCCGCAGTGGTGGCAGTGCAGGCGCTCGTCGCGGTGGAGCGTGAGCGTGACATCGCAGCTTCGGCACCGGCGCGATACGCCACACGCGCGGCAGTGGATCGCGCCCGAGACGCCGCGGCGGTTGAGGAGGAGGATCGCACGGCCGCCGCTCTCCTCGACCGCGGCGAGCTCGGCGAGGAGCGGCGCCGAGAGCGGGTAGCCGGCCTCGCGACGGAGGTCGACGATGCGGACGGTCGGCATCGGCGCGCCGATCCGCGACGGGAGCGCGAGCCGCTCCAGCCGCGCCCAGCTCTCCACCCGCGGAGTGGCGCTCCCGTACACGGCGACCGCGCCCTCGAGCGCGGCCCGCTTCGCGGCGACCGTGCGGGCGTCGTAGCGCGGGTCGGACTCCTGCTTGAACGAGGCGTCGTGCTCCTCGTCGACGACGATCAGCCCGAGCTCGGGCACGGGCGCGAAGACCGCCGAGCGCGCCCCGACGACGATGCGCGCCTCGCCGCACGCGATCCGCTCCCGCTCGTCGCGGCGCTCGGCCTCGGTGAGCGCGGAGTGCAGCACCGCCACGCCGTCGCCGAAGCGCGCGGCGAAGCGGCCGACGGTCTGCGGCGTGAGCGCGATCTCCGGGACGAGCACGATCGCGCCGCGGCCGCGTTCGAGCGCAGCCGCGCACGCGCGGAGGTAGACCTCGGTCTTGCCGCTCCCGGTCGGGCCGTGCAGGAGGACGTGGCCGCCGCCCTCGTCGAGCGCGCGAACGATGCGGTCGACGGCCGCGTGCTGCGCGTCGGTGAGCTCGGCGGGCGCCGCCTCGCCGGGGAGCCCGTCGCGTGCGGCGGGCGCGCGGCGCTCTCCTCTCCGCGCGCGCGCATGCGGCGCGGCGAGCGCGAGCGCGCGGGCCGGCGTCGAGCCGTAGTACTCCGCGAGCCAGAGCGCGAGCTCCACGAGCGCCGCCGGGACGCGGTCGACGACCGGACCTGCGGCGGCGGGCTCGACCCCCTCGGGCGCCTCCACGCCCACATCGACGACGACCCCACGCAGCTTCCTGCCCCCGAGCCCGACCGAGACGACCGCCCCGCGGCCGACGTCGTCCGGGACCTCGTACGTGAACGGCCGCGCGAGCGCCCGGGCGGTGACGAGGGGGTAGATCTCCGCGAGCGGCATCGCCGACGAGCGTATCCGCGCCCTCGGAAGCGCCCGGTCGGACGACCCCAAGTTACACGTTGTAACTTGGGACCCCCGCCCTACCCGGCCCGCTCTGCAACGGGCGTTCCAGGCACTTGGTTACACGTTGTAACTTGGCGCGAGCGTCCCGCCTGGACGCGTGCTCGAGCGGGTGTAAGGTTCCCCTTACATGGGCTGTTCGATGATCCGGCTCGAGGGCGTCACGAAGCGGTTCGGCACCGTCACGGCCGTCGACGAGGCGCACCTCTGCGTCGACCGCGGCGAGATCGTCGCGCTCCTCGGCCCGTCCGGCTGCGGGAAGACGACGCTGCTCCGGCTCGTCGCCGGGTTCGAGCGGCCGGACGGGGGCGCTGTCGAGGTCGCGGGCCGCACGTGCAGCGGCCCGGGCACCTGGATCGCCCCGGAGGAGCGCCGCGTCGGGATGGTCTTCCAGGACTACGCGCTCTTCCCGCACCTGACCGTCGCCGAGAACGTCGGCTTCGGCGTCCCGCGCCGCGAGCGCGCCACCCGCGTCGCGGAGCTCCTCGAGATCGTCGGCCTGACGGAGCAGCGCCGCCGCTACCCGCACGAGCTCTCCGGCGGCCAGCAGCAACGCGTCGCCCTCGCCCGCGCCCTCGCCCCCAGCCCCGAGCTCGTCCTCCTCGACGAGCCGTGGTCGAACGTCGACCCGTTCCTCCGCGAGACGCTCCGCGCGGAGGTGGCAGAGATCTTCCGCCCGCTCGGCGTGACCGTCGTCCTCGTGACGCACGACCGCGAGGAGGCGTTCTCGCTCGCCGACCGCATCGCGCTCATGCGCAACGGCACGATCCTCCAGGAAGGCACGCCCGAGGAGCTCTACTTCTCGCCCGCCTCGCGCTGGGCCGCCGAGTTCGTCGGCGCGGCGAACGTCCTCTCAGGCCCTGTCGTCGGCGGCCTGGTCGAGACACCGCTCGGCACGTTCCCCGCGAACGGCAGCTCCACGCACGCGGATGCGAGCGTCCTCGTCCGCCCCGAGCTGCTCGAGCTCGAGCCCGACCCCGCCGGCCCGGCCGAGGTGGTCGCGCGCGAGTTCCGCGGCCACGACGTCCTCTACCGCGTCCTCCTCGAAGGAGTCGAGCTCGTCTCGCAGCGCCCCTCGACCGAGGTCGTCCCGCTCGGCTCCCGCGTCTCCATCCGCCTGCACAACGGGCGGGTTCCCGTTGTCGACTGATCCGCAGTCCGTGTAAGGTCTGCCTTACACCGCGGCTGAGGTGTGTCTTACATCAGGAGGGAACGGAGAATGAGGAAGCTGACAGTCGCCGCGCTCGCGGCAGTCATCACCGCGCTGACGGTCGTCGCCGGCGCCGCCACGGCCCCGGAGCAGACGACCTCGCTGACGATCTACTCGGGCCGCGACCGCGTGCTCGTCGAGCCGGTGCTCGACCGGTTCGAGCAGGAGACGGGGATCGACGTGAACGTCCGCTACGCGTCCTCGACCGCGCTCGCGACGGCGCTCGTCGAGGAGGGGCGGAACAGCCCCGCCGACGTCTTCTGGTCGACCGAGCCAGGGACGCTCGGCCTCGTCGCCGCCCGCGGCCTGCTGAAGCCGCTGCCGCAGGCGACGATGAACAAGGCGCCCGCGCGCTTCTCGACGCGGAGCAAGCGCTGGGTCGGGACGAGCGCCCGCTCGCGCGTCCTCGTCTACAACACGCAACTGCTCGAGCAGTCGCAGCTCCCGCGCACGATCTGGGGCCTGACGAACTCGCGCTGGAAGGGGAAGATCGGCATCGCGCCGACCAACGGCTCGTTCCAGGCCTTCCTCGGCGCGGCGATCCACCTGCACGGGGAAGCGCGCATGCGCACGTGGCTCCGCGGCATCCGCAACAACGAGCCGAGGACGTACCCGAACAACACGACGACCGTGCAAGCGGTCGCACGCGGCGACGTCGCCGTCGGCCTCGTGAACCACTACTACCTCTACAACGTGCTCGCGGACACACCGGGGCTGCCGATCAGGAACCACTGGTTCCAGTCGGGCGACCCCGGCTCGCTCGTGCTCGCCGCGGGCGTCGGCATCGTGAGCTCGACGAAGAAGCACGCAGCCGCACAGCGGTTCGTCGAGTTCCTGCACTCGAAGTGGGCGCAGCGCTTCATCGCGCGCGGGCCGGGCGCGGCCGAGTACCCGGTGGTCAGGGGCGTGCCGATCCGGCCCGGCCTCCGGCCGCTCGCGCAGGTGAAGGGGCCGAAGTACAGCCTCGGGCGGCTCTCCGTGGACCTGCCGAAGGCCGTGCGGCTCCTGCTCGAGGTGGGCTTGCTCAAGTGAGCCGGATCGCGTGAGCCAGATCACGTGAGCAACGGCGCGGCGGCCGCGGTCTCGTCGCCGCGCCGCCGCGCGCCGCTCCCGCTCGTCCTCGCCGCGGGGCTCGTCGCGGCGGCGGCGGCGGTCCCGATCGCGTACCTCGTCGTGCGAGCGCTCTCCGCGGACGAGGCGGGGCGCGCGCTCGTCTCGCTCGACCTGACCGTGGAGCTCGTCGTGAACACGGCACTGCTCGCGGTGGGCGTCGTGGCGGCGGCGCTCGTCGTGGGAGTGCCGCTCGCATGGCTTGTCGTCCGCACCGACCTCCCCGGCCGGCGGCTGTGGGGGCTCGCGGCCTCGCTCCCGCTCGTGATCCCGAGCTTCGTGGCCGCGCTCGCGCTGCTCGGCGCGCTCGCTCCTCGCGGCCTGCTCCAGCAGCTGCTCGAGCCGCTCGGGGTCGAGGAGCTGCCGGAGGTGACCGGGTATTGGGGCGCACTGCTCGCGCTCACGCTCTCGACCTACCCGTACGTCTTCCTGCTCGCGGCAGCCGGTCTGCGCGGGATCGACCCGTCCGCGGAGGAGGCCGCACGCTCGCTCGGCTCCGGCCGCGCGGCGGTCTTCTTCCGCGTGACGCTGCCCGCGCTGCGGCCATCGCTCGCGGCCGCGTCGCTGCTCGTCTCGCTGTACGTGCTCTCGGACTTCGGAGCCGTCTCGCTGATGGGCTACGACACGCTGACGACCGGGATCTACACGCGCTACGAGGCGCTGCTCGCGCTCGACGCGGCGGCGATCCTCGCACTCGTGCTCGTCGCGCTCGCGGTCGTGATCGTGCTGCTCGCGACCCGCTTCGGCGCGCGCGGGACGATCTACCGCTCGACGCCGGGCGCGGGCCGGCAGGCCGAGGTCGTCCCGCTCGGCCGCTGGCGCTGGCCGGCGCTCGCGTTCTGCACGAGCGTGCTCGGGCTCTTCCTCGTGCTGCCGCTCGGGGTGCTCGTGTGGTGGTCGGTGCAGGCGGACCCGATCACGGGCCGCGCGGGGATCGCGTGGGACGCGGCGCTGAACTCGGCGCTGGCTGCGGGAGTCTCGGCAGCGGTCGGCGCGCTGGTCGTGCTGCCGGCGGCGCTCCTCGCGTGGCGCTACCCGTCGCGGATCGCGCGCTTCCTGGAGCGGCTGACGCTCTCGCCGAGCGCGCTCCCCGGGATCGCAGTCGCGCTCGCGCTCGTCTTCTTCGGCGCGCGGGTCGGCGGGGTCGTGTACCAGAGCCTCGGGCTGCTGATCTTCGCCTACGTGCTGCGCTTCATGCCGTACTCGCTCGCCTCCACGCGAGCGTCGCTCGACGCCGTGAGCCCGCGCCTGGAGGAGGCCGCGCGCGGCCTCGGCCGCAAGCCGCTCGGCGCGACGGTCTCGGTCGTGCTCCCGCTCGCGCGGACGGGGATCCTCGCCGGCGCCGCGCTCGTGTTCCTGAGCGCCGTGAAGGAGCTCCCCGCGACGCTCCTCCTCCGCCCCATCGGCTTCGACACCCTCGCGACGAGGATCTGGGAGGGCACCGCGCTCGGCGCCTACGCGCAGGTCGCGCCGTCCGCGCTGCTGCTCGTCGCGATCGCCGCCCCGCTCGTCTACCTCCTCTCCTGGCGCAACGCCTGGGAGCTCGGAGCAGCGGACTAAAGATTCGGACCGCCGCGCGCCTCTCTGCTAGGAGTTCAGAGCGTGAGCGCCGAGGAGATCGAGCGTGTCTACCGGGAGCGGTACGTCGGCTTCCGGAACGCGCTCGCCACCGTGACCGGAAGCCGCGAGGCGGCGCGCGACGCGGTGCAGGAGGCGTTCGCGCGGGCGCTTCGGCACAAGGAGGACTTCCGCGGCGACGCGCCGCTCGAGGCGTGGATCTTCAAGATCGCGCTGCGAACGGCGCTCGAGTCGCGCCGGAACGGCCGCGAGATCCGGCTCGAGGACGCCGTCGAACCTGAGCTGCCTGAGCCCGAGCGCGACCCCGAGCTCGCCGCCGCGCTCCGCGCGCTCCCCCCGCGGCGGCGACTGATCGTCTTCCTGCGCTACTTCGCCGACCTCTCGTACGCCGAGATTGCGGCGGTCTGTGAGATCAGCGAGGGCACGGTGGCCGCCTCGCTCGCACAAGCACGCGCCACGCTGGGAGAGGCGCTTCGACAGAACGAGGTGACGCGATGAGCGACGTTCCGAACGATGTGCTCACCGTGCGCCTGGCGGCGCTTGCCGATGCCTCGGACGACTCGGACTGGGCCGACGTCCGGCGCCGCGCCGGTGTCTCCGGCCGAGGACGGCGGACGGCATCTGCCCTTCGCGCCGTGGCGGTCGTGCTCGCGCTCGTCATTCTCTCGACCGCTGTGGTTGCGCGGGTGACCGCCGATGAGCCCCCGCGCACTGCGTACACGCCGCTCGAGTTCCCCGGTCTCCGTGCGTATCCGATGGACACCCTCGATGACGTGCGCACACACGCTGACGCGATCGTGCTCGCGACCGTCCTGTCTGAGGCCCCGCACGAGAGCCGCGAGGCGTTCTACGGAGAGGAAGGCTTGGTTGGTCGGCGCATCACGATCCGCATCGATCGAAGCCTCTGGCAGAAAGAGAACGCTCCCTCGCCGCCACGCACCTTCGACACCGCCGGCGGCTCGTGGTTCTATCGACAAGGGGTTCGCGAGCCGCTGTTCAAGTTCGGCGAAGTCGGAGAGCAGTACGTGTTCGTGCTTGCGAAGAACACCTCGGACACGAACAACAACAGCTATGAGTGGGTGCACGAAGGAACGCTCGGGGCGCCGCTCATAGGCGGTCGCACGCCCACGGACATCGAGAGCGAGAAGCCGTACTTCCAGGCGATTCGCGGCAAGACGCCCGACGAGCTCGAGCGGCTCTTCGACACGACCCTGGGCCGCTGAACCGCGCCGACTAGGATCCAGGCATGGCCCAGACCCACGGCCACTCGGTCGACGAGTACCTGGAGACGATCTACTTCCTCGCGTTCCCGATCGGGGAGTACCGGCCCGCGACCGGGTCGACCGCGATCGCGTCGCGGGTTGCGGAGATGCTCGGGGTGTCGCGCGCGTCGGCCGGGGAGATGCTGAAGCGGCTCGAGGCCGACGGGCTCGTCGAGCGCGGCGACCAGAAGGAGGCGATCCTCACCGAGGCGGGCGCCGAGCGCGCGAAGCGGGTCGTGCGCAAGCACCGGATCATCGAGCGCTTCCTCACCGACTTCATGGGCTACACCGCCGCCGAGTCGCACGTGCACGCCGACGAGCTCGGGGACACGTTCACGGACGAGATGATCGAGCGCATCAACGAGCGCCTCGGGCATCCCGACCGCTGCCCGCACGGGTGGCCGGTCGAGCCGGAGATGGAACAGGCCGAGAACGCAGTCCTCGTCTCGCTAGCGGAGCTCGAGCGGGGCACCGACGCCGAGATCGTCCGCCTCGCCGAGCACGACGGCGACCTCCTGCACTGGTTCTACGACCAGGGCCTCGTCCCCGGCACCCGCGTCTCGGTCACCGGCGCGCAGCCCGCCGCCGGCCAGCTCACCGTCGCCGTCTCGAGCGGCGAGCGAGCACTCTCCGAGAAGGCCGCCGACAGCGTCTACGTCCGCGCCGCGTAGCAACAAATTCCTTACGGAACCTTCGACGGGCCTTCAGCCCTGCCTCATGCGGGGCTGCGACCATGGCAGCAGGTCTCCGGCCGGGTACATCCTCCCCACCCGTCACAACGGCCGGAACGCGAGGGCCCGCGCGAGCGGGCCCTCGGCGCGCTCTTAGACGATTCTTAGGGAAATCACACCTGCGTCTCACATGCTGCGGATTGGATGGAGGCGTACTCCCTCCACTTCGAAAGGCCCTCCAGCTGAAGACCCGCTCTGGCGCGGGTCTTCTGCTGTAAGGGGTCGGGGAGCGGAGACGCGCGGGACCGGCGACAATCCCGCGGCCGCCGTGTCCTCTCTCGAGACCTCCCCGGTGATCGCCGCGCGCGACGTGACGAAGCGCTACGGCTCGACGACCGCGCTCGCGGGTCTGACCGCGGAGATCGGTGCCGGGATCACCGGGCTCCTCGGGTCGAACGGCGCCGGGAAGACGACGTTCATGTCGCTCGTCCTCGGGCTGCGCTCGCGCGACGGCGGCGAGCTGTCCGTGCTCGGCCACGACCCGGCGACCGCCGGGATCGAGATGCGCGCCCGTATCGGCTTCGCGCCCGAGCACCACGACCTCCCCGCGGAGCTCTCGGCGTCCGACTTCGTGCGCCACCTCGCGGAGATGCACCTGCTCCCGCGCAACGCGGCGGTGCAGCGCGCGAACGAGGCCCTCTGGCTCGTCGGCCTCGGCGAGGAGCGCTTCCGGCCGGTCGCGACGATGTCGACCGGGCAGCGGCAGCGCGCGAAGCTCGCGGCCGCGATCGCGCACGACCCCGAGCTCGTGCTGCTCGACGAGCCGACCGACGGCCTCGACCCCATCCAGCGCACGAGCATGCTCGACCTCATCCGCCGCATCGGCACCGAGTTCGGGCTGCACATCGTCGTCTCGTCGCACCACCTGGAGGAGGTGGAGCGGATCTGCGACGCCGTCGTCATCGTCGAGGGCGGCGAGGTCGTGCGCGCAGGCTCGCTCGCGGACGTGCGCCGCGGGCCGGAGGGCCTCGTCGTGGAGGTGGACGAGCGCGCCGACGAGCTGGCACGCGCGCTGGCCGCCGCGGGGTTCGAGGCGACGGTGGACGACGGCCGCGTGCTCGTCGACCCGGCGGACGGGCTGCACGACGCGGTGCGCGACGCGATCGCCGACCTCGGCGTCGGGCTCCGACGGCTCGGCCCGCGCGGCCGCACACTCGAGGACGTCTACCTGGGGGCCGGCTCGTGAGCGCGCCGACTCGGCAATGTGGTCGCCTCGGCGAAAAACGGTGTCAGACACCGTGTCTAGCGGCCGTCCAGTTGCGACGGGCCGCGAGCTGGAGATTCGCACCGGGACTAGGCATCTCGAGTGCGAGACGGCCATGGCTCGTGCCGACATGTTCGACCCGACCACAGCCGCCGCGGGCCCGGCGACGATGAGCGACAGCGGCGCGCAGCTCTTCGACCTCGGCTACCGCTCGTACGACGGCGAGCGGCACCGGCCCGCGCGGGCGATCGCGACGCTCGCGACGTTCACGGCCCGGCGCGTGCTCGGCATGGGGCGCGGCGCGCGGCACAAAGTGCTTCCGTCGCTCGCGCTCGTGATCGCCTTCCTCCCGGCGCTGCTCTCGGTCGCGTTCGCGGTGCTGACCGACGACCTGCTCGAGGAGGACCTGATCTCGTACGGCGAGTACACGTTCTTCATCGGCGCCGCGCTCGCCCTCTTCGCCGCGCTCGTCGCGCCCGAGGCGCTGTGCCCGGACCGCCGCTCCGGGCTGCTCGGCCTCTACCTCGCAGGCCCGCTCGACCGGACCCGCTACGTCGCCGGGAAGGCCGCCGCCGTCTACGGCGTGATGCTGCTGATCGCCGTTGGCCCGCTCCTCTTCATGCTGCTCGCGTTCGTGCTCTCCGGCTACGGGCCGGCGACCTCGGAGATCCCCGAGCTGCTGCTGCGCATCCTCGCGTCCGGCGGCTCGACGGCGCTCCTCTACGCCTCGCTCTCGCTCGCCGTGTCCAGCTTCACGACGCGACGGGCGGCGGCAGCGGTCGCGACCATCCTGCTCCTCTACGTGCCGATGGCGATCGCGCGCTCCGCGATCGAGAGCGCCGACGCGCCGACCGAGCTCGACCTCGTCAGCTTCCCGTTCGTCGCCTCCGAGCTCTCGGTGCGGATCTTCGGGGAGACGTCCGAGGACAGCGGCCCGATCAGCGAGCTCGCGACCGCGGCCATCGCGGGAGGCCTGCTCACGGCCAGCGCGGCCGCGCTCCTCCTCTGCTGGCTGCGCTACCGGCGCATCGAGGCGTTCCGGTGAGCGCCCAGCCGACCGTGGTCGCCGAGGGCGTGTCGAAGTGGTTCGGCCAGCTCGTCGCCGTCTCGGACGTGAGCTTCGACGTCGGCCCCGGCGTGACCGCGCTCCTCGGGCCGAACGGCGCGGGCAAGTCGACGATGTTCCGGATGCTGTGCGGGCTCGCGCAGCCGTCCAAGGGAACCGTGCGCGTGCTCGGGCGGGACCCGCGCCTGGACGTCGGGGTCACGCGCGCGATCGGGCTCGTTCCCCAGCAGGAGACGGTCTTCGAGCGGCTCACCGGGCGCGAGTTCGTGGCGCTGGCCGCGCGCCTCCACGGCCTCGGCGAGCCGGAGCGGGAGGCGGAGCGCGCGCTGGAGACGGTCGGGCTCGATCCGGCCGACCCGCGGCCGCTGCCCGCGTACTCGAAGGGGATGCGCCAGCGGGCGAAGGTCGCGCAGGCCATCGTCCACGACCCGCAGGTGCTCGTCCTCGACGAGCCGCTGACCGGGCTCGACCCGCGGCAGCGCGTCGACCTCGTCGCGCTCTTCCGCCGCCTCGGCGAGGAGGGCCGGTGCGTGATCGTGTCCAGCCACGTCCTCGCAGAGGTGGAGCGGCTCGGCTCGCGCGTCCTCGTCATGTCGCAGGGCCGGCTCGCGGCCGCGGGCGACTTCCACGACCTGCGCGCGCTGATGGACGACCGGCCGCTCCGCGTGCGCGTGCGAACCGACCGGCCGCGCGAGCTCGCCGGCGCGCTCCTCGAGCGGGGCGCGGTCCTCGGGCTGCGGCTCGACGGCGACGACTCGCTCGAGCTCGACACGGCGGACGCGCGCGCGCTCGCCCGCGCGCTCGCCCCCGTCGCCCGCGATCGCGGCGCGCGGCTGCTGGAGGTGCGCCAGCTCGACGCCGACCTCGAGGGCGTCTTCCGCTACGTGGTGGAGCAGTGAGCGCGGTCGCGTCCGGCGGGGCCCGCGCGCCGCGGACGGCGACGACGCTCGCGGCGTACTACGGCCTGCTCCTGAAGACGCAGCTCTCGCCCGCGCGCGTGCTCGGGATCGCGGCGCTCGGCGCCGTGTCGATCCTGCTCGGGGTGCTGACGCGGTTCGACGCCGACTCGGCGCAGGCGTCGGCGGACGCGGTCGGCGCGTACGGGCTCGGGCTCGCGCTGCCTCTCGCGACGCTGTGGCTCGGGACCTTGGTGCTCGGCGACCTCGTCGAGGACCGCTTGCTCGTGTACCTGTGGCTGAAGCCGGTCGCGCGCTGGCAGCTCCCGCTCGCGGCGGTGCTGGCGACCGCGACGCTCGTCGTGCCGCTGATGGTGCTCCCGATCGCCGTGACGCCGCTCGTCGCGGGCGCGCCCGAGGTCGTGCCCGCGGCGTTCCTGGCGGCCGCGCTGGCCGCGCTCGCGTACTCCGGGATCTTCGTCGCCGCCGGTCTCTGGTTCCGGCGCGCGGCCTGGTGGGGGCTCGCGTTCGTGCTCCTGTGGGAGAACGCGCTCGCGTACCTCGCGGAGGGCTTCTCCCGCTTCACGGTCGTCGGCTGGGCGGGGGCCGTGCTCGAGGGCGCGTCGGACGTGAGCGCGCCGGTGGACGCGGGGAGCCTCGCCGCGGGCGTCGTCGTGCTCGTCGCGGTGGCCGTCGCGGGCTGGCTGGTCGCGGTCGTCCGCTACCGCCGCGGCGAGCTGGACTGAGCCCGCGTCAGAGGCACGGCGGCGGCGCGTACGAGTCGGGCGCCGGCTCGAAGGCGTAGCGGCGCCCGTCGTCCACGTCGAAGATCAGCCGCTCGTCCCGCTCGAGGAGCGTCATCAACCCGTGGAGCTCGTTCGAGCCCTCGGGCTGTGGTGGATCGACAACCCAGAAGCGACCGCCGAAGTACGACCACTCGACCCCGCAGTGGCTCCAGATCGCGGCCCGGTAAGCCACACCTACCCGAGCGGACGCGCACGGCTCACCCTCGTGGGTGGGCGAGCAGATCTCCGCGCGTGGCGCGACCTCGGCCTCGCCGACGGCACAGCCCTGAGCGAACGCTGCAAGCAGAGCCAACGCGACGAGAGCCCTGATCACGCCGAGCAACGTAGCGTGCCGACCCCTGCGACTGGAGGCCTAGGCGGGTGTCGTCTCGGAGACGAGCCCGGCGGCGGCTCGCAGCGCGTCCGCCTTGTCCGTTCGCTCCCAGGTGAAGTCGCGATCGTCGCGGCCGAAGTGACCGTACGCGGCCGTCTTCGCATAGATCGGGCGCAGGAGGTCGAGGTCGCGGATGATCGCGCCCGGGCGCAGGTCGAAGTGCTCCCACACGATCTCCTCGAGGCGCGCGATCTCGATCGTCTCCGTCCCGAAGCACTCGAGGTTCACGCTCATCGGGTGCGCGACGCCGATCGCGTACGCAACCTGGATCTGGCAGCGGTCGGCGAGGCCCGCGGCGACGACGTTCTTCGCCACGTGACGCGCGGCGTACGCGGCCGAGCGGTCGACCTTCGTCGGGTCCTTGCCCGAGAACGCGCCGCCCCCGTGTGGCGCTGCGCCGCCGTACGTGTCGACGACGATCTTGCGGCCGGTGAGCCCCGTGTCCCCCATCGGCCCGCCGATCACGAACTTCCCGGTCGGGTTCACGTACAGGAAGTCCTTCGCGTTCAGGCGCGCGGGGTCGTAGAGGCCGCGGTGGTCCGCGTGCAGGATCGGTTCGACGACGTGCTCGAGCAGGTCCGGCTTCATGAGGCTCTCGACGTCGAGCCCGTCGCGGTGCTGCGTGGAGATGAGCACGCGCTCGATCTCGACCGGCCGCTGTATCCCGCGCTCGTCGACCTCGTAGCGCACCGTCACCTGGGACTTGCCGTCCGGGCGCAGGTACGGGAGGACATTGGCCTTGCGCACCTCCGCGAGGCGCTTCGTGAGCTTGTGCGCGAGGAGGATCGGGAGCGGCATCAGCTCCTCGGTCTCGCGCGTCGCGTAGCCGAACATCATCCCCTGGTCGCCGGCGCCGAGGAGGTCGAGCGGGTCGGTGTCGCCGTGCTGCGCCTCGTAGGACTCGTCCACGCCCTGCGCGATGTCCGCGGACTGCTCGTCGATCGCGACGACGACGCCGCAGGTCTCGAAGTCGAAGCCGTACTTCGCGCGCGTATAGCCGATCTCCGCGATCCGGTCGCGGACGACGGCACGGATGTCGACGTACGTGTCGGTCGTGATCTCGCCCGCGACGACGACGAGCCCGGTGGTGACGAGCGTCTCGCAGGCGACGCGGCCGTTGGGGTCGTCCTTCAGGATCGCGTCGAGGACGGAGTCGGAGATCTGGTCCGCGACCTTGTCGGGATGACCTTCGGTGACCGACTCCGACGTGAACGAGAACGAGCGCGCTGCCATGGGGCCGAAGGCTACACACCGGGCGCGCACGGACTGGCGCTCGTCGGCCGTGGCTTCTCAGGCGGTGAAGCTGGGGCTGTGCGGCTCAGGCGGCAGCCTGCCCGCGCAGAAGTTGGCACAGAATCGTCACCCAGGTGTGAGCGAATCCTCGATAGCGTGACGTCAGGGACACGGGAGTGCCCCTGGGGGCGGTTGGGGGTTTGCGCGCGGGCGGCTCCCCGCGTCTCACCCCGGGCGAGGCGAGTCTCGCCTCTACTCCGTCGTCGGCGCGCGGCGCATCAGCTGCTCGACGAGGTCGGTCAGCAGCACGCCGTCGAGCACCGCACACACGCCCTCGGTGATCGGCATCTCGATCCCGAGCCGATGCGAGAGGTCGCGGAGGACAGGAGCGGTCGTCAACCCCTCCACGACCATCCCGATCGCGTCGCGCGCCTGCTCGGGCGAAGCGCCGCGCGCGATCAGCTCGCCGGCGCGCCGGTTCCGGCCCGAGGGCGCCCAGCACGTGACGATGAGGTCGCCCATCCCGGCCAGGCCCGCGAACGTGTCGGGCCGCGCGCCGGCGACCTCGGCCAGCCGCCGCATCTCTGCGAGACCCCGCGCCACGAGCGCCGCCTTCGCGTTGTCGCCGAGCCCGAGGCCGTCTGCGCCGCCGGCCGCGAGCGCGATCACGTTCTTCGCGGCCGCGCACAGCTCGACCCCGGCCACGTCGTCGTTGACGTACACGCGGAAGACCGACGAGTTGACCGCGACCTGCAGCCGCACCGCGAGCTCGAGCTCGTCGCTCGCCACCACCGCAGCTGCCGGAAGCCCTCGCACGATCTCCTCCGCGATGTTCGGCCCGGAGAGCACCGCGACCGGGCGGCTGCGAACGAGCGTCGAGAGCCGCTCGCCCGTCTCCGGGTCGAGGCCCTTCGTGAGACTGAGCACCGGCGCGCTCCCCGGGAGCGACGCGACCACCTCGCCGAACACACGGCTCGGCACCGCCACCACGACCACGTCCGCGTTCGCGACCGGCGCCTCTTCGATCGTCGCAGCCGCGATCCCATGCAGGCTCGTGCTCGTCACGTAGCGCGGGTTGCGCTTCGTCTCGCGGATCGCCGCCACCTGCTCGGGGTCACGCGCGGCGAGCGTGACGTCGTGCCCGTTGTCGCGGAGCAGCGTCGCGAACGCCGAGCCCCACGAGCCCGCGCCGACGACGACGGCCTTCACTCGCCGGCCCCGGCGACCGCGTGCCGTCGCAGTCGACTTTGTGGCTCAGAGCCACAAAGGGTCGACGTCGCGCGCGCGACCGGCATCCGCGGGGTCACTCGCTCGTCACGAAGTCGATGGACACCGGCACCCCCTCGAGCCTGAAGCGTCTGCGGAGCTCGTTCTCGACCCAGTATCCGTAATCGCGCGTGACCAGGCGGCGGTCGTTCACGAAGAACCGGAAGCGCGGCGGGCGCGAGCTGACCTGCGTCCCGTACATGAGATTGAGCCGGCGGCCGCGGCGGCCAGGCGGCTGCCGCGCCTCGCGCAACTCGGCGAGCGCGCGGTTCAGCTCGGCCGTCGGGATGCGGCCCGCATAGCGCGTGAAGACGTCCTCGACCGTGTCCAGGAGGCGCTCGAGGCCGCGCCCCGTCACCGCCGAGACCGCGAGGATCGGCGGGCGCTGACGCAGGCGTCGCTCGAGCTGCGGACGCGCGTCCTCGATCCGGATCTCCGTGACGTCCCACTTCGAGAGCGCGACGACGGTCGCGCAGCCGGCCTTTCGGGCCACGTCCGCGACAGCCAGGTCCTGGTCGACGACGCCCTCGGAGGCGTCGACGAGCACGATCGCGACGTCCGCGCGCTCCGCCGCCTCGAGGGCGCGGAGCTCCGAGTAGTACTCGATCCCCTGCCGGTGCCGCCGCTTCCGCCGCAGCCCCGCGGTGTCGACGAGCACGAAGGTGGTGTCGTCCCGCTCGAGCACCGTGTCGATCGTGTCGCGCGTCGTCCCCGGGACGTCCGAGACGATGACGCGCTCGCGGCCGACGAGCGCGTTCAGGAGCGACGACTTGCCGACGTTCGGACGGCCGAGGATCGCGACGCGGATCGCCTCCTGCCCCACCGGGACCTCGCCGCCGCCCGGGAGCCGCGAGACGACCTCGTCGAGCAACTCGCCGGTGCCGTGCCCGTGCAGCGCGGAGATCGGCACGGGATCGCCGAGGCCGAGGCGGTGGAACTCGAGCGCCTCCGCGTCCCGGCGAGGATCGTCGAGCTTGTTCGCGACCACGAGCACGTCTCGGCGCGACGCCCGCAGGATCCGCGCGAGGTCCTCGTCCCCCGGCGTCACGCCCGCGCGCGCGTCGACGACGAGGACGACGAGGTCGGCCTCCTCGATCGCCTGCTTCGCCTGCTCGACGATCTGCGGGCCGAACGGCCCGGTGTCCGCCTCGTCGACGCCGCCCGTGTCGATCAGCCGGAAGGTCGTGCCCGCCCACTCGCAGAGGAGCTCCTTGCGGTCGCGCGTGACCCCCGGCGTCTCGTGGACGACGGCCGCGCGCGTCTGCGACAGCCGGTTCACGAGCGTGGACTTGCCGACGTTCGGGTAGCCGACGATCGCGACCGTCCCCGCGATCTCGACCGGCGCGTCCGGAGCCGCCTCCGTCCCGGGCGTGGGCGTCCGGCGCGCCCTCATCGCGGGGGTGTCGCGTGGCGCGGGCGGCCGAGCTGGTGCAGCTCCATGAGCCACTCCCACAGCTCGCGGATCTTCCGCTCGACCTCGAGCGACGCCTCCTTGTAGCCGCGGCCCCCGCGCGGCAGCCCGTCGAACGTCAGGGGCTCGCCCCACGCCACCGAGACCGGCTTGAAGTTGCCGAGCCGCCACTCGTGGCTCCCGTAGATCGCGACCGGGATCAGCGGCGCGCTCTCGTTGATCGCCACCATCGCCGCGCCCGGCTGCACCGTCCCCGGGACACCGCTCCGCTGGCGCGTGCCCTCGGCGAACATTCCGAGCGCATGCCCGTCGCGCACGATCTGCCGCATCGTCCGCACCGCGTCGCGGTCGGACTCCCCGCGCCGCACCGGGAACGCGCCGAACGAGCGCATGAGCTGGCCGAGGCCGGGAACCCTGTGCGCCTCCACCTTCGCCATGAAGTAGAGCGTGCGCGGACAGGCCGAGCCGAGCACGGGCGGGTCGATCCAGCTGAAGTGGTTCGCGGCGACGACGAGCCCGCCGTCCAGCGGCACGCGCTCGGCGCCGTAGACGCGGTGCGGCGCCACGAGCTTCGCCGCCGTGCCGATGGTCAGGCGGCCGACCGACCAGATCGCGTCCGTCCTGTTCACGCGGCTCTCGCCTCCACCAGCGCGGCCACGCGCGCGACGACTTCCTCGATGTCGAGGTCGGTGGTGTCGAGGATCACGGCGTCCTCGGCCGGCTGCGTGTTCACGGCGTCGCGCTCGTCGCGCTTCCGAAGGTCGGCGGCGAGCGCCTCGCCGGACACGCCCTCGCGCTCACCGGAGCGCCGGCGCGCGCGTTCCTCGGGGTCGGCGACGAGGAAGACCTTCACCTCGGCGTCGGGCGCGACGACGGAGCCGATGTCACGGCCTTCGATCACCACGTCACCCTCGGAGCCGAGCGCGCGCTGGCGCTCGCGCATGAGCTCGCGCACGGCCGGGTGGCGCGCCACGACGGGCACGCTGCGGTCGATCTCGACCTCGCGGATCGCCGCGGAGACGTCCTCGCCGGCGATCTCGACGTGGCCGTCCTCGCCGAACGAGACGGGATGCGCGTGTGCCAGGCGCGCGAGCGCGTCGCCGTCCTCGAGCGGCACACCGTCGCGCAGGGCGAGCCAGGTGAGCGCGCGGTACATCGCGCCCGTGTCGAGGTAGCGGAAGCCGAGCCGCTCGGCGAGCGAGCGCGCCACCGTGCTCTTGCCCGAGCCCGCCGGTCCGTCGATGGCCACGATCACGGCGCGATTCAACCTCACGCGGCCTCGAGCTGGGCGAGCAGCTCGAAGAAGCCCGGGAAGCTGACCTCGACCGCCTCGGCGCCGCGGAGCTCGACGCCCTCGATCGACGACATCCCCGCGACCGCCCCGAGCATCGCCAGCCGGTGGTCGCCGCGCACGTCGACGACGCCGCCACGCAGGCGGGCAGGGACGCCGCGCACGCGGAAGCCGTCGTCCGTCGCGCGGATGTGCGCGCCGAGGCGCCGGAGCTCCTCGACCACGCCCTCGATGCGGTCGGTCTCCTTCACGCGCAGCTCGCCGGCGCCGCGGACGACGCTGTCCCCGCGCGCGTGGCAGGCGGCGAGCGCGAACAGCGGGAGCTCATCCACGAGCCCGGGCACCTCGCCCGCCGTGATCGTCGTCCCGACGAGCTCGGACGCGCGCACCTCCACGTCCCCGGCCGGCTCGCCGCCGATCGCGCGGCGGTTGTAGACGGCGACCCGCGCGCCCATCCGCTCGAGCACGTCGAGCAGGCCGGTGCGGCGGGGATTCAGCCCGACGCCGTGCACGGTCACGGTCGAGCCGGGGATCGTGGCGGCGGCGACGAGCAGCGGAGCCGCCGAGGAGAAGTCGCCGGGGATCTCGAGCTCGCCGAGCGAGAGCCGCTCCGCGCGCGACACGGTCGCGCTGTTCGGTCGCCGGCGCACGGGCGCACCCGCGCGCTCGAGCAGCCGCTCGGTGTGGTCGCGCGTCGGCAACGGCTCGACGACCGTCGTCTCGCCCTCGGCGTACAGCCCGGCGAGCAGGATCGCGGACTTCACCTGCGCGGACGCGACCGGCAACTCGTAGTCGATCGCGTGCAGCTCTCCGCCCTCGACGACGAGCGGCGCGTGGCCGTCCGTCGTGTCGATCGTCGCGCCCATGCGGCGGAGCGGCTCGGCCACCCGTTCCATCGGCCGCGAGGAGAGCGACTCGTCGCCGGTCAGCTCGAAGCGCCCGTCCTGCCCGACGAGGATCCCGGGAAGAAGCCGCATGAGCGTGCCCGCGTTCCCGCAGTCGATCGCGCCGGCCGGTGCCACGAGCCCACGCAGGCCACGCCCACGGACCCGCAGCGTGTCCACGTCCTCGTCCACGACCTCGACGCCGAGCGCGCGCACGGCCTCGAGCGTGGACTCCGTGTCCGCAGAGCGCCCGAACCCGCGCACGACCGTCTCCCCGTCGCAGATCGCGCCGACGAGCACGGCGCGATGCGAGATGGACTTGTCACCCGGCACTGCCACGTGCCCGACGACCGCAGGCACCGGCTCGACGCGCATGGTCGGGTGAGTCTATCCTTGGCCGATCGTGACTCCCGCCCTCCGCAGCGAGCCCTGGTCGTGGCCGACGCGAGGCGGGAGCCTGCGCTCGCCCTGACCGGCGCTCGACTCTCGTCTCGCGACTCGAGGCCCCCGTTCACCGTTGCGAAAGGAGAGAATCGAGCGATGAAGGTCTTCTCGGGAATCCAACCCACGGGCGAGCCGCACATCGGCAACTACTCGGGCGGCTTCCGCCAGTACGCGGCCACGCAGGAGCAGGGCGAGGCGTACTTCTGCATCGTCGACCTGCACGCGATCACGGTCGGGCACGACCCGAAGGAGCTGTACGACGGGACGCTCGACATCGGCGCCATGCTCTTCGCGACCGGGCTCGACCCGGAGCGCTCGACCGTCTTCGTGCAGAGCCACGTCACGGCGCACGCGGAGGCGGCGTGGCTGCTCGGCTCGGTCACGAGCTTCGGCGAGCTCCGCCGGATGACCCAGTTCAAGGAGAAGGCCGACCAGCAGGAGTTCGTGTCGGCCGCGCTCTTCGGCTACCCCACGCTGATGGCCGGCGACATCCTGCTGTACCAGACCGACATCGTCCCGATCGGCGACGACCAGCGGCAGCACCTCGAGCTCACGCGCGACGTCGCCGAGCGCTTCAACCAGCGCTTCGGCGAGACGTTCCGGATTCCCGACGGCGTGTACCCCGAGGCCGGCGCGCGCGTGATGGACCTGCAGGAGCCGACGAAGAAGATGTCCAAGTCGTTCGGGACCGAGGCCGGGAAGGTGCTGCTGATGGACGACGCGGACACGATCCGGCGGAAGGTCAAGCGCGCCGTCGCCGACTCGGGACGCGAGGTGCGCCACGACCTCGACGAGAAGCCGGGGATCTCGAACCTCATCGAGCTGATGACGGTCGCGACCGGCGAGACGATCCAGGAGGTCGAGGCGCGCTTCGACGGGCACGGGTACGGCGACTTCAAGGAGGCGGTCGGCGAGGCGCTCGTCGCGCTGCTGACGCCGATCCAGGAGCGCTACCGCGAGCTGCGCTCGGATCCGGCCGAGCTCGGTCGGCTGCTTGCAATCGGCGCCGACAAGGCGCGCGAGGCGTCGGCGCCGACGCTCGAGGCGATGTACGAGCGGATGGGGTTCGCCCAGCCTTCGTGAAGCGCACGCTCGTCGTCAGCGGGATCGTCTTCGCCTTCGTCGCCGCGGGCGGGATCCTCAACTACGCAGGCGCCTCCGCGGTCGCGGTGTTCCTGGTGACGGGCATCGCGCTCGGCGGCGTCGCGTGGACGATCGGCATCGCCACGGAGTCCGTCGGCGCCCGCTACGGCCCCGGCGTCACGGGCGCGCTGCAGTCAACGCTCGGCAACCTGCCCGAGCTCTTCATCGTGCTCTTCGCGCTGGCCGCAGGGGAGCTCGTGGTCGCGCAGTACTCGATTCTGGGCTCGATCTTCGCGAACGCCCTGCTCGTGCTCGGCCTGGCGATCACGGTTGGTGCGAGCCGAGCGCCGGGGAACGTGATGACGTTCTCGCGCCGGCTGCCCACGGACACCGCGACGCTCCTCATCCTCGCCGTCTTCATCATCTCGCTCCTCGGGATCTCGGATCAGCCCGGGGCGGCGGCACGGGAGAACGCCATGACCATCTCCGTCATCGGCGCGATCCTGCTCCTCGGGGTGTACGGGCTCTGGATCTGGGGCTACCTGCGCTCGGAGACGCGGGGCGAGCCGGCACTCGAGGAGCCGGCCGTCGAGAACGTGCTCCCGTTCCGGTTCTCGGTCGGGCTGCTGGCGGCATCCGGCGTCGCGGCGGCGTTCGTCTCCGAGTGGTTCGTGCACGCGATCGACCCCGCGGTCGAGGAGCTCGGGATCTCCAAGGCCTTCACCGGGCTCGTCATCGTCGCCATCGCCGGGAACGCAGTCGAGAACGTCGTCGCCATCCAGCTCGCCGCGAAGCGGAAGTACGACCTCGCGGTCTCGGTGGTCAAGAACTCGGTCGTCCAGATCGCGTGCTTCCTGTGGCCGATCCTCGTGCTCGCCTCGCTCCTGTTCACGGAGCAGCTGACGTTCGTCGTGCCGCCGCTCTTCGTCGGCGCCCTCCTGCTCATGGCGCTCGCGCTGTGGCAGATCACGGGCGACGGGGAGGCGACGACGTTCGAGGGAGCGTCGCTCGTCGCGCTCTACGTCGTCCTCGCGACGATCGTCTGGTTCGAGTAGACCGCGCGGGCGTCAGGGCGGGCTGCGCCTCGGAGGTGAACTCGGCCCGCGACCTCACGCTGCCGCATCTCGAGCGAGCCCGACGAGCTCGCGGAGGCGGCGCACCTCGTCTGCGGCGAGTGACCGACTCTCCCCCGGGGAGAGGTCGTCGACTCCGAGTCCCGCGTACCGGCTGCGGTGGAGACGGCGGACGGGATGTCTCACCGCCTCGCACATGCGCTTCACCTGATGCTTCCGGCCCTCGTGCAAGGTCAGCTCCAGCACCGAGGTCGGGCCTCCGCGACGAAGGACGCGCGCGTCCGCTGGAGCTGTGACCCCATCCTCGAGCTCGACGCCGGCGCGGAGCGCGCGCAGCGCCTCCTCCCCCGGCGAGCCCTCGACCTCCGCCTCGTACACCTTCGGCACGCCGTAGCGGGGGTGCGCCAGCCGGTGGGCGAGCGGGCCGTCGTTCGTAAGCAGGAGCGCTCCAGTCGTGTCCGCGTCCAGCCTCCCCACCGGCACGACGCGGGCGGGATGCGACACGAGCCCGACGACCGTCGGGCGCCCCTGAGGGTCGCGCGCCGTCGTCACGACACCCGCCGGCTTGTGCAGGAGCACGTACGCGAGCGGCTGCCGCTCGACGCGCCGCCCGTCCACCTCGACGACGTCCCGCGCCCCGACGACCGTGCTCAGCTCTCCCGGCTCGCCGTTCACGCGCACGCGGCCGGCGCGGATGAGCTCGTCGGCGCCGCGCCGCGACGCGACCCCGGCTCGCGCGAGGAAGGCGTTGAGCCGCACCGGCGCATTGTCGCGTGGGTAGGGTGCGGCCCGTGACCGATCCCCGCCAGATCGAGGAGTGGACCGACAAGCTCGCGGAGCTCGCCGTCACCGGCGCCAACGTCCAACCGGGCCAGCTCGTCGCCGTGACGAGCTTCGTCGGCAAGGAGTACCTCGCGCGCAAGGTCGCGGCGGCCGCGTACCGGCGCGGAGCGAAGTACGTCGACGTCGTCACCTTCGACCAGTGGGTGAAGCGCGAGCGGCTGCTGCACGCGGCAGAGGACACGCTCGACTACATCCCGCCGTGGATGTCGCAGCGCCTGCTGCACCTCTCGGAGGTGCACGCGGCGCGCATCACGCTCTCCGGCCCGCATGCGCCGACGGCGCTCGAGGGCGTCGACCCGGCGCGCGCCGGGCGTGACCTGCTCCCGTACCTCCCCGAGACGGGCACGGTCGTGAACAGCATGACGACGAACTGGAACATCGTCCCGGCCCCGACCCCGGCATGGGCGGAGGCGGTGTACCCGGAACTCGACCCGCAGGCGGCGTACGAGAAGCTGTGGGAGGACGTGGCCCACATCTGCCGCCTCGACGCGACCGACCCCGGCGAGGCGTGGGTCGAGCGGGTCGCCGAGCTGAAGTCCAGCGCCGCGCGCCTGAACGACCGCGCGTTCGACGCGATCCGGCTGCACGGCCCGGGCACCGACCTCACGATCGGGCTCCTCCCATCCGCACGCTGGCAGGCCGGCGACATGAGCACCGTGGACGGGACGCGGCACTTCCCGAACATCCCGACCGAGGAGAACTTCACGACTCCCGACCCGGAGCGCGTCGACGGCTACGTGAGCGCGACGATGCCGCTCGAGCTCGCGGGCTCGGTGATCTCCGGGATCCGGGTCGAGTTCCAGGGCGGGCGCGCGACCGGGATCGACGCCGACCGCGGCGCGGACGCGATCCGCGCGGCCGCGTCCTCGGACGAGGGCGCCTCGAGGCTCGGCGAGCTGGCGCTCGTCGACCGCGAGGGCCGTATCGGCCCGCTCGGGAGGGTTTTCTTCGACACGCTCATCGACGAGAACGCGGCCTCGCACATCGCGCTCGGCGGCGGCTACGACCACGCCGTCGTGGGCGAGGACGACAAGAAGCGCGTGAACAAGAGCCGCATCCATGTCGACTTCATGATCGGGAGCAACGCGCTCGCGGTCGACGGCATCACGCGCGACGGGGACGCGGTGCCGGTGCTCCGCGACGGCGCCTGGCAGATCTAGCCGCGTCCGGAACGGCCACTATCGCGCTCACTCGGTGCGGGGTATAAGGAGCGCATGGGAACGTTCCAGGTGACGATCGGCGTCGGTAACCAGACGCGCGAGCGCTTCGAGGAAGTCGAAGCGCTGGTCGACACCGGGGCGACCCACACGGTGCTTCCCCGGTCGCTCCTCTCGGAGCTGGGCATCGTCCCGCACACGCGAGCGCCGTTCGTGATCGCTGACGGCAGCCAGATCGAGCTCGAGATCGGCCGGGCCTGGGTTCGCATCGACGGGCAGGAGGAGCTCTCACTCGTCGTCTTCGGCGACACGGCGTTGCTCGGTGCCGTGACGCTCGAGGAGCTCCGGCTTGCTCCCGATCCCGTCTCGCAACGACTGGTGCCCGTCCCCGCGCTGCTGATGCGCGTCGCCGCCTAAGGCGAGCCTGGCCGCTACGAGGCGCGGCTCTCGGCGACCTCGAGCAGCCGCGTGCGAAGCTCGGTCGCGTCCTCGCCGAGGTCGTCGAGTCGCGGCAGCGCCGCGAGCGACTCGAGGCCGAACACGCGCTCGAAGAGCGGCGTCGTCTTGTAGCGCACCGCGCCGCCCGGGCCGCTCTCGCGCCCGGCCTCCGAGATCAGCCCGCGCTCGACGAGGCTCGCGACGGCCGAGTCGGCCGCGACGCCGCGGATCCGCGCGACCTCCGGCCGCGAGCACGGCCCGAGGTACGCGACGATCGCGAGGGTCTCCAGCGCCGCCGGGGACAGCCCGCGCTCGACCGGCCGCTCGAAGAGCCGCGAGCACGCGTCCGCCGCCTCACGGCTCGCGCGGAACGCGTAGCCGCCCGCGACCTCCTCGAGCACGATCCCGCTCCGAGGCTCGGAGAAACGCTCGCGCACGAGCCCGAGCGCCGTCTCGACGCGCTCCGGGTCGTCGTCCGCCGCCTCCGCGAGCTCCGCCACGGTCAGCGGCGCCGAGGCAACGACGAGCAGCGCCTCGACCGTCCGGGCGAGCTTGTCGACGGGGTTGGCGGCGATCAGGCGGAGCGTCGAGTCCACGTGTCGATCCTTTCTACGTCGGCCTTCGTGATCCTTATCGGGGCGAAGGGAGCGGCCTGGCTGATGGCCACCTCCCCCGCTTTGCGCAGCTCGAGCAGCGCGAGGAACGCGACCGCCTGCTCGACCCGCGAGAGCCCGTGCACCTCGCTGTCGAAGTCGAAGCGCCGCCGCCGCGAGAGCAGCGCGCGGAACCGCTCGAGGAACTGGGCGACGGGCGGGAAGCGCAGCGCCATGTGGTTCAGGGAGACGCTCGGCGGCGGGGTCGCGAGCAGGCGGAGCGCGGCGCCGAGCGCTTCGGGGTCCTGCGGCGCGAGCCTCCGCTCCGGCTGCGGCGCGAGCGGGGCCGGGCCGAGCCGGAAGAAGCGGTCGCGCTCCGAGACGAGCCGCTCGGCGAGCCACGCGGCCGCCTCCTTCATGCGCCGGTACTCGGCGAGGCGCCGCGCAAGCTCCTCCGCGGCCTCCTCCGGCTCGAGCGCGTCCAGCTCCGCCGCCTCGTCGGGGAAGAGCGCGCGCGCCTTCAGCTCGAGGAGCGCGGAGATGAGGACGAGGAACTCGCCGCAGGCGTCCAGGTCGACCTCGTCGCGCTCGGCGAGCACCTCCAGGAACGCGAGCACCACTCCCGCGAGATCGACGTCGCGCGGCTCGAGGTCCTCGGAGAGGAGGAGCGTCAGGAGGAGGTCGAACGGGCCCTCGAACGCGTCGAGGTCGAGCGCGAGCTCCCGCACGGGCGTCGCAGGCACGGGCAGAGGCTAGTCGCGCAGTCGGAGGTCGTCGGCGAGCTGCTGCGCCTCGTCGAGCTCGAGCTCGCCCTCGATCCGATACGCGACGCCGCCCTCGTCCCAGAGCAGCACGTTCCGCGCGAGGCGCGCGCTGTCCTCGAGCATGTTCCCGTCGGCGTCGACGCGGAAGAGGAAGTGCGGCTTGC
>SIRU01000033.1 GCA_004366385.1 Actinomycetota bacterium
GCTCGTCGTCGTCGACGCGGGCTGCGTGCTCGACGGGTACTGCTCGGACTGCACGCGCACGTTCGCGGTCGGAGAGATCTCCGACCGGCTGCAGGAGATCTACGCGCTCTGCCTGGAGGCGCAGCTTGCGGGGCTGGCGGCGGTCGCGCCCGGCGCGCACGGCCGCGACGTCGACGCGGCCGCGCGCGACCTCATCGCAGCCGCCGGCCTGGGCGAGGCCTTCGGCCACGGCCTCGGCCACGGCGTCGGCCTCCAGATCCACGAGGGCCCGACGCTGCGACCCGAGTCGGAGGACGTCCTCGAGCCGGGAAACGTCGTCTCCGTCGAGCCCGGCATCTACCTCCCGGGCGTGGGCGGCGTGCGGATCGAGGATCTCGTGCTCGTGACCGAGGACGGCGCCGAGCGGCTGACGCAGATCCCGAAGGAGCTCGTGACGGTGGCGTAGGGGCGAGGCTCGTCTCGCCCTCGTCCCTAGAATCCGCCGCGATGGCGGAGACCGTCAACACGAACCAGTTCCGAAACGGGATGCACATCGAGCACGAGGGGTCGGTGTGGCGCATCGTCGAGTTCCAGCACGTGAAGCCGGGGAAGGGCGGCGCGTTCGTGCGCACGAAGCTGAAGGCGCTCGACTCGGGGGCCGTGGTCGACAAGACCTTCCGCGCGGGCGAGAAGTTCGCGCGTGTGCACACGGAGGTGAAGAACGTGCAGTTCCTGTACGACGACGGCGCCGAGGCGCACTTCATGGACCAGGAGACGTACGACCAGTTCGGGCTCCCGCACGCCGAGGTCGCCGACGCGCTCGCGTACCTCGCGCCCTCGTCGTCGGTGCAGATGCTGACGGTGGACGGCAAGCCGGCGGGCCTGCAACTCCCGGCGTCGGTCGAGCTGACGGTGTCGCAGACGGAGCCTGCGGTGCGGGGCGACACGGTCACGAACGTGACGAAGCCGGCGACGCTCGAGACCGGCGCCGTCGTGCAGGTGCCGCTGTTCGTCGCGAGCGGCGAGCGGATCAAGGTCGATCCGCGCGAGGGTCGCTACATCTCGCGCGCGTAGCAGCTCGTCTCCCGACGTCCTTGCGCGCCCCTCGCGGCCGCTGCGGGCTGCGTGCACTCCTCGTGTCTCGACGCTCAATCGTGACGAAGCCGACACCCACGCGTGCGGGCTTTCTCGCTCGCGTGACTTCAGGGGCACGAGAGTGCCCCTGCGGAAGGTTGGGAGCAGGCCGGCGGCACGCGCGCACGGCGGCTCGGGCCGCGCCCTCGCCGGCTCGGCGGGGTCGCTAAGGTCCGGGCCGATGCCGCGCCTCGTGGACACGACCATCCGGCTGCTCTCGCAGGAGCCGCTCGCGGGTCGCCTGCCGACCGCCGAGATCCTGCGCGCCGCCGAGATCCTCGACCAGGGCGGCTTCGCCTGCCTCGAGGTCTCCGGCGGCGGCGTCTTCGACGCGACCGTGCGCCGCCGCGTCGAGACGCCGTGGGAGCGGATCCGCGCGATCAAGTCGCGCGTCGAGACGCCGCTCGGCATCGCGCTCCGCGGCCGTTTCCTCGTCGGCTCGCAGCCGGTCTCGGGCGACATCGTCGGCCGCTTCGTCATGTGCGCGGCCGAGAACGGGATCGAGGTCTTCCGCCTGCACGACCCGCTCAACGACGTGTCGAACCTGCGCGAGGCCGGCGCGGCGATCACGAGCTCGGGCGGCGCCTTCCACGCAGGCCTCGTCTACAGCCCCGGGCACACGGGCGAGACCGACACGCTCGTGGAGCAGGCGCGCAAGCTGCCCGACCTCGGCGCGACCCGCGTCATCGTCAACGACCCGACCGGCGCGCTCGTCCCGCACCGCGCGCAGGAGCTGGTCGGCCGGATCCGCGAGGCGAGCGAGCTCCCCGTCGGCTTCTACGTCCAGGGCGCCGCCGGGATGGGGCTCGCCTCCGCGCTCGCCGCGGTCGAGGCGGGCGCCGACCTCGTCGCGACCGCCGTCTACCCGCTCGCGCTCACGCTCCACCGCGTCTCCGGCGAGTCGCTCGCGGAGTCGCTCGAGGGGCTCGGGCGCGCGGCCGGCCTGCACGTCGACCGGCTGTGGGAGGCCGCCGACGTCATCGACGAGCACATCGGGGACGAGCCGATCGCGCCCGTGATCCCACGGATCGCCGTGCGGGCGGCGGAGTACGACCTGCCGACCGGGCTCGTCGCAGCGCTCGACGTCCATCTTCGCGCGCACGCCGCGGGCGACCGCCTGCTCGACGTGCTCGAGGAGGTCTCCCGCGTCCGCGCCGAGGCGGGCTCGCCGCCGCTCGCCGCGCCGATCGGCCAGATCCTCGCCTCGCAGGCGCTGCTGCACGTCCTCGAGGCGCGCCGCTACGGGACCGTGATCGACGAGTTCCGCGCGCTCGTCGGCGGCGCGTACGGCGTGACCCCGCAGCCGGTCGACGCCACGGTGAAGCGCGCGGTGGAGCTGCTCGCGCCGGCGCCCGCGCTCGCCGAGCCGCCGACGGCCGAGGACGTTCGCGAGCGCGCGGAAGGCCTCGCCTCGAGCGAGGAGGAGCTCGTGCTGCTTGCGATGTTCGGATCGGACGCCGAAGAGCTCCTGCGCACGATCCGCGCGCGGCACTCCCGCGACACCGTCCTCATCGCCGAGCACGAGGAGGCCGAGCGCGGAGAGCGGATCCGCGAGCTCGTGAAGATCGTGCAGGAGAGCGGCGTCGGCGAGATCGAGATCGAGGACGAAGGCATGCGCGTGTCCGTGCGCCGCGCCGACGAGGGCGCACCCGCCGCGGCGCCGGCCGCCGCCGTTTCCGCGCAGGCCGCCGGCGACGAGGAGCCCGGCGCGGCGGTCGCCACCGCGCCCGCCCCCGGCGACGGTCGCACGCGCGTCGAGTCGCCGATGGTCGGCGTCTTCTACCGCGCGCCCAACCCTGGCGCGCCCGCGTTCGTCGACGTCGGGGACACCGTCGAGCCCGATCAGGTGCTCTGCATCATCGAGGCGATGAAGCTGTTCAACGAGCTGAAGGCCGAGGTCGCGGGCGTCGTCGCGGCGATTCACGTGGAGAACGCGCAGGCGGTCGAGTACGGCCAGCTCCTGTTCGAGATCGAGCCCGTCCAGCCGCCGCCGGCGGTCTGAGGGAGCGCCCGCGACCGTGTTCTCCCGCGTCCTCGTCGCGAACCGGGGCGAGATCGCCGTCCGCGTGATCCGCGCGCTGCACGAGCTCGGGATCGAGGCCGTCGCCGTCTACTCCACCGCGGACGCCGACGCGCTCCACGTCGAACTCGCGGACGAGGCGGTCTGCGTCGGGCCACCGGCGGCGGCCGACAGCTACCTGCGGATCCCGAGCGTCGTCGCGGCCGCCGTGAACACGGGCTGCGAGGCGGTGCACCCGGGCTACGGCTTCCTCGCCGAGAACCCGGCCTTCGTGCGCGCGTGCGAGGACAACGGCCTCGTCTTCGTCGGGCCGCCGGCGGACGTGATGGAGCGGATGGGGGACAAGGTGCGCGCGAAGGAGGAGATGCGCGCGGCCGGCGTCCCGCTCGTCCCGGGCACGAACGGCGTCGCGACGCCTGCCGACGTGCGCGCCGCCGCCGAGGACATCGGCTTCCCGGTGCTGATCAAGGCCTCGGCCGGCGGCGGCGGGAAGGGCATGCGCGTCGTCCGCGCGCCCGAGGACCTCGAGCGCGCGTTCTCGGCCGCGAGCGCCGAGGCCGAGGCCGCGTTCGGGGACGGCACGCTCTACCTGGAGAAGGCGCTCGTGCCCGCGCGCCACGTCGAGATCCAGGTGCTCTGCGACGCGCAGGGCGGGATCCTCACGCTCGGCGAGCGCGAGTGCTCGGTCCAGCGCCGCCATCAGAAGCTGATCGAGGAGTCGCCCGCGCCCGCGCTCGACGACGCGGGGCGCGAGGAGATGGAGGCCTCGGTCGAGCGCGCGTGCGCTGCCATCGGGTACCGGAACGCCGGCACGTTCGAGTTCCTCCTCGGCCCCGACGGCTCGTTCCACTTCATCGAGGTGAACTGCCGCCTCCAGGTCGAGCACCCGGTGACGGAGCTCGTGACCGGGATCGACATCGTCCGCGAGCAGGTGCGCATCGCCGCGGGCGAGCCGCTCGCGCTCACCGGGCGGGCGCCGCGCCGTGGTCACGCGATCGAGGTCCGCATCAACGCCGAGGACCCGTCCCGGGGTTTCGTCCCCAGCCCCGGCGAGGTCACGCGCTTCCGGCCGCCGCTCGGCCCGGGGACACGTGTCGACACGGCGATCCGCGAGGGAGGCCGCATCCCGCCCTACTACGACTCGATGGTGGCGAAGGTGATCGTGTGGGACGAGACGCGCGAGCAGGCGCTCGGCCGCGCCCGTCGCGCCCTCCGCGAGCTCGAGGTCGAGGGCGTCGAGACGACCCGCGACCTCGCGCTCGACGTCCTCGCGTCCCCCGAGTTCCGGAGCGGCGACTACTCGACCTCGACGCTCGCCGAGCTCGAGGGCAGGCTCCCGTCCCTCGCGCCCGCGCCGGCATGACGCCGCCGGCCGGACGCAGGGCGGGCCGCAGGCAGGCGCTGTTCCTCCTCTACCAGTGGGATCTCACGGGGCAGCCGCTCGCCTCGCTGTACGAAGGGGAGCCGGACGAGTTCGCGGTGACGCTCGCCGAGGCGGTCGCCGCGCACGCGGAGGACCTCGACCGCCGCATCAGCGCAGCGTCGGAAGCCTGGCCCGCCGACCGCCTGGGTACGCTCGAGCGCAACGTCCTGCGCATCGGCGTCCACGAGCTCGAGGAGGGCAGCGTGCCGCGCGAGGTGGCGATCAGCGAGGCGGTCAGGCTGGCGAAGCGGTACGCGTCCGAGGACGCCGCGCGCCTCGTCAACGGCATTCTCGGTGCGATCGCACGCGAGGAGGAAGCTGCATGAGCACCGCCGAGGAGGCGCTGGCGCGGGCCGAGCAGCTCCTCGTCGAGCTCGGCGCCAGGCGCGACGAGCTCGAGCGGCTCGCCGAGGCCGACGACCTCGACGGCGACGCGGCCGTGGATCTCATCGCCCGGCTCGCCGAGCTCGCGAAGGAGATCGAGGCCGAGCTCTCGCGCGCCCGGGCGATCGCCGATGCGGGCGCCTGACGAGCTCCGCGCGGAGGTCGACGCCTACCTCGCGCGGCTGTCGCTCGCCCCCGAGCTCGGCCGGCTCGAGGAGGTCGTTCGCTACGCGCTCGAGCCGGGCGGCAAGCGCGTCCGGCCGGTGCTCTGCCTCGCCGTGTGCGAGGCGGCCGGGGGAGACGGCGAGCGCGCGCTGCCCGCGGCCGCGGCGCTCGAGCTCGTGCACACCTTCTCGCTCGTCCACGACGACCTGCCGGCGCTCGACGACGACGACGAGCGCCGCGGCCGGCCGACGTCGCACGTCGCGTTCGGCGAGGCCGCCGCGCTGCTCGCGGGCGACGCGCTCCTCGCCGAGGCGCTCCGGCTCGCGCTCTCCTACGACGATCCGGCGATCGCGCGCGAGCTCGCGGGGGCGACCCTCGGGATGATCGGCGGGCAGTACAGAGACGTCACGGGCGACGACGAGGACCTCGCGGAGGTCGAGCGGCTGAAGACCGGACGCCTCCTCTCCGCGTCGGTGGGGCTCGGCCTCCGCGTCGCCCGCGTCCCGGACGCGGAGCAGGCCCCGTGGCGCGCGTTCGGCGACGAGCTCGGGCTCGTCTTCCAGGTCGTGGACGACATCCTCGACGGCGACGGGTTCGCCGAGCGGCTCGGCGCGGAGAGAGCGCGGCGCCTCGCGGACAGCGCCGTCGCGCGTGCGCACGCGCGGCTCGCCGACGTCCCAGCGGACGCGAGCGTGCTCCGCGAGCTCGTCGACGCGCTTGCGACGCGCACCGTTTGAGGGTGGACACGTCCGCGCATCCGAGTACCATCCGACGCCTCCCCGAACAGCCAGGGCCGTGCGGCCACTTCACTCCAGCCCGCATGGACCGCCCGTTCGCCACCGATGGTCACCCTCCGCCTCATACGAGCGCTGGTCGCATTCGCCGTTCTCGGAGCCGTGTCGCTCGCCGTCGCGCCGACCGCGGTCTCGCCGGCCGCGCCGTCCTCGGAGCTCGAGGCGGCGGCGAGCCCAGAGGGGGTCCAGAGGCCGTCGGCGCCAGCCGCAGGTTCGCCGACGGCGGGCGAGCTGGCTGCGTTCTTCGCGGTCGAGCGGGTCGGTGCACGCTACCGCTACGGAGGCGAGTCGCCCGACACCGGCTTCGACTGCTCCGGGCTCGTACGCTGGTCGTACGCACGCGTCGGCGTCGACGTGCCGCACAACTCCCGCGCGCTGTACTCCGTCGGCCGCCCCATCGCGCGGAGCGCGCTGCAGCCGGGTGACGTCCTCTTCTTCGAGGGCCTCGGCCACGTCGGCCTGTACCTCGGAAACGGGCGGATGGTGCACGCGCCGGAGACGGGGAGGCACGTCGAGGTGGTGGAGCTCGCGGAGACGAACTACGGCCGCCGGCTCATCGGCGCGCGCCGCGTCACGTCCGAGTAGCCGGGGGCGCGAAGGGCCGGCCCTCGGGACCGGCCCTCCTGCGGGCTCGTTCTCCGGTGCTCGGCTCAGCCGGCGCCTCAGATGGCGACGCGGGGCTCCGAGGGCTCGGCGGCCTCGTACGTGGGGCCGTAGCCGAGGAGCCGGCCGAACGGCGCGCCCAGGGCGAGGCCCAGCTTCTGCATCCAGGCCGGCGGGAACGGCAGCCGCACGTCGTCGAAGTGCGCGTTCGCGATGACGGCGAGGCGGAACGGGTTCGGCAGGCCCTTCTTGTTCGTCTTCCCGTCGGCGGCGAGCGTGAACATCGTCTCGATCAGCTGCTCGAAGGCGAGGGCGGGCGTCACGACACAGCGGAAGCGCGCCGTGGTCTCGCCGGCGTTCCAGAACTTGTGCGGCGTGCCCGGCTCGACCTGGGCCAGCTCGCCGGCCTCGAGCACCGTGGTCTGGCCGTCGACCCTGAAGGCGACGGTGCCCTCGAGGACGGCGAACGTCTCGGTCTGGTACGGGTGCACGTGAGCCGCGGCCACGGTGCCGTTCGGCTCGAGCTCGACGTCGACGACGACGTACTCGCCGTCGGTGTCGGCCGAGGTCGTGACGAAGTGCACGAGCTCTCCGGTCACGGGGTTCGACAGGGTGTCTCCGGTGCGGATCATGGTCGTGCCTCCTTGGCGTGGTTGATGACGATCACGGATCGATGGTCTCGCGCCGGAGGCCGGATTTCGTCGGCCGACGTGCCGATCTCGCCTCATCCTCGAGGACGATCTCGAGGTCGTCCGCCCGGCCGATGCGCCTGCGCGCGAGCCGCAGTACCGTTGACCACATGAACCGCGCGCTCGCCTGGCTTCGCCACTACTGGGCCGAGGCCTACGCGGTCTTCTTCGGGGTCGTGGGCACCATCGACGCGATCGCCAACCCGTACGGCTACGAGAGCGTCGACAAGGGGCCCGACTGGGCCGTCTGGCTGACTCCGGCGGCCGTCGCGGCACCGTTGCTCCTCCGGAGGCGCTTTCCCTTCGGCGCACCGGCGTGCGCGGTCGTCACGGCCACGGTCGCGAGCTTCGTCGCCACCGGCGAAGCGGTCACGGACGGGCTCGGAGCCGTCTTCATCATCGCCGCTGCCGCGTGGCTCTTCGGCGAGCTCGACACGCGGTCGGCGGGCCTGGGCCTGCTCCTCATCTACGCGGCAGGGGCGCTCGTCAATCTCAACTCGACCGACGTGGTCTGGGGGGACTACCTCTTCCCGGCGCTGCTCTTCACGCTCTTCTGGGGAGCCAGTCGCGCGCTGACCGTTCGCGGGCGGAACCTGCGGGAGGCGGAGGCGCGCGCCCGGCACCTGGCGGTCGAACGCGACGCCGAGGCCGAGCGGGCCGTCGCGGAGGAGCGGCAGCGGATCGCGCGCGAGCTCCACGACGTGATCGCGCACTCGGTCTCCGTCATGACCGTCCAGGCGGGCGCGGTGCGCCGGCTGCTCCGGCCCGAGCAGGCGAAGGAGCGCGAGGCGCTCGAGACCGTCGAGGCGACCGGCCGCGAGGCGTTGACGGAGATGCGGCGGCTCGTCGGGCTCCTCCGCGAGCGGGGCGCGATGCCCGAGTTCTCGCCGCAGCCGGGGATGGCGACGATCGAGTCGCTCCTCGACGGGGTGCGCGCGGCCGGGCTCCCGGTCGACCTCGAGGTCGCGGGCGAGCCGCGAGAGCTCCCGCCGGGCGTCGACCTCGCCGCGTATCGGGTGGTGCAGGAGGCGCTGACGAACGCCCTCAAGTACGCCGGGCCCGCGCACGCGTGGGTCACCGTGACGTGGGGCGGCTCGGAGCTCGAGCTCGAGGTCGCGAACGACGGCAGCGGGGGCGGCGACGGCTCGGGCGGTGGGCAGGGGCTCGCCGGGATGCGCGAGCGCGTGTCGCTGTACGGCGGCGAGATCGAGAGCGGTGCGAGGAACGGCGGCGGCTACGTCGTGCGCGCGCGGCTCCCGCTGGAGGGAGCGTCCGGGTGATCCGCGTCCTCATCGTCGACGACCAGTCGCTCGTGCGGGCCGGGTTCCGCATGATCCTCGAGGCCGAGGAGGACGTCGAGGTCGTCGGCGAAGCAGCGGACGGGAAGGAGGCGATCGCGGCTGCGACCGAGCTCCGCCCGGACGTGATCCTCATGGACGTCCGCATGCCGAACGTGGACGGGCTCGAGGCGACGCGGCAGCTGCTCGACGGTCGGACCGAGGGCCCGCGGGTCCTGATCCTCACCACCTTCGACCTCGACGAGTACGTGTACGAGGCGCTGCGCGTGGGCGCGAGCGGGTTCCTGCTCAAGGACACGCCGCCCGAGCAGCTCGTGGAGGCGATCCGCGTCGTGGCGAACGGCGACGCGCTGCTCTCGCCCGTCATCACCCGGCGGGTCATCGAGGAGTTCGTGCGCCGGCCGCCCGACTCGGTGCGGAAGCCGGTGCCGGAGCTCGAGGAGCTCACGCCGCGCGAGCTCGAGGTCCTCGGCTTCATCGCGCGCGGGCTCTCGAACGCGGAGATCGCCAAGGAGGCGTTCGTCTCCGAGACGACGGTGAAGACGCACGTCGCGCGCATCCTCCTGAAGCTCGGGCTCCGCGACCGCGTGCAGGCGGTCGTGTTCGCGTACGAGAACGGCGTCGTGACGCCCGGCGACGGCGCGTAGGCCGCAGCCGGAAGGAGCCGAGGCCGCCTCGTCGCGAGGCGGCCTCGGTCACTCCACTAGCGCCTGCTGTACCCGAAGCCTCCGAAGAGCGCGAGGAGGACGAGTACGGCGATCAGGACCCAGAGCCAAGTCGGCATGCGGTCACCTCCGTTTCCCGGGTACGTGCCCCGGGGCACCAGGCCCGAAACGTCGCCTACCGTTCCGGTGTGAAGAAGCGCCTCGACGCCGTGCTGGTGGAGCGGGGGCTCGCGGAGACGCGGAGCCAGGCGCAGGCGCTCGTGCTCGCCGGGCTGGTCCCGGGCTACGACAAGCCGGGGCAGCAGGTCGCCGAGGACGCCGAGCTCACGGTCGAGCGCCCGCCGCGGTACGTCTCGCGCGGCGGGGAGAAGCTCGCGAACGCGCTCGCTGCGTTCGGCGTGGACGTGCGCGGGCGCGACTGTGCCGACGTGGGCGCGTCCACCGGCGGCTTCACCGACGCCCTCCTCCAGGCGGGCGCGGCGCGCGTCGTCGCGATCGACGTCGGCTACGGCCAGCTCCACCCGCGACTACGGGACGACGCGCGCGTGACGGTGCTCGAGCGGGTGAACGCGCGCGACCTCCGCGAGCTGCCGTACGCCCCGGATCTCGTCACCTGCGACGTCTCCTTCATCAGCGTCGCGAAGGCGCTCCCGCCCGTGCTCGCGCTCGGGAAGCCGGAGTGGGAGGCGCTCGTGCTCGTGAAGCCGCAGTTCGAGGCCGGCCGCGAGCATGCCCCGAAGGGCGTCGTCCGCGACCCGGAGGTGCGGCGGGCGGTGCTCGAGCGCGTCGTGGAGGAGGCGCGCGCGTGGGGTGGAGAGACCGCCGGGGTCGTAGACTCAGGTGTCCCCGGACCGAAGGGGAACAGGGAGTTCTTCGTGCATCTCTTCCACCGACAGCCGGCCGCCCGACATCGTGACCTCGACCGCTGGATCGACGAAGCCGTCCGTGCGGCCTAGGAAGGTCGCGCGCGCCGCGGTCGTCACGCACGGCAAGCCGCGCCAGATCGGCGCGGGCGTCGCGCGGCTCCAGGCGGTCGCGGCCGAGCACGGCGTCGAGCTCCTCTTCCCGCCGGACGAGGCCGAGAAGCAGGGGCTCGGGGGTGGCTCCGACCCGTCCGGCGCCGACATCGCGGTGGTGCTCGGCGGGGACGGGACCGTGCTGCGCGCGCTGACGCGCTTCCTGGGGACGGGCGTGCCGGTCGTCGGCGTGAACTTCGGCCGCGTCGGGTTCCTCAGCGCGACGGGGAGGCGCGACCTCGAGGCCGGGCTCGCGCGCGTCTTCGCCGGCGAGTACGACGTCGTGGAGCTGCCCACGCTCGAGCTCGAGCACCCCGGCGGCACCGCGAGCGCCGTGAACGACGTCGTCGTCGCCTCCGCGTCCCTCGGGCGCATGATCGAGCTCGAGCTGGCGGTGGGCGGCGAGGAGCTCGGCCGCCAGCCGTGCGACGGGATCATCTGCTCGACGCCCTCCGGCTCGACCGCGTACAACCTCTCCAACGGCGGGCCGGTGCTGATGTGGGGTCTCGAGGCGATGGCGCTCACGTACGTCGCCGCACACTCGCTGCGCGCCCGCCCGCTCGTCATCCCGCCGGGGGCGGACGTGATCGTCTGGAATCGCTCGCCGGACGTCGAGGCGGGCGTGCTCGTCGACGGGCACCGCGTGTCCACGCTCGGGAAGTCGGAGCGCGCCGTCGTCCGGGTCGGGGAGGAGCGCTCCCTGCTCGCGACGCTCCCAGAGGCGACTTTCGTGCGGCGCTACCGCCAGAGCTTCGCGTCGTAGCCGGTCCGTCCGCTCCCGGTTGCCGCCGCGGGAGGCGGGTGAGAGAATCGCGGCGCTACGGCTCTGCCGTCCAAAATCGAGGGGGTTCTTCCGATGACCAAGACGAGGATCGCGATCCTCGCGCTCGTCGCGCTGTTCTTCCTGCCGAGCGCCTCGTTCGCGCACCGCTCCCACAAGGTCGAGACCGTCAAGGTCGCCGGCCTCGAGAAGCCGGTGCAGGTGCTGCGCGACACGTTCGGCGTCCCGCACGTCTTTGCAGCGAGCGAGCACGACGCCTACTTCATGGTCGGCTGGGTGCACGCCCAGGACCGGCTCTTCCAGATGGACTCGAGCCGCCGCCAGGCGAGCGGCACGCTCGCCGAGCTCCTCGGCCCGAGCGCGCTCGCGAGCGACGTCCAGCTGCGCACGCTCGGGCTGAGGCGGGCCGCCGTGCGCTCGCAGGCGGCGATCTCACCGGCGGGCACCGCGATCCTCCAGGCGTATGCGAAGGGCGTGAACGCGTGGATCGCCGCCAACCCGCTCCCGTCCGAGTACGCGGCGCTGGAGCTGACGAAGGCGAACGTGCCCGCGTGGACGGCGCTCGACTCGCTCGCGATCACGAAGCTGCTCGCGTTCGGGCTCTCGTTCGACACCGGCGACATCGCGAACACGCAGCGGCTGCTCACGTACCAGGGCACGGGCGCCGTGCTCGGGTTCGACGGCACGAAGCTGTTCTTCGAGGACGTCATGCGCAGCGAGCCGTTCGCGCACGCGCCCTCGATCCTGCCCGGCGAGACGTCCGCGCCGCCGAAGAAGAAGGGCAAGAAGGACGACGACGACAAGGGCAAGGGAGGCAAGGGCAAGGACGACGACACGGGCGGCTTCTCCACGTCCTTCCTGAAGCCGAACGTCGGCCAGGCGGCGGCCCAGGCGCTCGAGCAGCTCGAGGCCGGGAACCTCCCGACTGCGGCCGGCGACCAGGGCTCGAACATCTGGGTCGTCTCCGGCAAGAAGTCGAAGACGGGGCGGCCGCTGGTGGCGAGCGACCCGCACCTCGCGCTCGGTTCGCCGTCCACGTTCTACGAGGTCGGCGTCGACGTCGCCGGGCGCAACCGGCTGACGCTGTACGGCGTCACGTTCCCGGGCGCGCCGGCAATCGTGCACGGCACGAACGGGAGCGTCTCCTGGGGCTCGACGGTCAACCCGACGGACGTGACGGACGTCTACTCCGAGCAGCTCACGATCGCGGGCGGCCTACCGGTCGCGACCACGTACAAGGGCGCGCCCGAGCCGACACAGATCATCCCCGAGAGCTACCGGGCGAACCAGCCCGGGAACGGCACGCCGGACGACTTGGTCAACGTGCCGCCCTCGGCGAGCATCCCGCCGGTGACCGTCGTCGTGCCGCGCCGGAACAACGGGCCGCTGATCAGCATCACCGGCGCGACCGGCCTCTCCGTCCAGTTCACGGGCTTCAGCCCGACCCGTGAGGTCGACTTCTTCCGCCTGCTCTCGCGGGCCGACACCGTCGAGAAAGCGATCGACGCGCAGCGCTACTTCGACTTCGGCGCGCAGAACTGGATGTACGTCGACGACCGCGGGTCGATCGGCTACAAGACGAGCGGCGAGATCCCGCTCCGCGAGGACCTGCAGGCGGGCACCGTCGCCGGCCTGCCGCCGTACTTCATCCGCAACGGCACCGGCGGGAACGAGTGGATCCCGGACCCGACCCCGGCGGAGGATCAGGCGACGCCGTTCGAGATCCTCCCGTTCGCGGAGATGGACGGGCTCGTGAACCCGAAGCGCGGCTGGATCGCGAACGCGAACCAGGATCCGACGGGCCAGACGTTCGACAACGACCCGCTGAACGAGCTCCGGCCGGGCGGCGGCATCCGCTACATCACGCCGGGCCACGCGGACGGCAATCGCAACGCGCGGGTGACGAAGCGCCTCGAGGAGGCGCTCTCGACGGGTGACCGCGAGCTCTCGTTCGAGGAGATGCAGTCGATCCAGGCCGACGTGAAACTGAACGACGCCGAGGTCCTCGTGCCGTACATCGTGGCGGCGCTGAAGGCGGCGCAGACCCCGGGCGCGCCGCCGGCTCTGGCGGCGCTCGGCGCAGACCCGAGGGTGCAGGAGGCGGTCGCCAGGCTCTCCAAGTGGGACTTCTCGACGCCGACCGGCATCGTCGAGGGCTACGACGCGAGCGATCGCAAGGGCGTCCGGCTCACGCCGAAGCAGCGTGAGCTGGACGCGAGCGTGGCGGCGACGATCTACAGCCTCTGGCGGGGCCAGGCGCTGGCCGGGATCGTGGACGCGCCGCTCATCGCGCGCGGCCTCGGCAGCGTCCTTCCGGGAGGCGACCAGGCGATGACGGCGCTCCGGCACCTGCTCGCGACGGGCGGTGTCGGCGCGTCCGGAATCGTGTTCTTCGCCGGGCCGGTCGGCCGGGACGTCGCGCTGCTCGGGACCCTGCGGGCGGCGGTCGAGCTTGCCGCCAGCCCGGGCTTCGCGCCAGCGTTCGGCGGCTCGACGAGCCTCGCCGACTACCGCTGGGGGAAGCTGCACCGGATCACGTTCGCCCACCCGCTGGGCGGGCCGTTCTCGCTCCCGCCCGGCGCCGGGTTCACCGACCTCGGGCCGGGGCTGCCGGGAGTCGCGACCGACGGCGGCTTCAGCGTCGTCGACGCCTCCTCGCACAGCCCGCGGGCCTCGACGCTGAACGGCTTCAGATTCGGAAGCGGGCCCGCGCGGCGGTTCGTCGCCGAGGCGAAGCGCTCGCACCCGAAGGCGGTGCAGGTGATCCCGGGCGGCCAGAGCGGGAACCCGGCCGGGCCGTGGTTCGGGAACCAGCTCGGCCTTTGGCTCACCAACGACTACCACGGGGCGACGACGCGTCGCGGCGACATCGACGTGTCGCTGCGGCAGAACTTCGTGCCCGGGAAGTAGCAAGAGCGCCACGCACGAGTCACGGGCCGGCCCGCCGGCCCGTGACTCGGCTAGGTTTGGCCGCGGCCCGTGCTGCGCCGGCTCCGCATCGAGAACCTCGTCCTCATCCGCGAGGCGGACCTCGCGTTCGGCCCCGGGCTGAACGCGGTCACCGGCGAGACGGGCGCGGGCAAGACGATCTTCGCGCAGGCGATCGGGCTCCTGCTCGGGGCGCGGGCGGATGCGTCCTCGGTGGGCGCGGACGGCAGCGAGGCGTACGTCGAGGCCGAGCTCGACGTTCCCGAAGGGTTCTTCGACGAGGACGACGTCGCCGCGCTCGGCGAGCTGCGGCCGGAAGGCGAGGCGGGGCTCGTGCTCGCCCGGCGCGTCTTCGGCGACGGGCGCACGCGCGCGTATGCGTGGGGACGGGCGGTCGCGCGCGAGGACGTGGCGGGCGCGGCGGAGCGGCTGATCGCGATGTCGGGCCAGTTCGAGCAGCGCCGGCTCGGACGGGCCTCCTTCCAGCTCGCCGTGCTCGACGCCTTCTGCGGGCCGGAGCAGCTCGAGCGGCAGCGCGAGGCGCAGGCAGCGTGGCGCGAGCTGGCGGCCGCCCGCCGGCGGCACGACGAGCTCACACGCGACGCGAGCGCCGCCGCCGCGCGGCTCGCCGAGCTGCAGGCGCTCGTCGAGGACACCGAGGGCCTCGAGCCGGGCCACGAGGAGGCGCTGAAGGCGCAGCGGGAGCGGTTGCGACACGTATCGGAGCTGGAGGAGGCGGCAGCAGCCGCGACCGAGGCGATCGCTCCCGAGGAGGGCGAGGGCGCCGCGTCGCTCGCGGCGCAGGCGGAGCGCGCGCTGGCTCCGCTGGAGCGGATCGCGCCGGAGCTCGGTGCCGCGGCAGCCGAGCTCCGCGACGTCACCGTGCGCCTGGGCGAGGTCGGGAGCGACCTGCACGCGTTCCTCGCCTCACTCGACGCCGACCCCGGCCGACTCGACGAGGTCGAGGGCTCGCTCGCACGGATCGCGGACCTCCAGCGCCGCTTCGGCGCCGCGACCTACGACGAGCTCCTCGAGCGCGCCGCGGCCGCCCGTGCCGAGCTCGACGAGACCGCGGCCGGGCACGACCCGGTCGAGGCCGCAGCGCAGGCGGTCGCCGCGGCCGAGGCACACGTCGGGGCGCTCGCCGAGGAGCTGCGCGCGGTCCGCCGCTCGCAGTCGCGCCCGCTCGCCGACGCCGTCGCTGCCGAGCTCCGCGGCCTGGGGATGGGCGACGGCGAGTTCCTCGTCGAGCTGCGGGAACGCGAGCCGGGCGCGGCCGGCGCGGACGAGGCCGTCTTCCTCGTGCGCCCGAACGCGGGTCTCCCGTTCGCGCCGGTCGCCGAGACCGCATCCGGCGGTGAGCTCTCACGCATCGCGCTCGCGCTGGCCGCGGTCGCGGGCGGGGAGACGCTCGTCTTCGACGAGATCGACGCGGGCGTCGGCGGCGTGACCGCGCACGCGGTCGCGTCCACCCTGCAACGACTGGCCGAGCGCGCGCAGGTGCTCACGATCACGCACCTCCCGCAGATCGCGAGCGTCGCCGAGAAGCACTTCCGCGTCGAGAAGGTGCCGGGCGACCCGACGCACACGCGCATCGAGGAGCTCGACGACGCCCTCCGCCGCGACGAGCTCGAGCGCATGGCCGGCGGCGCCGAGTTCCTCGCGACGCTCGGGGAGAGGGGTCAGGCTTCAGCCTGACCCCCGACCTCCGCCCCTGCTACGGTGAGAACCCGTGGCCAGGTACGTGTTCGTCACGGGGGGAGTGGTCTCGGCGCTCGGGAAGGGAATCGTCGCGGCGTCGCTCGGACGGCTCCTCAAGGCGCGCGGCCTCTCCGTCTCCGCTCAGAAGTTCGACCCGTACCTGAACGTCGACCCGGGCACGATGAGCCCGTTCCAGCACGGCGAGGTCTTCGTCACCGAGGACGGCGCCGAGACCGACCTCGACATCGGCCACTACGAGCGCTTCATCGACGAGAACCTCTCGCGGAACGCGAGCCACACGGCCGGGGCGATCTGGGACACCGTCCTGCGCAAGGAGCGCAAGGGCGAGTTCCTGGGTGCGACCGTGCAGGTCATCCCGCACATCACGAACGAGATCAAGGCGCGGATCAAGCGGGCGGAGAAGGTCGCGCCCGCGGACGTCGTGATCTCCGAGATCGGCGGCACCGTCGGCGACATCGAGTCGCTCCCGTTCCTCGAGGCGATCCGCCAGTTCCGGCGCGAGGTCGGGAACGAGAACGTCCTCTACCTGCACGTCACGCTCGTCCCCTTCATCCCGGCGGCCGGCGAGCTGAAGACGAAGCCGACGCAGCACTCGGTGAACGAGCTTCGCCGCATCGGCATCCACCCGGACATCGTCGTCGCGCGCTCGACCGAGCCGCTCTCGGACGACATCCGGGAGAAGATCGCGCTCTTCGCCGACGTCGACGCCGACGCGGTCATCGGCTCTCCGGACGTCCCCGACGTCTACTTCGTCCCCGAGGTGCTGCGCGAGGAGGGCCTCGACGCGCTCGTCTGCGAGAAGCTCGGGCTCGAGTGCGCCGCGTCCGACCTCGGCGAGTGGCAGGACCTGCTCGAGCGCAGCCGCGAGCTGGACGAGGAGGTCGAGATCGCGCTCGTCGGCAAGTACGTGAAGCTGCACGACGCGTACCTCTCCGTGCACGAGGCGCTGAAGCACGCGGGCGTCCACCACGGGGCGCGCGTGCGCGTCCGCTGGGTCGACGCCGAGAACATGTCCTACGAGGAGGCCGTGCACGAGCTCGACCAGGTGGACGGCGTCCTCGTCCCCGGCGGCTTCGGCTCGCGCGGATGGGAGGGAAAGATCCTCGCCTGCCGGGTGGCGCGGGAGCACGAGATCCCGTACCTCGGCATCTGCCTCGGGATGCACGTCGCCGTCTCCGACTTCGCGCGCCACGTGTGCGGGCTCGAGGGCGCGAACTCGACCGAGATGGACCCGGAGACGCCGTTCCCGGTCATCGACCTCCTGCCCGAGCAGAAGGAGATCGAGGACCTGGGCGGGACGATGCGCCTCGGCGCGCAGGCGGTCGAGCTCGAAGAGGGGACGCGCGCTGCGGAGACCTACGGCGAGCCGGTCGTCCACGAGCGGCATCGCCACCGCTACGAGGTGAACAACGAGCTCCGGCAACAGCTCGTCGACGCCGGTCTCGTCGTCTCGGGGACGTTTCAGGAGGGGCGGCTCGTCGAGATCGTCGAGCTCCCTGACCATCCGTGGTTCGTCGCGAGCCAGTTCCACCCGGAGTTCAAGTCGCGCCCGACGCGCCCCGCGCCGCTGTTCCGCGAGTTCGTCGGCGCAGCGCTCGAGCGCGCGCGCTCACGCGCCGGCCTCGGCGCCGCGGCACGCTGATCCCGCGTCTTCCCTCTGCAGCGAGGACGCGAGGATGGCGATCGCCAGCGCGACGACGATGACGGCGAGCGAGGCGAATGCCGGCACCTTGAAGAGGTCGGAGACGAGCATCTTCGCGCCGACGAAGACGAGGATCACGGCGAGCCCGACGTTCAGGTAGCGGAACCGGCTCACCAGCCCGGCCAGCGCGAAGTAGAGCGCGGCGAGCCCGAGCAGGGAGAAGGCGTTCGCGGCGTAGACGATGAAGGTCTCGCGCGTCACCGCGAAGATCGCCGGGATCGAGTCGACGGCGAAGACGACGTCGAACGCGGCCACGAGCACGAGCGCGGCGAAGAGCGGCGTCGCCACGAGCCGGCCGTCGCGGCGCGTGAGCAGGCGATCGCCGTCGTTCTCCGTGGTCATCGGCACGACGCGGCGGAACGCCCGCAGCGCCAGGTTGCGCTCCGGATGGATCTCGATGCCCGAATGCCGGGCCATCCGGAGCCCGGTGAGCACGAGGAACGCGCCGAACACGTAGATCGTGTAGTGAAACGCGTCGAGCAGTGCGGCGCCGCCCGCGATGAAGAGGCCGCGCAGGACGATCGCACCGACGATCCCCCAGAAGATCACCCGGCGCTGAGCGGCCGGCGGCACGGCAAGGTACGTGAAGATCAGCGCGAAGACGAAGAGGTTGTCGACCGAGAGCGACTTCTCGATGAGGAAGCCGGCGAGGTACTCCTCCGCGAGCACGCGCCCCTGCCAGACCCACATGAGAACGGCGAAGGCAAGCCCGAGCGCCGTCCAGCCGACGCTCCACGCCGCCGCCTCGCGGAAGCCGATCGCCCCGCGTCGCCGGCCGAAGCCGACGAGGTCGACGAGCAGCAGCGAGACGACGAGCGCGCCCAGGGCGGCCCACATCCAGAGATCGACGTGCACGGCAGTCCTCCTTCGTCGGAACAGTGGTCTCTCGACGAAGGTCTCTCCCACCGCCTTCGGCGGTCGACGTCACCGGGCTGGCCGGACTGACGATGACGCCCGTTCGGGGATACTGCCCTTCGGGCAGGGATTCTAGCCCGAGGCGTTCGGGCTCGGGACGAAGGAGTGACGAGGTTCCGCACGGCCGAGCGCGCGCTCCGTCACCCGGCGACGGATCGTGCGATTCGGCGCATTGAGCCGGCGTTGAGCCGGTGTTGAGCCGGCCGAGCCATGCTGGGCGCGTTGAGGCCGGGCCTTGACCTGTCGCGACGTGGGGATAAGGTGTGGCCCGGCGGGCAGGAAAAGCGAGCGGGGAGGTAGAGACGTGAAACTGCGGCGACTCGCCACGCTGGGCGTGGCTGCTCTGTGCGTATGCGTGCTTGCGGGGGGATCGGCGCTGGCCGCCGGGGAGGAGATCGTGGTCAAGACGCAGATGATGGCGCCGACCGCGAATCCGACGAACCTGGGGCCTCAGTACAACAACTGGATCGATCACTCCACTGCGGGCACGATCAGCGCAGAGGTCTTGATCTACCCGACGTGCCTCAAGCTCGTGAACTACGACGAGGACACGGACGCTCCCGTTCCCGAGGCTGCGACCGCCATGCCGACCGTATCCGGCGGCGGGACGATCTACACGTTCACGATCGCAACGGGGCACCGCTTCTCGGACGGCGAGCCGGTCACCGCGGAGAGCTTCCGGTGGGCGATCGACCGTGCGATCACGATCTCGCCGTTGGTTGCCGCCCTCATGCCCGACGTGGTCGACGTGACCGCAGCGGGGAACACGCTGACGGTCACGCTCTCGGCGCCTGCGGGCGATCTGGTCTCTCGGCTCGGAATGAGCCACTTCTGCGCCACGCCGAGCTCGGCGCCGGCCGCCTTCTCGGAGGCTCCGCTCGCCGCAGCAGGGCCGTACTACATCCAGTCCGCGTCGGTGAGCGAGATCGTTCTCGCTCGCAACCCGAACTACGGCGGCACGCGCACCCAGAACCTGGGGACGATCCGCTGGCGGCCACTCGCCGCGGTCGCGGCCGATGAGGAGTGGAACGCGGACTACGTCTTCAGCCCCCTTGGGAGCTTCACGCCACCTGCCGGCATGACGACGTTCTCGACGGCGGCCACCGGGGTCGAGATGCTCTTCCTGAACACGACACGGGCGCCCTTCAGCAGCGAGACCGCCCGGCGAGCCGTCGCGTACGCGATCGATCGGAACGCGCTCGCAGTGACCGATTCGTACGTGCCGCCCCTCGCTGCGACCGACACGTTCTTGTCGCCGCTCATGCCGGGGGCGGTGGATCACGACGTCTACCCGCTCGACGGCAGCGGCCAGGCTACGGCGGTCAGTCTCCTCGGCGGAACGACGCCTGCGGTCGCGCTCTGCTACCCGTTCGGACGCGAGTCGGCGGTGGCGGCCATCGAGTCACAGCTCGAGGCGGTGGGGTTCCAGGTCACGAGCACGGGGTACATGCCCGTCGCGTTCTTCAACACCGTGGTTCCGAACTCGTTGCTCTGCGACCTGCGGCTCCTGACCATCAACCCACCCTACCCCGACCCGGCAGGGCTGCTGCCACGACTGTTCCACGGCGGCTCGGTCGGAATCGCGAACTGGTCGTTCTTCGACGACGCGACCTTCAACGCTCGCCTCGACGCTGCGAATGCAACAACGGACGAGTCCGCGCGCCTGGCCGAGTATGCGCTTCTCGACCACGATCTCGCGCTCGCGGCTCCGGTGGTCGCGATCGGGTTCCGCTCCTTCCGCGACATCGTGTCGTCCAGGATCGGTTGCACGTCCACGAGCCGCGCCAGGCACGGCGGCTTCGCGCTCAACCGCCTCTGCATCGAGGTGAGCGAGACCGCTCCTCCCGGCGGGACGGTGTCCACCGGGGGCGATGCTACTCCGGCGGCGCCGCTGCAGTCGAGCGTCACCGTCCCCGACGACGGCGAGTCTCGCGAGGTCTCGATCACGCAGGGGATCTCCGACGCGAGCGTCCAGCCGTCCTTTGCCCTGCTCGAGCAGCAGCTCGACGTCTCGGTCGAGCCTGCAGGCACGGTCGCGGAGCCCCTGGTGCTCGCGTTCGAGCTCGACGCGAGCGTGCTCGCGGCAGCCGGGATCGGGATCGCCGACGTCGTCGTCTACCGCAACGGCGATCCCGTGGCCGACTGCACCAACCCCGGCGGGACCTCGGCAGAGCCCGATCCCTGCGTCGCGAGTCGCACGACGCAGGCGGACGGCGACGGTCTCGTCATCGTGCGGACGTCGGCGGCCAGCCGCTGGAACTTCGGGGGTGGGAGGGGTCGCGGGCCGTTCGAGCCGGTGAGCGCGCAGCCGGCCGTGAACACGATGAAGGCCGGGAGGACGGTGCCGGTCAAGTTCGCGCTCGGCGGTGACTTCGGGTTGAACGTCTTCGAGGCCGGCTACCCGAGGTCAGAGGGCGGAACGTGCGGCGGCCCCGCCGACTCGATCGAGACGACTTCGACGAACTCCTCCGGGCTCCAGTACGACGCGACGACCGGGACGTATCAGTACAACTGGAAGACCCAGAGTTCGTGGAAGGGTCAGTGCCGGGTACTCATCCTGCGCCTCACCGACGGTCAGGAGATCCGCGCGAGCTTCAAGTTCAACTAGCGCTGCAGTGGACTCGAGCGACGGCCTCGTGGCTTCCGGGTCGCGGGGTCTCCGCTCGTCCGTAGGATCCGCCGCGTGCAGCAGCCGACGCTGACCTCGCCGCTGCTCGACCTCTTCCTCGAGCTGTGCGCGCTCCCCAGCCCCTCGAAGAGGGAGCGCGCGGTCGCCGACCGGGTCGGGCGGTGCCTGAGCGAGATCGGGCTCGAGTGGGACGAGGACGACGCAGCCGCCGCACTGGGCGGCGACACCGGGAACCTGTACGCGCGGCTCGAGCCGACCGCCGACGGCCTCCCGATCTTCCTCTGCGCGCACACGGACACGGTTCCGCCGGAGGCGGCCATCGAGCCGGTCGTCGGCGAGGACGGAGTCGTCCGCAACGCGGCCGGCACGATCCTAGGCTCCGACAACAAGGCAGCGGTCGTGGTCATGCTCGAGGCGGTGCGGCAGATCGTGCGCGAAGGCCGGCCGCACGCGGGGATCGAGCTCCTCTTCACGTGCCAGGAGGAGATCTCGCTGCGCGGGGCCGAGGCCTTCGACCACACGCGCCTGCACGCGACGACGGGCCTCGTCTACGACCAGGGCGCGCCGATCGGCGAGATCGTCCTCGGCTCCCCGCACGGGCGGCTCCTCGACTTCCGCTTCCACGGCCGCGCCGCGCACGCGGGGATGGCGCCGGAGGACGGGCGCTCCGCGATCGCGGCCGCGTCACGCGCGATCGCCGACTTCCGCCTCGGCCGCATCGACGACGAGACGAGCGCGAACGTGGGGGAGATCACCGGCGGCACGGCGCGCAACGTCGTTCCCGATCACTGCTCGTTCACCGCCGAGGTGCGCTCGCACGACGAGTCGAAGGCGGTCGACCTCGTGCGGGAGATGTTGGAGACCGCCGCGTACGCCGCGAGCCTCGGCGACTGCGAGGTCGAGTCCGAGGTCCGCCCGAGCTTCCCCGGCTACCGCTTCCGCGAGACCGACGAGCCGGTCGTCCTCGCCGCCACTGCACTCCGGGCGGCGGGGTACGAGCCGTCGTACGCGCTCTCCGGCGGCGGCGCCGACGCGAACGTCTTCAACGCGCGCGGCCTCTCCTGCGTGAACCTCGCGAACGGGATGACCGACATCCACACACCCGACGAGCGCATCGCGGTCGCCGACCTCGAGGGGATGGTGGAGGTCACGCTCGCGCTGATCGACGGGGCGCGCGACGGCGCGGGTTAACCCACTTCCTCCACGAGCTCGAACGCGGTCACCTCGACCGACTCGAGCGTGTCCGCGATCGCGTCCATGCTCGCGCGGAAGCTGTCCGATCCCCGGATCGCGTCCAGCTCCGCGTCGTTCGCGACCGGCCCGCCGACGCTCTGGAAGCGCAGTGGGTGGTGCCGGTCGCGCCACAGTCGGAACGTCGCGTGCGGCAGCTGCCGCGCGAGATCGGCGACCCCTTCGCGCCAGAGCCGCAGGAACTCGGCCTCGCGCCCCTCCCTCACCTGCCAGACGCGCGAGAGGTAGACCTCGCCCAGCTCAGCTCACCTCGACCGCGAGCTCGAGGGTGGAGATCTCGCCGGAGTCGAGGAGCCGCCACATGGACGCCATCGAGTCCTGGAACTCCGGCGTCGAGCGCATGGCGTCGATCTGCTCGCGGTTCCGCCAGCCCTCGGCGAGGCTCACGAAGCGCCGCGGGTTGTCCGCGTCGCGAAACAGCATCAGCTTGACCCCCGCGTGCGCGAGCACCGCGCTCTGCGCGCCCTCCTCCCACCGCCGGACGAACTCGTCCTCGCGGCCCTCCTTCACGTTCCACACGCCTGACGTGTACACGGCACCTCCTCTCTCGGTGGGCCAAGTCTGACCGACGCGCGGGTAGCGTGAGGCGATGGAGGTGCGCCGGCTGGGGCCCGTCGTCGGGCTCGGGACGTACGGGACCTTCGACGGCGACGCGCGGCTCGCTCGCGAGGTCGTCGGGGCTGCGCTCGACGCCGGGGTTCGGCTCTTCGACTCCTCGCCGATGTACGGCGGAGCGGAGGCGTCGCTCGGCGCCGCGCTCGAGGGGCGGCGCGAGGGAACGGTCGTCGCCACGAAGATCTGGACGCCGAGCGTCGAGGAGGGGAAGCGCCAGTACGAGGCGCACCGGCGGTGGTACGAGCGGGTCGAGGTCGAGCAGGTGCACAACCTCGTCTCCTGGCGCGAGCACCTGCGCTGGCTCGAGCGGGAGCGCGAAGAGGGGCACATCGACCGGATCGGCGTCACGCACTACGCGGCGAGCGCGTTCGACGAGCTCGAGCGCGCGCTCGCGACCGGACGGTTCGACACGGTGCAGGTGCCGCTCACTCCCTTCGAGCGCGAATGCGAGCGGCGAATCCTGCCGCTCGCAGAGGAGCAGGGCATCGCGGTGATCATCATGGAGCCGTTCGGCGGGACGGGCGCGCCACTCCTCCGCCGCCCGCCTCCCGGGGACGCGCTCGCCGGGCTGCGCCCGTTGGGGATCGAGACGTGGGCGCAGGCGCTGCTCGCGTGGATCCTCGCCGACCCGCGCGTCGACGTCGTGATCCCGGCGACCTCGCGGCCCGAGCGGGCGCAGGAGAACGCGGCCGCCGGCGAGGCGCGACACCTGGGCCCGGACGAGCGAGCGCTCGTCGAGCGGCTCGCAGGCGCGTGACGAGATACAGTCCGCGCGCCATGCGGATCGGCGTCGCGAAGGAGATCAAGCCGCAGGAGTACCGTGTCGCGCTCACGCCTGCGGGCGCGCGGGAGCTCGTCCAGCGCGGCCATGAGGTCGTCGTCGAGACGGGTGCCGGGCTCGGGAGCGCGTTCCCGGACGAGGCCTACGAGCGGGCCGGTGCAGCGATCGCGCCGGTGGATGCAGTCTGGGAGCAGGAGCTCGTGCTCAAGGTCAAGGAGCCGATCGCACCCGAGTACCCGCGCCTGCGGCCGGGTCTCACGCTCTTCACGTACCTCCACATCGCCGCCGACGAGCCGCTGACGCGTGCACTCGTCGACTCCGGCGTGACTGGGATCGCGTACGAGACCGTCGAGACCGACCGCGGTGCGCTCCCGCTGCTCGCGCCGATGAGCGAGATCGCGGGCCGCCTCGCGCCGCAGGCCGGAGCGGATCATCTCGAGAAGCCGAAGGGCGGCCGTGGGATCCTCCTCGGCGGCGTCGCGGGCGTCGCGCCGGCGCGCGTGCTCGTCATCGGTGGCGGCATGGTCGGCTACAACGCGGCCGTCATCGCGCTCGGCATGGGCGCGCAGGTGACGATCCTCGAGCGCTCGGTCGAGCGCATGCGCTACCTCGAGCAGATCCTGAGTGGGCGCGTGCAGCTGCTCATGTCCTCGGCCCTCCAGCTCGAGGAGTCGATCAAGGAGGCGGACCTCACGATCGGTGCGGTGCTGATCCCCGGTGCGCTCGCGCCGAAGCTGATCACGCGCGAGATGCTGGGGACGATGAAGGAGAGCTCCGTCCTCGTGGACGTCGCGATCGACCAGGGCGGGTGCGCTGAGACCTCGAAGGCGACGACGCACGACGACCCGGTGTACACGGTGGACGGCGTCATCCACTACTGCGTCGCGAACATGCCGGGCGCCGTGCCGATCACCTCGACGCGCGCGCTCACCAACGTGACGCTGCCCTACGTGGAGGCGCTGGCCGACCACGGCGTCCTCGGTGCGATCCGGCGCGATCCCGCGCTCGCCCGCGGCGTGAACGTCCTCGGCGGCAAGGTCACGTACGAGGCGGTCGCCGAGGCACACGGTCTCGAGTTCACCCCGCTCGAGGACGCGCTCGTCGCCGTCGTGGCCTGAGCCCTCCCCGGCCGAGCTCCAGCGCCGAAGACACCCCGCACGACGATCCAGCCTCGAGGCCGGCTTCGGGGCGTCTGTCCGCCTGCCATCTCAGCCATGCCGACGGCACTGCTTCGGGTTTATCTAGACTCTGTATAAGGTATGTTCAAGGTATCGATCGAAAGGAGTCAGACCATGGGACGCATCTTCATCGGCCTCGCGCTCGTGCTCACCCTGGCGTTCGCCGGCGTCGCGTGCGGTGGCAACGACGAGGACGAGAACGGCGCTGCCGACATCGTCGACACCGCGTTCGCAGCGGGCTCGTTCACGACGCTCACGTCGCTGCTCGAGGACGCAGGCCTCGTCGAGACCCTTCAGGGCGACGGCCCGTTCACGGTGTTCGCGCCGACGGACGAGGCCTTCGACGCCCTCCCCGAGGGGACGCTCGACGAGCTGTCGAAGCCCGAGAACGCCGAGCAGCTGGAGCAGATCCTGCTGTACCACGTCGCCGAGGGCGAGGTCATGTCCGCCGATCTCTCGGACGGCCAGCAGGTGACGACGATCCAGGGTGGGACGGTCACCGTCGGCATCGACGACGGCGGCACCGTCACCATCAACGACGCGACGGTCGTCCAGCCCGACGTCGAGGCCTCGAACGGCGTGATCCATGCCATCGACGCCGTCCTGCTCCCCTCGTAGGGAGCCACGCCCGCGCCGGTGGTGGGCGTCGAGCCTGCCGCCGGCGCGACCCGTCGGCGCCGGTCAGCCGCGGGCGCGCTTCGAGCGGCGGAAGAGGCTTCCCGCGGGCGTGTCGCTCGGCGTCGTCGGCTGCTCGGCCGAAGGTTTCGCGTCCGTGTCGTCGTCCTTCTTGGGCTCGCGCTCGGTCGGGAAGATCTTGATCACGACGTAGGTGATGGCCGCCGCCAGGGCGATGACGCCGACGATGTAGCCGGCGAAGGCGAGCAGTCCGAGAGCCGTGTCCAAGGCCGCCGTAGAATAGCCGCGTGCCGCGGGCGTGCGTGATCGTGCTCGATGCCGTCGGCGCAGGTGAGTTGCCGGATGCGGAGGAGTACGGGGACGTAGGCTCCAACACGCTCGGGAACGTCGCCCGCGCCGTCGGAGGCCTCGACCTGCCCAACCTGGAGGCGCTCGGGCTCGGGAACGTGATGCCGCTCGACGGAGCGCCTCCTCAGCCGGGCGCTCCCGCGGTCGCCGGCCGCCTGCTCGAGCGCTCGAAGGGCAAGGACACGACGACCGGCCACTGGGAGCTCATGGGCATCGTCACCCCGACCGCGTTCCCGCTGTACCCGCACGGGTTCCCCGATGACGTCATCGACCCGTTCATGAACCAGACGGGACGCGGCGTCCTCGGGAACAAGCCGGCGTCGGGGACGGAGATCATCCAGGAGCTCGGCGAGGAGCATCAGAAGACCGGCAAGTGGATCGTCTACACGTCCGGTGACTCGGTCTTCCAGCTCGCCGCGCACGTGGACACGATCCCGCTCGAGGAGCTGTACGAGGCGTGCCGTGTCGCGCGTGGCATCCTCACCGGGCGGCACGCCGTGGGCCGCGTCATCGCGCGCCCGTTCACCGGCGAGCCGGGCCGCTACGAGCGGACGCCGGACCGCCACGACTTCTCGCTCCTCCCGCGCCAGCCGAACTACCTCACGCTGGTGCGTGAGGCCGGGCAGACGGTGCACGGGGTCGGGAAGATCGGGGACATCTTCGCCGGGCAGGACATCGACGAGTCCAATCCCACGAGGTCGAACGTCGAGGGCATCTCGAAGACGATCGAGCTCATGCAGACGATCGACGAGGGCCTCGTGTTCGTGAACCTCGTGGAGACCGACATGCTCTGGGGACACCGGAACGACCCGGTGAACTTCCACCGCTGCCTGCAGGACTTCGACCGGCGGCTGCCCGACCTCCTCGATGCGCTGCACGCGGGCGACCTGCTCGTGCTCACGTCCGACCACGGCTGTGATCCGACGACGCCCTCGACCGACCACTCGCGCGAACATGCGCTGCTGCTCGCGTACGCGGCTGGGCGGAACGCGGCCGGCCGTGTGCACGAGGAGGGCGAGTTCGCGGACGTGGGCGCGACGGTGAACGCCTGGCTCGGCGGCAAGTCCCCGGGGAAGCGGCTCCCGGGCCGCGTCATCGAGCTGTGAAGCTCGACGATCCGGAGCTCGTTCGCGCCGAGTACGCGAGCGAGGCCGGGCTGCTCGCCCGGCGCTCGACCTACGACAGCCGCACGGGCCCGGATCCGCGCGACGTCCTCTGGGACGAGATCGTCGCCGCGGCGCCGCGCCGGGTGCTCGAGGTCGGCCCCGGGCCAGGAGAGGTGAGCGAGCGGATCGCCCGCGAGCTCGGCTGCGAGGTGATCGCGCTCGACGTCTCCGAGCGGATGGTCGAGCTGTGCCGCGAGCGTGGGCTGGACGCGCGCGTCGGCGACGTGCAGGAGCTGCCGTTCGCGGACGGTTCGTTCGACCTCGTCGTCGCGGCGTGGGTGCTCTTCCACGTCCCGGACCTCGACCGCGGCCTCGCGGAGATCGCGCGTGTCCTGGCCCCGGGTGGCCGGCTCGTCGCCGTCACCAACAGCGAGCGCCACCTCGAGGAAGCGCGGGAGCACGCGGGGATCTCGATGGTCGGCAGCGTGAGCTTCTCGCGCGAGAACGGCGAGGCGGCGCTTCGACGCCACTTCGCACGCGTGCGCGGAGAGGATGTCGACGGGACGGTCATGTTCGCCGACCGCGAGGCGGTCCGCGCCTACGTGCGCTCGCTCGTCACGTGGAAGCGCGCGGCCGACGACGTACCCGAGCTCGCGGAGCCGCTGGAGGCGACGACGCGGAACACGGTCTTCGTCGCCGGGAAGCCGTGACCGATTCGTCTCGAAAGTGGCACCCATGCCCCACGCAGCGGGCGGTACTCTGATCCTGTGCGCGTCGCGTGGACCGACGAGCGGTTCGACGACCTCGCGAACCGGATGGACGCGGGGTTCGCTCGCGTCGACGCGGACATCCGCGAGCTTCGGGCCGAGATCGGCGGTCTCCGCCTGACGCTCCTGCGCGTGGGCGGCGGCATCATGATCGGCCTCGTGGGCGTGATTGCCGCGATCCTCGTCTCACCGGTCGGCGGCTGACAGGGGCGCGTCGCGGCGGTAGCCTGCCGTCGTGATCCGCGTCCCCGACCTGATCGAGCGGAAACGGAACGGCGAGGAGCTCGCCGACGAGGAGATCGCCGAGCTCGTCCTCGGCTTCACGCGCGGCGAGGTCCCCGATTATCAGCTTTCCGCCTGGTGCATGGCCGTCTACTTCCGTGGCCTGAACGGCCGCGAGACGCACGCCCTGACCGATGCCATGGTCCGCTCCGGCGACTCGATCGACCTGGGCGCCGTCCTGGGCCGCCGGGTGGTCGACAAGCACTCCACCGGCGGAGTCGGAGACAAGACCTCGCTCGCGGTGGGGCCGATCGTCGCCGCATGCGGTGTGCCGGTCGGCAAGATGTCCGGCCGAGGCCTCGCCCACTCGGGCGGGACGCTCGACAAGCTCGAGTCGATACCGGGCTTCCGGGTCGAGCTCTCGATCGACGAGTTCATCTCGCAGGTCCGCGACGTCGGTCTCGCAATCGTCGGTCAGACGGGTGATCTCGTACCCGCCGACAAGAAGCTCTACGCGCTCCGCGACGTCACTGCCACCGTCGACATCAACTCGTTGATCGCCTCTTCGATCATGTCGAAGAAGATCGCGACGGGGGCCAATGCGATCGTGCTCGACGTGAAGGTGGGCGACGGTGCCCACGGCAAGAGGACGCTCGACGACGGGCGCATCCTCGGCGAGCAGATGATCGACCTCGGCCGCCGGGCGGGGCGCGAGGTCGTCTGCCTGCTCACGGACATGGACCAGCCCCTCGGCGCGGCGGTCGGGAACGCGCTCGAGGTGCGTGAGGCGGTCGAGACGATCTCCGCCGAGGGGCCGCCGGACTTCGCCGAGCTCGTGCTCGACGCCAGCGCGAGGCTGCTCTCGCTCTCCGACCTCGGCGTCGACCTCGACGAGGGTCGCCGGATGGCGGAGAACGCAACCACCGACGGCTCCGCGCGCGAAATGTACGAGCGGTGGATCCGCGCGCAGGGCGGCGATCCGTCCCTCGACGTGCTCCCGCGCGCGCCGGTGATCCGCGAGGTGACCGCGCCGCGCGCCGGCATCGTCACGCGGCTCGCGGCGCTGCCGATCGGCATCGCTGCGCTCGAGCTCGGCGGCGGTCGGCGTACGAAGGACGACGAGATCGACCACGCGGTCGGCATCGTCTGCAGCGCGAAGCGCGGTCAGACCGTCGAGGAGGGCCAGGTGCTCGCGGATATTCACGCGCGCGACGACGACTCGGCGGCCCGCGCAGCCGAGCAGGTGCTCGCGGCGTACTCGATCACCGACGAGCCGCCACGCACGCAGCACGGGATCGTGCTCGAGGTCATCGCGTAGGGGCGAGGCAAGCCTCACCCCTACGATGGCGCCGTGCCCGAGCTGCCCGAGGTCGAGACGATCCGCGCCGCGCTCGCGCCGCGGCTCGAGGGGCGTCGGCTCGCGCGCGTCGAGATCCTCGACCCGCGCCTGACACGGCCGTACGATCTGTTCGAGGTCGCGGAGGAGCTCGAGGGCGACCGCGTCGTCGCGGTCGAGCGGCGCGGGAAGTACCTGCTCCTGCGGCTCGAGAGCGGGCTCGGGCTGCTCGTGCACCTGCGCATGACCGGCGGCTTCCACTGGCGCGAGACGACGCACGAGCGCGCGCTCCTGGAGCTCGACGACGGCACTCGGCTCGCGTACCGCGACGTGCGGCGCTTCGGGACGTGGCTCGTGCTCGAGGACGCCGAGCTCGAGCCGTACCTCGCTGCGAAGAACGGGCCGGAGCCCCTCGGGCCGCGCTTCACCTCCCGCTGGCTCGGCGAGCGGCTCGCGCGACGCCGCGCGCCGCTGAAGGCCGTCCTCCTCGACCAGCGCGTGGTGGCAGGGCTCGGGAACATCTACGCGGACGAGGCGCTCTGGCGCGCGCGACTCAATCCGCTGCGGCCTGCGAGCTCGGTCGAGCCGGACGAGACGCGCCGGCTCGTGCGGGCGATCCGCGCCGCGCTCGCCGCGGGCATCGAGCGCCAAGGCTCCACGTTCAGCGACTATCGCACTCCGGACGGCGCGTCGGGCTCGATGCAGGACGAGTTCCGCGTATACGGCCGCGAAGGTCTCCCGTGCCCGCGCTGCCGCACGCCGATCGCGAAGACGCGGGCCGGCGGCCGCGGCACGTGGTACTGCCCGACTTGCCAGCCGGCGACTTAGTGGCGTACGCTACGAGCAATGTCCGTCGTCATGGAGATTGCGGAGTGCTCGCAGTGTGGCCGCGAGGCTCCCGACGAGGCCGCGGAGCTCACGACCTGGCGGCACGGCGAGCTTGCGCTCGAGGGCATAGTCGGCGCGGGGCTCCTCGTCTGCCCCGATTGCGACGCGCTGGATCGCGAGCACGAGTACGAGGAGGGCGGGAGCGACTGAGAGCGGCCTTGTGGCTCTGAGCCACAAGGTCTGGTTTGCTCGCTCGGGCCTGGCCGGGTTGGCGACATCTGCGCGGCCTAGACTTCCCGCGTGGCCCGCAGCTACGAGACCGAGGCGGTCGTGCTGCGCTCGTTCCGCTTCGGCGAGGCGGATCGCGTCCTCCACGTGTACACCGCCGCGCGCGGGCGCGTGGGCGCGGTGGCGAAGGGCGTCCGCAAGACGAGGTCCCGCTTCGGCGCGCGCCTGGAGCCGTTCTCGCACGTCGAGCTCCTGCTCCATCAGGGCTCGGGCGAGCTGCACACGGTCACGGGAGCGTCGCTCGTGGACGCGCACCGGCCGCTGCGCGAGGACTCGTACCGGCTCTCGGTCGGATCCGTCGGCGCGGAGGCGATGCTCAAGCTCTACGTCGAGGAGGAGCGGAACGAGCGCGCGTTCGAGGCGCTGACGCGGTTCCTCGCCGCGGTGGACGCGCTGCCGGCCGGGCTGCCCGGCCGGGCAGCGCTCGACCCGCTGGCGCTCGCGTTCCAGCTCAAGCTCCTCTGGCTCTCCGGGTACGTGCCGCACCTCGAGAGCTGCGTCGAGTGCGGAGGTGCGGAGCTCACGGGGTACCTGCCGCGCGCGGGCGGCGCCGTATGCGCGGCGTGCTCGCCGCCCGGGACGGTGGGGATCTCGCCGGAGGGCTTGCGCGGGATGGGGGCGCTCCTCGGGAGCCCGCTCGTCGATGCGCACGGGCTCGGCCTCGGGGAGCGCGCGGTACGGGACGCGCTCGGAGTCGTCGTCGCGTCGTACGAGTTCCACGGCGGCTTCCGGCTGCGCACGCTGTCCGCGTAGACGGCTTAGTTACAACTTGTAACTTGGGCCGGTGAGGCGGGAGCTTGGGGATGGGTACGAGCTGGACGACGACCCGGCGCGGATCGACCGGGTGGCGGTGCACGCGTACCTGACGCAGTCGTATTGGGCCGAGGGCAGATCGCGTGCCGTGCAGGACGACCTGATCGACGGCGCGGCGCGGGTCGTCGGGCTGTACAAGGACGGCGTGCAGGTCGGGTTCACGCGCACGATCTCGGACCGCTACACGCAGTCGTACCTCGCGGACGTGTACGTGCTCGGGGAGCACCGCGGCCGGGGGCTCGGCGTCGAGATCGTCCGCTTCTCGGTCGACGAGGGCCCGTTCGCCGCGACGAAGTGGTTCCTGCACACGGCCGACGCGCACGATCTCTACCGCAGGTTCGGCTTCGAGGAACCGGGCGAGCGGGCCATGGAGCGCGGCCGGCGCGAGTGAGCAGCGTGATCGCGACCGAGCGGCTCGATCTGGTGCTGCTGACGCCGGTGCTCGACGACCTCGTCGAAGGCCGGCGCGACCGCGCGGCCGAGGTGATCCGGGCCGCGATCCCCGACTGGTGGCCGGACGAGCACGACCTCGGGTTCCTCCGCTTCCGGCGTGACCAGGTCGCGCGGGACCCGAGCGCGGGGGAGTGGCTCGTCCGCGCGCTCGTCCTCCGGGAGACGCGCGAGGTCATCGGCCACGCCGGCTTCCACGGGCCGCCCGGCGTCAACGCGCTGAAGGACGAGCGCGCGATCGAGCTCGGCTACGCCGTCTTCCCGGAGCATCGCGGCCGCGGCTACGCGACGGAGACGGTCGAGGGTCTGATCCGGTGGGCCGGCGAGCGCGGGATCCATGCCTTCGTCGCGTCGGTGGGGCCGGAGAACGAGCCCTCGCTCGCGATCGTCGGCAAGCTCGGCTTCACCCACGTCGGCGAGCACTGGGACGAGGAGGACGGCCGCGAGCTCGAGTTCCGTCTCGACATCCCGGGAGCCGCGGCGCGCGCCGAGGTGTAGGCCGGGCATGGCGCGGACAGCCGCCTGGGATCAGTGCGGGCGGGCGGGCGGAGAAGACGAGCTCGCGGGCCTGGACGGTCGGGAGCGCCGCGACGGCGGGAGCACGGTTGCGTCTCCATGCAGCCAGCGCACGCGCTCGGCGCCGGGTTCGCGCGCGCGACGTCCGGCGAGCCGAGCGCGGGATCGAGGCCGGTGACGTCGAGCCCCTTCGCGGCCAGCATGAGCGCGAGCGTCCCGGTCCCGCAGCCGACGTCCAGCACGCTGCGGGCGCCGAGGTCGTCGACGATCGCGCAGTAGACGTCGAGATCGCTGCGGTCGGGGTCGAACGCGTCGTACATGGCGGCGAGCCGCGGATGCCCGAAGACTGCATCGGGCACGGAACGTTAGTCCACCTTCGGCGTCGTCCAGTCCTGCGCGAGCTTGTCGAGGATCAGCGCGCGCGCCCCCGCGATCGGAATCCGCTCCTGGGCGAGGGAGTCGCGGTCGCGGATCGTGACCGTGTCGTCCTCGAGCGTCTGCTCGTCGACGGTGAGCGCCCACGGGGTGCCGATCTCGTCTTGGCGCCGGTAGCGGCGGCCGATCTGGCCGGAGTCGTCGTACTCGGCGACGACGGCGCGGCGGAGGTCCTCGTACAGGGCGCGCGCCTTCGTGGTCATGTCCTCGTTCCGCGGGATGAGCGGGAGCACGGCGACCTTCACCGGCGCGAGGCCGGGGTGGAGGCGGAGGACGGTGCGCTGGCGGCCGGCGACCTCCTCCTCGTCGTACGCGTCGACCATGAACGCGAGCATCGAGCGGTTGACGCCGGCCGCGGGCTCGACGACGTGCGGCGTGTACCGCTCCTCGCCGTCCACCCACTCGAGCTTCGTGCCGGAGCCCGCGGTGTGCGCGGAGAGGTCGTAGTCGCCTCTATGCGCGATGCCCTCGAGCTCGGACCAGCCGATCGGGTACAGGTACTCGATGTCGCTCGTCTGCGACGAGTAGTGGGAGAGCTCGTCGGCCTCGTGCGGGCGCACGCGCAGGTGGCTCTCGCGGATGCCGAAGCGCGTGTACCAGCGGAAGCGCTCGTCGACCCAGTAGCGGAACCACTCCTCGGCCTCGGCCGGAGGCACGAAGAACTCCATCTCCATCTGCTCGAACTCGAGCGTGCGGAAGATGAAGTTCCCGGGCGTGATCTCGTTCCGGAACGCCTTGCCGACCTGCGCGATGCCGAACGGCGGCTTCCGGCGCGCGATCTGCGCGACGTTCTTGAAGTTCACGAAGATGCCCTGCGCCGTCTCGGGGCGGAGGTAGGCGTCGACGCCGGTCTCCTCCATCGCGCCGATCCGGGTCTTGAACATGAGGTTGAAGTGGCGCGGCTCGGTGAGGTCGCAGTCCTCGGTCTCGCCCGGGCGCTTGCTCGGCTTGCGGCCGCACTGCGCCTCGTCGAGGTGGTCGGCCCGGAACCGCAGCTTGCAGGTGCGGCAGTCGACGAGCGGGTCGTGGAAGCCCTCGACGTGACCCGACACCTCCCACACGCGCGGGTGCAGGATGATCGAGGAGTCGAGCGCGACGATGTCGTCCCGCTCGCGCACCATCGCCTCCAGCCAGCGCGCCTTCACGTTGTCCTTCAGCAGGACGCCGTAGTGGCCGTAGTCGTAGGCGGAGCCGAGGCCGCCGTAGATCTCCGAGGACGGGAAGACGAACCCGCGGCGGCGGGCCAGCGAGACGATCTTGTCCATGGTCACGACGTCGGGCACGAGGTCGAAACCTACCGGCGGCGCTGGCGGCGGGCCGGAGCCCGGCGCTCCCGGCGGAAGTGGTCCAGGGTCAGACCCTGGTCAGGTCCGCAACGGACACGTCGGCTGCGACAAGAGTGCGACAACGTGTCCACAGCCGGAGCGGGGTAGCCTCCTCCCGATGGCCGAGCCGCCGCAGGGGCAGGACGACCGCGAGCCCGTCGAGCTGCACATCGTCTCCGACTCGACCGGGGAGACCGCCGCGCGCCTCGTCCTCGCGCTCGAGGCGCAGTTCCCCGACCAGCCGTTCGTCGAGTTCCGGCATCCGCGCGTCGAGAACGTCGAGGACCTGCACATCGCCGTCCAGCAGGCGCGCGGGCGGCCCGCGGTGATGGTGTACACGCTCGTCGAGCCCGGGCTCCGCGACGCGATGCGCCAGCTCTGCCGCCGCGCGCGCGTCCACTACTGCGACCTCCTCGGCCACCCGATCGACTCGATCTCGCGCGTGGCCGGCGTCGCTGCGCGCATGGAGCCCGGAGCCCGCGCGCCACTCGACTCGCAGTACTTCAAGCGCATCGAGGCGATCGAGTTCGCGGTGAAGTACGACGACGGGGTGGGGAAGGGGCTCGACGAGGCGGACGTCGTCCTCGTCGGCGTCTCCCGCACGTCGAAGACGCCGCTCTCGATCTACCTCGGCTACCTCGGCCACAAGGCCGCGAACGTCCCCGTCGTCCGCGGGATCGAGCTCCCGCCGGAGCTGTTCGAGATCGACCGCGCGAAGGTCGTCGGCCTGACGATCGACGCGGAGCGGCTCCTCGACATCCGCACCGCGCGTGTCCGCTCGATGGGCGCGCCGCGGAAGCGCTACGCCGAGCTCGAGGTCATCTACTCCGAGCTCGAGGAGGCGGCCGCGCTGCATCGCCGCCTCGGCTGCCCCGTCATCGACGTCTCCGAGCTGTCGGTCGAGGAGACCGCGATGCGGATCATCCGCCTCGTCGAGAAGCGCAAGCGCGCAGCCGCAACGTGACCGACGAGCCGAGGCCGTACGGTGCCCCCGGGGAGCGCCCCCTGAAGCGTCCGTGGCACCGTCCGCCCGGGAGCACGGGCGACCTGCGGGAGAAGGGCTGGGTGCCACTGCCGCGGCTCGCGTTCTGGTGGTTCCTGCTCGTCCTCGGCGATCTCGTCTTCTACGTGCTGCTGACGCCGATCTGGCTCGGCCTCCGCGCCGCCGCGTGGGCCGCCGAGCTGAGGGCGCGCGTCCGGCGCACGTGACCCCTCAGACCAGGAGCCGCGGCTCGACCGGCGTCTCCGCGCCCGCCTCGACGCGGTAGCCGCGCGCGCCCTCCCTCGCCGACACGACTTCCCGGAGCTCGCTCCCCACGAAGTGGAAGGCGGCGTCGTCGTCGGCCGCGTACCCCGCCGGGAAGCCGTTCGCCACCAGCTCGCGGTACACGGGCCGCCGCAGCTCCTCGCCGTCGTAGTGCGGGCAGAAGCTCCCGGGCAGGATCCCGAGGCCGTCGTGGAGCGGGCCGAGGCCGGCGCCGAACGAGTCGGTGACGCACGCCTCGAACCAGCAGTTCGCGCCCGCGCTGACGCCGCCGACCACGGCCCCGCGCTCCCACGCCTCGACGAGCGCACGGTCGAGGCCGTGCAGGCGCCAGATCGCCAGCGCGTTCGCCGTGTTCCCGCCGGAGACGTAGATCACGTCCTTGTCCCGTAGCTGCTCCGCCGGCCGCTCCGGCATCCCGAAGAGCCTGAGGCAGCTCGGCTCGCAGTCCCGCCGCGTGAACGCCTCGTAGAACGCGAGGATCCCGCGCTCGGAGTCCCCGGCCGGCGTGGGGAGGAAGCAGACGCGGGGCCGCGGCGCGGGCGACAGCGAGAGCAGGAAGTCGTCGAGCGGAGACTCGGGGTCCGCGACGAAGCCGCCGCCGCCCATCGCTACGACCTGGCCGGGCATCGGTCGAGTGTAGATTCCTCCGCTGATGCGCTACGTCTACGACTTCGACGAGGACGCGGGCGGAGGGCGGGAGCTCCTCGGCGGGAAGGGCATCGGGCTCGCGGAGATGACGCAGCTCGCGATCCCCGTCCCCGCCGGCTTCACCATCACGACGGACGCGTGCCGGGCGTACATGGCCGCGGGCGGCGACGTCCCCGAGGGGCTGGACGCGGAGGTCGAGCAGCACGTCGCGGCGCTCGAGGAGCGAACCGGGAAGCGCTTCGGCGACCCGCACGACCCGCTGCTCGTGTCCGTGCGCTCGGGCGCGGCGGTCTCGATGCCGGGGATGATGGACACGATCCTCAACCTGGGCCTGAACGACGTCGCGGTCGAGGGGCTGACGGAGTCGACCGGCAACGCGCGCTTCGCGTTCGACTCGTACCGGCGGCTCGTCCAGATGTACGGCGAGGTCGTCGACGGCGTCGACGGGCAGCGCTTCGAGCAGGCGCTGACCGACCTCAAGGCCGCGCGCGGCGTGAAGCAGGACGTCGACCTCTCCGCGGCCGACCTGCGCGAGCTCGTCGCGACGTTCCTCGGGATCTACGAGGACGCGACCGGAAGCCCGTTCCCGCAGGACGCCACCGAGCAGCTCCGCCGCGCCTACCGCGCGGTCTTCGACTCGTGGGACGCGCCGCGCGCGCAGGTCTACCGGCGGACGTACGACATCCCGGAGGACCTCGGCACCGCCGTCAACGTCGTGCAGATGGTCTTCGGCAACCGCGGCGAGCGCTCGTGCACGGGCGTCTGCTTCACGCGCGACCCGGCGACCGGCGAGCGGCGGCTCTACGGCGAGTTCCTCCAGAACGCCCAGGGCGAGGACGTCGTCGCCGGCATCCGCACGCCGGAGCCGATCGAGCGGATGGCCGACCTCATGCCCGAGGTCTTCCAGGAGCTCGTCGACACGCTCGACCGGCTCGAGGCGCACTACCGCGACGTGCAGGACATCGAGTTCACGGTCGAGGAGGGGACGCTCTATCTCCTGCAGACGCGCACCGGGAAGCGCACGGCGCGCGCTGCCCTTCGCATCGCGGCCGAGATGGTGGAGGAGGGGCTCATCTCCCGGGAGGAGGCGGTCGCGCGCATCGATCCCGCGCAGCTCGACCAGCTCCTGCACCCGATGCTCGACCCCGACGCGGAGTTCGACGTCGCGGCGAAGGGCCTCAACGCGTCGCCGGGGGCCGCGGTGGGCGCGATCGCGCTCGACGCCGAGACGGCCGAGGGGCGGGCGCGCGCGGGCGAGGAGGTCATCCTCGTCCGCTGGGAGACGACGCCGGACGACATCCACGGGATCGTCCCGGAGAACACGAAGGGGATCCTGACCGCCCACGGAGGCATGACCTCGCACGCGGCCGTCGTCGCGCGCGGCATGGGCAAGACGTGCGTCGCCGGCTGCGAGGGCCTCCGGATCGACCTCTCCTCGCGCACCGTCACGATCGGCGGCCGGGAGCTGGCCGAGGGCGACGTGATCACGCTCGAGGGCAGCGAGGGGTGGGTGATCGTCGGCGCGGTCCCGCTCGTGCCGCCCGCGATCGACGAGAACTTCGGGATCCTGCTCGGCTGGGCCGACGAGGTCCGCCGCCTGCGCGTGCGCGCGAACGCGGACACGCCCGAGGACGCCGCGAAGGCGCGCGAGTTCGGCGCCGAGGGCATCGGCCTCTGCCGCACCGAGCACATGTTCATGGCCGAGGGGCGCCTCGAGATCGTGCGCGAGATGATCATGGCGCGCGAGGAGGAGGAGCGCCGCGCCGCACTCGATCGGCTGCTCCCGATGCAGCAGGCCGACTTCGAGGGCATCTTCGAGGCGATGGCCGGGCTCCCGGTCACGATCCGGCTCCTCGACCCGCCGCTGCACGAGTTCCTGCCGCCGCTCGAGGAGGCGACGAGCGATGCCATGCGCGACCGCATCCGGCACCTGCACGAGGCGAACCCGATGCTCGGGACGCGCGGGTGCCGGCTCGGGCTCCAGTTCCCGGAGATCTACGAGATGCAGGTGCGCGCGATCGTGCGGGCGGCGCGGGCGGTGGCCGAGCGGACGGGGGAGGCGCCGCTCGTCGAGATCATGCACCCGCTCGTCGGCTTCCGCGAGGAGCTCGCGCGGCTGCGGGAGCTGACCGAGCGCGTGGCGGCCGAGGAGCCGTCGGTCGAGTACCTGTGCGGGACGATGATCGAGCTTCCGCGGGCGGCGCTGCGCGCCGACGAGATCGCGGAGGAGGCGGACTTCTTCTCCTTCGGCACGAACGACCTCACGCAGACGGCGCTCGGGTTCTCGCGCGACGACGCGGAGGGCAAGTTCCTCACCTACTACCTCGAGCACGGGATCCTGGAGCGAAACCCGTTCGAGGTGCTGGACGAGGACGGCGTGGGCGACCTCATGCGGATCGCGGTCGAGCGGGGGCGGGGCGCGAGGCCTCAGATCAAGCTCGGGATCTGCGGGGAGCACGGGGGCGAGCCGCGCTCGGTCGCGTTCTGCCACCGGCTCGGGCTCGACTACGTGTCGTGCTCGCCGTACCGCGTGCCGCTCGCGCGGCTGGCCGCCGCGCAGGCGGCGCTCGCGGAGGCCGGCGTGACGGCGCTCGTCATCGGCGGCTGACCCCGGCCGACGGGCGGGAGGTGGTCGCGCCTCAGACCGATGCGAGGGCGACGCCCACCGCAGCCACGCCGATCCCCGCAACCGCGAGCGTCGCGAGCGCGGGCGTCCGTCTCAGCGTGAGGAACACGAGGGCCGAGAGCCCGCCGCCGATGAGCCCGCCGACGTGCCCGCCCTTCGAGATCCCGGGGATGAGGAACGTGATCGCGAGGTTGAAGACGACGAGCGTCAGCGCCGAGCCGCCGAACACGTAGATCTTCCTCCACTCGAGGAGGAGCGCAGCTCCCATCACGCCCCAGATCGCGCCGGACGCGCCGACGGTGAGGGCGTTCGGCGACCAGGCGAGCGCGCCCGCCGCTCCTGCGAGGCCCGAGACGAAGTAGAGCAGCGCGAAGCGCCCGTGCCCGAAGAACTGCTCGAGCGGCGGGCCGATGATCCAGAGGACGAGCATGTTCATGCCCAGGTGCAGCGGCCCGTAGTGCAGGAACGCGGACGTGACGAGCCGCCACCACTCGCCCTCCGCGACGAGCGGCCCGAACAGCACGCCGTTCTCGTAGATCGGGTTCCCCGTGCCGTTGAGCTCGCCGCCGAGGAGGAGCTGGGCGAGGAAGATCCCGACGTTGACCGTGATCAGCGCCTGCGTCACGACCGGCCCGCTCGTGGACAGAGCCGACGGAGCTCGACGCGGCTGTCGCCGCGGCGCCGCCGGCGCCCGCCCGCCGGTGCTCGCGTGGTCGGGGCAGCGGATGCCGACCGGCCCGAACGTCATGCAGTCCGGGCAGATGCCGCGCCCGCACTCCGTGCACGTCACGCGCGTCTCCCGGTCCGGATGGCGGTAGCAGTGGAGCGGCTCGTCCACGGCGGGTTAGCGTACAGCCGTGCGCGTCGACGTCGCCTTCACACCCGAGGAGGCCGGCGCGGCGCCGACGGGGGTCGTCATCGACGTCATCCGCGCGACCTCGACCATCTGCCAGGCGCTCTCCTCCGGCTACGAGCGCGTCCTCTGCGCGGCCGAGGTCGCCGAGGCGCGCGCGCTGCGCGAGGCCCTCGGCGGCGTGCTCGGCGGCGAGCGCAACAACGTCCCCATCGACGGCTTCGACCTCGGGAACTCGCCGCGCGAGTACGTCGAGGCGCGCGAGGGGCCGCTCGTGCTGACGACGACGAACGGGACGCGCGCGATCGTGACCACCGCGGCGCGCTGCGAGCGCGTCCTCGCCGCGTCGCTCCTCAACCTCGGAGCCGTCGTGGAGGCCGTTCGCACGCACGGCGAGGACGCGATCGTGGTCTGCGCAGGCGTTCAGGGGAGGCTCGCGCTCGACGACGCGTACGTCGCCGGGCGGATCGTCGACGCGCTCGGCTGGGAGCGGACGGACGCGTCCGAGGCCGCGGCCCGGCTCGCGTCCACGTGGAGCGGGGCCGAGGAGGCGTTTCGCGCCTCGCGCAGCGGCCGCAACCTGATGGAGAACGCGCCCGAGCTCGAGGACGACCTCGCGTTCTGTGCGCGCGAGAGCGCGCTCGACGTCGTCCCGCGGCTCGTGGGGATGCGCGACGGAGCGGCCGAGATCGCGCCGTGATCGTCAACCGCGACCCGAAGGCGCGCGGGCCGTTCACGGCCTTCGCCGAGGTCGCGGGCGCGTACGAGCGGGGACGGCCGACCTACCCGGAGGAGGCCGTCCGCTGGCTCCTCGGGGACGAGCCGCGCGACGTCGTCGATCTCGGGGCCGGGACGGGGAAGCTCACGCGCGTCCTCGTGGCGCTCGGCCACCGGGTGACCGCAGTCGAGCCGCTCGCCGCGATGCGTGCGCAGCTCGAGGAGGCCGTCCCGGGCGTGATCACGGTGAGCGGGAACGCGGAGTCGCTGCCGCTCGAGGACGCGTCCGTCGACGTCGTCGCGTGCGCGCAGGCGTTCCACTGGTTCGACCACGCCGTCGCGCTGCCCGAGATCGCGCGCGTGCTCCGCCCGGGCGGCGTGCTCGCGCTCGTGTGGAACTCGCGCGACGACCGCGAGACGTGGGTCGCGCAGCTCTCCGAGATCATCGGCAACGAGTCGGTGGGGGAGGCGGACGTCCGCGGGCCGATCGACGAGAGCGGGCTCTTCGAGCCCGTCGAGAGGGCCGAGTTCCGGTTCGAGCAGGCGCTCAGCCGGGAGACGCTCCTCGACCTGGTGGTCTCGCGGAGCTACTGCGCGAAGCTGCCGGAGGCCGACCGCGAGCCGATCCTCGCCGAGGTCGCGCGGCTCTACGACGACACGGCGGGCGAGGGCGGGGTGCGCCTCGCGTACGTGACCGAGTGCTTCCGGGCCGCGACGAGGAAGGAGACGCGATGATCGAACTGCTGCCGGGACGATTGCTCCGGCTGGAGGGGCTCGCGGCGGCCGCGGGCGCTCTCGCCCTGTACTTCGACGCGGGCTACGGCTGGCTCGCGCTCGTGCTGCTCGCCCTCGTGCCGGACCTCTCGGCGCTCGGGTACCTCGCGGGGCCGCGGGTGGGCGCGCTCACGTACGACCTCGCGCACACGTACGCCTGGCCGGTCGCGCTCGGGGCCGGAGGCGTGCTCGCGGAGTCGGGCACCGCGGTGCAGCTCGCGCTGATCTGGGCGACGCACATCGGTGTCGACCGGCTCGTCGGATACGGGCTGAAGTACCCGACCGGGTTCAAGGACACGCACCTCCAGCGGGTCTGATCGTGGCCGCGACGCTGCCACCCGAGCTGATGGCGCCCGAGGAGCGGGAGACCCGCGCCGCGGAGCTCCAGCACGAGCTCGGCCGGGAGTGGATCCGGTTCGTGCTCACCGACGCAGGCCTGATCACGGTTCCGTTCCTCGTGCTCGTCGTCGTGTCGCTCGCGACCGGCTCGCTCTCGCAGACGGCGCTGATCGTCGTGGTCGGCGTGGCCTTCGCGCTGTGGGCGGCGCTGTCCGCATACTGGATCCTGGTGCGGATCCGTCCACGACGCGAGGAGCTCGATCGGCTTCGCGGAGGCGCCACGTGACAGCCGGGTACACGAAGAAGAACCTGAAGGACGTCGAGGACGCGGCGCCGAGGTTCGGGATGTCGCCGCCGCTCGAGGCGCGCTTCGCGCGCGGAGACCTCGAGCTGGAGAAGTCGGGGATCAGCTACCAGCGCCTCGATCCCGAGTCGCGCGTCCCGTTCGGGCACAAGCACGCGGAGCAGGAGGAGCTGTACGTGGTCGTCGGCGGCAGCGGGCGGATGAAGCTCGGCGACGACGTCGTCGAGCTGCGCCGGTGGGACGCCGTGCGCGTCGCCCCCGACGTGATGCGCGTCCTCGAGAGCGGGCCGGTGGGCCTCGAGGTCCTCGTCTTCGGCGCACCGAGCGTGGAGGGCGGCGACGTCGAGATGGTGCCCGGCTGGTGGGCCGGCTAGGCGCGCCGCGCTCGAGCTAGCGGACGATCTCGACCGGCGTCCCGATCGGGACGCGCGTGCGCAGCCAGCGGATGTCGCGGTCGTGCAGGCGGACGCAGCCATGTGAGACTGCCCGTCCGAGCAGGTGCGGCCACGGCGTCCCGTGCACGCCGACGATCCCGCCGCCCGGCCAGTCCGTCAGCTTCGAGTAGGCGCTCGTCTCGAACGCGTACGCGCCGAGGATCTTCCACTCCGGGTCACGCCGCGGATCGAACTTCCACGTGACCTGGAAGAGCCCGAGCGGGGTCTCCGCGCCCGGCTTGCCCACGGCCACGCGGCCGCTGCGCAGGAGCCGGTCGCCATTCCAGAGCTCGAACCGCCGCGCGCCGCGGTAGACGACGAGCCGCTTCGTCACCGGTCTCAGCTCGACGGTCGCGGCGCGGATCCAGCCGGTGCGCCCGTTCGGCCTGCCCGGGACCGCGATCCGATACCAGGTCACGCCCGTGCTCGAATCCCGCACCTCCCGCAGCGCGAGCACGTACGTCGGCCGGAACCGGTCGCGGAACTCGTGGAGCACCGCGACGCGGCGCGCCGTCGGCCGCGGCTCCGCGAAGACGACGACGCTCGGCTGCGTCAACGCCCCGACTCCCACGACCCGGACCTGGGAGGTGCGCGAGGCCTCGGCGCCGGCGCTCTGCACGAGCGCCGGGAAGGCGACCGCCCCGGTCAGCGCGAGGGTCGCGATCACTGCTGTCGATCTCCAGGTCATCGCTCTGCGAATGGCCGGGGGCGGCCCGCGAGCCGCCCCCGGCGTCTTCTGGTCTACCGTCGCCTACCTACCCTGCGAGCGGCACCGCGAACGCCGCGATGACGCCGATGCGGCGCGGCCCGCAGACCCTGCGATCGCGCTCGACGGCGGTCACGGTCAGGATGCCGGCCCTGCGCGGGTTGACGGTGACGATCGCGACGCCGTTCCTCGCGGTCCTGGCCGCCTTCGTCACCCCGGCGCCGCGGATGACGACGCGGACGCCGCGCTGCCGCTGGTTCGCGGCCGTCACGAGCACGCGGACGCGATTCGGCTTCCGGTCGACCCGGATGCCCCTCGGCGAGACGGTGAGCAGCAGGCAGGCCGACGCCGCCGGGCCAGTCGCCGACACGCCCCGCGTCCTCGCCGGCGGCTTGGCCGGCCGAGGCACGACCGTACGTGCCGAGGCGACGTTGTCGGCCGGGTTCGCCTCGGCGCCGCCCTGGCCCACGACCGTGGCCGTGTTCCGCAGGGTGCCGACCGAGGTGGCCCGGGCCCGGACGATCACGACCACGGTGCCGCCGGCCGGGATCGCGCCGAGGCTGCACGTGACGAGCGTGGCCGCCACGGAGCACGTCCCCTGCGTCTGCGTGGCCGACAGGTACCGGATCCCGCCCGGCGCCGGATCGACCAGCTGGACGTTCGTCGCACCGCTCGGGCCCTTGTTCGTCACCGTCAGCCGGTAGGTGACGATGCCGTTGAGCGGCGTCGGCGAGGTCGCCGTCTTCGCCAGCCCGAGGTCGATCGTCGGCGGCACCGACGGGGCGACCGGGGGCGTGACCGGCGGCGTGGTCGTCGTGCAGATCACGTTCACGGTGACCTTCGCCTTGGCCGAGCCCGTCCGCTTCGTGCTCTCGGTGAGGAAGCGGGCGGTGTTCGTGACCTTCTTCTTGCCGCACCCGAGCACGACGTTCGCGTTCGTGCCTGCCGTGCCGAAGGTCAGCGTGTACTGGAACGCCTTGCTCGCATCGCCGGCGCACACCCTGCCGAGGACGCCACCGAGCGTGTCGGTGACCTGGACGCACCGGTCGACGTCGCCGGAAGGCACTGCCCCGGCGAAGCTCACGGGCGCCGAGGCGGTGAACCTCGTGCTCGCCTTCGAGCTCTTCTTGCCCTTGCTCGTCGACGAGCCGTGGTGGCCCTTGCCGTGCGAGCCGTGGTCACGGTTGAGCAGCACCGCCGTTGCGGTGTTCTTCCGCGGCGACGCGTTCGGAAGCGTCACCGAGTACGTGCACTCGAGCGTCTGCCCGGCCGGCAGCGTGTACGGGAACGACACCTTGCAGTCCACGGCCGCGACGTGCTTCGACGACACGACGTCGGTCACCGCGAGGAGCACCGCGTCGATCGGCGCCGGGTTGTGCACGCGGATCGTCCCGCTCGCGACGTGCCCGGTGCTCGACTTCGCCTTGGCCGCGAGCGCGACCCTGTACACGACCGACCCGAGCTGCCCCTGGTTCACGGACAGCGACTTCGGCGTCGCCGACTTCGCGATCGACCACTTCCAGGCGCGGCCGATCGAGGTGGAGACGTCCTTCGTCACGCCGAGCGCGAAGCACCGCACGACGACCGTCGCGGACGCCGACTGGCCGGTTCCCACGATCGTCGCGGTGTTCGTGTGCGTCCCGGCGTCCTTGTCGCACGAGAACGTGCGCTCGTAGCTCACCGAGCCCGAGCGCTTGAAGACCCAGGTCTTCTTCCCGTCGACGACCTTGACCGTGTCGCTCGCTCCCTTCTTCGAGCTCTTGGAGCTCTTCGAGCTGAACTTCACGTGCGCGGTCGCGCTGCCGCCCGGGACGGCGCCGGTCGTCGTCACCGTGGCGGTGTTCGTGCGGCTCGCCCCGTCGGGGAGCGCCGCCGTGTACGAGCACTTCAGCGTCTTTCCGCCCGCGAGCGCGAACGGGAACGCCACGCCGCAGTTCACGGTCGCCTCGATCGCGCCGGTGAGCGTGTCGGTCACCGAGGTGACCGTCGCCGCGGTCTTGTTCGGGTTCTTGATCGTGATCGTCCCGGACACCGTCCAGGCGCCGTGGCCGGCCCCGGACCTAGTGACCGAGATCGTGTACTTCGAGGTGCCGCGGTCGCCGCGGAAGAGGTTCCACTCCGCAGGCGTGACCGTCTTCGCGATCTGCCACTGCCCCTGGTGCACGAACGAGGTCTTCGCGGTCTTCGAGACCTTGAGCGCCTTCGCCGAGACCGGGGCGTGCTTCCCCTTCGACGACTTCCCGTTGCCGGCGCCCGCGAACGCTGCGAGCGCGAGCGCTCCGACGACGGAGACGAGTACCGTCAGCCCGACCCTGGCCACGAGCGCCTGCGCTCGCGGCCGCGTCGAACGCGTCGACTCTCCCATTCCTCCACTCCCTTTCGGTTGTCTCACCCGGCCGCCCGCCCCGTCCGCTCCCCGCGAGCCGGAGGGACGGCCGCACCCTCTTCGGGTGGCTCGGATATCCCCGGGTCGGGCGAGCGCGAATCCCGTCCTCGAAAAACCCTTACGAAGTTGTCGAGCGCGGATGGAGGCGGCGGCGGACGAGCGTGCGCCGGCCGGCGTCGCGCACCTGCTCGAAGCCGGCGGCGAGGAACATCGGGAGGTAGCCGGTGTACGCGTCGATCGTCGGATGCCCGGGCGCGACCGGGTAGCCCTCGAGGAACGCGGCGCCGTGGGCCGTCGCCCGTTCGGCTGCGGCGTCGAGGAGCGCGGACGCCACGTCTTGGCGCCTGGAGGCGGGGTGGACGTAGAAGCAGACCGCGGCCCACGCGGGCTCGTCGTTGACCCGCGCGAGGTTGCGCGAGGCTTCGAGCCGCGGGAAGCGCTCGCGCGGGCCGACCCGGCACCAGCCCGCGGCTACGTCGTCGACGTACGCGAGCAGACCGGGCTCGCTCCCGCTCGTCACCTCCTCCTCGAGTGCCGCGCGGTTCGCGCCGTCGTAGCCGTCCCAGTGCGCGTTCCCGCGCGTGAGCCAGAACCGGCACCAGCAGCCGTCCGTCTGCGGCGAGCCCCCGCGAGGCCCCTTCCGCGAGAGGAGCTCAGCGAGGTCCGGCCAGCGCGCGGGGGTGACGGGCACGACGCGGATGGAGCTCACGTGGCCACGCTAGCGGCGTCGCTTCTAGAGTCGGCGCGTGCGTGCGCTCTTCACGTTCATGGGTGGCCCGGGCCACCTGGAGCCGCTCCTGCCGATCGCCCTCGCCGCACGCGGCGCCGGGCACGCGGTCGCGGTGGCGGGGCGACCGTCTGTCCTGTGCGCCGCGGACGCACTCGCGCTCGACACTTTCGCGACCGCGGCCGATCGCAAACGGCCCCCGGTGCGGACGGCGCTGCTGCCGGTGGACCTCGAGCGCGAGGCGCGTGACCTGCGGGACGGCTTCGCGCTGCACCTCGCGCGCGAGCACGCGCCGCCCGTCCGCGAGCTCTGCGAGACGTGGGCGCCGGACGTCCTCGTCTGCGACGAGGTCGACTTCGGAAGCCTGATCGCAGCCGAGCGCCTCGGCATCCCGCACGCGAGCGTCGTCGTCCTCGCCACGGGCTCGCTGGTGCGTCAGGCGAACCTGGGCGAGGCGCTCGACACCGTGCGCTCCGAGAACGGCCTGCCGCCCGATCCGGGCCTGGAGATGCTCCGCCGCTACCTCGTCCTCTCGCCGGCTCCGCCGAGCTTTCGCGATCCCGCGTTCGAGGATCCTCCGACGCTGCACGCGTTCCGGGCCGGCCCGGCGGCGCCGACGGTCGAGGCGACCGACCCGCCGACCGTGTACTTCACGCTCGGCACCGAGTTCGTCCTCGAGTCGGGCGACCTGCTCGAGCGCGCGCTGGCCGGGCTGGGCGACTTGCCGGCGCAGGTCGTGGCGACCGTGGGAAGCGAGCTCGATCCCGCCGCGCTCGGCTCGCCGCCCCCGAACGTGCGCGTGGAGCGGTACGTGCCGCAGTCGGAGATCCTGCCGCGCGCGAGCGTCGTCCTGTGCCACGGTGGCTCCGGCAGCGTCCTCGGCGCGCTCGCGCACGGCCTGCCGCTCGTGCTGCTCCCGATGGGCGCGGACCAGCCGCAGAACGCGCAGCGCTGCGCGGAGCTCGGGGTGGGTCTCGCCCTGGACGTGGTCGACGTGACGCCGGAGGACGTGCGCAGTGCCGTTTCCGACGCGCTCTCGGAGCCGCGGTACCGCGCCGCGGCGGAGCGCGTGCGCGACGAGCTCGCCGCGCTCCCGGGCCCGGAGCACGCCGTCGCGCTCGTCGAGCGCCTCGCGGCCGAGCGGAGGCCGATTCTCGCCTGAGCGCCCCTTGACAGGGGAACACGTGTTCGTATAGAACATGTGTTCGAATGATCGCCTGTCTTCTGATCCCCGGGTTCGAGCTTCGGGCCGCGCTGCGGGAGCGGCCGGGGCTGGCGCTCGAGGCCGCGGCGCTCGCCCCGCCGGCGGATGCCGAGCCGCTCCTGGGGCCGGTGACCGCTGCGGCCGAGGCGTCCGGTATCAAGCCGGGGATGCGCCTCGGCGAGGCGCTCGCGACCTGTCCCTCGCTCGTCCTCGTCGAGCAGGACCCCGCCGCGGTCGAGCGGGAGTGGGAGGGTGTCCTGCGCCGGCTCGAGGACGCGGGCTTCGCCGTCGACCCGGTCGAGCACGGTGCCGTGGTGTTCGAGACGCGCGGCGTCGAGCGGCTGTACGGCGGTGTGCAGCCGGCGCTCGAGCGCGCGCTCGCGGCTGTCGGGTCGACGTGGGACCCGCGCATCGGCGCGGCGAGCCGTCGCTTCACCGCCCTCGCCGCAGCGAGTGTCGCGCGGCCGGGGCAGATCCTGATCGTGGCTCCGCAGGACGAGACGTCGTTCCTGGAGCCGCTGCCGCTCTCGCTGCTGCCGCTCTCGGCCGACCGCTACGCGGAGCTCGAGGGGCTCGGCGTGCGCAGGCTCGGGGAGCTCGCGAGCCTCCCCGGAGGAGCGGTGGCGGAGAGGCTGGGGGCGGACGGGCGGGACGCGTGGCGGCTCGCGCGGGGCGGGCGCGCGGGGAAGGTGCGCGGGCGCAGGCCGCCGCCCGAGCTCACGGAAGCGCTCGCCTTCCCGGGGGCGGTCGCGAACGAGGTCACGCTCAGGCGCGCGCTCGGCTCGCTCCTCGAGCGCCTGCTCGCCCGGCCGGAGCGCGCCGGGAGGCCGTTCCGGAAGCTCGCGCTGTCGGCTCGGCTGGTCGACGGAGGCTCGTGGCGCCGCGCGCTGACGCTTCGCGAAGCAACTGCGGAGCCGGCCCGCTTGCGCGTGGCGCTCGGGCCGAAGCTCGCCGAGCTCCCCGCCCCGATCGTCGAGCTGCGGCTCGAGGCGGTGGAGCTCGCGGAGCATCAGGGGCAACAGCTCGCGCTCGTCGAGCCGGCCGGCGAGGAGGCGGCCGGCCGACTGCGCGAAGGGTTGCGCCAGGTGCGGGCGAGCACGGGGACCGGGTCGGTGTGCGCCGTGGTGGAGGTGGCGCCGTGGTCGCGGATCCCCGAGGCACGTGCTCTCGTCGTTCCGCGGGACGTGTAGGAGCGAGGCTTGCCTCGCTCCCGCGGGCCGTGACCTCCGCACCCACGACCACCGGCCGTCTGAATGTCCCGAGGCCCGCGCTCGTCGAGGCGGGGCCGGGCGGGACGCCGAGGATCGTCGACCGCGAGGTCGTCACGCTCGTGCGGGAGGAGTGGCGCGTCGTCGACCGCTGGTGGACCGAGGAGCCCGTCGACCGCCGCTACTTCGAGGTCGTCCTCGAGAGCGGCCGGAACGTCTGCGTCTACCGCGACCGCGAGGCGGCGTGCTGGTTCACCCAGAAGGCCTGACGGCCGCGCTGTCAGCGGACGCTTCCGTCGACTCCGCAAGCCTGCGAACGTCACTTTGTGGCTCAGAGCCACAAAGTGCTCTCTCGCGTGCGCGGTTCTCAGGCGCTCCGCGCGCGGCGGGGGACGAGCCGCTCCGCGAAGCGCACTGTGGCGTAGAGCGCGCCGGCTCCCGCGCCCAGCGCGAGTGCGACGAGGTTCGTCGTCGTGCACGTCCGGCAGGCGCTGCAGCAGACGGCGGCCATCGGCGCGTGGTCGCCGTACCTCGCCGCCGCCTGAGTCATGCGGCCCTGCCAGATCGCCTTCACGCTCCGAGCATAGTCGTCCGTGTGGGCGGGATCGAGTGATCCTGCGCGAGCGCGGTGTATGCGAGCGCGTCCCAGTCGTCGGCGTGGGCGGCCGGCACGACCACCCACTGCCGGAACTCCTCGCCGCGCCCGGACGGGTCGAAGAGGTGCGCGCCCCGGAGCGCGAGCGCCCGCGCGTGCTCCTTCGGGTCGGTCAGCTTGAACACCATCGCTCCGCGCGTGAAGCCGGCGATCACGCGACCCGAGCGCTTCAGGCAGGGCATCCCGAAGACCTTCGAGGCGCGCACCTCCGGGTGCCACGAGGTGAGGGCGTCCACGATCTCGTCGTAGCGGGCGCGCGGCGTCACACGTCGAAGACGTCGTGACGCTCGAAGAACGCCCTATCCGGCTCGCTGCCCTCGGGGAGGAGCGCGATCGGGTGGTCCATTCAGAGCGCCTCCTCGACGAGGTGCAGCCACTCGCCGGATTGCGCGGCCGGGACGAGGACCCACTCGCGCATGACGCGCCCCATCCCCGGGTCGAACGGCTCCGCTCCGGGAAGCATGAGCGTCCGCTCGCGCGCGGCCTCGTTCGTCAGCTTCACGGTGAGCCCGCCGTCCTTCCAGTGCCCCGCGACCACCTTCCCGTTCTCCCGCTTCAGGCACGGCATGCCGAACATCTTCGACTCGTGCAGCGAGTGGCGGGCCGTGGCCTCCGCGACGAACTCCTCCCACGTCATGCCGCGTCACTCCGAGAGGCGCACGGCGACGATCGCGGACGGGTCGACGCCGCCGTCCGCCGGCGGGTCGTGCTGGTCGAAGCCGGGGTTGCGCCCGCGCAGGTAGTCGGCGAACCCGCTCGCGGGCATGTGGAAGTTGAAGCAGCGGGCCGTCTCCGCGCTGTCGTTGTCGAAGCCGTGCACGACGTTCGGCGGGAAGAGCAGCAGCGTCGGCGCGGGGGCGGCGACGGTCCCGTCGCGGCTGTGGAACGCGAACTCGCCCTCGAGGACGAGGAACGCGTCCGCGTGCTCGCGGTGGACGTGCGGCTCCGCGCCGCGCTGCCCGCCCCCGTACACGAACTCGGAGACGGTGACCTCGTCCGCGTCGACGAGGATCGTCGCGCGCCGGTCCGGCTTGTCGGTGATGGTCTCGCCTTCGGCCCCGCCCGTTCGCCGGATCACGACGAGGCTCGGGTCGCCGGTCGCGTACTCGGGCGGCGGCTGCTGGTCGAACGCCGTGCGCACCGCCTCGAGCTCCTCCTCGCTCCGCGCCGCCTGCAGGCCGCGGACGAAGTCGCCGAAGCCGCAGCTCGGGACGTGGACGTCGAGAAAGCGCGCCGGCTCGGCGCCCGTCACCGAGAACGTGTGCGCGACCTCGGGCGGCACGAAGGCCCACGTCTCCGGCCCGACGCGGTGCTCGCCGTCCTCGAGCCGGAACGTGAGCTCGCCCTCGAGGACGAAGAACGCCTCCGCGTGGCGCGCGTGGACGTGGAGCGGCGGCGCGACGCCGCCCGGCTCCGAGCGCACCTCGACCGCGCCGAAGTGCTCCGTGTCCACGAGCAGGGTGACGCCGAGCCCGCCTGCGCCGGCGATCCGCTCACCGACCCCGATCCCGACCATCTGCCTGCAGCCTAATGCCTTACGTCGAACTGCACTGCCATTCGGCGTTCTCGTTCCTCGACGGCGCGTCGCAGCCGGAGGAGCTCGCGGCGCGCGCGGCCGAGCTCGGGTACGAGGCGCTCGCGCTCACCGACCACGACGGGCTCTACGGCTCGCTCGAGTTCGCGCACGCAGCGAAGTTCTTCGGCGTCCGGCCGATCACCGGCGCGGAGGTGACAATCGGCGGAGGCGCGCATGTGACGCTCTTGGTCGAGAGCCGGCGCGGGTACGCGAACCTCTGCCGGCTCCTGACCGAGGCGCACGCAGGGACGCGGCGGCCTGGGCGGGAGGACCGGGAGCCGTCGCCGCCCTCCGTGGCGTTGGAACGCGTGGCGGATCTCGCCGAGGGCCTCGTCTGCCTCTCCGGCTGCGCCCGAGACGGGCTCGGCGTGCGCGACCCGAACGCCGCGGCTCGGCTCGCGGCCGCGTTCGGGCGCGAGCGCTTCCTCGTCGAGCTCCAGCGGCCGTTCGAGCGCGGCGACGCGCGCCGCAACGCGGCGCTGCGCGACCTGGCGGAGCACTTAGGCGTCGAGACGGTCTGCACGGGAGACGTCCACGCGCACCACCCGCGGCGGACGCTGCTCCAGGACGTCCTCGTCGCGATCCGCTGCCGCACGTCGCTCGAGGGCTGCGAGCCGGAGCGGCGCGGCAACCGCGAGAGCTACCTGCGCGCGCCCGCAGAGATGCTCGAGCGCTTCACGGAGGACCGCGCGGCCGCCGAGCGGAGCGCGGAGCTGGCACGGCGGCTCGAGTTCGACCTCACCGAGGAGCTCGGCTACCGCTACCCGGACTTCTCCGATCGCGAGCAGCCCGCGATCTTCCAGCTCGCCGAGATCTGCCGGGCTGCGATCGACGAGCGCTACCCGCCCGTAGGGGCGAGGCTTGCCTCGCCCTCGACCCTTCGCAAGCAGGCGCGAGAACGCCTCGAGGACGAGCTCGCGCTCATCGACGAGCTCGGGCTCGCGGGGTTCTTCCTCCTCCACCACGACGTGCTCGAGCTGGCGCGCGAGTGCGCGCGCGAGGTCCGCGGCGAGGGCTCGCCGCGCGCGTTCCTCCCGCCCGGCCGCGGGCGCGGAAGCTCGGTCGGCTCGATCGTCTGCTACCTCACCGGCCTCTCGCACGTCGACCCGGTCGCGAACGGGCTCTCGCTCGGCCGCTTCCTCAACCGCGAGCTCGCCGCCGTCCCGGACATCGACCTCGACTTCCCGCGCGACATCCGCGAGAAGCTGATCGTCCGCGTCACCGAGCGCTACGGGCGCGAGCACGCCGCGCTCGTCGCCAGCTTCGCGACGTACCGCTCGCGCGGCGCCATCCGCGACGTGGGGAAAGCGCTCGGGCTCCCGTTCGCCGAGCTGGAGCGGCTCGCGAGGCTCTCCGACGGCTGGAATGCAAAGAAGGTCGGGGAGGAGATCGAGCGGCTCCCGGGCCGCCACGATTCGCGCCGCTGGCGCGCGTTCGCGTGGCTCACGGGCGAGATCGCCGGGCTCCCGCGCCACGTCTCGCAGCACCCCGGCGGGATGATCGTCTCGACGCGCCCGCTGATCGAGCTCGTCCCCGTCCAGCCCGCCGCGATGGCTGGGCGGCAGCTCTGCCACTGGGACAAGGACTCGTGCGCGGACGCGGGCTTCCTCAAGATCGACCTGCTCGGGCTCGGGATGCTGTCCGCGGTCGAGGACTGCGTCGACCGGGTCGCGCGCGGGCGCGGCGAGGTGATCGACCTCTCCAGGATCCCGTTCGACGACCCGGAGGTCTTCGCCGAGATCCAGCGCGCGGACACGGTCGGCACGTTCCAGATCGAGAGCCGGGCGCAGATGCAGAGCCTCCTGCGCACGAGACCCGCGAACCTGGACGACCTCACCGTGCAGGTCGCGCTCGTCCGGCCGGGGCCGATCCAGGGCAAGGCCGTGCATCCGTACATCGACGCGCGCTCGCGGCTCCGCGACGACCCCGAGTACGTGTGGCCGGTCGACCACGAGCTCCTGCGCGAGCCGCTGCGCTCGACCTTCGGCGTCGTCGTCTTCCAGGACCAGGTGCTCGAGGTGGCGATTGCGCTCGCGGGGTTCACGGTCGGTGAGGCGGAGGGGCTGCGGCGGGCGATGAGCAGGAAGCGGAGCCACGACGCGCTCGAGGCGTACCGCGGCCGGTTCGTCGCGGGAGCGGCGGAGAAGGGCGTGAGCGGCGAGGTCGCGGACACGGTCTTCGACAAGCTCGTCGGCTTCTCGGGCTTCGGGTTCCCGAAGGCGCACGCGGCGGCGTTCGGGCTGCTCGCGTACCAGTCGCAGTGGCTCAGGCGGCACCACCCGGCCGAGTTCCTGTGCGCGCTCCTGAACGAGCAGCCGATGGGCTTCTACCCGCCGGCGACGCTCGTGCGGGACGCACAGCGGCGCGGGGTCGAGGTGCTCCCGCCGGACGTGAACGCGAGCACGGCGGACTGCGGGATGGAGGGGGATGCCGTCCGCGTCGGCCTCTTGTACGTCTCCTCGATCGCGAAGGAAGACGCAGTCGGGTTAGTGGCGGAGCGCGAGGAGAACGGGCCGTTCTCGGGCGTCGGCGACCTCGCGCGTCGCGCGCCGCTGTCGCGAGACGGGCTCGAGGCGCTGGTGAACGGCGGCGCGTGCGACGGCTTCGGGAGGAAACGGCGCGACCTGCTCTGGGAGCTCGGGCTCGCGCTGCGCCCGCAGACCGTCCCCGGCACCGAGGGCCGCGCGAAGCAGCTCCCGCTCTCGCTCGACCCGACCGCCGAGACCCCGGAGCTCCGCGACCTCACGCGCTGGGAGCGGATGCTCGCGGACTACCGCGTCACGGGCATGTCGGTCGGCACGCACCCGCTCGAGCTCCTGCGCCCGCACCTCCCGCCGGGGACGCTGTCGAGCCGGGAGCTGCACGAGCAGCCGCACGGCCGCAGCGTCGCGTTCGCGGGGATGACGGTCGCCCGCCAGCGCCCGTCGACGGCGAAGGGGATCGTCTTCATGCTCCTCGAGGACGAGCACGGCCAGGTGAACCTCATCGTCCCGTCGGAGATCTACGATCGCCACCGCGCTACCGTGCGCGCCGAGCCGCTCGTCCTCGCGCGCGGCCGCTACGAGCGCGTGGGGGAGAACCGCAACGTCGTCGTCGCCGAGGTCGAGTCGCTCGGCCCGCTCGCGCGCGAGGTCGCGGAGAACGACACGGTGTGGGCGTCGCTCCCGCGCCCGCACTCCTTCGGGCGCCGCTGACACTCGTACGATCTGCAGGCAGTGGCGCTCGTCGTCCGCACCTGGAACGTCTTCCACGGGAACACGTTCCCGCCGGGCCGGCATGCCTACCTCCAGGAGATGGTCGACGTCGTCGGCGAGGGCGCCGCGGTCGTGTGCCTTCAGGAGCTCCCCGTCTGGGGCGTCGAGCGGCTGGACGAGTGGAGCGGGATGCAGGCCTTTCCCGCCGTGGCGCGACAGCCACGGGTGCCGGGGCGGCTCGGCGTGTGGCTGACACGGCTGCACCACGGCTTCTTCCGCTCGGCATTCGTGGGACAGGCGAACGCGATCCTCGTCGCGCCCGGGCTCGAGACGGAGAACCTCGGAGCGCGGCGGATCAGCGATCCCGGGCACGAGCCTCGTGCCGTCCAGGCGGTGCGCGTGGACGGGCGCTTCGTGGTCGCGAACCTGCACGCGTCGACGACGGCCGCGGCCGCGCTCGTCGAGGTCGACCGCGCGCTCGAGTTTGCGGAGTCGCATGCGCGCGAGGGCGACGCCGTCGTGCTCGCGGGCGACTTCAACCTCGACGAGTTCCACCTCGCGGGCTACAGCGAGCCGGCCGGCGGTATCGACCACGTGCTCGTGCGCGGTGCGCCCGTGTCGGAGGCGGTGACGTGGCCCGTCGAGCGGAGGGTGCGGGACGGGCGCGTCCTCTCCGACCACGCGCCGGTCGAGGTGACGGTGGGCTGAGCGTCGAGGTGGTCTCCTCGCGGAAAATCGGTGTCAGACACCGGTGTCTACATGCTGTCGGCGCAGGAACGGTTCGCGGTGCGCGAGTTGACAGCATCTGCATGATCGAGGGGAGTCGTGTCGGGACATGTCCGCCTGCGTCGAGCCCGGCCGCGGAGCGTCAGCCGTCCTCGAGGAAAGCGGCCAGGCGCCGGAAGCGCTTCAACGCCCCGCGGTTGAAGGCCGTGCGGTACTCGGCCCCGGCGCGAGCGTCGAGCGTCGCCGCGTACGCCTCGCGGATGTCGTACAGCCGCTCGCCGACGGCGTCCACGACGAGCTGGTAGTCGCCGTAGAGCTCCTCGGTCTCGTCTGCGGACGCCCGTGTCCACGCTGCGTCCGCCTCCCACGCCTCCTCGAGCAGCTGCACCTCGTCCTCCGCGAAGAGGTCGAGCTGGCGCGCGACGAGGTGGTCGAAGCGGCTGCGCCGGCGAAGGATCACGCGAGCTCCCGGTAGACGGCGAGGTGTGCCTCGGCCGAGGCCTCCCACGTCAGCTCCTCGCGCGCCCGCTCGGCGCCCGCCCGCGCGGCGGTGAGCGCGTCCGGGTCGGAGAGCAGCCGCTCGAGCGCCGCCGCCATGCCCTCGACGTCGCCCGGCTCCACCACGGCGCCCGCGCCGAACCGCCCGACCGTCTCCCCGAGCCCGCCGATGTCGTAGACGATCGCGGGGATCCCCGCGCCCAGCGACTGGAGGAGCGCTCCCGAGAGGTCGATTTCGGGCTTGTACGGGAACAGCGAGACCGTGCCCTCGGAGAGCGTCCGCCGCATCTCCTCGCGCGGGAGGAAGCCGAGCCGCCACTCCGCCCGGTCGCCGGCCCTGCGCCGGACCTCGTCGAGCGGCACGCGCGGGTCACCTGCGACGAGCAGCCGCGCGCCGTCCACCCGCAGCACCGCCTCGACCGCATCCTCGATCCCCTTGTACGGCCGGATGAGCCCATGGAAGAGCGCCGTCCGCCCGTCGTCACGGCGGTCGATCTCCGATCGGAACACGGGATGCGGGATCACTCCGATCTTCTCCGCCGACACGCCGAACGCCACGAGCTGCCCACGTCCGCGCTCCGAGTGCACGACCACCCGGTCGCAGCGGTCGAAGAGCGCACGCCAGAGCCCGGTCTTCGATGCGGTGCGCCGCGGGACGATGTCGTGCGCGGTGAAGACGACGGGCGAGCGCGGCCGGAAGAGCCAGCGGTCGAGCTCGGGCGCGCCGAACCACTGCACGTGCAGCACGTCCGGCTTCGCGAGCGCGAGCCGTGCCGCCCCGACCGGGTGCTCGAGCGCCTTCACCGCCAGTCGCAGCCGTGTCGAGCCCATGCGCGACGACACCGGGTAGAACCACTCGCTCGCGCGATAGCCGACCGGCGCTGTCACCTCGCCGAACCGGAAACGCGAGGTCACGAGCTCGACGTCCGCCCCGGCCGCGGCGAGCGCGGCGGCAAGCGAGCGACAGTACGGCGGGGTGTACGCGGGCGGGTCGACGACGGTCACGCGCATCGGCGCGAACGTTAGGCGAGGCTGCACCCGAGGTCGGCCGGGAGCGGCCGCGCCGATGGGCGCCCCCGCCGACCGGCGCGTGCAGATGGCACCGAATTGGCGCGAAGCCGTGACCCACGCGTGAGCCGTTCCTCGATAGCGTGACTTCAGGGACACGGGAGTGCCCCTGGGGGCGGTTGGGGGCGGTTGGGGGCGGTTCGGGGCTGGTCGCGGCGGTTCGAGGCCTGAGCGCGCGCCGGCGGCGTCAGAATCCCGCGCGTGACCTTCGAGGAGGCCCGCGCCCGGTTCCCCGTCCTCGAGCGCTTCGTCTACCTCCAGGCGGGCAGTGTCGGGCCGCTCGCGCGCGGCACGCTCGACGCGATCGTCGAGGAGGAGGAGCGCGGCCTGCGCGAGGGCCGCGGAAGCTTCACGGCGTTCGAGCGGATCGTCGCGGCGCGCGAGGAGCTTCGCGCGGCGCTCGCCGGCCTCGTCGGTGCCGACGTCGAGCAGGTCGCCATCACCGCCTCCACGACCGACGGCTGCAACATCGTCCTCCACGGGCTCGAGCTCGGGCCCGGCGACGAGGTGATCACGACGACCGACGAGCACTTCGGCCTCCTCGGGCCGCTGCACGCGTCGGGCGCGCGCGTCCTCGCGATCGAGCCCGACCCGGAGCGCATCGTCGCCGCCGTCACGCCGCGGACGAAGCTGCTCGCGCTCTCGCACGTCCTCTGGACGACGGGGCAGGTGCTCCCGGTTCACGAGCTGAAGGCCGCCACCGGGCTCCCGATCCTCGTCGACGGCGCCCAGTCGGCCGGGGCGATCCCGGTCGACGCCGTGGGGCTCGACTTCTACACGGTCTCTGGGCAGAAGTGGCTCTGCGGGCCGACCGGGACGGGGGCGCTCGTCGTCGCCGACCCGGAAGGCCTGAGGGTCGGGCACCCGAGCTACCTCTCCCAGCAAGCGCACGACCCCGACGGGACGTTCGAGCCGAAGGAGGGCGCGCGCCGCTTCGACCCGAACCTGACGCCGCCCGAGCACGTGGCCGGGCTCCTCGCCGCGATCGCCGCGCTTCCCGAGTGGCGTTTCGAGCGGGCCGCCGCGACGGCCGAGCGCTGCCGCGAGCTGCTGCGCGAGGCCGGCGCGGACGTCGTCGTCCCGGACGAGCGCGCGACACTCGTCTCGTGGCGCGTGCCCGCGGACGAGTCGGCCGCCGCCGTCGCCCGGCTCGCCGAGGCAGGCGTCATCGTCCGCGACCTCCCCGGCCGCGGGCTCGTCCGCGCGTCGGTCGGCTGGTGGACGAGCGACGGCGACCTCGAGCGCCTGGTGAAGTCGTTGTAGGGTCGAGGCATGTGCTTCGACCTCGACTCCTCACCGCCGGTCACGCCGATCTCGGGTGCCGCCGTCTCGCACGACGACCTCGTGCTCGAGGGCGCGGACGGCACCCGCTTCGCCGCGTTCGCCGCCACGCCGGACGAGCCTGCGGCGACCGGCATCGTGATCCTCCCGGACATCCGCGGCCTCTACCGCTTCTACGAGGAACTGGCGCTGCGCTTCGCGGAGCGAGGCCACACGGCGATCGCGTTCGACTACTTCGGCCGCACGGCCGGCGCCGAGAAGCGCGGCGACGAGTTCGAGTACATGCCGCACGTCGAGCAGACGACGAGCGAGGGCGTGCAGGCGGACGTCGCAGCCTGCGTCGCGCACCTGCGCGGGCGCGGCGCGACCGCGGTCTTCACGGTCGGGTTCTGCTTCGGCGGTCGCCACTCCTGGCTCGCGGCGGCCTCGGGACACGGGCTTGCGGGCGCCGTCGGCTTCTACGGACGCCCGGGCCTCGGCCGCGACGGCTCGCCCGGGCCGACTGCCCGCGCTGCGGAGATCACCGCGCCGGTCCTCGCGCTCATGGGCGGCGACGATCCCGGGATCCCGCTCGAGGACGTGAACGCGTTCGAGCAGGCGCTCGCCGCCGCCGGCGTCGAGCACGAGGTCGTCGTCTACCCCGGCGCGCCGCACAGCTTCTTCGACCGCAAGCAGGAGGAATTCGCCGAGGCGTCCGCGGACGCCTGGCGCCGCACCCTGGAGCTCGTCGACGCCCACTCCTGAGTTCGTCCCCGGCCGCGAGCTCTCGCGCGCCTTCTACGACGAGGCCGTCGGGCCGCTGCTCGGAGAGATCGAGCACGCCGCGGCGCTCCTCGGCTGGGGCTCGGACGTCCTCGGCTTCGACGACGAGCGCTCGACCGACCACGGCTGGGGGCCGCGGATGCAGGTCTTCGTCGCCGAGGCCGACGTCGAGCGGACGCGGAACGTCGTCGGCGACGGCCTCCCGGACGCCTTCCGCGGCTGGCCGACGCGCTTCGGCTGGGACGACGTCCCCGTCTCGCACCACGTCGAGGTGGCGACGCTCGACTCCTTCACGCACGAGCGCCTCGGCTTCGACCCGCTCTCGGAGATCGCCCTCGAGAGCTGGCTCGCGACGCCGCAGCAGCTCCTCCTCGAGGCGACCGCAGGCTCCGTCGTCCACGACCCTGGCGGCCGGCTCGCACGGATGCGGGACGCGCTCGCCTGGTACCCGGACGACGTGTGGGTCTGGCTGCTCGCGTGCCAGTGGCGGCGAATCGACCAGGAGGAGCCGTTCGTCGGGCGCACCGCCGAGGTGGGAGACGACCTCGGCTCGCGGACTCTCGCCGCGCGCCTCGCGCGCGACGCCATGCGGCTCTGCTTCCTGCTCGAGCGCCGCTACGCGCCGTACGCGAAGTGGCTCGGCTCGGCGTTCCGGCTGTTGGACGCGTCCACGACGGTGGGGCCGCCGCTCGAGGCTGCTCTTGCCGCCGACACCTACCCCGACCGCGAGGAGGCGCTGATCGACGCGCTGATCGCGGTCGCCCGGCTCCACAACGCGGCCGGGGTCACGGCGCCCGTCGGCGAGGAGCCCGGCTGGTTCCACGAGCGCCCCTTTCGCGTCCTCGGCTCGGCGCGCTTCGTCGACGCGTGCCTGGAGCGCGTCACCGACGAGCGCCTGCGTGCGCTCCCGCTCGTCGGCGCGATCGACCAGTGGGTGGACTCGACGGACGTGCTCTCGTACCCGCGCGGCGTCGAGCGGCTGGCCGCCGGTCGCTGGACGCCGTAGGATCGAGCCGTGAGCCGCACCGCGCTGTACGGGATCCTCGGCGGTCTCGCCTGGTTCGCCGGCGGGATCTTCGTCGGCTGGCTGATCTGGGGGTAGAGGCTAGGGCTACGCCGGGGCGTCGGCCGAGGTCCGGAGCCCGAGCTCGCCGGCGATGGGCTGCAGCGCTGCGACGACGTTCCGGATGTGCTCGTCCAGCTCGAGCCCGAGGAGCTCCGCGCCCGCGTACACCTCGTCGCGGTGCACGCCCGCGGCGAACGACGGCTGCTTGAGCTTCTTCTTCACCGACTTCGGCTCCAGCCCGTCGAGGCCGGTCGGCCGCACGAGCCCGCACGCGTGCACGAAGCCGGAGAGCTCGTCGCACGCGAACAGCGTCTTCTTGAGCTGGGTGTCCCGCGGCATGGCGAGGTGCTCGGCGTGCGAGAGCACCGCCTCGATCAGCTCCTCCGGGTAGCCCTCCTCGCGCAGGATCGGCGCTCCGTCCTGCGGGTGCTTGTCGAGCGTGGGGTGGATCTCGTAGTCGAAGTCGTGGAGCAGGGCGGTCGCGCGCCAGAAGCCTTCGTCCTCGCCGTAGTGCCGCGCATACCAGCCGACCGAGGCCTCGACGGCGAGCGCGTGCCGCAGCAGCGCCTCGCTCTTGGTGTATCGCGTGAGGGTCTCCCACGCCTGCTCCCGGGTAGGCCGCACGGGCGAGTACGATACCGCCGCCGCCGTTGGATCTCGCCTCTCGCCAACCCACCGTTGCTCCGTACGGGGCCTGGAGCTCGCCCATCTCGGCCGAGCTGGTCGCGCGCGCCGGCACGCGGCTCTCCGGAGCCTGGCTCGAGAACGGGACCGCGTGGTGGCTCGAGGGCCGCCCCGCGGAGAGCGGTCGCGTCGTGCTCATGAGGGCGGAGCCGGGCGGCGCGCCGGAGGAGGTGACGCCGGACGGCTTCAACGTGCGGACGATGGTGCACGAGTACGGCGGCGGCGCGTTCACGCTCCACGCGGGGACGGCGTTCTGCTCCAACTTCGCGGATCAGCGCCTGTACCGGGTCGAGCCCGGCGGCGAGCCCGTCCCGATCACGCCCGACGTGACGGGCTCCCGCCACCGGTACGCGGACGGGCGAGTGACGCCGGACGGCGCGCTCTGGATCGGTGTCCGCGAGCGGCACGAGGGCGACGGCTCGCGCGCCGTCGTCAACGAGCTCGTGGCCGTGCCGACTGACGGCTCGGCGGAGCCGAGGATCGTCGCGCGCGGGCGCGACTTCTACTCCAGCCCCCGGATCTCACCGGGCGGGCGGACGCTCTCGTTTCTCGCGTGGGATCTGCCGTGGATGCCGTGGGACGGCTGCGAGCTGTTCGTCGCCGAGCTCGCGGGCGACGGCACGCTCGGCGACCCGGAGCTCGTGGCCGGGCACGACGGCGAGGAGGCGATCTGGCAGCCGGACTGGACTCCCGCGGGCGATCTCGTCTTCGCGAGCGACCGCAGCGGCTGGTGGAACCTCGAGCGGATACGCGGCGAGGAGCGGGACGTCCTGCACGCGGCGGAGGCGGAGTTCGGGTACCCGGCCTGGGTCTTCGGGATGCGCTCCTGGGACGTGCTCGGCGACGGCCGCATCGTCTGCTGCTACGAGCAGGGCGGACGCACGCGCTTCGCCGTCCTCGACCCCGGCACCGGTGCGCTCGAGCCGCTCGCGCTCGAGCACGACGCGCTCCGAGGCGGGCCGTACGTGAGCGCGGAAGGCTCGCGCGTCCTGCTCGTCGCGGGCTCCGCCACCATCCCGACGCAGGTTGCGCTCCACGAGCTCGCCGACGGCTCGACGCAGGTGCTGCGCGCGAGCGCCCAGGTGCCGGTCGACGAGGCCTACTTCTCCGTCCCGCGCACACTCGAGTTCGCGACCGACGGGGGTCTCACCGCGCACGCGCTCTTCTACCCTCCGGTGAATCCCGAGCACGAGGGGCCGGGGCACGAGGCGCCGCCGCTGATCGTGTCGAGCCACGGCGGCCCGACTGGGCACGCGAGCCCGATCTTCGACCTCGAGACCCAGTTCTGGACGAGCCGCGGCTTCGGCGTCGTGGACGTGAACTACGGCGGCTCCACCGGCTACGGCCGCGCGTACCGGGAGCGGCTCAACGGGCAGTGGGGCGTCGTCGACCTCCGGGACTGCGTGCACGCCGCCCGCCACCTCGTCGCGCTCGGCGAGGCCGATCCCGCGCGGCTGCTCATCCGCGGCGGCTCCGCCGGCGGCTACACGACGATCTGCGCGCTCACGTTCACCGACGAGTTCGCCGCCGGCGCCGCGTACTTCGGGATCGCCGACCTCGAGCAGTTCGGCGGCGGCGAGACGCACAAGTTCGAGCTCGAGTACGAGCACACGCTCGTCGGGCCGTACCCCGAGGCCGCGGAGCTGTACCGCGAACGGAGCCCGATCCACTTCGTCGACCGGATCTCGACGCCGATGCTCGTGCTCCAGGGCGTCGACGACAAGATCGTGCCGCCCACGCAGGCGGAGCTCATCGTCGGCGCGCTGCGCGAGCGTGGGATCCCGCACGCGTACCTCCTCTTCGAGGGGGAGGGCCACGGGTTCCGGCGGGCGGAGACGATCGTCACGGCGCTGGAGGCGGAGCTCTCGTTCTACGCGCAGATCCTCGGGCTGCCGCTCGCGAACGGCGTTCCCACGCTCGCGATCGAGCATCTCTCCTGACGCCCGTTCCTACTCTCGTGTCCCCGGCCTCTACGATTCCCCGCGCCATGCAGTCGTTCGTCATCGAGGGAGGCCGCCCGCTCTCCGGCACCGTCACGGCCTCCGGCAACAAGAACGGGGCGCTCCCGATCCTCGCCGCCAGCGTGATGGCCTCAGGCGAGGTCCGGCTCTCGAACGTGCCGCGGATCCGCGACGTCGAGACGATGGTGGAGCTGATTGCAGACCTCGGCGCCGACATCGAGTGGACGGGCCCGAACGACGTCCGCGTCGACGCAGCCGGGATGTCGCGGACGAGCCTCGACCCGCTCCTCTCGCGGGAGATCCGCGCGTCGTTCCTGCTCGCCGGGCCGCTGCTCGCGCGCTTCGGGCGCGTCACCGTCCCCCCGCCCGGGGGCGACGTCATCGGGCGCCGTCGCCTCGACACGCACATCCACGCCTTCCAGGAGCTCGGCGTGGAGGTCGAGCTGAACGGCGCCTACGAGATGCAGACGGACGGCCTGCGCGGGACGCGCGTCTACCTCGACGAGGCGTCGGTCTCGGGGACGGAGAGCGCGATCATGGCGGCGGTTCTGGCCGAGGGGGAGACCTCGGTCGTGCACGCGGCATGCGAGCCGCACATCCAGGACCTGTGCCGCTTCCTGACCCGGCTCGGCGCCGACATCGAGGGGATCGGGTCGAACGTCGTGCGCATCCGCGGCGTCGACGAGCTCGGCGGCGGCGAGCACCGGATCGGGCCGGAGCACATCGAGGTCGCGAGCTTCGCGGCGCTCGCCGCGCTCACAGGCGGGGATCTCACGATCGAGGACGTCGAGGCCGACGACCTGGTCGGGATCCTGCCCGCGTTCCGGAAGCTCGGCATCCGCCTGGACGTCGAGGGCCGCACGCTGCGGGTCACGCCCGAGCAGGATCTGCGCGTCGTCGATGACCTCGGCGGCCAGATCCCCAAGATCGAGAGCGGCGTCTGGCCGGCGTTCCCCACCGACCTGACCTCGATCGCGCTGACGTGCGCGACGCAGTGCCACGGGACGATCCTCGTGTTCGAGAAGATGTTCGAGGGCCGGCTCGTCTTCGTGGACAAGCTCGTCTCGATGGGAGCGCGCATCATCGTCTGCGACCCGCACCGCGCCGTCGTCACCGGGCCGGCGCAGCTCTACGGGCAGCGGCTCGAGAGCCCGGACATCCGCGCCGGCATGGCCATGCTCATCGCCGCGCTGTGCGCGGAGGGCGAGTCGACGATCGGGAACATCGGTCAGATCGACCGCGGGTACGAGCGGATCGACGAGCGGCTGCGCTCCCTCGGCGCGGCGATCGAGAGGGTCGAGCGCTGACCCGCGAGGGCGCTGCCGCCGTCACGCTCGCCCGAGGAGGCGAGAGCAGCGTGGCGACCGGGGTGGCCGTCCTCGACCACCTGCTCCTGGAGCTCGCCCGGGCGGGACGCTTCGAGCTCCAACTCGAGATCGCGCCCGACGAGCCCGAGTCGGAGGTCGCCGCCGCCGGGGCGGCGCTCGGGGAGGCGCTCCGCCCACTGCTCGGCGCGGAGGACGCGCCGGGTCGCGGCGTCGGCATCGTCGCCGCGGACGAGGCGCTCGCGATGGTCGTCGTCGAGGCTTCCGGGGCACCGCTCGTCGCCTCGAACGCCGACCTCACGTCGACGCGCGCCGGCGGCCTGCGCAAGGACCTCGCCGCCGCGTTCCTCGAGGAGCTCGCGGGCACCGCGGGCCTGACGATCCACGTCCGGCTGTTCGAGGGCGAGGACTCGCAGCACGTCCTCGAGGCCATCTTCAAGGCGCTGGGCGCCGCGCTCGCCGACGCCTGCGCCTGACAACCAGGGAAAGGAGCCCCCGTGGCCGAGAAAGAGGTGATCAAGACCGACACGGCGCCCGGCCCGTTCGGCGGCGCGCCGTACAACCAGGCGATCCGCCTCGGCGACCTCGTGTTCGTCGCCGGGCAGCTGGGCGTCTCCCTCGAGACGAACGAGCTCGTCGGGCCCGGGATCGCGGAGCAGACCGAGCAGGCGATGCGGAACCTCGGCGCGATCCTCGAGGCCGCCGGGAGCAGCCTGGACAAGCTCCTGAAGACGACGGTCTTCCTCGTCGACCTCGCCGACTTCGGCGGCATGAACGAGGTCTACGCGCGCCACGTGGGAGACCAACCGCCCGCCCGCTCGACGATCGGGATCGCCCAGCTTCCGGTCGGCGGCCGCGTCGAGATCGAGGGGATCGCGCACGTCTGACGCCGTTCTCGTCCGGGACGCGACGCTGAACGACCCGGCCGCGATTGCGCGGGCCCGTGTGCTGTCGTGGCAGCACGCCTATGCGCACGTCTTCCCGGCCGAGGCGCTCATGGGCCTCACGCCGGAGACGGGGCTCGACTGGTGGACGCGGGCGGTCGAGGAGCCCTACCCGCACATGCACACGCTGGTCGCCGAGGTGGGTGGCGAGGTCGTCGGTTTCGCACAGCTCGGCGCGGTCCGCGAGGAGGACGTCGCCGGGCTCGGGGAGCTGTTCGCGATCTACGTCCGGCCGGAGGCGTGGGGTCGCGGGGCTGGGCAGGCGCTGATGGCCGAGACGCTCGCGCGGCTGCGCGCGGAGGGCTTCCCGGAGGCGATCCTGTGGGTGATCGAGAACAACCCACGGGCGCGGCTGTTCTACGAGCGCTGCGGCTGGCACGCCGACGGCGGTGTCAAGGAGGAGGAGTGGCTCGGCACCACCGTCCGCGAGGTGCGCTACCGCATCGCCCTCGCACCGGAGGCGTTCTGACGCGCCCCGGCTCGATGCCCCTGAGCCCGAGTTACAACGTGTAACTTGGGCCCGCGGCGCTGCCTCGCCCGAGGGCGGTCGCCCACGCAGAGGGCGATTTGGTATCGACGGCCGACCGCGCACCGCGGCTCGACGCCAGGTTGCAACGTGTAACTAGGTGCTCTCTCGGCCGTGTCCGAGGAGGACGGAGCAGCAGGCGGGGGCAGAATGAGGGCCATGCGCGCCCCTGAGGTCATCGCCACGCACGGGAACACCGACTTCGACGCGTTCGCCGCGATGCTCGCGGCGCGGCACCTGTACCCGAACGCGGTCGTCGCGGTCGGTGCGCTGAACCGGAACGTGCGCGACTTCTACCGCCTGTACGCGGACGAGCTCGACTTCGTCGTCGATGCGCACCGCCTCGAGCTCGAGGCGATCGAGCGGCTCATCGTCGTCGAGACGGCGAGCGCGTCGCGGCTCGGCGAGCTCGAGCCGGTCGCGCTCGACCCGTCCGTCGCCAAGGTCCTCTTCGACCACCACGGCGACTCGGGCGTTCCCGACTGGGTCGACCCGGAGGCGGCCGTGCTCTCGGCGGACGGCGCGCTCACGACGACCCTGGTCGGGATCCTCGCCGAGCGCGAGATCGCGCCGACCGCGCTCGAGGCGACGGCCTTCGCCCTCGGGATCCACGAGGACACGGGCTCGCTCACCTACCCGACGACCACCCAGCGCGACGCCGATGCGCTCGCGTGGTGCCTTCGCCACGGCGCGCGCCAGGATCTCGTCTCGTCGTTCCTGCACATGCCGCTCTCGGCGGCCGAGCGCGACCTCCTCGACGCGCTCATGGACGCGCTCGAGCCCGTGGACGCGGCCGGGGAGGAGGTGCTCGTGGCCGCCCTCTCCTGGCCGGAGTACGTCGAGGGGGTGTCCAACCTCGCGCACAAGATCGTCGACCTCACGGACGCTCGTGCCCTCGTGCTGCTCGTGGAGATGGACGAGCGCGTGTTCGCGGTGGTGCGGAGCCGTACCGACGGCGTCGACTCCGCAGCCGTCGCAGCCGCGCTCGGCGGGGGAGGGCACGCGCAGGCCGCCTCCGCGATCGCGCGCACGAGCCTTGCCGAGGCGCGGCGGCGCGCGCTCGCCGCGCTCGAGGAGCAGGCCGCCGCCGACGGGCTCCACGCGCGGGACGTCATGTCCACGCCCGCCCGCTCCGTGAGCCCGGACACCGACGTCCGCCAGGCCATGGCCCTCTGCCAGCGGCACAAGCAGAGCGGCGTGTTCGTCGTCGACGGAGACCGTGTGGTGGGCGCCGTCGCGAGGGAGGATCTCGACAAGGCCGTCGGCCACGGCCTCGGGCACGCGCCGGTGCGCGGGATCATGAGCGGGCGGGTCGTGACCGCAGCCGAGGATGCGACGCTGCCCGAGCTTCAGATGCTCGTGACGAGCGCGCAGGACGGGCGAGTGGCGATCGTCCGCGACGGCGAGCTCGTGGGCGTCGTCGCGCGCGCCGGTCTGCGGCGCGCACTCGAGGGCGCAGAGCCGGTCGAGCGCCGGCCCGTCGAGAGCCTCGCGGGCCAGCTCTCGGCCGTCGAGCCGCTCCGGCCACTGTTCGACGCCGTCGCCGCGCTGGGCGACCGCGCGGACGGCGTCTACCTCGTCGGCGGCACCGTCCGCGACATCCTCCTCGGCGAGGAGAGCTTCGACGTCGATATCGCGATCGAGGGCGACGCGATCGAGTTCGGGCGTGCGCTCGCCGATGCGCTCGGCGGCCGCGCGACGCCGCACGAGCGGTTCGGGACCGCGGTCGTCTCGTACGGCGACGACGAGCGCGTCGACGTCGTGACCACGCGCACCGAGCTCTACGACGCGCCGGCCGCGCTCCCCACGGTCGAGCGGGCGAGCCTGCGCGAGGATCTCTTCCGCCGCGACTTCACGATGAACGCGATGGCCGTGTCGTTGAAGCCGTCCGACTTCGGGCGGCTCGTCGACCCGTTCGGCGGGCGCGCGGACCTCGACGCAGGCGTCCTCCGCGTCCTCCACAACCTCTCGTTCATCGACGACCCGACGCGGATCTTCCGCGGGATCCGCTATGAGGCGCGCTACGGGTTCCGCTTCGAGGAGCACACGGCCCGGCTCGCGCGCGGCACGATCGACATGGGGCTCGTCGGCGACCTGTCGTCCGCGCGGCTGCGGGACGAGCTCGTGACGTTGCTCGAGGAGCCAGGCGCGGCGGGCGGGATCAGGCGCCTCGGGGACCTCGGCGCCGACCGGGCTGTGCACCCGCGGCTGCGGGCGGACGAGGAGGCGGCGGAGCTGTTCGAGCGCGCGGTCGCCCTACGTGACGAGCTCGGCGTCGAGGTGCCGGGGTGGCGCCTGGGCCTCGCCGTCCTCGGCCGCGACCTGACGCCGGAGGAGACGTACGACTGGCTGGAGCGGCTCAAGGTTCGCCGTCGCGAGGCGAACCTCATCGCGGGCGCGATCGCGGTCTCGGAGCGGATCGTGGAGCGCCTCCGGGTCGAGGCGCTCGCGCCCGCCGACGTCGCCGCGCTCGCGGACGCCCTCGCTCCCGACGCGCCGCTCCTCGCCCTCGCCCGGGAGGACCGCCCGGAGCTTCGCGACTACTTCACGCGCCTGCGCGCCGTCCGGCTCGAGATCGGCGGCGCCGAGCTCGCGGAGCTCGGCCTCGAGGAGTCTCCGCGCGTCGGCGAGGTGCTCGACGAGCTCCGCCGCCGCAAGCTGAACGGGGAGCTCGACGGCCGCGAGTCGGAGCTCGAGGCGGCGCGCGAGCTGCTCGCGGCGGACGCATGAGCATCGTGGCCCCGGCCGAGATCGCCGAGCGCTACGCGCGGCTCCGCGAGGAGGTGGGGGAGGGCGTCACGGTGGTCGTGGCGACGAAGTACGTCTCGCTCGGGGAGATGGCGGGGCTCGCGGAGGCGGGGATCGAGGTCGTGGGCGAGAACCGCGCGCAGGACCTCGTCGCGAAGCAGGCGCGGCACGGCGACGCGTTCCGCTGGCACTTCATCGGCCACCTCCAGTCGAACAAGGCGAAGGTCGTGAACGAGGCGTGCGAGCTCGTGCACTCGCTGTCGACGGACTCCGCGGCGCGCCGCCTGACCATACCCGCGCTCCTAGAGGTGAGCCTCTCGGGCGAGGAGTCGAAGTCCGGTGTCGCGCCGGAGGAGATCGCCGGCTTCGTCGAGCGGTACGCGAACGTCCGGGGGCTGATGACCATGCCACCGCTGACGAGCGACCCGGAGGCTTCGCGCCCGTACTTCCGGCGACTCCGCGAGCTCGCGCTGGAGCACGGCCTCGCCGATCTGAGCATGGGCACGTCGCAGGACTACCGCGTGGCGGTCGAGGAGGGCGCGACCCTCATCCGCGTCGGCGAGCTGCTGTTCGGCGCAGCGCGTGCTGCGTGATCGTGTGCCTTTCCGGGTCTAGCGAGGTGAGTTGCCCGTAGGGGCCACCCACTAAGATCGGAGGCATGGGACTGGGTGAGCTCTGGAGCCGCACGCTCGTCTACTTCGGCATTGCCGAGGAGGAGGAGTGGGACGAGGACGGCTACCTGATGGACGAGCACGTCGAGGACAGCTACCGGCGCCGCGACCGTCGGCAGAACGTCAGGCGGCTGCCGAGCGCACCCGAGGAGGAGGAGTGGAGCGCGGAGCAGGCCGTCCCCGTCACCTCTCGCCGCTCCGCGGCGCGTGAGCCGCGGCCGCGCCTCCGCAGTGTCGACAGCGGACCGCCCGCGAAGGTGCACCTCGTCGTCCCGCGAAGCTTCAACGACGCACAGCAGATTGCCGACCGCTTCAAGGCGCAGATCCCGGTGATCGTCAACCTCCAGGGCGCGGAGACGGATCTGTCGAAGCGGCTGATCGACTTCTCCAGCGGCCTCACGTACGCGCTCGACGGGAGCATGCAGCGGGTCGCCGACAAGGTGTTCCTGCTGACGCCGCGGAACGTCGAGCTCTCCGCCGAGGAGCGCGCGCGGGCGCTCGAGCGCGGCGGCTTCTACAACCAGACCTGAGAAACCGGTAGAACCGGTGAGAACCGGTGTCAGACACCGGGGTCGGGCGTTGCCAGCTCCGGACCGCGATGGGACATGTCCAGATCGGCCCGAGCCGCTCCAGGCCAGGCGCCGGTGCCGCGCCGCTGTGGAGCGATCGTTGCACTCTCGGCGCAGAGACCCCTTGACAAGGCCGGTGTCTGACACCGGTTTTTATGTTCCGCGTCCTCCGCGCACGCTCAAGGAGACGTCTGCACCACGGCGAACTCGGCCTCGATGGTCGCCGTCGGAGGACCTGCTCTGCTCTCTGACGCCGGGACGACGCTCCAGGCGTTCGTCAACGCGTTCGTCGGCATCTACGTGCTGCTCATCTTGGTGTGGGTGGTGATGTCGTGGGTTCGGATCCCGTACTCCAGGACGGCCTCCGCTGTGCAAGAGTTCCTGAACGACGTTGTCCGCCCGTATCTCCGCCTGTTCCGCTTCTTGCCGCCGCTCGGGCCGCTCGACCTGTCGCCGATCATCGCCGTCATCGTCCTCATCGCCGCCGCCGGGCTGCTCAACTCCCTGATCGGGGCGCTCCTCTAAGGAGGTCACATGCCGCTCACCCCAGTCGAGATCAGACATCTGGAGCTCCACCGGTCGTGGCTGCGCGGGTACCGGAAGAGCACCGTCGACAAGCTCCTCGGCGAGATCGCCGACAGCTTCGAAGAGGTGTGGCGCGAGCGCGCCGACCTCACCGACCGGCTCGACGAGCTCGAGGGCGAGGCTGCGAAACATCGAGAGCTCGAGGCGCTCCTGCGCTCGACGCTGGTCTCCGCCGAGCGTGCCGCGCACGACATGAAGGAGCAGGCGCGTCGCGAGTCGGACCTCATCGTCCAGGAGGCGCACGCCGAGGGTCGCCGCGTCATGCGTGAGATGGCCGCCGAGAAGCAGCGGCTCGAGGAGGACGTGCGCCGGATCCGGGCGCTGCTCCGGACTGCGCTCGAGCTCGTCGACGAGGAGCGGCCTCGCCAGGAGCCCGTGCCCGACGAGAAGCCGGCGGAGCCGGCCGCCGGGCCGCAGCCGGTCGACGCCGACGCCGACGCAGGCATTCGCCAGGTCGCCGGGTAGCGAGCCCCAGGCCGATATCCTGTCGGGCGTGGAAGGCCCGACCACTCGCCTGCGGCTGCGCGTGAGCCCCGGAGCCTCCCGCTCGGAGGTCGTCGGCCCGTTCGGCGAGGCCTGGAAGGTGCGGGTGGCGGCTGCGCCCGAGAGCGGGAAGGCGAACGAGGCCGTCCGCGAGCTGCTCGCGGCCACCCTCGGTGTGCCACGCGCGTCGACGACGATCCTCAGCGGTGCCACGTCGCGCGACAAGGTGGTCGCCGTCCAAGGCCTGACCGCCGCCGAGGTCGAAGCGCGTCTAGGAGCGGCCGCGTGACGCTCGATCTCGACCACTTCAAGCGGGAGCTGGAGGCCGAGCGCGAACGCCTCGAGTCGGCGCGCACCGCCGTGGATCACGAGGGCTCGCTGCTCGAGGAGTCCGGGGACATCTCGATCGGCCAGGGCGACCATCTCGCGGACAGTGCGACCGAGACCTTCATGCGCGAGCTGGACGAGGGCCTCGAGGAGAACGCCGAGAACCTGCTCGCCGAGGTCGAGGCGGCGCTCGGCCGGATCGAGGACGGCACGTACGGGATCTGCGCGGCCTGCGGCAAGCCGATCGCCGCCGAGCGCCTCGAGGCGGTGCCCTACGCGACGCTGTGCATCGACGACAAGCGCGCCCAGGAACGCCTGTGAGCGAGCCCGCGCGCACGGTTGAGGCGCAGCCGGTCGACGTGCGCGTCGGCTCGACCGCGAATGCGCTCCAGGCGATCTCGGCGGCCGAGCGGTCACTCGGCGCCGGTCCGGTGCAGTGGCTGGCGCTCGTCGTCGTCGGGTGCGCCGCGATCATCGCCGACCAGCTGACGAAGCAGGTCGTCGGGCGCACGCTCGCGGTCGGGGAGAGCGTGGAGCTCGCGGGCCCCTTCCGGATCCACCACGTCGAGAACTCCGGGATCGCGTTCGGGCTCTTCGCGAGCCGGACGACGATCGTGATCGGGGTCACCGCCGTCGCGGTCGCACTGATGCTGTGGTACTTCGCGCGGTCGGGGAAGCGGCACCCGGCGCTCCCGGTCGGCCTCGGCCTCGTGCTCGGGGGGAGCATCGCCAACCTCGTCGACCGGGTCCGGCTCGGCAGGGTCACCGACTTCCTCGATCTCGACGCCTGGCCCGCGTTCAACCTCGCGGACACGTTCATCGTCGTCGGCGTCGCCGTTCTCTTCGGCACGCTGGTGCTCGCCGACCGCTCGGACCGCATGCATGGCTCGCGCGATGGCGACGCTTCGCTTCAGCGTCGCTGAGGCCGACGCGGGGGCGCGGCTCGACCGCGCGCTCGCCGCCCGGGAGGAGATCGCGTCGCGCGCCGTGGCGGAGCGGCTGCTCGGGAGGGGCGCAGTGCGCGTGGACGGCGTGGTGCTCCCGAAGAGCCATCGCCTCGCGGCGGGCTCGACCGTCGAAGTCGACCTCCCCAGGGAGCCGGCCGGCCTCCGGCCTGAGCCGGTCACCGTCCGGCTCGCCCACGAGGACGAGCACCTCCTCGTCGTCGAGAAGCCTGCCGGCCTCGTGGTGCATCCCGGAGCCGGGACGCGTGGGGGCACGCTTGCCGGACAGCTTCTGACGCTCGGTGCGCGGGGCGGGGAGGATCCCGAGCGGCCGGGGATCGTCCATCGGCTCGACCGTGACACGTCCGGGCTCCTGCTGGTGGCGCGCTCGGAGGAGGCGCACGCGGCGCTCCAGCAGGCGATCCGCGCGCGGGAGGTCGAGCGCCGATACCTGACGCTCGTCCGTGGCCACCCGCGCTCGCGCACCGGAAGGATCGACGCGCCGATTGGGCGCGACCGCCGCGACCCGACCCGGCGCTCGCTCGACACGGACGAGCCGCGCGCGGCGGTCACGTGGTTCGAGCTGCGCAAGACCCTCCCCGAGCACGCGCTCCTCGACGTGCGGCTCGAGACCGGTCGCACGCACCAGATCCGCGTCCACCTCGCCGCGATCGACCTCCCGGTCGCGGGTGACACGCAGTACGGCGTGAAGGGCGACCTCGGCCTCGAGCGGCAGTTCCTGCACGCGTACCACCTCCGCCTGCGGCACCCGGTCACGGGCGAGGAGCTCGACCTCGAGTCGCCGCTCCCGCCCGATCTCGACGCGGCCCTCGCCGATGCGCGGCGTGCGGGCCGCGCCCGCTAGACTCTCGCGGTCGTACCACCTACCCGGCGACCAAGCCGAGGCGGGGGTGCCGTCGCCCTGAGCGCGGTTCCGCCCGGCCCGCCGGCGCAACTCCAGTCGAAACCAGACAGAAAGGGGCTGAGCCCGTGTCAGTCGTGACCATGCGAGAGCTGCTGGAGGCCGGCGTCCACTTCGGCCACCAGACGCGACGCTGGAACCCGAAGATGCGCCGCTACATCTTCTCCGAGCGCGGTGGCATCTACATCATCGACCTCACGAAGACGCTCGAGCTGCTCGAGGAGGCGCACGACTTCGCGCGGAACCTCGCCGAGCGGCGCGGCACGATGCTCTTCGTCGGCACCAAGAAGCAGGCGCAGGACGCCGTGCAGGAGCACGCGTCGCGCGTCTCCATGCCGTACGTGAACAACCGCTGGCTCGGCGGGCTGCTCACGAACTGGCGCACGATCTCCGAGCGGATCTCGTACCTCCACGACCTGCGAAGGCTGAAGACCGAGGGCCAGCTCGACCTGCTCCCGTCCAAGGAGCGGATCGCGCTCACCGGCGAGCTCGAGAAGCTGGAGGCGAACCTCGGCGGCGTCGCGGACATGAAGCGGCAGCCGGATGCGGTCTTCGTCGTCGACCTCAAGAACGAGCAGCTCGCGGTGCGCGAGGCGCGCCGCCTCGGCATCCCGATCATCGGCCTCGTGGACACGAACGCCGACCCCGACGAGGTCGACTTCGTGATCCCCGGGAACGACGACGCGATCCGCTCGGCGAACCTCGTGGCGAAGGTCGTCGCGGACGGCATCGCCGCCGGCCAGGCGAAGGTCTCGCCGGCCGAGATGGCCGCGTCCGCGCAGGAGCCTGCACCCGAGCCGCCTGCGGAGAGCGAGTCGGAGGCGACCAGTGAGGGCTCGCCCGAGCCGGCTCCGGCGGCCGAGCCGGAGCCTGCGGCGACAGCCGCAGAGGCAGAGCCCGCGGCGACGGCCGCGGAGGGGGCATCCCGGTGAGCACCACGATCAGCGCCTCGCTCGTGAAGGAGCTCCGCGACGCCACCGGGGCGGGGATGATGGACTGCAAGCGCGCGCTCGAGGAGAGCGGCGGCGACCTCGAGGCGGCGCGGACGCTGCTCCGCGAGCGCGGCATGGCGCAGGCGGGCAAGCGCGCCGGCCGCGAGACGACCGAAGGGCTCGTCGGGTACGTGCTGGACGGGGCCGTCGGCTCGATTGCCGGCATCGGCTGCGAGACCGAGCCCGTGTCGAAGAACGACGAGTTCCAGAGCTTCTGCGAGCGCGTGCTGAAGGCCGTGCACGCGGACGGCCCGGCCGCCGTCGAGCAGTTCGAGGACGAGCGGGTCGAGCTCGTCGCGAAGCTGGGCGAGAACATCGTCGTCGTGGGCGCCGAGCGCTACGAGGCGCCGGAGGGCAACGTCCTGGGCGCCTATGCGCATCCGCCGGCGAACAAGATCGGCGTCCTCGTCGAGCTGAAGGGCGGCAGGCCCGAGCTCGCGCGGCAGGTCGCGATGCACGTCTCGTTCGCGGCCCCGGAGTGGGCGACGAAGGGCGACGTCCCGGCGGACGTGGTCGCGGCCGAGCGCTCGATCTTCCTCAACTCCGACGAGGTGCAGTCCAAGCCGGAGCCCGCGCGTGAGAAGATCGTGGACGGCATGCTCGCCAAGCGCTTCTTCGCGGCCACGCCGGGCGGTGTCCTCGCCGAGCAGGCGTGGATCCACGACGCCTCGCTGAGCGTCGCGAAGGCGCTCGAGGCGGAAGGTGCCACGATCGTGCGCTTCACCAGGGTCTCCGTCGCGGGCTCGTGAGCGTCCGCTCCGAGGAAGCGAGCGAGACCGCCTCCGCCGCCGAGGCTCCGAGAGCCTTCCGCCGAACGCTGCTCAAGCTCTCGGGGGAAGCGCTCATGGGCGAGCGCCGGTACGGGATCGATCCCCGCACGGTCGCCGCGATCGCCGAGGAGGTCGCGGCCGTGCGCGCGGCGGGCACGGACATGGGCATCGTCGTCGGCGCGGGGAACATCTACCGCGGGATGGCGGCGGCCGCCGAGGGCATGGACCGCGCGACCGCCGACTACGCGGGGATGCTCGCGACGCTCCTCAACGCGCTCACGCTCCAGGACGCGCTCGAGCGTGCTGGCGTCGACACGCGGGTGCAGTCGGCGATCGCGGTCTCGGAGGTCGCGGAGCCGTACATCCGCCGCCGCGCGATCCGGCACCTGGAGAAGGGCCGCGTCGTGATCTTCGCGGCCGGCACCGGGAACCCGTTCTTCACCACCGACACGGCCGCCGCGCTGCGCGCGCTCGAGATCGGCGCGGAGGCGATCCTGATGGCGAAGAACGGCGTGGAGGGCGTGTACGACGGCGACCCGCGCGAGAACCCGGACGCCCGGTTCATCCCCGAGCTGACGCACCTGGAGGCGATCGAGCGCGGCCTCAAGGTGATGGACACGACCGCGCTCTCGCTGTGCATGGACAACCGGCTGCCGATCTACGTCTTCGAGCTGGCCGACGGGAACATCCGGCGCGTCGCCGCCGGTGAGCGGGTGGGAACGATCATCACGACACCGAGCGACTGACGAAGGAGGGCAGATGGCAGCGATCGAGGACTTCCTCGCTGACGCGACGAGGCGCATGGACAAGTCGATCGAGGCGACGCACAACGAGTTCAACTCGATCCGGACGGGACGCGCCTCCCCTGCTCTCCTCGACCGCATCTCGATCGACTACTACGGCACGCCGACGCCGCTCAAGAGCCTCGCGTCGATCTCCGCATCGGAGGCGCGCCTGCTCACCGTGCAGCCGTTCGACCCCGGCGCGATGAAGGCCATCGAGCGCGCGATCCAGGAGTCCGACCTCGGCCTCACGCCCTCGAACGACGGCAAGGTCATCCGCCTCCCGATCCCCCAGCTCACCGAGGAGCGCCGCAAGGAGCTGGTCAAGGTCGTGCGCCGGGTCGCCGAGGACGGGAAGGTCGCGATCCGGAACGTCCGCCGCGACGTTCTCCAGCACCTCCGCGAGCTCGTCACGAACGGCGAGGTCGGCGACGACGAGGAGCGGCGCGCGGAGACGCAGGTGCAGAAGGTCACCGACGAGCACACGAAGGCGATCGACGACCTCTTGAAGGTGAAAGAGGCGGAGATCATGGAGGTGTGACCGCGGAGAGCGGCGACCCCGCGGCGGCACGAAGCGTCGCGATCATCATGGACGGCAACGGTCGCTGGGCCGCCGCGCGCGGGCTGCCCGTGGCGGAGGGTCACCGCGAGGGCGCGCGGGCTCTGCGACGCACGGTCGAGGCCGCGATCGACCTCGGAGTGCGGTCGCTCTCGGTGTACGCGTTCTCGACCGAGAACTGGGCGCGGCCGCCGGAGGAGGTCGAGTCGATCATGGAGCTGCTCGGCGAGACGATCGACCGCGAGCTCCCGGACCTCGCGGAGCAGGGCGTGCGGACGCGTTTCGTCGGCCGCCGCGACCGCATCCCGGAGCAGCTGCGGGCGAAGATGGAGACGCTCGAGGCCGAGACCGCCTCGAACGAGCGCCTGCACCTCTGGATCGCGTTCGACTACGGAAGCCGCAGCGAGCTCGTCGAGGCGGTCCGGCGCATAGTCTCCGACGGCGTGCGCGCGGAGGACGTCACCGAGCAGGCCATCGCGGGGCGCCTGCTCGCGCCCGAGCTCCCCGATCCCGACCTCGTCATCCGCACCTCCGGCGAGCAGCGGCTCTCGAACTTCCTGCTCTGGCAGTCGGCCTACTCGGAGCTGGTCTTCACGGACACGCTCTGGCCCGACTTCGGGGAGGACGGGCTGCGCGCGGCGCTCGCGGAGTACGCGAGCCGGGGCCGGAGGTTCGGCGCCCGATGAGCTCGCTCGTCTCGCGGCTGCTCGTCGCGGCCGTGCTGCTGCCGGCCGTGATCGGGGTCGTCTACCTCGGCGGCTGGTGGCTGTTCGCGCTCGGCTTCGTCGGCGGGCTCATCGCCCTGCACGAGCTGTACGCCATGGGGAAGGACCTGCGGCCGCTCGTGCTCGCGGGCTACGTCGGATTCGGGCTCGCGCTGCTCGGGCTGGAGCTCGGCGGGTTCGAGTGGATGGTCGCTGGGATCCTCGCCACGCTCGTCGTGTCCTTCGTCCTCTACGGCCTCTCGGACATCCGCACGTCGGCGACGACGAGCTTCGGCGTGACGCTGCTCGGCGTCGTGTGGATCGGCGCGGGCATCGGCTTCCTGCTGCTCGTCCGCGCCTGGCCGGAGCACGGGTTCTGGGCGCTCATGGCGGTGCTCTTCACGATCTTCGCCTCGGACACCGCCGCCTACTTCACCGGGCGGGCGTTCGGGCGGCACAAGATGTCCCCGTCGATCTCGCCGGGGAAGACCTGGGAGGGGCTCGCAGGCGGGCTCGTCGCAGCTGTGATCACGTCCTTCCTCGTGCTCTACAAGGACCGCGACGAGTTCCTGAGCATTCCTGAGATGCTGCTCTTCGGCTTCGTGGTGGCCGTCGCCGGCGTGCTCGGCGACCTCTTCGAGTCGTCCGTGAAGCGGGATCTCGGCGTGAAGGACTCCGGTCGCCTGCTCGGCGGCCATGGGGGGATGCTCGACCGCCTGGACGCGCTCCTCTGGGCGGGGCCGACGGCGTACTTCGTGATCCTCGCGGTCACCTGAGGCGCCCGGCGAGCCAGTCGCGCGCGGCCCGCCACGCCTCCGAGCCGGGGTCGATGTGCTCGAAGTGGCCGGTCCCGGGGAGGATGCGCAGCTCGCACGCATCGCCTGCCGCCTGCGCAGCGGACGCGTACGAGCGCGAGATCTCGAGCGCGACGGTCTCGTCGCGCTCGCCGTGCAGGACGAGCTGCTCGAGGCCGAGCGGGACGAGCTCGCGCGGCGAGGCCAGCTCGAGCGGGCCCGTCGCGCCGAGCAGCGCGCGCGTCGGCTCGTCGGAGGGCGGTGTCACCAGCGCGAGCCGGAGGTCGGCGACGCCGGCCTGGGAGACGACTGCGCGAGGACGCACGCGCGGGCTCGCTCCCGGAGCGCCCTCGGGGAGGCGGTGCCGTGCGGCCGCCCACAGCGCCAGGTGGCCGCCCGCGCTGTGCCCGACCGCGCCGACGCGCCCGAGGTCGAGCGGTGCGTCGATCCCGACGAGGCAGTCGGTGCCCGCCGCGACGTCCACGAACGTCTCCGGCCAGCCGCCGCCGGTGCCGACGCGCCGGTACTCGAGGTTCCAGGCCGCGACACCGTGAGCGGCGAGGTCCGCGCAGAGCCCGTCCATGAGCGAGCGGTCGTAGCGGGCGCGCCAGTATCCGCCGTGGAGCACGACGACGGCCGCGAACGGCCCGGGGCTCGCGGGGAGGAAGAGCTCTCCGGCCTGGCTCTCGTCGGTCCCGTACCGGTGCAAAGAGCGCTCGATGCGCCGACACTAGCGCCGCGCAGCGCGTTCTGAACACTGCGCGCGTTACCTTTCGGGCGTGGCCACCGGCGTCAGGCGGGTCGCGCTGCTCGGGGCCACCGGCTCCATCGGGCGGCAGGCCCTCGAGATCATCGCGGAGCACTCCGAGCTCGAGCTCTGCGCGCTCGCGTCGGGGTCGCAGCCGCTGGACGAGCTCGCCGCTAGGCACGGCGTCGAGCACGTCCAGGTCGGAGGTGACCTGACCGACCTCCTCGAGGCGTCCGAGCCCGATCTCGTGCTGAACGCCGTCGTGGGCTTCGCCGGCGTCGAGGCGACGCTGTGGGCGCTCGAGCGAGGCGTCACGCTCGCGCTCGCGAACAAGGAGTCCCTGGTCGCGGCGGGAGACCTCGCAGTGGCGGCGTGGAAGCGGGGAGGCGGGCTCCTGCTCCCCGTCGACAGCGAGCACTCGGCCGTCTTCCAGTGCCTCGAGGGACGCGCGCCGGAGACGCTCGACTCGCTCGTCCTCACCGCCTCGGGCGGCCCGTTCCGAAACCATTCCAGCGCCGAGCTCGCACACGTGAGCGTGGAGGACGCGCTCGCTCACCCCACCTGGTCGATGGGGCCGAAGATCACGGTCGACTCGGCCACGCTCGCGAACAAGGGGCTCGAGCTGATGGAGGCGCACTTCCTCTTCGGCCTCCCGTACGAGAAGATCGAGGTCGTCGTGCACCCCGCCTCGATCGTCCACGCGCTCGTCCGCTTCCGCGACGGGGCGGCGCTCGCGCACCTCGGCCACCCGGACATGCGCGTCCCGATCTCGTTCGCGCTCACGTTCCCGGCGCGCGCCGCGACACCGGTCGCGCCGCTCGACCTTGCGGCGGGGCTGACGCTCGAGTTCGAGGCGCCCGACGCCGAGCGCTTCCCGCTGCTGCGGCTCGCGCGCGAGGCGGGGGAGAGCGGTGGCACCTATCCGTGCGCGTTCAACGCCGCGAACGAGGTCGCCGTCGCCTCCTTCCTCGAGGGACGGATCGTGTTCACGGACGTCGCGCCGCTCGTCGAGGACGTGCTCGCACAGGTGGACGGCACGCCGGCGCGCGACCTCGCGGAGCTCGTCGAGGCCGACGCGGACGCCCGTGGGAGAGCCGAGGAGGTCTCGGCCCGGCCGCCGGCGAACGGAGTCCGCGCATGAGCATCGCCATCGCCATCCTCGGCCTTGCGTTCCTGATCTTCGTGCACGAGTGCGGGCACTTCTTCGCGTCGCTCGCGGTCGGCCTGCGCCCGCGGCGGTTCTACGTCGGGTTCCCGCCCGCGATCGCGAAGACGACGCGGAACGGCATCGAGTACGCGATCGGGGCGATCCCGCTCGGCGGGTTCGTGACCATCCCGGGGATGCACCGCCCGGTGCCGCACGACGCCGAGCGGCGCTTCTCGCGTGCCGTGCACGAGGCCCCGGGCCTCGCCGGCCCGGTCGACCGCGTGAAGCGCTCGCTCGAGGGCGACGACCTCGCAGCGTCCCTGGCGGAGCTCGACGACCTCGAGGAGGCGCTCGCCGGGCGGACGCTGTCCCCGCCCGCCACCGCCTCGGCCCAGAAGGGGCTGACGGAGCTGCGCGACGCCCTCGGCCCCACCGCGTACTGGAAGGCACCGACCTGGAAACGGTTCGTCGCGATCGTCGCCGGCCCGGCCGCCAACGTGCTGCTCGCGATCGTCCTCTTCACGTTCCTGTTCATGACGTCGAGCGGCAAGGCCACGACGGAGGTCGCGGCCGTGGCGCCCGACTCGCCCGCGGCGGCGATGGGGCTCCAGCCCGGCGACCGCGTCGTGGCCGTCGACGGGACGAGGGTGCGCGCGTCGGAGATCTCGGAGGCGATCTCGAGCTCCGAGGGGCGCCCCATCGTCGTCACCGTCGTGCGGGACGGGCGCGAGCTCGAGCTCGGGCCTGCGGCCGCCCGGCCGACCGACGACACGTATCGGCTCGGCTTCGCGCTCACCGGCGAGGGCCTCGGCTTCTTCGAGGCGACCAGGCGCGCGGTCGAGGTGACGGGGATCGTCACGCGCGAGATCGTGTACGCGCTCGGACGGCTCGTCACGGGAGAGGGCCGCGAGAACGTCTCGAGCCCGATCGGCATCACGCAGGTGTCCTCCGATGCGATCGAGCGCGGCGCCGAGAGCTACCTCTGGGTGCTCGGCCTCATCTCGCTCTCGCTCGCGCTCCTCAACCTGCTGCCGCTGTTGCCGCTCGACGGCGGCCACCTCGTCTTCGTCCTCGTCGAGGGCGCGCGCGGCCGATACCTCAAGCGGGAGATCTACGAGCGCGTCTCGGTGGTGGGCCTGGCGGTGGTGCTGCTGCTGTTCTTCGTGGGCCTCTCCAACGACATCGGGCGCTTGTCGTAGCGCGGAGGCGAGGCACGCCTCGCCCCTACACTCCCGTCGTGGCCAGCGACGTGCAGATTCGCGTGGGCGGCGTGCCGGTCGGAGGCGGCGCGCCCGTCGTCGTGCAGTCGATGACGCTCACGAAGACGCACGACGTCACCGCCACGACGGCCCAGATTGCCGCGCTCGCGTCCGCCGGCTGCGAGCTCGTGCGCGTGGCCGTCCCGAAGAACGAGGACGCGGCTGCGCTCCCCTTGATCGTGCGGCTCTCGCCGATTCCCGTCATCGCGGACATCCACTTCAACGCCTCGCTCGCGCTGAAGGCCATCGACGCTGGGGTGGCCGCCGTCCGGATCAACCCCGGGAACATCGGCGGGCCGGAGAAGGTAGAGCAGGTTGTGAAAGCTGCAAAGCGGGCGCGGATCCCGATGCGGATCGGCGCGAACTCGGGCTCGCTCCCGAAGCACCTCGCCGAGCTCGCGCAGCAGGACCAGGCGGAGGCGCTCGTCGCGGCCGCGCTCGAGGAGGTCGAGCTGCTCGAGCGGCTCGACTACCGCGACTTCAAGATCTCGGTGAAGGCCACGCACGTGCCGACGATGATCCGCGCGTACCGGATGCTCGCGGCGAAGGTGCCGTACCCGCTCCACCTGGGCGTCACCGAGGCGGGGACGGAGTTCGCGGGCGGGATCAAGAGCGCGGTCGGCATCGGCTCGCTGCTCGCGGATGGGATCGGGGACACGCTGCGCGTCTCGCTCACCGCCGACCCGGTGAGGGAGGTCGAGGTCGCCTGGGAGATCCTGAAGGCGCTCGGGCTGCGCGAGCGAGGGCCGGTGATGATCGCGTGCCCGTCCTGCGGTCGCGACAACGTCGGCGTCGAGAGTCTCGCGCACGTCGTCGAGGAACGGCTGCGCGCCTACCCGCAGGCGTTCGAGGTCGCGGTCATGGGCTGCGCGGTGAACGGGCCCGGCGAGGCGGGCGACGCGGACTTCGGCATCGCCGGCGGCCGAGACGTCGGCTTCATCTATGCCCACGGCCGCGTGCTCAAGAAGGTCTCCTCGGACATCCTGATCGACGAGCTCTTCCACGAGATCGACCGCTGGCTTGCCGAGGGCATGAAGCGCCCGAAACGGCTGAAGATGGCCAAGCCGGCCGCGCTCGCCATGGCCGAGGCCAGCCTCATCCCCCTTGATTGAGCTGTGCGCAAGACCGGGATCCCCGAGCGGGGATCCCGGTCGCGCGAAAGAGCAAGGATCTGAAGGCGACCAGCTTCGCCGGCCGCGGTCGTCCTGGACACTCACTCTCGCCTCCTCCCGGCTGCATGAGAGTACTCTCACGCCAGGCTCAGCGTCCCCTCATGCCCGTGGGCCAAGGTTCGGGCGTTCGGCAGGTCAGGGCCTGCCGCACCGACCGAGAGGAGACGAAACGTGAGAGGACGCCGGTTCGCCTTCGTCGTGCTCGTCGCCGGGCTCGCCGCGATCGCGGCGACGCCGAGCGCGTACGCGGGGACCACGAAGTGCACGGGCACGTTCAACGGCACTGCGAAGCTCGACAACGTGAAGGTGCCGAAGGGCGCGACCTGCACGCTGAACGGCTCGCGCGTGAAGGGCAACATCAAGGTCGGCCGGGACGCGACGCTGATCGCCACCAACGTCAAGGTCGGCGGGAACATCCAGGGGAAGGGCTTCGAGCGCGTCCGCGTGAACGGCACCTCGTCGAAGATCGGCGGGAACATCCAGCTCGAGGACGGCGACTTCGTGACGCTGACGAACGTGAAGGTGAAGGGCGACATCCAGCTCTTCGACAACTACGAGCTACTCGTCCTGAACAACAACCGGATCGGCGGGAACCTCCAGTGCAAGGAGAACTGGGAGGACCCGACCGGCGCGAACAACAGGGTCAAGGGCAACGCCGAAGACCAGTGCGAGGGGATCGCGATCGAGGTCTGACCCGCCGCCAGAGACGAGGGGGAAACGCACGGCGCCCGGCTCGAAAGGCCGGGCGCCGAGCGTTTCGGAGCCTTCTTGAGGCGCGGCGGACGATGTGAACGGGTCTCACGCAGGTTTCAGGAACACCTCATCGCCGGTACCTAGCCTGAAATCGAGGGCTGGGACAGACGAATCGAAAGGGGAGAGCGATGAAGGTGGGTTACGCGAAGTTGGCAGCTCCGGTGGCCGTGCTGGCGGTGGCGCTTCTGGGGGCGCCCGCGGCCTCGGCGGAGGAGCGCACATGCCGCGGCACGCTGGGGAAGATCACCGTGGACAACCTGCGCGTGCCGCAGGGCGCGACGTGCGTCCTGAACGGCACGCGGGTCAAGGGCACGATCAAGGTGCAGCGCAAGGCGACACTCCGCGCAACGAGCGTGCGGGTCGTCGGCAACGTCCAGGCCGAGAACCACAAGCACGTCGAAGTCCGCACCTCGACCGTCGGCGGCAGCATCCAGATCAAGCAGGGTGGGAGCTCGACCGTGGTCGGCAACAAGGTCACGGGCGACATCCAGTACTTCTCCAACCGCGGCGCGATCGTGATTCAGAACAACCGTGTCAACGGCAACCTGCAGTGCAAGTCGAACAAGCCGAAGCCGATCGGCGGCGGCAACCGCGTCGGAGGCAACAAGGAAGACCAGTGCAAGCGCCTCTGAGCGCCTCTGCCTGACTCGAGCCACGAAGCGCCCGGCCACGTGCCGGGCGTTTCGTCGTCGTGGGGCCGGACACGTCCACGAACGCCGAGCCGATCCGGACAAGGCCTGCACGGACCGCGGGGCAACCGTGCTCCGTCACCCGGCCGACGTGGACGTGTCCGTTTCTCGGAGGCCGCTCCCCGACGCCGTCGAGCTGTGGAGACGTCGTGACGAAACCGGCGCCGGCTCGTGACTAACAAAACCGGTGTCTGACACCGGTCCTCGCGGACCACCTGGCTCGAACGGACAGTGCGGGTCGCGCTCGCCGATTTCTCTAACCTCCCCGGTCATGGTCGCGCGGCAGTCGCAGCTCTTCGTCCCGACCCTGCGCGAGGCGCCGGCGGACGCCGAGGCCGCGTCGCACAGGCTGCTCGTCCGCGGCGGCTACATCCGCCAGGTGAGCGCGGGGCTCTGGACGTTCCTCCCGCTCGGCTGGCGCGTCCACCAGAAGGTCGTGCAGGTCATCCGCGAGGAGATGAACGCGATCGGCGGCCAGGAGATGCTGTGCCCGGTGCTCACGCCGGCGGAGCTCTGGGAGACGACCGGCCGCATCACCGTCCCGATCATCTTCCACCTGAAGGATCGAACGGGCCGCGACTTCGTGCTGCCCTTCTCGCACGAGGAGACGATGACCTTCCACGCGCGCGAGATCCGCTCGTACAAGGAGCTCCCGCAGACCTGGTACCACTTCTCGACCAAGGAGCGCGACGAGCCGCGGCCGCGCGGCGGGCTCCTCCGCGTGCGCGAGTTCATCATGAAGGACTCGTACACCTTCGACCGGGACGAGGCCGGGCTGGACGTCAGCTTCGACCGGCACGCCGAGGCGTACGAGCGGATCTGGGAGCGCTGCGGCCTCGAGGCGTACCTGGTCGAGGCGGAGTCCGGGATCATGGGCGGGACGGAGTCGCTCGGCTTCCTCGCACCCGGCTCGGGCGAGAACGAGCTGATGCGCTGCGAGAACGGCGACTACTTCGCCGACGTCGAGGCCGCGCGCGGCGTCCCTCGTGCGCCCGAGCTCCCGCCCCGGCTCGACGCGCCCGAGGAGATCGAGACTCCCGGCGTGACGACGATCGAGGCGCTCGCGGAGCTCCTCGCGATCGATCCGGCGGCGACGTCGAAGGCGATGCCGGTGGTCGTCGGCGACCGTCTCGTGCTGGCGCTCGTCCGCGGCGACGACCGCCTCAGCGAGGAGAAGCTGATGACGCTGTTCGAGTCGGCGTTTCGCCCCGCCACGGACGAGGAGATCCGCGAGACCTTCGGCGCCGACGGCGGCTCGATCGGCCCGCTCGGCGTCTCGGTCGAAGTGGTCGCGGACGAGGCGCTGCGGGAGGGGCAGTTCGTGGCCGGCGCGAACCGCGACGGGTGGCACGTCCGCGGCGTCGAGGCCGGGCGCGACTACGAGCCGCGCTTCGCGGACATCCGCCAGGCGGTCGCGGGCGACGCCTGCCCGGAGTGCGGAGGCCGGCTCAGCGTGCAGCCGGCGATCGAGGTCGGCCACATCTTCAAGCTCGGCACCTTCCACTCCCAGGCGTTCGACGCGACGTACCTCGACGAGGACGGCACGGAGAAGGTGATCGTGATGGGGAGCTACGGCATCGGCCCCGCGCGCACGATGGCCGCGATCGTCGAGCAGCACTCGGACGAGAACGGGATCCTGTGGCCGAAGGAGGTCGCGCCCTACGACGTGCACGTGCTCTCCCTGGACGCCGGCTCTGAGGAGATCCTCGGGTGCGCGGAGGAGGTCGCGAACGTGCTCGTCGAGGCAGGTCTCGACGTCCTCCTCGACGACCGCGACGAGCGCCCGGGAGAGAAGTTCGCGGACGCGGACCTCGTCGGCGCGCCCGTCCGGATCATCGTCGGCCGCAAGACGCTCGAGGACGACTCGGTCGACGCTCGGACGCGTGACGGGGCCGTCGACCAGCGCGTGGCGGTGACCGACGTGCTGAAATGGGTCACGGACCGCTGATGCCGAAACGCCGGAGATACAGCAGCGAGGGGTTCGGGCCGACGATCGAGCGGCTCATGGCGGAGACGGGAACGACGTACAGAGGCCTCGCCGAGAAGGCGAGCCTGAGCGCCGGCTATCTCAACCACATCGTCCACGGGAACCGGCCGGTGCCCTCGAACGACGTCATCGCGCGAATCGCGGCCGCGCTCGACGTCGAGCCGGAGCACTTCCGCGAGTTCCGGATCCGCGTGATCACCGAGAAGCTCGAGCAGATGCCCGAGCTGATCGACCGGCTCTACAAGCGCCTCGCGTGAGACGCCGCCCAGCGAGGGCGAGGCACGCCTCGCCCCGGCGGTGAGGCCGCCGCCCTTCCCGATCCCGTCGCCGACGGACAACTTCGCGGTCTCTGACGCGTACTAGAGAGCAGGTGCGCCGGCGTCCCGACACCGAGCTCGTCGTCCTCGCCCGCGAGGGGTCGCGGGAGGCGGTCGAGGTCCTGTTCGACCGCTACTGGGCGCACGCCTGGCGAGCGGCCTTCGCGGTCACGGGCGACCGCGGCCTCGCGGACGACGCGGCACAGGAGGCGATCGAGCGCGCGTTCGGCGCGCTGCACCGCTTCGACGAGACGCGGCCGTTCGCGCCGTGGCTCAAGCGGATCGCCGTCAACCGCGCGATCGACCACCTCCGGCGCGGCCGCCGCGCCGACGTCCTCGCGGGGGACGAGGCCGTCTACCACGCGTGGGAGCTCGGCGAGTCCGCCGAGGACGACCTCCGGCTCTGGGCGGTGGCGGACGCCGTGGCGTCCCTCGGCGAGGCGAAGCGCGTCGTGATCGTGCTCCACTACTGGCTCGATCTGCCGCTCGAGGAGGTCGCGGGCGTCCTCGGCATCCCGGTGGGCACGGTCGCCTCCAGGCTCGGGCGCGCGAAGGCCGAGCTGCGCGCGCTCCTCGAGGAGGACCGTGTCGCCTGACCTCGAGCGAGAGCTCCGCGACGCGCGCGAGCTGCTGCCCGAGCCCGACGCGGCCGCGACCCGGCTCGCGCGCGAGCGCGCGCTCGCGGCCGCGCGTACACGTCGACGCCGGCTGCCGCCCGCGCTCGCGCTCGCAGCGTCGCTGCTCGTCGCCGTCGTCGCCGGGATCACGATCGGCGCCTCGACGCCTCAGAGCGTGACCGCGGGTCGCGGGCCGCTCGGGCTCGGGTTCCTTCCGCTCCCCGGCTGGTACACGCTCCACGCGCCCGGCGTCGCGCGACAGGGAACGCAGTTCGCATCCCTGGCGGCCAACGTGCCGTTTCACGCGACGGACGACCTGAACGGGCTCGCGAGCCCGTCGGGACTCCCGTACGCGACACTCCTGGAGCTCCCTCGCGACGGCGTCGTCCTCGTGGCGATCGTTACGGAACGTTACGAGGGCGAGCTCCCGCCGCCCGCCGGGCTGGAACAGCAGCTCCCGCTCCGCCTCAGCGCGGCGGAGGAGTTCATCCCCTTCAGCACGCAAGTCCGGCCCAAGCGTCCGCTCGGTCAGGCGCACCTCTCCGCGCACGTCGGGCGCTACGACCTCACGGTGAACGCGTACTTCGGCACGCCCACGCCGTCGTCGGAGCTGCTCGCCGAAGCGCAGCGCCAGCTCGACGGGCTCGTGGTCAGGCCGGGCCTCCGCCTGCCAGAGGCCGGGCGGTGAGGCGGATGCTCCGTTTCGCTGCGTCGCTGAGCGCGGTCGCGGGCCTGCTCGTGGCGCCCTCCCCTGGCGCACCCGCCCAGAGCGTGACGATGAGCTTCACGCGCTTCTACGACAACGCCTGCCGCTGCTACAAGGCCCGCGTCTCGGGTCAGGTGTCGAGCGGCCGCGCCGGCGAGTACGTCGTCGTCCTCCGGCAGTACTGCGGCCTCTCCTTCGGGACGTCGGTCGCGGGCGCCACGACGCGCGACGGCGGCTTCTGGGAGACCGAGCTCCCGGTCGTCTCCCGGCCGGACGCGCTCGTGAGCGAGACGTACCGCGCCCGGTGGAACGGGAACCTGAGTGCGCCGGTGAGGTTCCGCGGGAGACTCTCAGTCACCGGGTTCCGGCTGCAGGACGGACGCCAGCGGGTGACGGTCAAGACGCCCGACGTCAACCCCGTGAAGCTGACCGGACGGGCGATCGTCGTCCAGCGGCAGCAGGGCGCGTCGTGGGCGAAGGTCGCGAGCGCGCGCCTCGCGGCGCACCCGAAGGTCTACTACACGTTCATCGCGAACGCTCCCGTCCAGCGTCGCGGCCGACTCCGCGCCGTCGTGCCCGCGGCGAGCGCGGCGCCCTGCTTCGTCACGAGCGTCTCCAAGCCGTGGACGTCGTAGCGCTGCGCGCAGCCGGTCTGACGCTCGCCCTGCTCGGCGCGGCGATCGTCATGGCACTCCCTGGCGCGGCCGAGTCGGCGTCGAGCGAGAGCGTGACGATGAGCTTCACGCGCTTCTACGACAACGCCTGCCGCTGCTACAAGGCCCGCGTCTCGGGTCAGGTGTCGAGCGGCCGCGCCGGCGAGTACGTCGTCGTGCTCCGGCAGTACTGCCCGCTCAAGTTCGGCACGGCGGTCGCGGGCGCCACGACGCGCGACGGCGGCTTCTGGGAGACCGAGATCTCGCCGGTCGCGGCGCCGGAGCTCCCTGCGAGCGAGACCTACCGGGCGCGCTGGGAGGGGCGGGTGAGCTCACCGGTGACGCTTCGCCGCAAGCTCCTCGTCCAGGGCTGGCGGGCACGGGGCACGACGCAGCGCATCACCGTTTACGCGGGCGGCACGAACCCGGTCGACCTCCGCCGCCGGACGGTCGTGCTCCAGCGCCGCTCCGCCGGCGGCTGGACGCGTGTCGCGAGCGGGCACCTGACGCCGGACCCGAGCCTCCCGAACGGCTTCCTCGCGCTCCTGAAGGCGCCGCGCCGCGGCCTGACGGTGCGGGCGCTCGTGCCCGCGAAGAGCGCTGCGCCGTGCTTCCCGGCCAGCCCGTCGGCGACCTGGACGTCGTAACGCGCGGAGCGGTGCCGCTTGCGCTCGCCACGAACGCGGCCGGCTTCGTCGCCCACTCGGCGGCGGCCGGGCTGCGGCAGTCGGTCACCATCCGCGCGTCGCAGACGACCGTCCCGGCGACGCACGCGATCCTCCTCTCCGGCCCGGTGCCGGGCAGCCGTGCGAACGAGGACGTGACGATCGAGGTCAGGGACTGCGGCCAGCCGTCGTTCCGCGGCGTCGTCGCGCTGCAGACGGAGCCCGGCGGCGCATGGTCGACCGAGTACTACCCGGGCATCTCCACCCTCGTCCGCGCGCGCTGGAACGACGTGACGAGCGCGCCGGTCGCGCTCCGGCAGGTGCCGCGCGTCATGCTGAAGCGGCTCGTGAACGGGAGCTTCGAGATCGCGATCTCGGCCAAGGTGCCGTTCTGGCGGAAGAAGGCCGTCTTCCAGCAGCGGATCTCCGGCACCTGGAGGCGCGTACGGAGCGTCGTCCTCGCGAAGCAGAGTGCGGTCGGCAGCGCAGGATGGCGTGGACGTCAGGGACGTTCCGCGCCCGCGTGCTGCGAGGACGCCAGGTGCGCGCCGTCCTCCCGGCGGCCTCTGCACGGCCCTGCTACCTCGCCGGCATCTCGAACGTCCCGCGCGCGTGAGTCCGCGCCTGCCGGCCTTGGCCACGGCGACGACCTGACAGAGAGGTCGGATCTTCGTCCCTCAAGGGAACCTTTGCGTCCCGAGGCGCGACCATTGACCGGATGGCGGTTCCGGAGCCAGTGGCGGAAGAGCGCCCTGCGCGACCCGCGCACGAGCACGACGAGGCCGACCTCGTGCGCCGCGCGCAGCTCGGCAGCGTCGCCGCGTTCGAGGAGCTCGTCCTGGCGCGCGGGCCGCAGCTGCACCGGTTCCTCGTCGTCCGGCTCCGGATCGAGGCGGACGCGCCGGACGCGCTCCAGGAGACGCTCACGGCCGCTTGGCAGGACCTGCCGCGCCTGCGTGAGCCGAGCCGCTTCTGGCCCTGGTTGATCGGGATCGCGGCGCACAAGGCCGCCGATGTCGCGCGCCGGCGGTCGCCGGCGAGCGTCGCGGAGCCGCGACCGAGCGCGACCGACGACGGCACGCTCGAACTGCGGCAAGCGCTCGCGGCGCTGCCCGACCGCCAGCGCGAGGTGCTGCTCCTGCGGTACGTCGTCGGGCTCTCCGAGGAGGAGGTGGCCGAGGCGCTCGGGATCCGCGTCGGCACGGTGAAGTCGAGGAGCGCCCGCGCGCGCGAGGCGCTCAGGGAGGCGTTGAGATGAGCAGGGACCTCGAGCAGGAGCTGCAGCGGCTCGGAGACGCGGGGGAAACGCCCTCCGAGCAGGAGCTGAGACGGATGGCCCGCGAGGCGGCGTCGGAGTCGAGGTCTCTGGGTCCCGCGCGCGGCCCTCGACGCCGATGGGCGGGAGTCGCGGCCGTCGCCGCCGCGCTGCTGGCCGCGAGCGCGCTTGGGGTCGCGCTCGGAAGCTCGCTCACCCCGGCCGGCAGCGCGAGCATGCCCGCGCGCGGGCTCGGCTTCCTGCCCGCTCCCGGCTGGACGATCGTGCAGGGCGAGACGTTCGACGTGCCGGGCGCGACGAGCGCGACCGCGGCAAACGTGCCCCTGCACCCGGCCGACCGGCCGAACGCCCTCCCGGCGAGGACGATCGCGACGCTTCCGGCGCGTGGCGTGGTCATCCACGTCACGTTCGAGGCTCGCGGCGACCCGGCGAGGGACGTCGCCTTCGTCCGGCAATCGCTGCCGCTCCAGGTCGAGGACGCGCGGCCGGCCTCCCCGTCGGAGCATCGCCTGCGCGCGGCGGTCGGCGGCTTCAACGTCGACGCACGCATCCACTACGGTCGTCCGACTCCGACCGCCGCGATGGTCGACTCCGCGCAGCGGCAGCTGAGCCGGCTCACGGTGGCGGCCGAGCGCGTCACGCTCCGGGCCTACCCGACGATCCTCACGAGCGGCCCGGTCACTCTCTCCGGAACGATCGACAAGCCGGTTGCAGGGGAGGTAGTCGACATCCAGGCGAAGGATTGCGGCGCTCAGTTCTTCCGGGGCCTGGCCGGCACGACAACGAAAGGCGGCGGGAGCTTCTCGACGACCATACACCCGCAGATCTCGACGACGCTCCGCGCGCTCTGGGATGGGAACGCGAGCGCCCCGGTCACCGTCTGGCAACGTGCCTCCGTATACCTCAGGACGGGCACCCGCGGGCGCCTGTACGTGACGGCGTGGGGCGCGGAGGCGCAGGTCTTCTGGCGCAAGAAGATTCAGATCCAGCAGCGGAAGGCCGGCCAGTGGAAAACCGTCCATACCGTCCCCCTTACGATGGAGGGCAACCTGGGACGGACCTACTTCAGACTCCCCGTACCCAGAGGCACGCTGCTCCGGGCCGTGCTTCCGCGCTCACAGACGAAACCGTGCTTCCTCCAGGGAGTCAGCCCCGTTCTGCGAACGTGACCCAACCTTTGGGCCCGCCGCGTGCTCTTATGGAGTGACCGTGGAGCACGACGCCGTCCTGACGCAGCTTGCCCGCCGGGCCCTCGACGGCGACCGCGCCTCGCTCGGAGCCCTCCTCCGAGAGCTCGAGCCGACGATCGTCCGCGCGACCAGGCTGATCGTCGGCTCTGGCTCGTGGGCGGCCGAGGACGCCGCGCAGGACGCGCTGCTCGACGTCGCCCGTGGCATCGGAGGCCTCCGCGACCCGGAGGCGGCGAGGGCATGGGCGCTCAGGATCGCGACGACGCGGGCGCTGAAGGTCGCGCGGCGCGAGCGCATGCTCTCGCTCCGCAAGGCGCCGTTCGACGACGTGCCCGTCGTCGCCGAGGCGCCGGACGGGCGCAGCCGGGCGCTGAAGGAGGCGTTCGACCGCCTGCCGCCGGCGCTGCGGACGACCGCCGTCCTCCGGCTGTACGTGGGCCTCAGCGAGCAGGAGACCGCCGAGGCGGTCGGGTGCTCGCTCGGCACGGTCAAGTCCAACCTGCACGACGCTCGCAAGCGGCTGGCGAAGGCGCTGGCCGAGCGGGGATACGCCCCCGCCGTGTCGTCCACACCGATGGAGGAGATCGCCTGATGCCCGCCGACAACGAATCGCTGGTCGACCTCGATGAGATCGTCTCGCTGCTCCAGCAGTACGAAGGGCCCCCGCAGGCGCGGGAGCGGGAGCGCGGCGACGCGCGCCGCCGGGTCTCCGTCCGCCCGCGCATGCTGAGGCTGCGCTGGGGCCTCGTGGGCGCGGCGACCGCGCTCCTCGTGGGCAGTGGGCTCGGCTTCGGGGTCGCGAGCTCGGTCACCCCGAGCGGCACCGCGGGGACGCCGTTCGCGGGCTTCGGGTTCCTGCCCGTCCGCGGCTGGACGGTCGTGCAGAGCGGGACGCTCGGGCCGACCGGCGCCGCGTCGGCGATCGCCGCCACCGTCCCGCTCCACCCGGGCGACCGGCTCGGCGCCGTCCCGGTGCGAACGCTCGAGTCGATGGGCCTGAACGGCGTCGTGATCCGCGCGACGTTCACGACGCGCGGCGACCCGGGCGAGGACTTCAAGTTCCAGCAGCGGCAGCTGCCGCTCCGCATGGCGGACGCGACCCCCGTCCCGGCGAGCGACCCTGCGCTCTCCGACGGGCTGTCGGAGTACCGCGTCGCGGCCGGCGTCCGGGGTCACAACGTCGACGCGCGGATCTACTTCGGCCGCGGGGAGCCGACCACGGCGATGATCGCGAACGCCGAGCGCCAGCTGGCGCGGCTCGTGGTCGCCGCGGAGCGGGTCACGATCTTCGCGCGGCCGACGACGGTCGGGTGGTCGCCCGTCGGCGGCCCCGGCACGACGCTGTACGGCTCCATCGACAGCAGCCGCGCCGGGGAGACCGTCGACATCCAGGCCAAGGACTGCGGGCAGCAGTTCTTCCGCGGGGTCGCGGGAGCGACGACGCGGGGCGGAGGGGAGTGGACGACCGAGTACACGCCCGGGATCACGACCACGCTGCGGGCGGTCTGGGACGGGCACTCGAGCGCTCCCGTCGTCGTCCGCTCGTACGCCGGCGTCGCGATCCGCCGCGCCGGGAAGAGCTACGAGGTCGGGATCACGGCGCGAGCGCAGTTCTGGCGGCGCAAGGTCGTCATCCAGCAGCGCCGCGGCAGCTCGTGGAAGAAGGTGCGCGAGGTGTTGCTGACCGAGCAGGGCTCGACGACCGGCTGGGCATACGTGTACACCCTCGGCACGTTCAAGCTCCCAGGCCTGAAGAAGGGGACGCTGATCCGCGCCGTGCTTCCGGCCGCGGCCGCCCGCCCGTGCTACCTCCAGAGCGTGAGCGCGCCGTTCCGGGTGTGACACGTCGGGATACCCCGCGAGCAGGCCGGCCGTAGTACGGGCATGAGGACGAATCGACGACCAGAAGGAGCATGAATGAGCTCGACCGACGAACGGACCCTCGAACGAGCCCAGGAGGCGGCGGCGCGCTACGTCGCGAACGTCGAGACCGTGATCAAGGGCAAGACCGACCAGGTCAAGCTCGTGCTCGCCACCCTGCTGTGCGGCGGCCACGTGCTGCTCGAGGACGTGCCCGGGACCGCCAAGACCGTGCTCGCGCGGGCGATCGCCGGGACGATCGAAGGCGCGACGAACCAGCGCGTGCAGTGCACGCCCGACCTCCAGCCGACCGACGTCACCGGGCTCTCCGTCTTCAACCAGCGCGACCGCGACTTCGAGTTCCGGCCCGGGCCGGTGTTCGCGAACGTCCTCCTGGTCGACGAGATCAACCGCGCGATGCCGAAGACGCAGTCCGCGCTGCTCGAGGCGATGGCGGAGCGGCAGGTGACGACCGACGGCGTCACGCGCCCGCTTCCCGACCCGTTCCTCGTGCTCGCGACCGAGAACCCGATCGAGCAGGAGGGCACGTTCCCGCTCCCCGAGGCGCAGCTCGACCGCTTCTTCCTGCGAACCGCGCTCGGCTACCCGGGCGAGGACGACGAGCTCGCGATCGTCGAGGAGCAGCTCCGCGAGCACCCGCTCGACCGGCTGCGGCCCGTCGTCTCGCTGGAGGACGTGGCCATGCTCCGGCACGCGGTGCAGGACGTCTACGTCGACCCCGTGCTGCGGCGCTGGACGATCCGGCTCGTGCGCGCAACGCGCGAGGCCGAGGGAGTCGCCATCGGCGCGTCCGTCCGCGGCAGCCTCGCGCTCGAGCGCGCCGCCCGCGCATGGGCGCTCCTCGACGGCCGTGAGTACGTCACGCCCGTCGACGTCGAGGAGCTGTTCCTGCCGGTGGTCATGCACCGGATCGTGTTCACGCCCAGCTTCGTCGCCACGGCCCGCGAGATCGGGTGGACGGCCGCGGCCGAGCGCTTCCGCGAGGCCTGCCTCGCGATCGCGCCGCGCCCCGGCGTCGAGCTCGAGGCGGTCGCGGCTGCGGAGGCCGCTGCGTCGTGGTGAGCTCGACGACCGCGTGACCGCCATCTTCCCGCTCATCCCGCGCCGCCGCGTGCTCGGCCTCCCGTTCGGGGGGCTGCACAGCATGCGCCGGGGGCTCGGCTCCGACGTCGCCGGCTCGCGCCCGTACCAGCCGGGCGACGACGTCGACAAGATCGACTGGGCCGCCTCCGCGAGGCTCTCCCTCGCGCGCGGGACAGACGAGTTCGTCGTCCGCGAGCACTACGCGGAGGAGGCGCCGCGCGTCGTCGTCCTCTGTGACCGGCGGCCCTCGATGTCGATCTTCGACAACGGCTGGCCGTGGCTCTCGAAACCGGAGGCGATCCGGCAGGCGGCGACGGTGATCGGCGACAGTGCGGTCGCGGCGCGAGGCCTCCTCGGCTACCTCGACGAAGGGGACGGCACGCGCTACTGGCACCCGCCGCGCGGCACGCACCAGCTCGGGCCGATCGACCTCGAGCGCCCGTTCCAGGCCTCCTCGGGAACGCTCGCGCGCGGTCTCGGCTACCTCGTCGAGCAGCGCCGCGACCTCCCGGCCGGCACGTTCGTCTTCGTCCTCTCCGACTTCCTCGAGCAGCCGTCGCGCGACGAGTGGCTGCACGTGCTGGAGCGCCGCTGGGAGATCGTCCCGGTCGTCATCCAGGACCCGACCTGGGAGCAGAGCTTCCCGGAGGTGGGGGGGACGGTCGTGCCCTTCGCCGACCCGGAGACCGGGCGCGTCTCCCTCGTCCGCTTCTCGGAAGCGGAGGTCGCGGCACGGCGCGAGGCGAACCAGCGGCGGCTCACGGAGCTCCTCCGCGGGCTGCGCGCGCTCGACCTCGATCCCGTCGTCGTCTCCTCGCACGAGTGGCGTGACGTCGTCGACTCCTTCCTGACCTGGGCCGACCAGCGGGTCTTCACGCGGGGGCGCGCATGAGGGGCCTGCTCCTCACGGCGACCGCCGCAGCGGCCCTCGTCGCCGCCGGCTGCGGCAGCGGGGAGGACGCGACGGTGCTCCAGGAGGGGAAGCCGGTCGCCACGAGCCGCTCGCTCACGCCGCTCGTGCACCTCTTCGGCGACCCGGTGGTCGCGCGCGTCGACCTCCTCGTCGACACCGAGCAGTTCGACCCGGACGGCATCCGCCTCGTGCCGAACCTCGACCCGTTCGAGCTCGAGGGGGAGCCGAGCCGCGTCACGCGGAAGCTCGGCCGCTACGCGCACATCCGCTGGGAGCTCACGTACCGCTGCGTCGTCTACGAGTGCCTCCAGGAGGTCGGGGGCGGGCCGCCGCAGATGCTGCCGGGAGGCATCCCGCCGCCGAACACCGGCCAGGGCGGGTTCGCCGACCGCAAGTCGTTCCGGATCAAGGCCGCGCGCGTCATGTACGACGCGCCGGGGACGACGCAGCCGAAGCTGGTCACGCAGATCACGTGGCCGTCGATCCAGAACGCGTCGCGCCTGAACATGAGCGACACGAACGTGACCGGCATCGGCTACCCGTTCGAGGCTTCGGTCACCCCGCTGCCGGTGGCAACGACTCGCTCTCCGCTCGCCGTCGCGGGCGGGCTCGCGCTCGCGGCGCTCGCGCTGCTCGCTCTCCCCGCCGCACTCGTGATCCGCGCGCTTCGCCGCCGCGAGCCGCCGCCGCCGGAGCCGGAGCCCGAGCTCACGCCGCTCGAGCGGGCGCTCCGGCTCGTCGCGTGGTCGCGCGAGCGCCCGGACGGCGAGCGGCGCCAGGCGCTCGAACTGCTCGCGCACGAGCTGGACGGCGACGGGCGCGCCCTCGACGCCCGCAGGCTCGCGTGGTCGCCGTCGACGCCGGCGCCGGAGGAGATGGACGAGCTCGTCGAGTCCGTGCAGGAGCCCTCGTGACCTCGTTCGAGCTGCGGCCCGCCATCCCGTCGAGCGAGAGCGGCCGGCTCCGGGCCGTCGCCCGGCGGACGCTCGTCCTGCGCGCCGCGCTCGCCGTCGCGCTCGTCGCGTCCCTCGCCCTCGCCTTCCTCGTGGCGCACTCGCAGGACGTCCGCCGCGCGCCGCTCGTCCCCGCGGGCACGACGGGGATGCTCGTGCTCGACCTCTCGGCGAGCGTCTACGAGGGCGCGCTCGACCAGACGGTCGCGAAGCTGTCCGGCACCGACGAGCGCACCGGGCTCGTCGTCTTCTCGGACGCCGCCTACGAGCTCTTGCCTCCCGGATCGCCGTCACGCGAGCTCTCGTCGCTCCTGCGGTTCTTCAAGACCGGCCCGCTGGGGACGCTCCCGCCGAACCCGTGGGAGCCGTTCCGTGCCGGGACGCGCATCTCCACGGGGCTCGTGACCGCCCGTCGGGCGCTCCTGCGGGAGAAGGTCACCAACGGCTCGATCGTGCTCGTCAGCGACCTGGAGATCCTCGCGGACGAGGTCGGCCGCACGGCCGAGACCATCGCCCAGATCAAGGCGGACGGCTACGAGGTGCGGATCGTGCCGCTGTTCCCGTCCGCGGAGAAGCGCGCGCTCGTCGAGCAGCTCCTCGGCGGGAGCGCGTTCCTGGGGGAGCCGGAGGAGGAGAACGTCACGCGGACGCCCGGGGAGCGGAGCTTCACCGGCGTGCTGCCGTGGCTCTTCCTGCTCACGGCGGCGGTCGTGGTCGCGCTCCTCGCCGCGAACGAGCGCCTGCTCGCGAGGCTGGAGGTGCGGCCGTGAGCGGCCGCGCGCTCCGCGCCGGGAGCCGGATCGGCGTCTGGGCGCTCGCCGCGCTCGCGACGGTGGCGGCGCTCGCGCTGCTCGTCGTCGCCGCGGACGTGCTCGCCTCCCGCGACGGCGTGAAGGTCGACGACGCCCGCTTCCAGTCCGCACCGCAGCGCCAGGCCGGCCTGTGGGAGGTCGGACGCCTGCCGGACGACCTGACCGAGCGGCTGCTCGGCCTCGAGGACGACGTCGACTTCCGCAAGCTGGCCGCCCTGTACGTGCGCGTCGAGCCCGGGAAGACCGACTACCGCGGGTTCCCCGAGCTGGAGGCGATGCGCGCGAAGCTGCAGTTCGAGCTGACGCGCGCGAGCCGCACCGACCCCGACCTCGAGCGCCGGTCGCGGCTGCTCACCATGTACGGGGTCACCACGCTCGACTTCCCGACGAACCTGAGCGACGAGGAGCGCGGCCAGATCCTCTCGAACGCGGCCTCCGCGTTCCGGAACGCGATCACGTTCGACCCGGCGAACGAGGACGCGAAGCGGAACCTCGAGACCGTGCTCCGCGTCTTCGGGCCTGTGGGGCTCTCGGGCACCGGGCCGACCGGCGGGAAGTCGGAGGGGAACGTCTCGGGCCAGGGCGTCACCGGCAGCGGGTACTGATGGAGATCAGCTTCCTGACGCCGCTCGGCGCGGTCTTCGCCCTGGCGGCGCTCGTCCCGATCTCCGTGTTCCTCGCGCGGGAGCGGCGGGCGTCGCGCCAGCGCGCGCACCTCGGTCTCCGGGAGCCGTCCCCGCGCTCACGTGTGTCGCTGGCGGCGGCTCTCGCCGCGGTCTGCGGCCTCCTCGCGCTGGCCGCGGCGCAGCCGGTGGTGGCGACGAGCCGCACGCTCGACGCGCGAACCGACGCCGAGGTCTTCGTCGTCCTCGACACCTCGCGCTCGATGCTCGCCTCCGCCGGCCCGGGCGCCCCGACACGGTTCGACCGGGGGCGGACGCTGATCGACCAGCTCTCCGCCGGTCTGCCCGAGCTGCCGGTCGGCGTGGCGTCGCTGACCGACCGCGTCCTGCCGCACCTGTTCCCGACCACCGACCGCCGGGTCCTGTCCGCCACGCTCGAGAAGACGCTGAGCGTGGAGTCGCCCGGCCCGAGCTCGTTCTTCGCCGTCCGCGCCACGACGTTCGACGCCCTCGCAGTCGTGCCGCGGCTCGCGTACTTCAAGCCGAACACCGAGAAGCGCGTCCTCGTCGTCGTCACCGACGGGGAGTCGCGCCCGCTCGTGGAGGACCTCGCGGGCGCGTTCGACATGGAGCCGACGATCGACGTGATCTTCGTCCGGCTCTGGGACGCTGCGGAGCGCATCTACGTCACCGGTGCCGCCGAGGTCGGCTACGAGCCCGACGAGGAGAGCGAGGCGATGGTCGCCGAGCTCGCATCGCTCCTCGGCGCGCAGGTCGTCGAGGAGGGTGAGGCGGCGACGCTCCCGCAGACGGTCGCGCGGCTCTTCGGCGACGGTCCCACCGTCGAGCGTGAGCACGAGGGGCGCCGCCGCGCGCTCATGCCGTGGATCACGCTCGCCGCCGTCTTCCCGCTCGGCTTCGTCCTCGTCCGACGCAATCTCTGAGAGCGGCTAAGGTGTGCCCTGCCACGGGGCGTGGCGCAGCCTGGTTAGCGCGCTTGTCTGGGGGACAAGAGGTCCCGAGTTCAAATCTCGGCGCCCCGACTCGACGATGCCGGTGCGGCGGGTCGGCCGGTGCGCTGCGTGCGGCGCTTCGCCTCCCTCTGGCCTCGAGCTGAACCCGCTCGGCGACGAAGCTGATTCGCGGCCCGGAGCCTGCGCGGCCCACCATCGGTGGCAAGTACGGAGGAGCGCTGCGGACTAGTGCGGTTGGAGAGCGCGGACGATGCCGATGCCTGCAGCCCGCACGCCGGACAGGATCGTGCCATTCGAAGTCGGGGATGGGCAGAGCACCTGCGGAATCGCTCCGGCGAACGCGAGAGAAAGGAAGGCGATCATGCTCACCCGGGGGCAGTTCCTGCGCCGCGGCTCGGCCGCGGGCGCCGGGCTCATGTTGTCCGGCGCGCTTCTGGAGTCGGCCTTCGCGGCTGCGAAGACTCCGCTCAAGGCTTACCAGGCGAACCTCCTGAACTACATCCCGCCGATCGTGCCCGTCGCGGACGGGGGCACGGTCGACCTCGCGATCCGCGAGGTACGGCGGGTCGTCCATCCCGCGGCGGCGCTGATGCCGACCACGGTCTGGAGCTATGAGCTCGCAACCGGTGACCCGCGCCAGAGCGGCGCCGCCGGAACGTGGATCGGGCCGATCCTGGCGCTCGACGCGGGCTCGTCCATCACCGTTCGCTACGCCGTGAGCGGACTCATCACGCGTCATCTGCTCGAGGCGTCGATCGACCGGGCGATGCTCGACCCGTACGTCGCCCAAGGGCCCAACGTGTCGGACACGCGCTTCATGAGCCACCTGCACGGCGCATTCGTCGACGGGTCGAATGACGGCAACCCGTTCGCGACGCATCACGAGCACGAGTGGGGGCCAGACGAGGTCGAGACGAAGGAGTACCCGGCTCAGGATCGCGCCGCGCTCATCTGGTACCACCAGCACGCGCACGGCATCACGCACCTCAACGTGTACGCGGGCCTCGCGGGGGGCTACCTGCTCCGGGACGCGCTCGACACGGGGCGCAACGACAACGCCCTCGGGCTGCCGGCCAACGTCGACGCGGCGGGGAATCCCATCGGCCTCTACGAGGTGCCGCTGGTCATCCAGGACCGGACCTTCGCGAGGAACGCGCTCGGGACGGCGCTCGACCTCTTCTACCCGCCGGCGCCGTGGGTGCCCGAGTTCTTCGGTGACACGATGTGCGTCAACGGGGCGGTCGAGCCGTTCCTGGCCGTCGAGCCGAGGCTGTACCGCTTCCGGATCATCAACGGCTGCAACGCGCGGTTCCTGAACCTGGACTGGGGGCCGGGGAGCGGGAAGCCGCCGGCCATGCACGTGATCGGGAGCGACGGCGGCTTCGTGCCGACGCCGTTCACGACGCCGACGCTCGTGATCGCTCCCGGAGAGCGGTACGACATCGTCGTCGACTTCAGCAAGCACGCGGGCAAGACCTTGACGCTGGGGAACAAGTCGCCGTTCCCGGCTCCCGTCGTGAACCCGGCCGGGCCGCTTCCGCGGATCATGCAGTTCCAGGTCACGCAGGCGCTGAACCCGGCGAACCTCCCCTCCTTCCCGTTCAACCCTGCGGCCGCGCTGACGACCGACACGCCGGCCGTCCTGGCGGCGCCCGGTCTCCCGAAGACGCGGTACCACACGTTCGAGGAGGTCATGGGTAAGAAGGGCCCGCTCGGCGCGGTCATCAACGGCAAGTCGTTCGAGGGCCGGCCAATCCTCCAGCCGGTGCCGATGGCCGGGTACCCGTTCGACATCGCGAACCCGGTCGATGTCGAAGAGGTGGTCACGGGCGGCGACGTCGAGGACTGGGTGTTCGCGAACACCACGGCCGACACCCATCCGCTCCACATGCACCTCGTGCAGTTCGGCGTCGTCGAGCGGCTGCCGTTCGACGTGGCCGGTTACCTCGCCGCGCTCGCGGCGGCCAGGGCGGGTGTGGCGGGCGCGCCTCTGCTCCTCGCGAACGGGGTCATCGACCCGATGCCGTTCGTCCCTGTCGGGGCCGTCGGAACGCCCGTGTCGCCCGCGGAGCGGGGCTGGAAGGACACGGTGCAGATGCATCCGGGCGAGATCACCAGGATCCGCGCGAAGTTCGACCTGAAGGGCTACGGAGCGCCTCAGGACTACGTCTACCACTGCCACATCCTCGAGCACGAGTCGAACTCGATGATGCGGCCCTACCAGGTCGTGTAGCTTCGGCGAGTTGCGGGGGCCGCCTCGTCGGCCCCCGCCGGCCGCGGTCGAGCCCGCCTGAGCCGGCTCGTGCTTCCGCACGTCTCGTAGACTCACTCAGGCTCTACCCACTCGAGACAAAGGGGACCCATGGCCGTAGCACGCGTCACCGAGATCAGCGCGACGTCCACGACCAGCTTCGAGGACGCCGTCAAGGCGGGCCTCGCGCGCGCGAACGCGACGCTCCGCAACGTGAAGAGCGCCTGGATCAAGGAGCAGCAGGTCCGCGTCGACGACGGCGCGATCAGCGAGTACCAGGTGAACATGCTCGTCACCTTCGTGCTCGAGGACTGAACCCGCCGCGCGGCGTCAGTCGAGGAGCGCGCGGAGCCCGCTCTCGTCGACGGGCTCCCCGGCGCGGACGAGCCCCGTGGCCGCGTCCACCTTGCCCCAGACGTCCCACAGGAGGAATCCGCGGGGCACGCCTGCCTCCGCGTAGCAGACGACGCCCTTGCGGTTCGGCTCGGCCCACTCCTCGAGGATCTCCAGGCTCGGGTCGAGGTCGCCCACGGCCTCGTAGCCGAGGTCGAACAGGTCGGAGTAGAAGAACGGGAGGTGCGAGTACGGCTCGCCGGCGCCGGCCATGTTCGCGCCGACAGCGCGGCCGTGGGAGTTCGCGTGGTCTTCGTGCTCCACGCGGCGCGTGCCGCCGAGTGCCGCGACCGGAAAGCGGGCGACGTCGCCGGCGGCGAAGACGTCCTCGCGTCCGTCCACGCGGCCGAGCTCGTCCACGAGGACGCCGTCAGCGACCGCGAGGCCGGCGGCCTCGGCGAGCTCCGTCCGCGGGACGATCCCGAGGCCCGCGACCACCGCGTCGCACTCGATCTCGCGGCCACCGTCGGTCACGACGCGGAACGCCTCGCCGTCACGGGAGACCGCCGCCACGCTCTCTCCTGCGAGCACGTCGACGCCCTGCTCGCGGTAGTAGCCGTTCACGAAGCGCGCCAGCGCCCCGGGGAAAAGGCGGGCGCCGATCCCCTCCTCGGGGAAGACGATCGAGACGGCGCAGCCGTTCGTGACGAGCGCGGCCGCGATCTCGGACCCGATGAATCCGCCGCCGATGACGGCCACGCGCACGCCGTCGCCCGCGAGCTCGCGCAGGCGCCGGAAGTGGTCGAGCGTGCGGAAGTACACGACGCCGTCGTCCCAGGCGTCGACTCGGCGAGGAGTGCCTCCCGTGGCGAGCATGAGCGTCTGCCACGCGTGGGTCTCGCCGGCGGCGTCCGTGGCGGTTCTCGCGTCCAGGTCGAGCGCCGTGATCGCGCGGCTGGTGTGCACCTCGACGCCGAGGCCGGGCGTGCCGCGCCAGATCGAGCTCTCCTCCTTGCTCTTCCAGAGCGCCTTCGACAGCGGCGGCCGAGCGTAGGGCTCGTGCGCCTCCTCCGAGAACAGGCCGATCGAGCCGTCGGCATCGTGGTCGCGGATCCCACGGCACGCGGCATCCGCGGTCATGCCGCCGCCGATGATCAGGTACCGGTACTCGGCCATCAGTACAGCGCCGTCGCGAGCCGGCGGCGATAGGCGATCGCGCGCGGATCGTCGTGACCCAGGTGCTCGAAGACGGCGACGGCGAGGTCGCGCAGGCGCGCGCGCTCGTCGGGCTCTGCGCCGGGCACGGCCTCGAGGATGAGGTCGAGCGCGCGCTCAGGGTCGTCGGCCTCGAGCGCCGCGAGCACCTCGGGGAGCTCGCCGCTCGCGCGGAGGTCCTCGAGGACGCCGGCGAGGCGGGGTGGGGCGAGCAGCTCGTCCAGGAACGCGGAGACGCCGGCGGCCGACTGCGCGCCGACGAACTCGGCCACGACGCGGCCGTCGCGGAAGCCCTTCACCGCAGGGATGCCGCGGATCCCGTACTCGCCTGCGAGCGCCTGGTTCGCGTCCACGTCCACCTTCGCCAGGACCGCGGCGCCGTCGCGACCGGCGACCTCCCGCTCGAGGACCGGCGCGAGCGCGTGGCACGGCCCGCACCACTCGGCCCAGAAGTCGACGACGACGGGAACCTCGCGCGAGCGCTCGAGAACCTCCTCCGCGAACGTTGCCTCGGTGACGTCCACCGGCCTCAGGATGCCAGGACGACGTCGGCGGCGGCGCAGGCGACGAGTGCCGCGCGGACGTTCTCAGGCTCGATGCCGGAGAGGGTGGCGTGGGCGAGGTCGATCTCGATCCCCGGCCACGACTCGAGCCCGAGCGAGCGAGCGCCCTGCGCGCTGCCGAAGCGGTGGAGCTCGTCGGTGGAGAAGACGCCGCGGCGGCCGGTCTGACGGCGCGCGATCCCCTCGAGCTCGCGCAGCTCCTCGAAGGGGTCGATCCGGACGTTCGAGTCCGAGCCGATGCAGAGCGGGATGGCGCGCACCCGGATCCGCTCCGCGGGCAGGAAGCCGTCGCCCAGATCGGCCTCGGTCGTCGGGCACGCGCAGATCGTGGTGCCCGTGGACGCGAGCAGGTCGAGCTCGGCGCCGTCCGCGTGCGTCGCGTGGATCACGGTCGTGCGCTCCCCGAGGCAGCCGGTGCGTCCGAGCAGCTCGATCGGCCGGCAGCCGTGCTCCGCGAGGCACTCCTCGATCTCGCGCGGTTGCTCGTCGGCGTGGACGTGGAGCGGGAGCTCCTCGGCGCGCGCGTGGTTGCCGATCGCCTCGAGCCAGTCGGCCGGGCAAGCGCGGACGGAGTGGGGGGCGAGGCCGACGCGGACTCCCTCGGCGCGGAGCTCCCCGACCTCGCCGAGGTACGCGTCGACGCTCGCCTGGCGGAACCGGTCGATGCCGCCGCGCGCGTAGGCGACGTGGAGCAGTGTCAGCTCGATTCCGGCCGCACGCGCCGCCTCGGCCGCCGCGAGCGCTTCGGCCAGGCCGAGGTAGTGGAACTCGCCGACCGCGGTGAAGCCCGCGGCGCGCATCTCGCGGTAGGTCTCCTCGTACGACGAGCGGACGAGGTCCGGTGTCTGCCGCTCGGCCTCTGCGAGCATCCCCTCGCGCCAGGCCCAGAAGTCGCCACCCGCCGCCCGTCCCCGCAGCGCCCGCTGGAACGTGTGGCTGTGTGCGTTGACGAACCCGGGGAGCTCGAGCGTGCGGGCCACGACGCGCGACGCTACCAGCGTGCTGCGCGTGTTTCAGAGACGACCGACTCGAGCTCGAGCAAGAGCGAGAGCTCGCCTCTGCGGCATGCTTCGACTTCAGACCATGACGCACAAGGCACGCATAGCGGCCACACACTCGTGGGACTTTGGTGGGCCGGACGGTCGAATGGGAACGCGGACGGGTCTTGATCCGTGCCCGCACCGGCTGCACCGGTTGTAGCCGCCACGAGCCATAGGCTTCCGGCGTGACCTGGACCGAGCTCCGCCGCCATGTCCCGAATGCGCTGACGATCCTGCGCTTCGCGGCGATCCCGGTGTTCGTCTGGCTGTACCTGGAGGCCGGGGAGGGCGCGGCGTGGGGGGCGGGGATCTTCTTCGCCGTCGCAGCCGCGACCGACCAGGTCGACGGCTATCTCGCGCGGCGCTGGCACGTCGAGTCGCGCTTCGGCACGATCGCCGACCCTCTGGCCGACCGCCTGATGATCGGCACGGCCGTGATCCTGATGTGGGCGACGGGCCGCCTGCCCGCGGCGGCCGCGATCGTGATCCTCGGGCGCGACGTCGCGCTCGTGCTCGGCTACAAGCTGCTGGCGCCGCGCGGGCTCGAGCTCGAGGTCACGTTCCTGGGGAAGCTGGCGACGTGGATCCTGTACGCGGCCCTCGGCCTCGTGCTCGTGACGCCGGAGGGGACGACGTGGCCGCTCGTGCTCCTGTGGGCGGGAATCGTGCTCGCGCTCGCCGCCGGCGTCCAGTATCTCCTCCAGGCGCGCCGGGTCGTCGCAGCCGGCAGGGAACAGCCTCCGCGCCGCGAAGAAGCCTCAAGCTGAGGTTGACCCCTGCGAACAGGTGCTGCTTTACTCAGGAGCACCCGACGGAAAGGCGGCCCGTGGAACCACTGCCCGATCTCTCGACGCTGACCGACGACGACCTGCGCGAGACGATCCGCGCGCTCGAGCAGGAGGAGGACGAGATCTCCTACCGGCGGCGCATGCTCCACGGCCGCATCGACATCCTCCGTGCCGAGCTCGTCGCGCGGCTCCGCGAGCAGGTGAGCGCGGGGGAGGCCCAGCTCGCCGACGTCGAGCGCCTGAGCGAGATCCTGGCCGGCAAGGCGGCGCCGCGGGACGACGGCGGAGCATGAGCCACGTCTACTGCCCGGAGTGCGGCTTCCAGAACCCGGAGGCCTCGAACTACTGCTCGCGCTGCGGCGCGCTGCTCGCCCGCGACACCGGCGCCGAGACGATGAGCTTCGACGTCGCCGAGGAGGGCGAGGAGGGCGACGCCGCGCTCGGCGGCCTCGGGATCACGGGGCCCGCGCTCGTCGTGCGCTCCGGCGGCGGTATGGCGGGGCAACCCTTCCGTCCCGGCGACGGGACGACGCTGATCGGCCGGTCGCCGGAGTGCGACATCTTCCTCGACGACGTGACGGTCTCCCGCCGGCACGCTGAGATCAGCCGCGAAGGCGACGAGTTCACGATTCGCGACCTCGGGAGCCTCAACGGCACGTATGTGAACCGCAAGCGCATCGAGTCCGCGGCGCTCGAGGACGACGACGAGGTCCAGATCGGGAAGTACCGGCTGACCTTCCTCCGGCGATGAGCACGACGGCGACCAGACGGCGCGGGACGGAGGGCTCCGAGCCGGGCCTGCGCACGATCGGCTCCGTGTGCGAGGAGCTCCGCGAGGAGTTCCCCGACGTCTCGGTCTCCAAGATCCGGTACCTCGAGGACCAGGGCTTGATCACGCCGAACCGGACGCGCGGCGGCTACCGCCTGTTCTCGCCCGAGGACGTGGAGCGGCTGACGACCATCCTCCGTCTCCAGCGTGACGAGTTCCTGCCGCTGCGGGTCATCCGCGAGGCGCTGGACGGCCCCGGAACGTCAGCCGAGCGCCCGAGGAAGCGCAGCGTCGGGCTCACGGGGCACGAGCGCGAGATCGACGCGGCCGAGCTCGGGAACCGGGCCGGCGTGGCGCCGGAGTTCGTGAAGGAGCTCGAGGAGTACGGTGTCGTCCAGTCCCGCGTCGAGGCGGGGGAGCGGCTGTACCGGGAGAGCGAGGCCGACGTCGCGGCAGCCTGCGCGCGCCTCGCGCGCTTCGGGATCGACGCGCGGCACCTGCGCACCTTCCTGACGGCGACCGGCCGGCAGGCCGCGCTCGTGGAGCAGCTCGTCGCGCCCGGGCTCCGCTCGCGCAACGCCGACCGGCGCAAGGCGGCGCTGGAGGACCTCGAGTCGCTCGCGCGCGTCGCCCAGGAGCTCTCGTATCTCCTGTTCCTGCGCGACCTCCGCGCCGTCGTGGAACGCACCGGATGAGCCTCGACCTGCGCGACCGCGTCCGCGACGTCCCGGACTTCCCGTCCCCCGGCATCGTCTTCAAGGACTTGATGCCGCTGATCGCGGACGCCGAGTACTTCGCCGAGACGATCCGGCAGCTCGCGGCGTGGGCGAGGCCTCGCGATCCCGGCTTCGTGCTCGGGGCGGAGGCACGCGGCTTCATCTTCGGCGGGGCACTCGCCTACGAGCTGGGCGCGGGGTTCATCCCCGCGCGCAAGCCAGGCAAGCTGCCGCGCGAGACGATCGAGGCGACGTACGAGCTCGAGTACGGGACCGACTCGCTCCAGGTGCACTCGGACGCGCTGTCGGCGGGCGCGCGCGTCGTGATCATCGACGACGTGCTCGCGACCGGTGGCACAGCACGCGCGAAGGTCGAGCTCGTCGAGAGCCTGGGCGGAGTCGTCGCAGGGCTCGGGTTCGTGATCGAGCTCACGTTCCTGAACGGTCGCGAGCGCCTCGAGGGCTACGACACCCACGCGTTGATCTCGTATTGAGCCGGGCTCCCGGGCCGTGACGGCGTCCGGGATCGGCGGTACAACGAGAGAGGTGTACGACCCGCTGACGACGACGTACTCGTTTGCCTGCCCGCACGGGAGGCGCGCGCAGGTGCCGCTCTCGTCGTTCCGCCAGCTCGAGCTGCTGCCCGGCGCGTCGCACCCTGCCGTCTACCGCGTCGTCTTCGGCTGCCGCTGCGGCGAGGAGCATCCCGGGCTCGTCTCGCACGACGACCTCGACTGGGCGCCGCTCGGGGCCGCGGCCGGGGTGTCGTTCCACAACCTGATGACGGCGCGCGAGAGCTCCCTGGCCGCCGAGCTGACGGATCTGGCGGCGACGAGGATCGGAGCGGGGGAGTGGCCGTGGAGCTTCTTCTGCCTGCTCGAAGGACGGCCGCGGCCGATGACGCCGTCGGCCCTGACGTTCCTCGCCCCGGGCCAGGGGTCCGTCGGAATCGCCGTCCGGTGCCCGTCCTGCTCGGCCGTCTCGGTCAACCTCGTCACGCGTCAGCACGTCGACCTCCCGTTCTGGAACGACGCGCGCGTGGGGGTGGTCGATCATGTGTTCCCGGCGGATGCGCTGCGCGTCGTCGAGGAGTTCCGCGCCGAGCTCGCCTCCGCGCGCTTCGACGAGAAGCGACTCGACCTCGAGGGGTAGCCCCGCTCACTCCGGTCAGGGATTCCCACCGGCCGCCCGGAGGTCGATGCTAGAGCCATGAGAGCAGCCGCCCTCGAGAACGCCCCTACCGCCGCCGCTTCCCGCCTGCTCGCGGACGTGCACGCGCTCGACGCCGTGCGCGCCCTCGAGTCGCGGGAGCCCGCGTTGATCCGGCTCGAGGCCGTCCTCGGCCGGGACTTCGCGGATCGCCTCGTCGCCGCGCTGAGCGACGAGGACGTCGACCGGAGCAACTAGCTCCAGCCGGTCGAGGGGGTCAGGCCCGGGAGCCGGGCCCGGTCGCCCCTGCGCTGGTGTTCCGTTCAGGCCGTGTCGGCGCCGCGCGTGCGCACGAGCACGAAGATCGCCGCGGCGAGCAGGAGCGAGACGACGAAGGAGACGCCGCCTCCGAAGCCGACCGCGAGCGCGCCGAGCCACATGAAGAGGAAGAAGACCACGGCCCAGAGGAACGCCTGGGCGCCGGGGTCGATGCTCGGCATGCGCAGGTGCATCGCGTGATCCTATCCCCACCGCAATCCGTCATGGGCGGCCATCTGGGCGTTCCACGCACCGCGGCCGGAGGGGGCTTCGCCCGAAGGCCGGCTGTGTGGACGCAGCGGAGAGGAAGGGGGGAAGGTGGAGGGACACATCGTTCCCCCCCACAAAAAATTCACCGAGCCGGTGGCGCTTTCGTCCACACAACCCGCTGACCGTCCGCTTCCGCGTAGAGCCTTCGAGCTGCGCTTCGACCTACTCGCGCTCCGTGCTCGGTGCAAGCGAGACCCTATGGGACAGGGCGGAAGAGGTCAAGGCCGCGGTTCACCCGATTGGCGCAATTTGCGGTCATTTCGTCGGGAGGGCCCAGCCGCGGGCCTGCGTAGGATCTCGCCGTGCGCCGCTCGCTCGTGTACGGCGTCGCGGGAGCGGCGCTCGGCCTCGCCGTCGTCCTCGTGCTCGTGGGCTTCGCCGACGACCCCGACGCGCTGACCAACGGCCAGGCGTTCGTGCTCGGCGTCGTCCAGGGGGCGACCGAGCTCCTGCCGATCTCGTCGTCCGGGCACCTCACGCTCGTGCCGTGGGCGGCGGAGTGGACGTACCTCGAGGAGAACGATCGCTTCCACCAGACGTTCGACGTCGCTCTTCACCTCGGCACGCTCGTGGCGGTCGCGGCGTACTTCTGGAGTGACCTCGTGCGGCTCGTTCGGGCATGGCTCGGGACGCTCGCACGTCGGCGGATCGAGACCGCCGACGACCGGATCGCGTGGTTCGTGGTCGTCGCCACGATCCCGGCGGGGATCGTCGGCCTGCTGGGCGAGGACCTGATCGCGGACAACCTGGGCGAGCCGTGGCAGATCGCGATCCTGCTCGCCGCCGGAGCGCTCCTGCTCGCCTGGGCCGACCACTTCCCGGAGCGCAAGCACATGGGCGACCTCGGACTGCGTCACGCCGTCGTGATGGGTCTCGCGCAGGCGCTCGCGCTCGCGCCCGGCGTGTCCCGGTCGGGGATCACCATCACGGCCGCCCGGTTCATGGGGCTTGATCGCGACGGCGCTGCCCGCTTCTCGTTCCTCCTGCTCCTGCCGACCGTGCTCGGCGCTGTCGTCCTCAAGGGAGTGGGGGACGTGCTCCTCGGCGACCTCCCGGCCGGGTGGCAGGGCCCGTTCCTCGTCGGCATGCTCGCGGCGCTCGGCAGCGGGCTGCTCGCGATCGATTGGCTGCTCGGCTACGTGCGCCGGCACACGTACGAGGTGTTCGTCTGGTACCGGCTCGTCGTCGCCGCGCTCGTCGCGCTCGCGATCGTGAGCGGTGCCCGCTCGGCGACGTTCTGACGGCTGCCATGAAGTCCCGAGCCGGATACGGGAGCGCCCCGATGCCGCGGGCGCGGCTGCGGGCGAGACTCGGGGCGAGAGGAGGGGCCATGTCTGCCGTCCTGCATCACTCCGGGTCGGACACTGCGCGGGGGCCGGTCGAGCGGCGGTCGGTGGGTCGTCGGTTGCGCCGTCTCGGTCTCGGCGTCTTCTTCACGTCCATCGCGGTCAACGCGGGGCTCGGGATCTACGCCGTGCTGGCGCCGAACTGGGAGGCGGAGACGCACGGGAAGATCCTGCTCACGTCGCTCTGCGTGACCGGCGCCGCGCTCGTCGCCCTCGCCTGCGAGCCGGCGTGGGAGCGCTCGCTGCTCGGGCCGGTACCCCTTGCCGGGGCCGTGCTGGGGGCGGCGGGGTTCGCGCTGACGATCGGGGCGATCTGGGCGGAGCCTGCGAGCGACCTGTACGGGAAGGTGGTCACGTCCTCGTTCGTCGCTGCTGCGGCCTGCGTACTGGCCAGCCTGCTGGCGCTCGCGCCTCTGGCGCCGGGCCACCGCTGGGTCGTCCGCATCACCTTCGTGCTGCTGACGCTCGGCGCGCTCCTGGTCGCGGGCAACCTGTGGCTCGAGGACGACGCTCCCACGGGGTACGTGCGGGGGATGGGCGTCGTGCTCATCGTGCTCGCAGCGTTCACCGTGAGCGTGCCCGTGATCCACTGGATCGACCGCAGCGCGCTCGTGGCCGCCGAGGCGAGCGACGACGCGGTGCGCTTCTGCCCGCACTGCGGCAAGGAGCTCGCGGGCGAGGTGGGCGTCGAGCTCCGCTGCTCCCGCTGTGGGAGGGGGTTCACGGTCAAGCCGGATCGTCCGACTTGACATAACGCAGGTTCTCGTGCGTCGGCCACTGGGGCCACCTCGACCGGGGGATCTCCGGGTTTTCCCCCTAGACAGGAGGTGGCCGAGTGCGAGAGAGTGTCACCGAGCACGTTCGTTCGCAACGCGGTCCCGCCGCCGTGACCCAGATCGACATCGAGCAACTCCTCGTCGTCGAGGACATCCGCCAACTGCTCGAGCAGTCCGAGCAGGTCGGGACCATCCGCGCGTCCGATCTCGCGGAGATCGCCGAGGCGTACGAGCTCACCGAGCTGGAGCAGGACGCGCTCCTGCGGGAGCTCGACCAGCGCGCGATCGAGATCGTCGAGCAGCCTGCCCCGCCGTCCGAGGTCGTCGCCGCGATCACGGCGCCCGTGGAGACCACGACGGACGCGCTCCAGCTCTTCCTCCGCGAGGCCGGTCGCCACCAGCTGCTGACCGCAGCGCAGGAGGTCGAGCTCGCCAAGCGGATCGAGCGTGGCGACCTGGAGGCGAAGGAGCGGATGATCCAGTCCAACCTCCGCCTCGTCGTCTCGATCGCGAAGAACTACCGCAACCAGGGGCTGCCGTTCCTCGACCTGATCCAGGAGGGCACGCTTGGGCTCATCCGGGCGGTGGAGAAGTTCGACTGGAGGCGCGGCTTCAAGTTCTCCACGTACGCGACGTGGTGGATCCGGCAGGCGGTCGCGCGGGCGCTCGCGGACAAGGCGCGGACGATCCGCATGCCCGTGCACATCGTCGAGCGGCTGCAGAAGATCAATCGGGCGGACCGGCTCCTGTGGACGCAGCTCGGGCGCGAGCCGACGCTCGACGAGATCGCGGACGAGGCGTCGCTCACCGTGCAGCAGGTGCTCGAGGTGCGGGCGGCCGCCCGCGCGTCGACGAGCCTCGACGCCCCTGTCGGGGACGGCGACGACGCGGTGTTCGGGGACTTCGTGGCGGGCGACGAGCCGCTGCCGGAGGACGCCGTGGAGCTCCACCTCCGGAGCGAAGCGCTGAGAAGCGCGCTGGCCGCGCTCCCGCAGCGGGAGCGGGACGTCGTCGTGCTCCGCTACGGGCTCGCCGGATCCGAGCCGCAGACGCTCGAGGAGATCGGCAGGCGGCTCGGGCTGACGCGCGAGCGCGTGCGCCAGATCGAGCTCGAGTCGCTCCGCCGGTTGGCCGGCCTGCGCGAGCTCGAGTCGGTCGACGCGACCTGAGCCGTGCGCTCGGCGTTCTGCGCCGCGGGTCTGGCGGCCGGGCACGTAGCCCCTACGAGCGGAGGTACAGCTCGAGCCCGGGCGCCACGGCACGGAGCTCGCGGAGCGCCCGCGCCTCGAGCTGGCGGACGCGCTCGCGGGTGATGCCGAGGTTCGCCCCCACCTCCTCGAGCGTGCGCGGCCGGACGCCGTCGAGGCCGAAGCGCTCGATGACGACGCGCCGTTGTCTCGGCTGGAGCTTCGCGAGCGCCTCGAGGAGCTCCGACGAGCGCGCGCGGTCGGCGGTCTCGAGCTCCGGCTGATCGGCGCTCTGGTCGGGGATGAGGTCGGCGACGCTCGAGTCGCCGTCCCCGATCGGCGTCTCCAGCGAGACGGGATCCTGGACGAGATCGAGGAGCTCCTGCACGCGCTCGGGCGTGAGCCCGCTCTCGACCGCGATCTCGTCGATCGACGGGTCGCGGTTCAGCTTCTGACCCAGGATCCGCCGAGCCTTCGTCACCTTCCGCACCTGGTCGGCGACGTGCACGGGCAGGCGGATCGTCCGTCCCTGCTCCGCGAGCGCCCGTGAGACCGCCTGCTTGATCCACCAGGTGGCGTACGTGGACAGCTTGAAGCCGAGCTTGTAGTCGAACTTCTCGACCGCGCGGATGAGCCCCAGGTTCCCCTCCTGGATGAGGTCGAGGAGCGGCACGTCGGCGCGCGTGTAGTTGCGCGTGATCGACATGACGAGCCGGAGGTTGCACTCGATGAGGCGCCGCTTCGCGGCCTCGTCCCCGAGATCCTTGAGCCGAGCGAGCTCGCGCTCCTCGGCGGCGGTCAGCAATCGCCCGTCGCCGATCTGGCGCACGTACAGCTTCAGCGGGTCGTCCGCGTTCGGCCCGGAGAGATCGGCGCGCTCGCGCGGCGCGGCCTCCTCCGCCTCTACGGGGGAGTCGTCCTCGGCGCTGTCGAACAGCTCGGCGGCGTTGCCTTCCACCGCGCATGTATCGGTTTCGAAGTTGCCCCGCTTGAGGGACGACAGGGGATACGGGTGACGAGCGGGTCGGCCGCCCACCCGGGCCGGAAGATGAATTCCGTGTAAAGCAGTGCAACAGACGGCGGTGCTCGACGTCTAGGTACCTGTGCGCCGTCCGACCCACGATTCTCAATAGCGGCATGTGCGGGATCGCCGGCTACAGCCTGAGCCCCGACTCCGCGGTCGAGCGCACGCTGGCTGCGCAGGCGCTGCTCGCCGGGATCGCCGAGCGCGGAGCCGACGCCGTGGGGTACGCGTCGCGCGGCGCGGGCGGCGAGGTCTCCGTGACCAAGCTCCGCGGCGGTGCGAGCGCCCTGCTCGACGAGATCGCCGTGGAGCCCGACGCACGGCACGTCCTCATCCACGTGCGCGACTTCACGAAGGGCCACCCGGAGATCACGGCCAACAACCACCCGATCCGCCACGGCTCCGTCGTCGGCATCCACAACGGCGTGATCGCCAACGACGACGAGCTGTTCGAGAAGTACGGTATCGCGCGCGCGGAGCCCGAGATGACCGTCGACTCCGAGATCATCTTCGCGCTCATGGAGATGCACCGGAACGACCCGCGGGCACTCGGCGAGCTGCGCGGCGCGCTGGCGACGGCCTGGCTCGACGAGCGGGATCCGTCACGCCTCTTCCTCGCGCGCGGGACTGCGCGGCCGCTCTGGCTCGGCCGAGTCGCCGGCGGCGTCCTCTTCGCTTCGACGCGCCGGGCGCTCGCGGTCGTGGAGGCCGCCCTCCAGGTCAGGCTGCGCACCGAGAAGGTCAGCGAGGGCCGCGCGCTCGAGATCGTCGACGGCCGGATCACGCGCGAGCGCCGCTTCCGCCGGGATCGCCGCTACCGCGACGAGAGCTCGCTGCCGCCCGTGCGGGCGCCGCAGGAGGCAGTCTCCTGCCTCCAGCGCCTCGCGATGATCGCGGCCGCCGCGGCGTAGCGCCGGGTCACGACTCGCCGGGGAGCGTGCCGTCGGGCGCGACCTCCACGCCCTCCTCGCGCAACCGCTCGCGCACGAGGAACTGGAACGCGGTCCAGGCGCCGCGTGGAACGTCGAGCAGGCGGTACACCTGCCACTCGGAGAGCAGCGCCGGGTCAGCGCGGCGCGCGACATTCCAGTCGGCCATCTTCGGCAGCCGTCCGAGCGCCCGCGCGAGGGCCGCACCCTGCTCCACCGCCCGCTCGAGCCGCTCCTCGCCCTGGAGCACCTCGAAGCCCGCCTCGCGCAGCGCGTTCCCGAACGAGCCGAACGTGTGCGCGTAGAGCGACTGCGACGGGAGCGAGCGCCCACGATCCGCGAGATCGCGTGCGGTCGGGATCCGGCCGAGCTCCTCCCCCAGCCGGCGCAGCTGCTCGAGGAGCTCCTCGCGGGTCAGGAAGCGTCGCGGGAAGAGCCCGGCCGCGCGCTTGGCGGCGTTCCAGGTGCCGAAGTGCTCGATCACGGTCTGCGGGTGCACGCGCGCCTCGGCGTCCTGAGCGAACTCGCGCATCGTCGGGGATCGCCCCAGGCGCTCGGCTGCGGCCCGGAGCTCGTCGAGGATCTCCTCGTCCGAGTAGCGCCGGCGGAGGCCCGCACGGAAGGCGGCGAGCTCCGCCTCGTCGATCCGGACGCGGGCGCGCTTCGATGACCGTCTCGACGTCATCCTGCAACAAGCTTAGAGCGTCCTGAGAACTTTGCAAGCTGCCCAGAGCAGACGTGGGTCTCCCCCGCTCCGCTACGCTCGCCCGCGATGGGCGTTCGGCTCGAGCTCGAGACGCTCGCGGCGCGCGCGGTCGGCACCGCGTCGCGGGCAGCGGGCCGGGGTGGCGGGACGACGCTCCCGGGCAAGCTGCTGTGGAAGCTCGACCCGGGCGCCGTCGACGAGCTCGCGGCCGAGCTCTCCTCCGGGGTGGCGCTCGTCTCTGCCACGAACGGCAAGACGACGACGACCGCGATGGCGGCGCGCATCCTCGGCGGCGGGCAGCGCCTGGCCTGGAACAGCGCCGGGGCGAACCTCCTCTCTGGCCTCGCGTCCGCGCTCGTGGCGGCGCGCGGCGCCGACCTCGGGCTCTTCGAGGTGGACGAGGCGGCGCTGCCCGAGGCGATCGCACGCACGCGACCACGGGTCGTCTCGCTCGCGAATCTCTTCCGCGACCAGCTCGACCGCTACGGCGAGCTCGAGATCCTCGCCGAGCGGTGGCGCGCGGCCGTGAAGACGCTCCCGCCGGACGCGACGCTCGTCGTGAACGCCGACGACCCGGTCGTGGGGGATCTCGCCGAGGGCCGCGACCGGGTGCTGCGGTTCGGGCTCGACGATCCCCGGCACGCTCGACCCGCGCTCCAGCACGCAGCCGACTCCAAGTACTGCCTCCGTTGCGGCGCGCCGTACGAGTACGCCGCCGCGTACGTGGGTCACCTCGGCGACTACCGGTGCCCGTCCTGCGGGCACGCCAGACCGCCGCTCGACGTCGTCGCGCGTGACGTCGAGCTCGTCGGCCTCACGGGCTCGCGGTTCACGCTGCACGGGCCGGAGGGCGAGGTCGTGGTCGAGCTGTCGCTGCCCGGGCTGTACAACGTCTACAACGCAGCCGCAGCCTCCTCGCTCGCGTTCGCGCTCGGCGCGTCGCCGGCCGAGGTTCGTTCCGGGCTGGAGGACTTCAGCGCGGCGTTCGGGCGCTTCGAGCGGATCGCGACCGGCACGAAGACGATCATCGTGCTCCTGATCAAGAACCCCGCCGCCGCGAACGAGGCGCTGCGAACGCTCGAGACCGGCGTACCCCCCGTCCTCGTCGTCGCGCTGAACGACGCGATCGCGGACGGGCGCGACGTGTCCTGGATCTGGGACGTGGACTTCGAGCCTCTCCTCCCCCACGTCGAGCGGGTCGTCGCGAGCGGCGACCGGGCGGCCGAGCTGGGCCTCCGGCTCGTCTACGGCGGGCTGCCGGAGGATCGGCTGGAGATCGTTCCCGGTCTCGAGGAGGCGCTCGACCGCGGGCTGGGGCTGGTGGAGGCCGGGACAGATCTCGTGGTGCTGCCGACATACACGGCGATGCTCGCGCTCCGCGACGTGCTCACGCGGCGACGGCTGGTGAAGCCGTACTGGGAAGGCGGTCCTGCGTGAGGATCCGAGTGGGGCATCTCTATCCCGACTACCTCAACATCTACGCGGATCGCGGGAACATCGCGGTGCTCTCGCGAAGGGCGGCGCTGCGCGGGCACGAGCTCGTCGTCGATCCGATCGGGGTGGGTGGCGCGCTCGAGCCGGACGCGCACGACCTCCTCTACGTGGGGGGCGGCCAGGATCGCGAGCAGGCGGCGATCGCGCCCGACCTCGCCGCGCGGGGCGACGCGATCCGGGAGGCGGTGGCGGGCGGCGCGGCGCTGCTCGCCGTCTGCGGCGGGTATCAGCTCCTCGGTCGCGGCTACCGGGGCCGCGACGGGTCGTTCATGCCCGGCGCCGGGCTCTTCGCGCACGAGACGGTGGCCGGGGAGACGCGCATGATCGGCGACGTGCTCCTCGAGTGCGAGCTCGACCCGGGCGAGCGGCGGCTGCTCGCGGGCTTCGAGAACCACGCCGGGCGGACGCTCCTCGACTCGGGCGCGGAGCCGCTCGGGCGCGTCGTGCACGGGTTCGGCAACGACGGCGAGTCGGGCTTCGAGGGCTGCCGTGTCGACAGCGCGCTCGGGACGTATCTGCACGGGCCGCTCCTGCCGCGCAACCCGTGGCTCGCGGACTGGCTCCTCGAGCGCGCGCTCGCGCACGCGACGGGTGAAGCCTCTGAACGGCTCGCGGCGCTGCCCGACGAGCTCGAGGAGGAGGCCTTTCGGGTCGCCGCGGGTCGCGCCCGAGTGCGTGGTGGGCGTCGCTGAGAGCGACATTCCAGTGGGGCACCCCGGCCCACCACCCACTGCGAGCATAACGAGGCAACGCTTACGCGTGGGAGACGCGGGTGTGACGATTGTGTGCCAGTTGGCGCGGTGCTACGGCACCCACATCTCGCCGAGGTACACCGCCGGGTCGCCTGGCTGCCAGCGCGCGAGGAAGCGTTGGATCGGCGGGTGCAGAGCCACGCCGACCAGCTCGTCCGGCGCGAATGCACGGTGCCCGCGGACGGCCTCGTCCTCGGAGACGACGTCCTCGAGCGACCCCGACACGTCGGCCGCGAAGATCACGTGCACGACGTGCTTGCGCCACGGGCTCGTCACAGGCGCGATGCTGTCGACCAGCGCGACGGGGCCTTCGAGCGGGACTTCCTCGCCGATCCCGTGCAGCCCCGTCTCCTCGCGGAGCTCGCGCTGGAGCGCGCGCAGGAGGCTCTCGCCCGTCCGCACGCCGCCGCCCGGGAGCAGCCAGATCTCGTCCCCGCCCTTCTCGTGGCGGATGAGCAGGATGCGTCCGCGCCAGCGGAGGATGGCGGACACCCGGACGCGAGGCTCGCGCAAGCGCTACCCGGTCGAGGACCCGAACCCGCGGGCCCCCCGCTCGCTCCCGGCGAGCTCCGCGGCCTCGACCAATCGCACCGAGGCGACCGGTGCGATGACGAGCTGCGCCACTCGCATGCCGGGCTCTACGGTGAAAGGCGCCCGCGGGTCGTGGTTGACCAGGACGACTCTGATCTCCCCGCGGTAGCCGGAGTCGATGAGGCCGGGCGAGTTGACGAGGCCGATGCCGTGCCGGGCGGCGAGGCCCGAACGCGGCTGGACGAAGCCCGCGTAACCGTCCGGGATCTCGACTGCGATCCCGGTTGCGACGACCGCACGCTCGCCCGGCTCGAGTGTGACGCCGTCGCACGCCGCGAGATCGAGCCCGGCATCACCGTCGTAGGCCTGGCTCGGAAGGGCGGCGTCGTCGCGCAGCCGGCGGATCGCGACGTCGATCACCGCTCGGCTGCCTCGAGGTCAGGCTCGCCTGCGACCAGGAACTCGGCGAAGCGAGGGACGTCCGGCCGCGGAAGGCGGGCGCGCACGCGCACGCCCTCCGGCGTGTCCCGGCGCTCGGCGATCGGCGCGCCGAGCCCGTACAGCTCGGCCAGCCGAGCGCCTTCGCTGTAGGGGACGAGCAGGCGTACGTCCTCGAAGCGGTCCGAGAAGAGCTCCGCGAGGCGTGCGCGAAGGGCTTCCAACCCCTCCCCGGTCCCGGCCGAGATCTGCATCGCCCGCGGGAACGCATGCCCGAGCCTCCGGCGACCGAGCGTGTCGACGAGGTCGACCTTGTTCAGGACCAGCTCGACGGGGACCTCGTCCGCGCCGATCTCCGTGAGCACGCTCTGCACGGCCTCGATCGTCTCCCGCAGCCGATCCTCCGGGAGCGAGGCGTCCGCGACGTGCAGGACGAGGTCGGCGACGAGGGTCTCCTCGAGCGTCGCGGCGAAGCCCTCCACGAGCTGAGTCGGAAGCCGCCTGATGAACCCCACCGTGTCGGTCACGACGTACCGCTTCCCGTCGTGGACGAACGACCGCGTCGTGGGATCGAGTGTCTCGAAGAGTCGGTCGTCCACGGAGGCGTGCGCGCCCGTGAGCGCGTTCAGGAGTGTCGACTTCCCCACGTTCGTGTAGCCGGCCAGCGCGATCGTCGGCACGCCTGTCCGCTCGCGTTCCTTCCTCCGGGTGGCTCGCTGCCCGCTGAGCCCACGGAGGCGGCGCTTCACGAGCGACACGCGCGTCCGTGCGAGCCGCCGGTCGGTCTCGAGCTGGCTCTCGCCCGGCCCGCGCGTCCCGACGCCGCCGCCGAGCCGCTCGAGGTGCTGCCACATGCCGCGCATGCGCGGGAGGTTGTACTCGAGCTGGGCGAGCTCCACCTGGAGCTTGCCCTCGGCGCTGCGGGCGTGCTGGGCGAAGATGTCCAGGATCAGCTGCGTGCGATCGACCACCCGCGCCTCGAGGGCGTCCTCCAGCGTGCGCTGCTGCGTCGGCGACAGCTCGTCGTCGACGAGGAGCACCTCGGCTCCCGCCGCCGCGTACTCACGCTGGAGCTCCGTCAGCTTCCCCTTGCCGACGAACGTCCTCGTATCGGGACGCGCGCGATGCTGCACGAGCTCGCCGACGGTCACGACACCGGCGGTGCGGGCCAGCTCGCGCAGCTCCGCGAGCTCGTTCGTCCCGTCGACGCCCTTCGGGAAGACGCCGACGACGAACCCGCGCTCCGGCTCCGCCCCGGCGGCGGGATCGGGCTGGCGCACGGTCACGCCCGGATTATGCCGCGCTAGGCTCCGGCCGTGACCGGGCTCTCCGACCGCCTTGCGCAGCGGACGCTCGAGCTCGTCGACATCCCGTCCGAGAGCGGGCACGAGAACGCCGTGCGCGAACACGTGCTCGATCTCGTCCCGGCGAACCTCGTGGCGGAGTACGGACGCGACGAGGCGTACTTGTTCGTCCCGCGTCGGCGCCGCACCGCGCCTCTCGTCGTGCTCGTCGGCCACTACGACACGGTTCCCGCGCAGGGAAATCTCCCGGGCCGGATCGAGGACGGCGCCGTGCACGGGGTCGGAGCGAGCGACATGAAGGGCGGGCTCGCGGTCGCGCTCGAGCTCGTACGCGACCTCGCGGGCGACCCGGGCGAGTGCGACGTCGGCCTCCTCCTGTTCGGACGCGAGGAGCTCCCAGCCGAGTACAACCCGCTGCCGGCGCTCTTCGCCACGTCGAGCGCGGTCCACGACACGGCGCTCGCCATCCTGCTCGAGCCGACCGACGGCCGGATCCAGGCGGGATGCCTCGGGAACGTCGTCGCGCGGCTCACCTTCCACGGGACCAGCGGGCATGCGGCCCGGCCGTGGCTCGCCGACAACGCCATCGAGCGGGCGATCGAGGGGCTCGGGCCGATCGTCGCGCTCGAGCGCCGCGAGGCCGTGGTCGGCAGCCTCACGTTCTTCGAGGTCGTGACGGTGACGCGGCTCACGGCCGGCATCGCGGACAACGTCGTCCCTGACCGGGCGACGGCCGTGCTCAACCTCCGGTACCCGCCCGATCGGGCCCCTGCCGAGGCCGAGTCGTACCTCGCGTCGCTCGTCCCAGGAGGTTCGTCACTCGAGATCGTCGGCAACTCGCCGCCCGGGGCGGTCGTCACAGGCTCGCCGCTCGTCGACGCGCTTCGCCGTGCCGGCGACCTCGAGGTCGAGCCGAAGCAGGCATGGACGAACGTCGCCGACTTCACGAGCCGCGGGATCGACGCCGTCAACTTCGGCCCCGGCCACACGGCGTACGCGCACCGTCGCGACGAGCTCGTCGAGATCGCGGCCCTCGTGCACGCCTACGAGACGCTCCACCGCTTCCTGACCCGCTCGATCGGGGAGGATGCGGCGTGATGGACGACCTCGCGGCGCGCATCGACGAGCTCTGGGAGACCGGCGAGCTCGACGCCGCGCCCATCGAGGAGGCGATCGCGCTCCTCGACCGCGGCGAGGCGCGCGTGGCGGAGCACCATGGCGGCAGCTGGACGGTGAACGAGTGGACGAAGAAGGCAATCCTCCTCTACTTCCGTCTGCGCAAGGTCGAGCCGCTGGACGTCGGGGGCCTCCACTTCCTCGACAAGATCCCGGTGAAGGCCGACTATGCGGCGCGCGGGGTGCGCGTCGTGCCTCCCGGCGTCGCGCGCTACGGCTCGTTCCTGTCCGAGGGCGTCGTGCTCATGCCGGGGTACGTGAACATCGGCGCCTGGGTCGGACCGCGGACGATGGTCGACACATGGGCGACCGTGGGCTCCTGCGCGCAGATCGGGGCGGACGTGCACCTCTCCGGCGGGGTCGGCGTCGGCGGCGTTCTCGAGCCGCCGCAGGCGCAGCCGGTGATCGTCGAGGACGGGGCGTTCCTCGGCTCGCGCGCCGTCGTGGTCGAGGGCGTCGTCGTCGGCGAGCGCGCGGTGGTCGCGCCGAACGTCGTCCTCTCCGCCTCGGTGCCGATCATCGACGTCACCGGCCCTGAGCCGGTCGAGCACCGCGGCTACGTGCCTCCCCGCTCCGTCGTGCTGCCGGGGACGCGGCCCAAGGAGTACCCCGCCGGCCGCTACGACCTCCCGTGCGCCCTCATCGTCGGCGAGCGCAGCGCGTCCACGGATCTCAAGACGTCGTTGAACGACGTCCTCCGGGAGTACGAGATCGCGACGTGAGCGACGTCGTCGAGATCGCCCTCTTCACCGAGGACGTGGGCGCCGCGAAAGCGTTCTACGCGCGGCTCGCGGGCGCGCCGCCGGCGGCGGAGTGGCCCGGAGGCGCGATCTTCTCCGCAGGCGGCGTGAAGCTCCTCGTGCACGAGCGGGCGGGTGCGCCCGCGAGCGGCCCGCCCAACGAGGATCACTTCGCGCTCGGGGTCGCGGATCTCGACTCGACTGCGGCTGCGCTCGCCGCCGACGGCTTCGCGTTCCTCGTCGAGCCGCGCGACTACGACTGGGGCCGCTCCGCGTACCTGCGCGACCCGGACGGCCGCCTCGTCGAGCTCAGCCAGATCTAGACCGTCTCGCCGCGGAAGACCTCGACAACCGGCCCGCTCAGGACCGCCCGTCCCTCGCGAACGTCCACGGTCAGCGTCCCACCCGGGAGGTGGACGCGAACGGGGCTCATGCACCAGCCGTGGAGGACGGCCGCGCTCGCCGCCGCGGCGGCACTCGAGCCCGACGCGAGCGTCTCCCCCGCTCCCCGCTCCCAGACGGCGACCGTGAGGTCGTGCGGGCCGTCCGCCCGCACCAGCTGCACGTTCGTGCGCTCGGGGAACCGCTCGTGCCGCTCGATGATCGGACCGAGCCGCCGCAGCTCGTCCCGTGACGGCTCCCGCCGGACGACCGCGTGCGGGTTGCCCACGGACACGGGAGTGACCTCGATGCGCTCGCTGTCGACGGTCAGCGCCTCCGGACGGCCTACGTGCACAGGACCGAGGTCGACCTCGACGAGATCGTCCTCGACGCGAGCCGGGACGAGCCGCTCGCCGAGATGGATGCGCGGGAACGCCACGCCGCTCCGGCGTGCGAGCCACATCGCGGCGATCCGGGCGCCGTTCCCCGAGAGCTCGGCCCGCGACCCGTCGGGGTTCCAGACGATCACGTCGGCCTCCGCGCCGCGCACGTCCGTGACCTCGAGGACGCCGTCCGCGCCAACGCCGTGGTGCGGGTCGCAGAGGCGGAGCGCGTCCGCGGGCGCGAGCGCGTGCTCGGGGTCGACCCGCTCGACGAGCAGGTACGAGTTACCGAGCGCGTGCCACTTCGAGAATCGCATCCGCCACCTCGTCCGGGGGCCGGTCGGCGTCGATCATGACGATCCCGGGAATGCGCCGCATCCACTTCCGCTGGTACGCGGCGTAGCGCCGCGTCCGCGTGACGATGCGCTCGAGCGCCTCGACGTCCGGCAGCGTCGCGAGCTCCTCGAGGCCCAGCGCCTGCTCGGCGGTGCGTGACATGCCCGCGGCACGGGCGCGCCGCACCTCGTCGACGACGCCGCGCTCGAGCATCCTCTCGGTGCGCTCGCGGATGCGGTCTTCGAGGACGTCGGACGGGACCTCGAGGCCTGTAATCAGCGTCGGCAGCCGTGTCTCGGAAGACCAGAGCCGGTCGTCCTCCGGCGTGAGCGATGCGCCCTGCTCCGCGAGCTCGAGCGCACGCACGACCCGGCGGCGGTCGGTGACGCGAACGGCAGCCGCTGCGCGAGGGTCGAGCGCGGCGAGCGCGGCGTGGGCGGCGGCCGGGTCAGCGTCGTACGCGGACTCGATCGCCTCGCGGGCACCGGGAGGCGCCGCAGGCGGCACGTTGAGATCGGCGAGCGCTGCGCGGAGGTAGAGGCCGGTGCCGCCAGCGACGACGACGCAGCCGTTCGTCGCGACCAGCTCGCCGATCGCCTCGTGCGCGAGACTCGCGTACTCGCCGACGGAGATCTCGTCCGAGAGCTCGCGAATCGAGACCAGTCGCGTCGGGCGCGCGGGTTGGTTCGTGAGGATCTCGAGGCCGCGGTACACCTGGAGCGCGTCCGCGGACACGACCTCGGTTCTCAGGCGGTCGGCAAGCGCCTCGGCGACGGCGGACTTGCCGGACGCGGTCGGCCCGAAGACCGCGAACACCTCCGGAAACACGCGGTCCTCACGGGGCACCCCGGCCCACCACCCACTGCGATCGTAACGTCGAAGTGCGAACACGTGGGACACGAGACTGTGAAAAGAGCGTCAATTCTCGTCGGGTCACGCGGCCACGAGCGAGGCTTCTCGCCCGCGGAGCGTCGCCGACGTCGCCCCGTCGACGACCACGCGCACGAGGTCGCCGGGTCGGGCCGGACCCGCGAAGTTCACGGTCGTGTTCCGCCGCGTTCGCCCGCGCAGGAGCGAGGCATCGGTCCTGCTCGGCCCCTCGACGAGCACCTCCTCGACCCGCCCTACGCGCTCGGCGTTGCGCTCGGCGGCGATCCGCTGGACGACCTCCACGAGCTCCTCGAGGCGCGCGTGCTTCACGTCGTCGGGCACCTGCTCCGGCATCGCCGCGGCCTCGGTTCCTGCGCGTGGCGAGAAGATGAAGGTGAACGCACTCTCGAAGCGGACCTCCTCGACGGCTGTGAGCGTCTCCCGGAAATCGGCGTCGGTCTCACCGGGGAAGCCCACGATGAGGTCGGTGCCGAGCGCGAGATCGGGGATTGCCGTCCGCAGCCGCTCGACCAGCCGGAGGTAGCGGTCGCGGTCGTACGTGCGCCGCATCCGCCTGAGGACGCGCGACGAGCCCGACTGGAGCGGTAGGTGCGTGTGCTCGCAGACGGCGTCGCACTCCACCATCGCCGCCACGACCGGCTCCCGGAAGTCCTTGGGGTGCGGGCTCGTGAAGCGGATGCGCTCGATGCCGGGGACCGCGTCGCACGCGCGCAGCAGCTCCCCGAACTCCGTCCGGAGGTCGGGGGCGAGGTCCCGTCCCCAGGAGTTCACGTTCTGTCCGAGCAGCGTGATCTCCTTGACGCCGTCGCGGGCGAGCGCGGCGACCTCCGCGACGATCTCGCCCGGGCGCCGGCTCTGCTCGCGGCCGCGGACGGCCGGCACGATGCAGTACGCGCACTTCGAGTTGCAGCCCATCGACACCTGCACCCACGCCTGGAAGCGGCGCTCGCGGTGCAGGGGGAGGTCGGCAGCGAAGCGCTCGTGGGTCCCGAAGCTCCCGCGCGGCACCGAATACCCGCCGGCCGCGATCCACTCGCCGAGATGAGCGATCGATCCGGGCCCGAAGGCGACGTCGACGAACGGATACTGCTCGAAGATCCGCTCGCGCTGGGCTTCCGCGTAGCAGCCCCCGACCGCGACCACGAGGTCGGGGTGCACGCGCTTCCGCGCGGCCGCGTTCCCGAGGTACGCGGCCAGCCGCGTGTCCGGCTTCTCCCGGATCGTGCACGTGTTGAAGACGACGACGTCGGCGTCCTCGGCGCTCACGGCCTCGCCGAGCCCGAGCGACTCGAGCATGCCCTTGATCCGCTCCGAGTCGTGAGCGTTCATCTGGCAGCCGAACGTGGTGACGTGGTATCGCCTCACCGAGCGGAATGGTAGCCCCGCGCCCTACCGCGCCCAGTGCTCGAGCTCCACGCGCCCGCTCGCGCGCGCCCACGCGTCCAGCTGCTCGACCACCAGGCCCTCGACCGAGAAGCGCAGGAGCGACGTGCCGGCGAGCGTCTCCACGGCGCCGTCCTGTCCCGTCACGGCAGCCCACCAGCCGACGACCGCGCGCTCGCCGTCGACCACCGGCTCGCCGAAGCGGCACTCGGCCGCGACCTGCTCGGAGAACGCCCACTCGACGTACCCGCGCGCCGGCTGATGCTCGCGAAACGGGTGCGAGACGAAGACGGCGTCCTCCGCGTACAGCGCAGCGATCGAGTCGACATCCGCGGCCGGCCATGCTGCCGCCCACGTCTCGGCCCAGCGGCGTGCGGCGTCCCTCGCGTCCACTCAGTCGCGTGACGAGGGCGAGGCGCGCCTCGCCCCTACTTCGCCACCTCGACCGCACGGGACTCGCGGATGACGATCACCTTCACCTGCCCCGGGTACTCGAGCTGATCCTCGATCTCGCGCGCGATCTCGTGCGAGAGGAGCACGGCGCCGTCGTCGTCGATCTCGCTCGGCTCGACGATGACACGGATCTCGCGCCCCGCCTGGAGCGCGTACGCCTTCGCGACTCCCTGCTTGCCGGTTGCGATCTCCTCGAGCGCCTCGAGGCGCCGGACGTAGTTCTCCAGGCTCTCGCCGCGTGCACCCGGGCGCGACGCCGAGACCGCGTCCGAAGCGATCAGCAGCACCGCCTCGACGGTCTGCGGCTGCACGTCGTAGTGGTGCGCCTCGATCGCGTGCACGACCCCCTTGGACTCACCGTGGCGCCGGGCGAGCTGCGCGGAGATCAGCGCGTGGGAGCCCTCGACCTCGTGGCTCATCGCCTTGCCGAGGTCGTGCAGGAGCGCCGCCCGCTTCGTGGTCTTGACGCCCGCCTTGAGCTCGGCGGCCATGATCCCGCCGAGGTGGACGACCTCGAGCGTGTGCTTGAGGACATTCTGGCCGTAGCTGGTGCGGTAGCGGAGGCGTCCGAGGATCTTCACCAGCTCTTCGTGGAACTCACCGCAGTTCGCCTCGAAGACCGCCTGTTCCCCCGCCTGGCGTACGTGCTCCTCGAGCTCCGCTTTCGAGTGGTAGTACATCTCCTCGATCCGCGCCGGGTGAATCCGGCCGTCCTCGATGAGCTTGTCGAGCGTCATGCGCGCGACCTCGCGGCGCAGGGGGTCGAAGGACGAGAGCACGACCGCGTGCGGCGTGTCGTCGATGATGAAGTCCACGCCGGTCAGGTGCTCGAGCATCCGGATGTTGCGGCCCTCGCGCCCGATGATCCGCCCCTTGAGATCGTCCGAGGCGAGCTCGACGACCGTGACCGTGGCCTCCGCGGTGTGGCTCGCGGCGACGCGCTGGAGGGCGTCGGCGACGAGCGCGCGCGCCCGCCGGCGGGCATCGGCGCGAGCCTCCTCTTCGAGCTGGCGGACGTCCCGGGCGAGCTCGTGGCGGACGAGGTCCTTCGACCGCTCCATGAGCTGCTGCTTCGCCTCGTGCACGGTGGTGCCGGAGATCCGCTCGAGGGCTGCAAGCGCCTCGTCGCGCGTCTCCTTCAGCTCCTCCTGGAGGGCCTTCACGTGCACCTCGCGGTCACCGAGGCCCTGCTCACGGCGCTCGAGCTCGACGAGCTTCGACTCGGCGTCTGCCTCCTTCTGGACGACCCGCTCTTCGACCTTCGCGATCTCGAGCCGCCGGCCCTGAACCTCCGCCTCGATCTCGCTGCGGAGCTGGACCGCCTGCTCCCGAGCCTCCACCTGCGCCTCGCGGCGCACGGCCTCGGCCTCTCGCTCGGCGTCTGAGAGGAGGCGTCGCCGCTGCTCCTCGGCGGCGCGGACACGCGACCGCGAGGAGCCGAGGAGGACGGCCGCGACGGCCACCCCCCCGACGAGGATCCCGATGAGCGCCGCGACGACCGTGAGCATCCGACCTCCAAGGAGGATTCGCCTTGTCCGCGGCAGCGAGCCGCGGGTCGCTCACACCCGGCGCCAAGCCCCTGGAGCCTGCGCCCGGACCGTCGTGCACGCGCTTCAGCTCAGGAGGTGACGCACCCTCCGCTGCGAGGTGGATCGATGTCGGAAGTCGAGAGCTGGATCGAGTTCACTGCGGTTCGGAAAGTCTCTGGCTATGCAGGGATAAGGCGTCGAATGGAAGCGCCTCATCCTAGCTCGCCGCCGGTGGCCGACGCAACGACCGTCGAGACCGCGTCGTCCGAGAAGCCCTTCCCCGCGAGGTAGCGCGCCGTCTTCGGCCCGAGCCCGCGTCGTTCGGCGATCGCGCGCGCGCGCTCGGTCTCGGGCTCGAGGGTCGCCAGCACCGAGTCGACGGTCTCCGGCGCAACGCCCGCGCGGGCGAGGTCGTGCCGGATGAGGGCATCCCCGTTCCCCCGGCCGGCGAGCACGCGCGCCCGCGACTCCGCGAAGCGCGTGTCGTCGAGCAGGCCCGTGCGGACGAGCGCCTCGATCGTCTCGTCGCGCTCGTCCTCGGGGTAGCCGCGCGCCCGCAGGCGCTCGTCGAGCTCGCGGATGCTCACGTCGCGATGCCGAAGCGCGCGCAGTGCCGCCTCGTGCGCCGTGCGCGGCTCGGCCACGAGCTACGCGTCGACCGCCGCGGCCTCTTCGGCCTCTTCGGCCTCCGCGACCTCCTCCGAAGGAGGAACCCCCGGGAGCAGCCGCGCGGAGATCACCTGATCCTCGGGCGCGTCCGCCTGGATCCGCGCGAGGATCTGCTGGACGAGGTCCGGGTTCTCGACGAGGAAGTTCGTCGCGTTCTGCCGGCCCTGGCCGAGCCGCTCGTCGCCGAAGCTGAAGTACGACCCCGCCTTCTGCACGATCTTCCGCTCGAGCGCGACGTCGAGGACCGACCCCTCCCAGGGGATCCCCTGCCCGTAGACGATGTCGAACTCGGCCTGCTTGAAGGGCGGCGCCACCTTGTTCTTCACGACCTTCACCCGCACGCGGTTGCCGAACGCCTCGGCGCCGTCCTTCAGCGTCTCGATGCGGCGGATGTCGAGCCGCACCGACGAGTAGAACTTCAGCGCGCGGCCGCCGGGTGTCGTCTCCGGGTTGCCGAACATGACGCCGATCTTCTCGCGGAGCTGGTTCGTGAAGATGCAGATCGTGTCGGTGCGGTTGAGCGTGCCGGCGAGCTTGCGGAGGGCCTGGCTCATGAGCCTGGCCTGGAGGCCCACGTGGCTGTCCCCCATCTCGCCCTCGATCTCGGCCTTCGGCACGAGTGCGGCGACGGAGTCGACGGCGACGATGTCGAGCGCGCCCGAGCGGATGAGGAGCTCGGTGATCTCGAGCGCCTGCTCGCCCGTGTCCGGCTGCGAGACGAGGAGGCTGTCGATGTCGACGCCGATGCGACGCGCGTACGCGGGGTCCATCGCGTGCTCGGCGTCGATGAAGGCGCAGATGCCGCCGCGGCGCTGCGCCTCGGCCATCGCGTGGTACACGAGCGTCGTCTTCCCCGACGCCTCGGGGCCGAAGATCTCGATGATGCGTCCGCGCGGGAGGCCGCCGATCCCGAGCGCCAGGTCGAGCGCGAGCGAGCCGGTCGACACAGCTCCCACGGCCACCTGCGGCCGGTCGCTCATGCGCATGACGGACCCCTTGCCGAACTGGCGCTCGATCTGCCCGAGCGCGACGTCGAGGGCTTCTTCTCGCTTCATTCCGTCGTCCTCCCTGCTCGCATCGTCGACTCTCTAGGCCTCTTCACGTTCCGCGCGCAGTGCGCAGGACTCGACTACCTCGTACTCCGCGCCGGTCCGGCGCAGACGTGAAAGGAAAGCAGCGGCGCCGGACGGAGCGAACGGCCCGATCTCCGGCAGCGGCGGCTCGAGCTTGGGGCGCACCGGGCCGCGCGTACGCCCGCGGGAGCGCGCAGTGGCAAAGCGCACGACCGTGACGTGCGGGAGCCACGGGCGCGCCTCGCGCTCGTACACGCCGAGGGTCTCCAGGCGGTCGTGCAGCCGCTTCGCGAGCCGTGTCGCCTCGCCCGCCGGGTCGGCGAGGACCAGCATCCCGACCGACCGGGTCTCGCGGTAACGCACCGGCTCGAGCGTGAAGGGGGCGCACTCGGCCGCGGAGTCGCGCAGCGCTTCGACGATCGCGTCGAGCTCGGAGGCGGGACGGTGGCCGAGGAACGCGAGCGTGACGTGAAACGTCGGGACGTGCCGGTAGCCGGGCGCGGTGAGGTGTCGATGCACCCACTCGCGGAGCGTCGCCGCGACCGCAGGAGGGAGCTCGAGCGCAAGAAAGAGCCTGAGTCGTTCATCCCCCTCGACGGTAGCCGCCGGGCTCACTCGTCCGTGTGCCGAGTCTGCAACAACTTCCGCGCGAGATGGAGCGCCGCCGCGGTCGCCCGTCCCCGCACCATCTCCCGGTCGCCCGGGAGCTCGGTGCGCCGCGCCTCCTCCCCGTCCGGCCCGGCCGCGTGCACGAAGACGAGCCCGACCGGCTTCTCCGGCGTGCCGCCCTCCGGCCCGGCGACGCCCGTGACCGCCACTCCGACGTCGGCGCCGAGCCGCTCGCGGACGCCCTGCGCCATCGCCTGCGCGACCTCCGCGGACACCGCTCCGTGCTCCTCCAGGAGGGCATCCGGGACGCCGAGGCCGGCCCGCTTGACGTCGTCGGCGTACGCGACGACCCCGCCGACGAACACCTCGCTCGACCCGGGCACCGCCGTGAGCCGGGACGACACGAGCCCGCCGGTGCACGACTCCGCGGTCGCGAGCGTGAGGCCCAGCTCGCGGCAGAGGTCGAGGACGATCTCCGCGACCGTCCGCTCGTCCTCGGCGAACAGGTGCCGCCCGAGAGCGCTGCGAAGCGTCGACGCAATGCTGTCCGTGCGCGCCTCGGCGCCCGGCTCGGCAACGAGGTCGACGTGAATCTCGAACTCCCGCGCGCAGATCGTCACCTCCACGCCGTCGCCGTCACCGCCCGCGTCCGCGAGCGCGGTCGCGACGGCGGACTCGGGCGTCCCGAAGAAGCGGAGCACACGCCGCCGCACGGCCGGGGCGCGCGCGAGCACCGCCCGCACGCGCTCCGTCTCGAGCGCCCGGGGCCACAGCCGCTGGAGCTCCCGCGGCGGCCCGGGGAGGATGACGACGACACAGCCGTTCGCGTCGAGCACGAGCCCGGGCGCGGTCCCGGCCAGCCCGAGCGAGACGGCGCCGTCGGGGAGCGTTGCCTGCTTGCGGACGCCGTCCTCGAAGTCCGAGTACGGGCGGCCGAGCCGCTCCGCCACCATCCGCGAGATCGCGGCGATCTCCGTCTCGAGGCCCTCGTCCACGTGCAGCTCGCGCCCCGCCGCCCGAGCGACCATCTCCACGGTGCGGTCGTCGTGCGTCGGCCCGAGCCCGCCGGAGACGAGGCAGAGGTCGGACTCCAGCGCCGCGGCCAGCACCGGGCCGAGGTCGTCGGGCGCGTCGCCGACGATCACGATCCGGTCGGGATCGAGCCCCAGCCGGACGACCTCGGACGCGAGGAAGGGGCCGTTCCGGTCCTGCCGGTCGCCGCGTACCAGCTCGCTGCCGGTGACGACGATCGTCGCCCGGGGACGGCTCAAGGGGCCGCGGCGGCGATCCTGCGGGCGGAGACCACGAACGTGGTGCCCGCGGGGAGGTCGACCCGCTTCCCGTTCAGCCGGACGACGACGTTGCCGGGCTTCGCGAGCGCGACTTGGAGCCGGCGCCCCTGGAACGTCTTCCGCTGCCCGAGCTCGAGCGTCCCGCTGTACAGGAGCTTCCCGGTCGCGGAGCCGGCCCGCACCTCCATCCACGACGAGTCGACCGCCCGGACGACGAGCGTCGCGCGGCGGGCGCCCGGCGCGACCGCAATCCCGGCGCCGCGGTCGACGGGGGCGAGTCTCGGGACGGTCTCCGGCTCGGGCCCGCCGAACCTCCACGCGGCGATCACGAGCGCGGTCACGACGGCGATCGCGAGGAGGGCGAGGACTGCGATGCGCGACTCCCGCACGGCCGCGCGATCGCGGCGCTGCGCGGGGATACGCCTCGTCCGCACCACGACGACGTCCTCTTCGACCGCGAAGCGGGAGTTGTACTCGTCCACGAACGGCTGCCCGTCGAGGCCGAGCGCTTCCGCGTACGAGCGCAGGAAGCCCTTGACGTAGGTCGGGGCCGGGAGGATGTCGAAGCGCTCGTCCTCGAGCGCGCGGAGGTACTTCGGCCGGATCTTCGTCCGCTCCTCGAGCTCGGCGAAGTCGATCTCCTGGCGCATCCGGGCGTCGCGGAGGCTGGAGCCGATGTCGAACACGCGCGGGATTGTAGACGGTCGAGGCTCCGCCCACCGGTTCGGCCCGGGGGCGCCCTCAGTCGCGTGTCCCGGCGTACTCGAGCAGGCCGTACACGCCGAGCGCCACGAGGCCTGCGAGGGCCAGGCACAGGCCGAGCACCCCGAGGGCGCGCGCGACGGCGGCGACACGGTCGGTCCCGCGCGGCCGGAGCGCCAGCGCCCGCCGCCGCCGCGCGCGGCCCGCGAGCCCGAGGGCGACGAACGCGAGCCCCAGCCCGACCGGGATCGCGAAGCCCGCGTGCAGGAGGTCGTAGGTCTCGCTGAAGCGCGTGGCGTAGACGGCGAGCGGGAGCGTCGCGACCGACGCGAGGCCGGCGAGGAGCGCGCCCCACGCCGATCCGCCGTCGTGACCTCCCCGGCTACTGCTTGACGTACGGCTTGCCATCGGCGGCAGGGGGCACCGAGCGTCCGACCACGCCGGCGACGATCACGAGCGTCGCGACGTACGGCAGGGTGCGGAAGAGGGTCGTCCAGGCCGCGTCCTCGCCGTACGCGCCCGGGAGGCGCAGCGCGAGCGCCTCCGTGAACCCGAACAGGAGGCACGCGAGGAACGCGCCGACGGGCCTCCACCGCCCGATGATGACGGCCGCGAGGGCGATGAATCCTCTCCCGGCGGAGAGGTTCTCGTTGAACGAGTGCGTGATCCCGTTCGAGAGGTACACGCCGCCCATCCCGGCGAGCGCGCCGGACACGATCACGGCCGCATAGCGAACGCCGTACACCGAGATCCCGACCGTGTCGGCCGCCTTCGGATGCTCGCCGACCGACCGCACGCGCAGCCCGATCGTCGTCCGGAAGAGGAAGACGTGCATCAAGAGGACGGCGGCGAACCCGGTCCAGATGAGGATGTGCAGGTTGCCGACCGCGGCGCCCACGAAGTCGACGTCGCGCAGCCCTGGGATCGAGAGCGACGGGATGTTCGAGACGTTCCCCGGCGTCCCCTGATCGGTGTAGACCTCGATGAAGAAGTACCCGGTCACCCCGAGCGCGAGGAAGTTGCAGGCGAACCCGCTCACGATCTGGTCGGCGCGCAGGTGGATGGACACGAACGCGTGCACCGCCGCGAGGCAGGCGCCGGCGAGGACGCCGCACACGATCCCCCACTGCCAGGCGCCGAGCTTGTCGGCGCCGAGGAAGCCGAAGAACGCGCCCATCAGCAGCATCCCCTCGAGCCCGATGTTCACGACGCCGCTCCGCTCGGAGATGATCCCGCCGAGCGCCGCGAACGTCAGCGGCGTCGCCGCGCGCAGGGTCGCTGCGATGAGCGCCGACCACACGAAGACCTGGTCGAGCGAGTCGACGTTCGAGCGGGTCGCGAGCCAGCCGAGGAGGATGCCGAGGACGCCCATCGCGACCACCGTCCTCCAGACGCGGGCCGGCACGCCGCCGCGCCAGGACCAGATGCCGGCCGCGATCCCGAGTGAGCCGACGACCAGCGGGACGAGCGGCGAGCGGGCGGTGACGGGAGGCAGCGTGAGCCAGAACGCGAGGATCCCGAGCGCCCCGCCGGCCCACGCGACCGCGCGGGGCGAGATCGCACGGGCGAGTCCGCGGCCGCCGGGCTCGATCGCCGTGGCGCTCGTGCTCATGGCTCGGGCTCCGCCTTCCCGACGAGGCCTCCGCGTCCGCCTACCCCCAGGACCTGGCCCGTCCTCCGCCACAGGTAGAGGATGAGGATGTCCGCCCCGATGAAGAGCAGGACGAGCGCCTGGATCGTCAGCGAGAGGTTGCCGGCCTGCTCGGGGATGTCGAAGACGTCCGGCGGGATGTTGCGGGTCGCGGTGCCGTTGATGAGCGAGCCGAACACGAGGGCGGAGAGCCCGACGCCGAGGGCGGTGTTCCGCCCGAGTAGCGCGACCGCGATCCCGACGAACCCGATCGTGCCCGACTGGATGTCGCTGAATCCGATGGAGAACCGCCAGCCGAGCATGTCGATCGCGCCGGCGAGCCCGGCGAACACGCCCGAGATGGCCATCGCGAGGAAGTAGTTGCGGGCGACGGAGATCCCGCCGTAGCGGGCGGCATCGGGGTTGAACCCGACCGCGCGCACCTGGTACCCGAGCGTCGTCCGGTTGACGATCACCCAGAACGCCACGAGCGCGCCGAGCGCGATGAACAGCCCCACGTGCAGCCCCTGGAGCAGCGGGTCGCCCCAGAACACCGGCAGCCGCGCGTCCTCCAGGACCTCGTTCGAGGTCGGGCTGAACACCTGCTCCTTGTTCTGGAGCGGCCCGCCCTGGCCGAAGAGGTACAGCCCGGTGAAGTACGCGATCCAGTTGAGCATGATCGTCGTGATCACCTCGTGGGCCCCGACCGTCGCTTTCAGGATCCCGGCTATGCCCGCCCAGAGCGCGCCCGCGAGCGCCGCGGCGACGATCGCGAAGACGATGTGCAGGAAGCTGTTCATCCCCGCGAACGAGGAGCCGATCCAGATCGCGAAGTACGCGCCGACGAAGTACTGCCCCTGGCCTCCGATGTTGAAGAGCCCGCAGCGGAACGCGAACGCGACCGCGAGCCCGGTCAGGATGAGCGTCGCGGTGAGGATGAGGGTCTGCTGGAGGTTCTCGGCGGCGCGCGAGGAGGGATCCCACGGGAACCAGACCTTGGTGTCCGAGAACGGGAGGCCGACCTCGTACGAGCCGACCTGGAAGAACCATTCGAGCCCGGTGCCGTTCCAGATGCCGCGGTAGGCCTCGATCGGGTTCGAGCCCGTCCCGAGGACGACGAGGCCGCCGACGAGGAACGCGAGGACGGCCGTGACGACCGGCGCGACCACGCCGCCCGCCTTCTGCCACTGCGCGAGCCGGTCGGCCGTGTTCTCGGGCGGCGGCTCCGGCGCGCCCCCTGTGTCCTCGGTGCCCTCCGTGCTCTCCTCGGGGGTCTCGGGAGTCTCCGCGTCGCTCACGCGGCTGCTTCCTTCTCGCGCGTCCCGCCCAGCATCGCCACGCCGAGCTCCTCCTCGGTGACGTCGGGCCCGTACTCGCCGACGACCTCGCCCTCGTACATGACGAGGATGCGGTCGGACAGGGACAGGATCTCGTCCAGCTCGAGCGACACGAGGAGGACCGCGCGGCCGCTGTCCCGCTCCTCCACCAGCCGGCGGTGCACGAACTCGATCGCCCCCACGTCGAGCCCCCGGGTCGGCTGGGCGGCGATGAGGACGCGCGGGTCGTTCGCCACCTCCCGCGCGACGACGACCTTCTGCTGGTTGCCGCCGGAGAGAGACTTGGCGAGCGTGTCGGGCCCGCCGCCCCGGACGTCGAACTCGTGCAGGATCCGCCGCGCGCGCTCGACGATGCGGCCGAGACGCAGCCAGCCGAAGCGCGAGTACGGGCGGCGGTCGAAGTCGTGGAGCGCGACGTTCTCCGCGAGCGTGAACTCGAGGACGAGGCCTCGGAGCTGGCGGTCCTCCGGGATGTGGCCGACGCCCGCGTCGAGGATGTGGTGCGTCCCCGCGTGGGTGAGATCGCGGCCGTCGACGGAGAAGCGCCCGTCGAGGACCGGCCGGAGGCCGGTCAGCGCCTCCACGAGCTCGGTCTGGCCGTTCCCGTCCACGCCAGCGATGCCCACGATCTCGCCCGCGTGCACGTCGAGGGAGACGCCGCGAACCGTCTCGATCTCGCGGTCGTCGAGGACGCGCAGGTCGTCCACCTGGAGCAGCGGCTCCGCCGGCTTGGCGGGCGTCTTGTCCACGCGCAGCAAGACCTCGCGCCCCACCATCAGACGCGCCAGGCCCTCCTCGGTCGCGCCCTCGGCGGGAAGCGTCTCGATCTTCCTCCCGCGCCGCAGGACGGTGATGCGGTCGGCGATCTGGAGGACCTCGTTCAGCTTGTGGCTGATGAAGATGATCGACATCCCGTCCCGCTGCAGGCTCCGCAGGATCCCGAACAGCTCCTCCGCCTCCTGCGGCGTGAGCACCGCCGTCGGCTCGTCGAGGATGAGGATGTCAGCCTTGCGGTAGAGCGCCTTCAGGATCTCGACGCGCTGCTGCTGGCCGACCGAGATGTTCTCGATCCGTGCGTCGGGGTCGATGGCGAAGTTGAAGCTCTGCGCGAGCTCCGACACGCGGGCCCGGGCCGACGCGTAGTCGAGGACGATGCCGGCCTTGCTCGGCTCGCTGGCGAGGACGATGTTCTCGGCGACGGTCATGACGGGGATGAGCATGAAGTGCTGGTGCACCATCCCGATCCCCCGCTCGATCGCCTCCTTGGGCGTGTCGATCTCCACGCGCTCGCCGTTGATGAGGATCTCGCCCTCGTCCTGGCTGTAGAGGCCGTAGAGGATGCTCATGAGCGTCGACTTGCCCGCGCCGTTCTCGCCCAGCAGGGCATGCACCTCGCCGTGGCGGAGGTCGAAGTCGATGTGGTCGTTGGCGAGCACCCCCGGGAACTGCTTGGTGATGCCGCGGAGCTCGAGGACGACGCGCGACTCGCTCATCGTGGCGGCGATTGTACGGTGCTGGCTCGAGGGCCGTCCGAGGACCGCGGCACGACCGGCTCGCGGCTCGCAGCTTGCGCTACAGGGTCGTCGGCGGCTCGATCTCGCCGGAGCGGATCTGCTCCTCGAGCTCGTTCATCTCGTCGATGAACTCCTCGGGGACGTCTGGGCTGATCTCGCCGACGGCCACGCCCTCGTTCTCGAGGTCGAACACGAGGTCCTCGGCGCCGGTGAACTCCTCGTCCGCGGCAGCCTTGATGGCCTCGAAGACGGCGACGTCGACGCGCTTGACGGCGCTCGTGAGGATGTGCGGGCCGAGGAACGACTGGTCGGTGTCGACGCCGACGCCCCAGACCTGCTGCTCCCGGGCCGCGTCGAGCGCGCCGAGGCCACAGCCGCCGGCGACCTGGAACACGACCTGCGAGCCGCGGGCGATCTGGTTGAGCGCGAGCTCCTTGCACTTCGCCTGGTCGACGAAGTCCTGGGAGTAGTCGATGAGCGTCTGCGTGCCCGGCACGCAGCGCTCCGCGCCCGCCTTGTACGCGGCGATGAAGATGTCGACCGTCGGGATCTTGATGCCGCCGACGGCGCTGATGACGGTGCGCCCCTCCTGCTCGGCCATGCGGGCCGCGAGGCAGCCGATGAGGTAGCTGTTCTCGTTCGTCTTGAAGGTCAGGCCGAGGACGTTCGTCTTCCCGCCCGCGAACGGGTCGGCGGCGGCGGAGTAGTCGACGATCGCGAAGTTCGAGTCGGGGAAGCGCCCGGCGGCGGTGTTCGTCGCCTCGGCGAGCAGGAACCCGGTCGCGACCGAGAGGCCCGCGCCGTCCCGGATCAGGCGCGTGAAGTTCGGGATGTAGTCGGACGTCGAGCGCGACTCGAGCGCCCGACACTCGGCTCCGAGCTCGGTCTCGGCGCGCTGGCAGCCCTCGAGCGCGAGCTGGTTGAAGCCCTTGTCGTTGAAGCGCCCGACGTCGCTGACGACGCCGGCGAGGAAGCCCTCGGCGCTCGACCCCTCGTCGTCGCCGCCGCACGCCGTGAGACCGAGAGCCAGCGCGGCGACCAGTGCGGGCAACACGAGAAGCAGCCGTGTCACGCCTCCACCCTAGCGAATCCCGCCCCCGGGTGCGGCGAGGGCGGGCCGCAGGCCCGCCCTCGCGCGTCGCTCACGCTCGCGGCGTGGCTCAGACCTTCGTCGGCGGCTTGATCTTGCCGGCGAGGATCTGCTTGCCGATCTGGTTCATCTTCGTGACGTACGCCTTCGGCACGCGGCGGTTGATCTTGCCGACCGCGACGCCGTTGTTCTTCAGGTTGAACGTCAGGTCGCGCCCACCCTTGAACGTGCCGTTCTTCGCGGCGAGGACGACCGTCTCGACGGAGACGTCCACCCTCTTGACCGCGCTCGTCAGGATGTGAGCCCCGAGGAACGACTGGTCGGTGTCGACGCCGACACCCCAGACCTTCTGCTCCTTCGCGGCGTCGAGCGCGCCGAGGCCACAGCCGCCGGCGACCTGGAAGACGACCTTGGAGCCGCGCTCGATCTGGTTGAGCGCCAGCTCCTTGCACTTCGCCTGGTCGACGAAGTCCTGCGAGTAGTCGATCAGCGTCCGCGTCCCCTTGACGCACTTGGCGGCGCCCGCCCGGTACGCGGCGATGAAGATGTCGACGGTCGGGATCTTGATCCCACCGACGGCGCTGATGACGTTCCCGCCGGCCCGCTTGGCCATCTGCGCGGCCAGGCAGCCGATCATGTAGCTGTTCTGGTTCGTCGCGAACGTCAGCCCGACGACGTTCTTGTACAGCGGCTTGCCCTTGTTGTTCGCGAACGGCGAAGCCTTGACCGAGTAGTCCACGATCGCGAAGTTCGACTTCGGGAACCGCTTCGCCATCTTCGCCGTCCCGTCGGCGAGCAGGAAGCCCGTCGCGACCGAGATGTCCGCGCCGTCGCGTACGAGACGGGTGAAGTTCGGGATGTAGTCCGACGTCGCCTTCGACTCGAGGGCGCGACACGTGCCCTTGGCCTTCTTCGCGCCGCTCTTGCAGCCCTTCAGCGCGAGCTGGTTGAAGCCCTTGTCGTTGAAGCGGCCGACGTCGCTGACCACACCTGCGAGGAATGTGTCCTGCTGGCTCCCCGCCGGTGCGGCCGCGCTGACGATCAGCGCCGTCGCGGCGACGAGCGCCAGCACAGCGCCGATCGCTGTAGTGCGTCCTTTCACGTGCCCTCCTTACGATTTGGCCTGCCGCCCAGTTTGGACGCCTGATCTAACCGCAACTCGGGCGGCACCGCAAATGCCTACCGCCCTCCTCGCGCGCGCAGGGTCAGACGGTCGGGGCCTCGGCCTCCGTGACGAGCACCCGCCGCGGCTTCGAGCCCTCGTACCCGGAGATGATCCCGCGCCGTTCGAGCATGTCGATGAGGCGGCCCGCGCGCGTGTAGCCGACGCGGAGCCGGCGCTGGAGGAGCGACACCGACGCGGTCTGCGTCTGCACGACGACCTCGATCGCGCGTTCGAGCAGCGGGTCCTCGTCCGGGTCGAAGTCGACGTCCTCGTCGCCCTCCTCGACGGGAGGCTCGTGGGCTTCGAGGAGCGACTCGTCGAGCTCCTGCCCCCGCTGCGAGCGGCACTGCTCGACGACGAGCGCGACCTCCTCCTCGCTCACGTACGCACCTTGAAGCCGCTGCAAACGAGAGGTTCCGAGCGGCTTGAAGAGCATGTCGCCCTGTCCGAGCAGGCTTTCCGCGCCGGCGGTGTCGAGGATCACGCGCGAGTCTGTCTGGCTGGACACGGCGAACGCGATCCGGGACGGCACGTTGGCCTTGATCATCCCCGTGATGACGTCGACCGACGGCCGCTGGGTCGCGAGCACGAGGTGGATCCCGACCGCGCGCGACTTCTGCGCGAGCCGGATCACGCAATCCTCGACCGCCTGCGGGGAGACCATCATCAGGTCGGCGAGCTCGTCGATGACGACGAGGAGGTACGGGAGCGGGTCCTCGCCGCGCGAGCGAAACGCGCGGTTGGCCTCCGGGAGCGAGCGCGCGCGGACGAACGAGAGCCGCTCGTAGCGGCGCTCCATCTCGGCGACGACGTTCATCAGCACCGTCGCCGCCTCCTTCGGGCTCGAGACGACCGGCGTCAGCAGGTGCGGGATCGACTCGTAGTAGCCGAGCTCGATCCGCTTCGGGTCGATGAGGATCATCCGCACCTCGTCCGGGGTCGCGCGCAGGAGCGTGGACGTGAGGATCGTGTTGATGCAGCCGGACTTGCCCGAGCCGGTGGTGCCGGCGATCAGCAGGTGCGGCATGCGGGCGAGGTCGGTCCACACCGAGTTCCCGGAGATGTCCTTGCCGAGCCAGACCGAGAGCGGGCTCGCGCTCGCGGGTAGCTCGTCGTAGATGTCGCCGAGCGTGACGAGCCGTGGCGACAGGTTCGGGACCTCGACGCCAACTGCCTGCTTGCCGGGGATCGGGGCGAGGATGCGGATCTCGGTGGTCGCGAGCGCGTACGAGAGGTCGTCCTTGAGCGCGGCCACCTTCGCCACCTTCGTGCCGGGCGCGAGCTGGAGCTCGTAGCGCGTCACGCGCGGGCCGGAGATCTGCCCGATCACGCTCGCGTCGACGCCGAACTCGGCGAGCGTGCGGACGAGAAGGTCGGCGACACGGCCGTCCGTCTCCCCGCTCTTCGCGGCAGCGGCGGGCGAGCGCTGGAGGAGCTTGCGGTCGGGGAGCGTGTACTCGGCGTGCTCGGACGAGAGCTCGAAGACGCTCTCGGCGCTCTCCGGGTCCGGCTCGGGCGCTGGGACGAGAGGCGCGTGCTCGGCCGACGGCTCGAGCGAGCTGACGAGGTCGGGGTAGGCCTCGGTGCCGTCGACGACGTGGCGCTGCGCGAGCAGCGGCTCCGGCGCGGGCTCGGCGGCGGCGGCGAGGGCGTCCTCGGTCTGCGTCTCGGCGGAGACCCAGTCGAACGCGCGCCTCGCGTTCCCGCCCGCCCGCCGCACGACGTGCCCTGTGCGCCGGAGGATCGCGCCGGTCGAGGCGCCGCTGACGAGCAGCGCACCTGCGAGGAGGAGCGCCCCGCCCACGATGGCCGCGCCCGTGTCGCCGATGAGGCCGGCGAGCGCGCCGCCGAGCGCCAGGCCGAGGACGCCGCCGCTGTCGCGCCCGAGGAGCGTCATGAGCCCGAGGAAGCCGACGCCCACGCCGAGCCGGAACGGGCGCACGTCGAGCAGGTCGCTCCGCGCGAGCAGCAGCCCGCCGACGACGAGGAGCGCGACCGGGAGCACGAGCGCCGCGCCGCCGAGCAGCCCGTCCAGCGCGTCCGCGAGCCACGAGCCGACCGCGCCGCCGTCGAGACCGAGGTAGAGGATCGCCGAGAGCACGAGCCCGAGCGCGGCGAGCGCGAGCCCGAGGAGCTCGGTGTCGTGCTGCGACCGCGCGCGCTTCTTCGCCCGCCGCGTCCGCACACGCGAGGGGACGCGCGGGCGCAGCGGCCGCCTCTTCCGTCTCCGGCTCGCCATGAGGGCGCGTTTCGACGCGCGACCGTGCGCTCCTGCGGCGGCGCTACCGGCGCAGCGTGGCCGTGAGTGCGCGCTCGTCGAGGAGCAGGTCGAGCGCCGCCGTGATCGAGCCGCAGACGACGTCCGCCGCGGCGACCGCCGCTGCAGCGGCGCCCTCCGGCCCGACGACGGCGATCCCGAGGGCGGCCTCTCCGAGCATTGCCGCGTCGTTGGCGCCGTTCCCGATCGCCGCGCACCCGTCGGCGCCGAGCCGGCGGACGACGGCGAGCTTGTCCTCACCGGTCGAGATCCGCTCCGCGCGGACGCCGAGCTCGCCGGCGAGCGCGTCGAGGCTCCCGAACGTGTCCGCGGACACCAGGCGCACGTCGAGCTTCGGCCCGAGCCACGAGAGCCGCTCGGCGACGCCCTCGAGCAGCGTGCCGCGATCGGTGAGCGTGCCGTTCACGTCGAGCACGAGGCGCTCGAGCTCGAGCGGTGCGCGGCCGGGGATCTCGAATCGCACGGCCTACGCGCCCGCCCGGTCGCGGGCCTCGGCCACCACGCGCTCCGCGTCCGCGCGGTTCCCGTACCCGTACGTCTCGACCTTCGCCTCCTCGAGGTCCTTGTAGACCTGGAAGAAGTGCTCCACCTCGTTGCGGAGCTCGGCGGGGATGTCGTGCACGTCGGTGACGCGCATCCACGCAGGGTCCTTGAGCGGCACGCAGATGACCTTCTCGTCCGGCCCCTTCTCGTCGGCCATGTGGAACACGCCGACGACGCGTGCGCGGATGCGGCAGCCGGGGAACGTCGGCTCGCCGACGAGCACGAGCGCGTCGAGCGGGTCGCCGTCCTCCCCCAGCGTCCCCTCGATGAAGCCGTAGTCCGCCGGGTACGCCATCGAGGTGAAGAGCCGCCGGTCGAGGACGACCTCCCCGAGCTCGGTGTCGAGCTCGTACTTGTTCCGGGAGCCCATGGGCACCTCGACGAAGACGACGACGTCCTCGGTCACGGCCGTGAGCGTACCCCGGCCTCAGCGCTCGACCGTGGAGAGCGTGCCGAGCGCTTCCTCCGCGACCGCCTCGTCGATCTCGCGCGGCACCGCGTTGTAGCCGGCGGTGAACGCATCGGGGTCGAGCGAGAGCGCCCGTAGCGAGTGCGCCTGGAGCGCGAAGCCGAGATCCATGACCTGGATCTGATGGCCGCTCGCGGCCGCGAGGTTGAGCATCTCGCCGCGCGCGAGGAGGTAGAGCGTGCGGCCGTCCTCGAGGACGTACTCGGTCACGTCGTCCTTCAGCTCGCGCCTCGACGCTGCGAGCCGCTCGAGGCCCGGGACGTCGATCTCGGTCGCGAAGTGCCCGACGTTGGCGAGCAGCGCGCCGTCGCGCAGGTGCTTCATGACCTCGGTCGTCACGGCGCCGGGGCGGCCGGTGACGGTGACGAGGACATCCGCCAGCTCGGCGGCGCGCTCGACGGGCGCGACGCGCATCCCCTCGAATGCAGCCTCGAGCGCGCGCACCGGGTCGCGCTCGACGACGATCACGCTCGCGCCGAGGGCTCGGAGCGTTCGCGCGAGGCTCCGTCCGCACGAGCCGAACCCGACCACCGCGAACGTCTTCGCGGCGACGAGGCTGTTCGTCGCGCGCAGGAACCCGTCGAGCACCGCCGGCCCGATCCCCTGCTCGTTCTCGAACACGAGCTTGATCGGGCTGTCGTTGATCACGACGACGGGGAACGAGACACGGCCGGCGAGCTCTCCGAGCAGGCGATGGCGACCCGAGGTCGTCTCTTCGGTCGCCGCGACGACGCGCCCTCCCCCGGCCTCCACGGTCGCAGCGATGAGGTCGGCGCCGTTGTCGAGCAGGAGGTCCGGCTCGGAGGCGAGCACGCGGCGCACATGGGCGTGATGGTCGTCCATGGTGTCGGCCTTGCGCGCGTACACGCGGATCCCCGGGTCGCGCGCCAGGGCCGCCGCGACGCGGTCGTCCGTCGTCGCGGGGCTGCCGGTGAGGACGAGCTCGGCGCCGCCCGCGCGCAGCGCCTCGATCAGGACGGCAGTCTTCGCCTCGACGTGCAGGCACATCCCGATCCGCCGGCCCGCGAGCGGCCGCTCGCGGCCGAGCTCCTCGCGGAGGCGGGTCAAGAGCGGCATGTTCCGCCACGTCCACTCGAGGACGCGCTCGCCGGCGTCCGCGAGGCTCGCGTCCTCGACGGCGTTCGGCTCGAGCTCCGAGAGCGGCGGCGGGTTCATCCGAGGCTCGCGATCCGCTCCACGAGCAGGTCGAAGAACGCGTCGCGGTCGAGTGCGACCGCGACGTGGGCGTTCGGTTCGCGGCCGGTGCGGTTCCAGCGGTCGACCACCGTGCGGCCTCGGTTCAGCTCGGAGTCGACCTCGACCTCGACGTTCCGGAACTGCGTCTCGACGAGGCCTGGCCGCACGAGGTGCGCGACGGCGACGGCGTCGTGGATCGGCGCGCCGTCCCAGCCGTAGGTGCGGCGGTGGTACTCGGAGAAGAAGACGTTGAGCTCGGCGACGAACGTGCCGATGCGGCCGACCGCGCGCAGCCGCTTCTCCTCCGCGGGCCCGAGCAGCGCCTCGTGCGTCACGTCGAGCCCGACCATGGTCACGTCGAGGCCGCTCGAGAAGACGCGCTGTGCGGCCTCGGGGTCGCACCAGACGTTGAACTCGGCCGCGGGCGTGATGTTCCCCTCCCCGATCGCGCCGCCCATGAGCACGACGCGCTCGATCCCCTCCGTGCCGTGCTCGCCGAGGAGGCGGGCGAGGTTCGTCAGCGGCCCGACGGGGACGAGGGTGAGCGGGCCGCGCTCCCGTGCGGCGCGGGCGAGGAACGCGACGGCGTCCTCGGCGACGGATGACGTCCTGGGCGGCGGCAGCACCGGCCCGTCGAGGCCGCTCTCTCCGTGCACGTGCGCGGCGACGACGAGCTCGCGCCGGAACGGCCGGTCGGCCCCGGCGGCGACCGGGATGTCGCTGCGGCCGGCGAGCTCGAGCACGCGGAGCGCGTTCGCGGTCGTCTTCTCGAGCGTCTGGTTCCCGTACGTCGTCGTGACCCCGACGACCTCGACCTCCGGGCTCGCGAGCGCGAGCAGGAGCGCGATCGCGTCGTCGTGGCCGGGGTCGCAGTCGAGGACGATCGGCGTCGGCACGGGGCGTATCGTGCCGTGCGCCGTGGCGACCGTCCGAGACAAGGTGCGCGACTTCGCGCTCACGCTGCCGGGAGCGTTCGAGGACACGCCCTGGGAGAACGACGTCGTCGTGAAGGTGCGCGGGAAGATCTTCGTCTTCCTCGGTCCCGACGGCTGGCGGCAGATGACCGTGAAGCTCGACGAGTCGCACGGGCACGCGCTCTCTCTGGAAGGCGCGAAGGAGGCCGGCTACGGGCTCGGGCGCTCGGGCTGGGTCACGGTGCCGCTGCGTGCGCCCGGTGTCACGCTCGCGCTCCTCCGCGACTGGGTCGAGGAGAGCTACCGGATCGTCGCGCCGAAGACGCTCGTGGCCGAGCTCGAGGGCCGCGAGTAGCCGGGTCAGACGAGGATCGCGTCCACCTCGGCCACCGTCGGCAACGAGGGCTGCGCGCCGAGCCGGGATGCCGCGAGCGCGCCTGCGGCACACGCGCGCTCCAGCGCCTCCTGGGGCTCGCGGCCCTCGAGCAGCGAGACGAGCAGGCAGGCGGTGAAGGCGTCGCCCGCCCCGGTCCCGTCGACTGCGTCGACGGGCGGCGGGGTTGCTCGCGCGATCTCCTCCCCGTCTTCGAGCAGGTACGCGCCCTCGGCGCCGAGCGTCACGGCCACGTAGCCGTCTCGGCGGGCGAGCGTCTCCAGCTCGTGGCGGTTGACGACGGTCAGGTCCGGGTCGACGGCGACGGGGCGCGCAGGCGCGGCGTTCAGGCAGCAGACCCCCGTGCATGCCTCCCAGGCGGCATGGACGGCCGCGTCCGGGATCTCGAGCTGGCAGAGGACGGCGTCGTGCTCCGGCAGGCCGATCAGGTCGACCGTGCGGTTCGCACCGGAGGCGACGACGATCTCCGTCTCCCCCTCGTCGTCGACGTAGATGAGCGCGACGCCCGTGGGCTCGTCCGAGACGGACAGCTCGAGCTGCACGCCCGCCTCGTGGAGCCCGGCGAGCGCCTCCTCCGCGAACGCGTCGCGGCCGATCGCGCCGACCATGATCACGTCCGCGCCGAGCCGCGCGCACGCGACGGCCTGGTTCGCGCCCTTGCCGCCGGGGACTCGCGTCAGGGTCGCGTCGCCGACGGTCTCCCCCGGCCGCGGCAACCGCTCGCAGCGGGCGACGAGGTCGAGGTTGATCGACCCGACGACGACGACGTGAGGGCGCCCGCGGGACATGTCCGAAAGGGGAGACTCGGTGTCAGACACCGTTGTGGACAACTCGGCGTCGGCGGCGGAGATCTGGCCTGGTGAGCGACGTGCCTCGGGAACGGGGCAGCGCGCGAGTCGTACGCCCCGCCATGTCAGGAGTGGACATGCCTCACGCCGCGAGCGCGCGCAGGTCGTCCACGGTCGAGCCGAGGAGCGTGTCGCGGAGATCGAAGAGACCGGCCCAGAGCGACGACCGGTCGGGCGCCGCGTCCATGCTCGCCGCTGCGGCGAGGCCTTCGAGCGCGCGCACGAGCACGGCCAGCTCGAGGTACACCGCGGCCACGCGGTTCGGGCAGACGCGCACGCCTGCGCGGTCGAGCACCGGCGTCCACTCCACGAGCTCCGCTGCACCCGGGCCGGCGTACCACGAGCGTCCCTCCGCGAGCTCGGGCTCGAGCTCGAGCAGGTACTGCGAGAGCGGCGCCTCGAGGCCCGCGATCGCCGTCTCCACTCGGTCGGCCGCGCGCCGCAGCGCCGCCTGCCGCGACCCCGCAGTCGCCGGCTTGGCGTCTCCACGGCCCCAGCGCTCGAGGAGACGGCAGAACGCGAGCGACGCCGCCTCGCACGCGCGGAGCGACTTCACGAGCCGCGCGGCGGTGAGCTCGCTCGCCGCGTTCCGCTCGATCACGGAGTCCCAGCCCACGGCTAGATCTCGATGACGACCGGGAGGATCATCGGCCGCCGCCGCGTCCGGTCGTAGACGATCTGACCGACCGCGTCGTGGATGTGCTCCTGGAGGAGCTTGATCTCGGTCGCGTGCTCGGCGGCGAGCGACTGCACGACGCGGTCGGCCTCGACGCGCAGCTCGTCCAGCAGGTCCTCCGACTCGACGACACCGCGCGCGATGAGCTCGGGCGGCGCGATCTCGCCTCCATCCGAGGACGCGACGGTCGTGACGACGATGAGCACGCCGTCGTCCGCGAGCCGCCGCCGGTCGCGCAGCGCCACGTCCTGCACGTCTCCGACGCGGAGCCCGTCCACGAACGTGACGCCGGCGTCGACGCGGTCGACGAGCCTGGCCCCGCCGCGCGACAGCTCCACGACCGACCCGTTCTCGGCGAGCATGATCCGGTCCTCCGGCACGCCTGCTTCGCGCGCGAGCTTCCCGTGCGCCGCCAGCATCCGGTACTCGCCGTGGATCGGCATGACGTACCTCGGCCGGAGCAGTGAGAGCATCGTCCGCAGCTCCTCCTGGCACGCGTGGCCCGAGACGTGCACCGGCGCGATCTCCTCGTGCAGCACCTCCGCCCCGGCGCGTGCGAGCTGGTTGATCGAGTCGTGCACCCGCAGCTCGTTCCCGGGAACCGGCTTCGCGGAGATGATCACCGTGTCGCCGGGCTCGACCCCGAGCGTCGGATGGTCGCCGTACGCGACGCGCGTGAGCGCCGACATCGGCTCGCCCTGGCTCCCGGTGCAGAGCGCGAGGACGTCCCCCGGCGGCAGCTCAGCCGCCTCGCCCGGGGAGACGATCGCCTCCTCCGGAATGTCCACGTACCCGAGGTTCCGCGCGATGTTGAGGTTCTTCCGCATCGAGCGGCCGACCACGGTGATCTTCCGGCCGCACTCGATCGCGACGTCCGCGGCCTGCTGCATGCGGTGGATGTTCGACGCGAAGGAGGCGACGAGGACGCGCCCCGTGCGCAGCGGGATCAGCGTCCGGAAGGCCTCGCCCACGAGCCGCTCCGAGCCGGTCGACCCCGGCCGCTCGGCGTTCGTCGAGTCCCCGAGCAGGAGGTCGACTCCGAGGTTCCCGACCTCCGCGAGCGCGCCAACGTCGGTGCGCTGCCCGTCAACCGGCGTGTGGTCGAGCTTCCAGTCGCCCGTGTGCACGACGCGCCCCGCGTCCGTCTCGACGACGAGCGAGACAGCGTCCGGGATCGAGTGCGCGACCCTGATCATCCCGACTCGGAACGGCCCGAGCTCGAGCGGGTCGTCGCCCGGCGCAGCCTCGAGCAGCTCCGTCGACTTGCCGACGCCGTGCTCGTCCAGCTTCGACTTGACGAGCGCGAGCGTCAGGCGCGTGGCGACGACGGTCTGGACGTCCACCTCGCGCAGCAGGTACGGGAGCCCGCCCACGTGATCCTCGTGGCCGTGGGTCAGGACGACGGCGCGCACGCGCCGCCCCAGGAGGTAGCCGAAGTCGGGGAGCAGGAGGTCGATCCCGAGGTGCTCGTCGCGCGGGAACGCGAGCCCCGCCTCGACGACCATGAGCTCGCCGCCCGTCTCGTAGACGGTCATGTTCTTGCCGACCTCGCCGAGGCCGCCGAGCGGGATGATCCGAAGTGCGTCGCTCACGCGTCTGAGTGTATGCGCGGCGCCTGGACGCCCCGACCGCTACGCGTGCGCGGGCTGGAGGAGGCCGAGGCGCTCGAGGCAGCCGCGGACGGCCTCGCGCTCCTCGGGCGAGGCCTCCACGAGCGGGAGGCGGCAGCCGCCCACCTCGTGCCCGAGAAGGTTCAGAGCCGCCTTGATCGCGATCGGGTTCGGCGCGACCTTGAGGATCTCGATCGAGGGCGCCAGCTCGCGGTCGAGCGCGCGCGCCGCCTCGAGGTCGCCCGCGCGCGCGAGCGTCACCATCTCCTTCACCTGCGGCCCGACGACGTGCGTGTGCACGCAGATCCCGCCGATCCCGCCGAGCTCGACGAACGGGAGGACGATGTCGTCGTCGCCGGCATACAGGTCGAGCCCCAGCTCGACGATCTGCCTCGCCTGCTCCAGGTCGGCGTTGGCCTGCTTCACCGCCTTCACGGTCGGGATCTCCGCGAGCTCGGCGATCGTCTCCGGCTCGAGGTTGAGGACGACGCGGCCGGGGATGTTGTAGACGACGATCGGGCGGTCGGTGACCTCCGCGATCGCCCGGAAGTGCGCGACGATCCCGCGCACAGGCGGCTTGTTGTAGTAGGGCGTGACGACGAGCATCGCGTCGACGCCGAGCTCGTGCGCCTTCTCGGTCAGGTGCACCGAGTGCGCGGTCGAGTAGGTCCCGGTGCCGGCGGTTACCGAGGCGCGGTCACCGACTTCGTCGACCGCGGCCTCCCACAGCGCGAAGCGCTCGTCGTCCGTGAGCGTCGGCGCCTCGCCGGTCGTCCCCGTGACGACGAGACCGTCCGAGCCGTTCTCGACGAGGTGCGCGCAGAGGGCCCGGAAGCGCCCGATGTCGACCGTCCCGTCCGCCTTGAAGGGCGTGACGACCGCGGTCAGGATCTCGCCGAGCACGCCAGGGATTCTACGACAGGAGGGAACATGATCCGGGAATTCCGCGACTTCCTCGTGCGCGGCAACCTCGTCGAGCTGGCGGTCGCGCTGGTGATGGGCCTCGCGTTCGCGGCGCTCGTGAACTCGTTCGTCGAGAGCCTGATCACGCCGATCATCGCGATGGTCGCCGGCGAGGCGGACTTCAACGACCTCGACCTCACGGTGAACGGCGCGGTCTTCCGCTACGGCGCCTTCCTCACCGCCTCGATCACCTTCGTGACGACGGCCGCGGCGATCTTCTTCTTCGTGGTCAAGCCCGTGAACGCGATCATGGCGCGCGTGCGGCCGCCCGAGGAGCCGCCGGTTCCCGACGAGGAGCGGCGCCACCAGGAGCTGCTCGCCGCGATTCGGGAGAGCCGGGTCTAGGAGGCGGCGCGCTCGAACCGGTCGCGCGTCTCCTCGTCGAGGAAGACGAAGCGGATCTCGTGGAAGCGGTCTGCGAGGCCGAACACGGCGCCGACGGCGACAGGCGCCGCGAGCTCGAGCGGGTAGCCATAGATCCCCGTGGACAGCGCGGGAAAGGCGACCGTGCGGCAGCCGAGCTCCTCCGCGACCTCGAGCGAGCGGCGGTACGCGGAGGCGAGCAGCTCGGCCTCGCCCGCGTCTCCCCCGCTCCACCTCGGTCCGACCGCGTGGATGACGTGTCGCGCCGGCAGCCGGCCAGCTCCTGTCGGCTTCGCGTCGCCGGTCGCGCAGCCGCCGAGGCGCGCGGCCTCCTCGAAGATCTCGTCGCCGCCCGCGCGGTGGATCGCGCCGCAGACGCCGCCGCCGGGCGCGAGCGCCTCGTTCGCAGCGTTCACGATCGCGTCCACCTCCTGCGCGGTGAGGTCGCCGACGGCGAAGGTGACGCTCACAGCAGGGCGTCGAGGCCGACGGTGAGCCCCGGCGGGAGGTCGCCCACCCTCTCGAGCGCGAGCAGCACCCCCGGGACGAAGGCCTCGCGCGAGAGCGTGTCGTGCCGGATCGTGAGCACCTCGCCCCGGCCGCCGAAGACGACCTCCTGGTGCGCGACGAGACCGGGCAGCCGGATCGAGTGGATCGCGGGGTCGGTGCCCATACGTGCGGCGGTTGACTTCGCCGTGCCGGAGGGCGCGTCCAGCTTGGCCTCGTGGTGCGCCTCCACGATCTCCGCGCGCGGGAACGTCTTCGCCGCCTCCTCCGCGAAGCGCATCATCAGCACCGCCCCGAGCGCGAAGTTGGGAGCGTAGAAGCACGGGACGCCTGCCCCCGCGGCCGCCGCCCGCAGGGCGTCCACCTCGAAGCCGCTCGTCCCGATCACGACGGGGACAGCGGCGGCGAGGCAGCGATCGACGTTGTCGAGCACCGCGTCCGGTCGCGTGAAGTCGACGGCCGCGTCGCAACCGTCCGGCCCGTCCGTCCGCCCGTCGACGACATCGTGCCCGGCCCCGGAGAGCGCCGGCGCGAGCACGGACCCGACCTTCCCGGAGCTGCCGAAGAGCGCGACCCTCATGCACGTCGCTCCTCGTGGCTCAGAGCCACGAAGTCGGCGCCGACAGCCCTCACCCGCTCTTGCGCTCGGCAGGCGGCGGCAGACAACGCTAGTGGCTCAGAGCCACAAGGTGCCTCTCGCGCCGCGCGACCGCTCACGCGGCGGCCTCGAGCAGCGACGGGCTCACGCGCTCGACCGCCTCGCGGAAGCGCGACGCGTCCGGTCCGATGCCGGCCGCCGACAGCTTCCCGACCGCGAGCAGGTCGTCCGCGAGCTCCGCGACCTCCGCCGCCGTCACGTGCTCCAGCCGGCGCACGACCTCCTCGATCGTCAGCAGCGGCGTGTCGGTCACGAGCGCCCTCCCGAGCCGCGTCATGCGGTTCGAGGTCGACTCCAGCGAGAGCAGGAGCCTGCCCTTCAGGTTTTCCTTCGCGCGCGCGAGCTCCTCGGCCCGCACGTTCCCGGCCGCGAGGTCGGCGAGCTCCGCGACCGCGATCTCGAGGCAGGCCGCGAGGTTCTCCTCGCGCGTGCCGACGTAGAGCCCGATCTGGCCCGCGTCCGCGTACTGCGAGGAGTAGCTGTACACCGAGTAGGCCATCCCGCGCTTCTCGCGGATCTCCTGGAACAGCCGGGAGGACGCCGAGCCGCCGACGATGGCGTCGAGCAGCGAGGCCGCGAACCGACGGTCGTCCAGCCGTGAGATCCCCGGCGCGCCGAGGCACACGTGGTACTGCTCGGTGTCCTTGCGCTGGAAGCGGAGACCCGGCCGCGGCAGGCGCTTCACCGCCCTGCGCGTGAGGCCGTCGGCCGCGACAGAGCCGTTGCGCCGCGCCTCGACCAGCTCGACGAGGCGCTCGTGACGGACGTTCCCGGCCGCCGCGAGCACGAGCCGCTGTCCCGAGTAGGCGCGGTGGTGGTACGACGCGAGCGCGCGCCGGGTCACCGACGAGATCACCTCGGCCCGCCCGATCACCGGCCGGCCGAGCGGGTGGCCGCCGAAGACAGCCTGCGAGGCGATGTCGTGGACGAGGTCGTGCGGCGTGTCCTCCACCATCGCGATCTCCTCGAGCACGACCTCGCGCTCGGAGTCGACGTCCTCGAAGCGCGGGCGGTAGACCATGTCCGCCATGACGTCGAGCGCGGTCTCGAGCTTCTCGTCGGGGACGCGCGCGTAGACGACGGTCGTCTCGCGCGAGGTGGCCGCGTTCAGCTCCCCGCCGAGCTCGTCGAAGATCTCCGCGATCTCCTGCGCCGTGTACCGCGACGAGCCCTTGAAGAGCAGGTGCTCGATGAAGTGCGAGACACCCGCGCGGCTCTCGGGCTCGTCGCGCGAGCCGGCGGCGATCCAGAACCCGAGCGCGACCGAGCGCACGCCGGGGACGCGCTCGGAGATGACGCGCTCGCCGGTCGCGAGCTCGCTCAGATCGTGCTTCGACACGCGGTTGATCGTACGGGGTCAGGTCTTGATCTGTGCACGGTCGCGCACACGGATCGAGACCTGACCCCGGGTCGTCTCTACGAGCGCTCCCGGGAGCGGCCGCGGTCGCGACCGCCGCCGCGGCCGCGGTCGCCGCGGGGACGCTCCTCGCGCTCCTCGCGCGGCGGCGCGCTCTTCGCCCTCTCGATGAGCTCCTCGGGCATGACGAGGCCGCCGTTCTCGTGCTTCGCGACGAGCTTGAGCCCGATGCGGCCGCGGTCCTTGTCGACCTCCTGCACGAGCACGTCGAGCACGTCGCCGCGCGAGATCACGTCCTCGATGTGGCCGACCCGCCCGGGGCCGACGTTCGAGACGTGGAGCAGGCCGTCCGTGCCCTTCTTGAGCTCGACGAAGGCGCCGAACTGCGTGGTCTTCACGACCTTGCCCGTGTACTCGTCCCCGACCTCCGGCGACTTCGTGAGCGCCGTGACCGCCGAGATCGCGGCCTCGGCCTTGTCGCCCTCGGTCGCGTAGATGAGGATCGTCCCGTCCTCCTCGATGTCGATCTGCACCTCGTAGTCGGCCTCGAGGCCGCGGATCGTCTCGCCGCCCTTGCCGATGACCATGCCGATCTTCTCGGGGTCGATCTTGACCGTCGAGATGCGCGGCGCGTGCCCTGCCATCTCCGAGCGCGGCTCGGGCAGGAGGGCGAGCATCTTCTCCAGGATGGCCACGCGTGCCTGCTTCGCCTGCTCGAGGGCCGAGCGCATGATCTCCTGCGTGACGCCGGTGATCTTGATGTCCATCTGGAGGGCCGTGATGCCCTCGGCGGTGCCGGCGACCTTGAAGTCCATGTCGCCCAGGTGGTCCTCCGCGCCCTGGATGTCGGTGAGGATGACGTAGTCGTCGCCCTCCTTCACGAGGCCCATCGCGATCCCCGACACCGGCGCCGTGATCGGCACGCCCGCGTCCATCAGCGAGAGCGTCGATCCGCACACCGAGCCCATCGACGAGGAGCCGTTCGACTCGAGCGTCTCGGAGACGAGGCGGAGCGTGTACGGGAAGTCCTCCATGCTCGGGACCACGGACTCGAGCGCCCGCTGCGCGAGCGCGCCGTGGCCGATGTCGCGGCGCTTCGGGCCACGCATGAACCCCGTCTCCCCGACCGAGTAGGGCGGGAAGTTGTAGTGGTGGATGTAGCGCCGGTTCTGCTCGCGGGAGAGGTCGTCGATGCGCTGCCCCTCCTTGGCCGTGCCGAGCGTGAGCAGCGTCATGATCTGCGTCTCGCCGCGCTGGAAGAGCGCCGACCCGTGCGTCCTCGGGCTCACGCCCACCTCGCACTCGATCGGGCGGATCTCCTCCGCGGAGCGACCGTCCGGGCGCCGCTTGTCGACGGCGATCTTCTTCCGCACGAGGTCCTTGTAGATCGCGCCGAACGCACGCTTGACGTACTGCTTCGTTGCCGAGTCCTTCGTCTGAGCCTCGCCCTCGGCCGCGGCCGGCCCGACCGGGAAGGGGAGCTCGAGGTCCTCGAGGATCCGCTCGAGCAGGAGGTCGCGCTTCGCGGACTTGAGCTCCTTCGAGTCCTGCTCGGCGTCGGTGAGCTCCTGGATCTCGTTCAGGTACTTCTCGCGGATCGGGCCCTCCACCGCGGCCACCCGGGCCGCCTCGAAGATCGCGGCGAACGCCGCGCGGATCTGCTGGCGTCGCACCATGTCGTCCTCGGTGGAGGCGAGCGAGATCGTCGGCGAGAGCTCCTCGACGAGCGCGTCAACGACGGGAGCCGCCTCGCGGAGCCCGTGCTCGGCGATCGCGCTCTCGATCGCGCCGAGATGCGCCGACTCGAGCTCGGCCGTGAGGTCGACGTCGACCCACTTCGCCTTGCCGGCCTGGGCGCGCAAGTCGTCGAGCGCGTCGCAGATCTTCAGGATCTCCGTGTGCGCGAGCTCGAAGGCCTCGAGGATCGTGTCCTCGGGGACCTGGTCGCCTCCCGCCTCGATCATCGTGAGCGCGTCGCGCGTGCCGACGACGACGAGATCCAACGCGGACTCCTCGAGGTCCTCGAGCGACGGGTTGACGACGAGCTCGCCCTCGAGGAGGCCGATCCGGACGGCGCCCACGGGGCCGAGGAACGGCAGCGGCGAGACCATGAGCGCCGCGGACGCCCCGTTGATGCAGAGGATGTCGTGCGGCGTGACGAGGTCGGCCGAGAGGACGGTGCACACGATGTGCACCTCGTTGCGGAAGCCCTTGGGCCAGAGCGGCCGGATGGGGCGGTCGATCATCCGCGCGGTCAGCGTCGCGCGCTCGGTCGCGCGGCCCTCGCGCTTGAAGAAGCCGCCCGGGATCTTCCCGGCGGCGTACATCCGCTCCTCGACGTCGACCGTGAGCGGGAAGAAGTCCGCGTCCGGCCGCGCTTCCGGACGGCCGACGGCCGTCGCGAGGATCATCGTGTCGCCGGAGCGGACGGCGACTGCGCCTCCCGCCTGCTTGGCGAGCCTGCCCGTCTCGAAGACGATCTCCTGATCGCCCACGTCGACGGACACCGTGGCGCCGTGCCCGGTGGTCGTAGTGCTCATGTGAGGTATCCCTTCACCTTTCGGTTGTGTTCCGGAAGGTGGAGGTTTGAGACAGCCTCGCCGCTCGCCGGGGCTCGCTCAAACTTCCACCTTCCCTCGGTGGCGGAGCGTTACCTTCTCAGGCCCAGCTCCTTGATGAGGGCCCGGTAGCCCTCGATGTCCTTTCTCTGGAGGTAGTCGAGGAACCTGCGTCGCCGCCCGACCAGCTTCAGCAGGCCGCGCCGCGAGTAGTGGTCCTTCGGGTGGGTGCGGAGGTGCTCGGTGAGGTCGTTGATCCGCCGCGTGAGGAGGGCGATCTGGACCTGTGGGGAGCCCGTGTCCGCGGGGCTCGAGCCGTGCTTCTCGATGACTTCCAGCTTCACTTCCTTGGTGAGGCTCATGCAACTCCTCTCGTAGGATTTCTCCGCGATCCCCGCCCCGCGTGAGGAAGTGCACGCCGGGGCCGCGACCGCGGTCTCGCGGAAGGCTAGCAGCGATGCCCGCCTCCGCCCCGCTCGCACTGCGGTTTCCGGGCAGGATTCCCGCCACGATGCGAGCGGGAGTCGCAGCGGGGCACCCCGCCACGGCCGAGGTCGGCGCCGAGATCCTCGCCGAGGGCGGGACGGCGGGCGACGCGGTCGTGGCGATGGCGCTCGCTTCGTGCGTCGCGGAGTCGGTGATGAGCGGGCTGCTCGCCGGCTGCCACGCCGTCGTCTTCGACGGCTCCCGCCTCGCAGGCCTCGACGGGTTCGCAGCGGCGCCGTCGGAGCAGGGCGAGATGATCGAGCTCCCGGTCGCGTTCGGCGACGAGGTCGTCGTCTACGAGCTCGGGGCTGCGTCGTGCGCGGTGCCGGGCCTCCCCGCGGCGCTCGGCGAGCTCTGGCAGCGGCTGGGGCGGCTCCCGTGGCAGCGCCTGGTGGAACCGGCGCTCGGGCTCGCGCGCACCGGGGTCCCGCTCCCCGAGATGCACGCGCGCACGCTCGCGATGCTGATCGACGTCCACTCCCGCGAGCACGGCGCGGACATCTTCATGCCCGGCGGCGAGATCCTCCAGGCGGGCGCGCTGCTCCACCAGCCCGGCCTGTTCGAGTGCCTCTCGGCGCTCGCGGACGAGGGCCACGAGAGCGTCTACCGCGGGACGCTCGCCGAGGCGCTGCTCGCGGTCGACGGCGTCACCTTCACGGCCGGCGACCTCCGCTCGTACCGCGCGCTCTGGCTCGACCCGGTGCTCGTCCCGTACAGGGGCCGCCGGGTCGCGACGCGCGCGGGCCTCTCGGGCGTCCCCGAGCTCCTCCCCCGCCTGCCCGAGCTGCGCGGCCGCACCGAGACCGAGCGCGTCCTCGCGCTGGTGGAGGCGCTGGAGACGCCCGCCGAGGGCGGCGAGCACACCACGAACATGGTCGCCGTCGACTCTCACGGGCGCGCGTGCGTCCTCACGCACTCGCTCGGCGTCGGCGCAGGCGTCTGGATACCGGGCTTCGACGTCGAGCTCAACAACCTCCTCGGCGAGGAGGACATCGCGTTCGGCGAGCCGGCGCCCGGCGACCACCTCGAGAGCCGGATGGCTCCGTCGCTCGTGTTCGACGACGACGGCCTCGAGCTCGCGATCGGGTCGGCCGGCGCGACGCGGCTGCGCACCGCGCTCGCGACGGTGCTCGCGGGGATCCTCGACGAGGGCCTGGACGCGGAGGAGGCAGTCGCGCGCCCGCGCGTCCACCCCATCCCCGCCTGCGTCGACGCGGAGCCGGGCGTCGACGAGGATGCGCTCGCGCAGCTCGAGGCGCGAGGCCGCGTCGTCCGCCGGTGGGAGCGGATCCACCACTACTTCGGCGGCGTCAGCTGCGTCGGCCGGGCAGGCGCGGCCGGTGATCCACGCCGCAGCGGGGCGGCGATCCTGCTCCCGTAGAGACGAGGCTCGCCTCGCCCTGGGCCCTACTTCAGCAGCAGTCCGTCGATCCGCTTCGACGCGAGCCACATCCCCACGGCCCCGAGGCTCGCGAGGTACGCGACGTTGACGAGCTGGAATGCCGCGACCGTGCCCGTGGCCAGCGAGCGCACGAGCTCGATCCCGTGGTACAGCGGAAGGCAGCGGACGACCCACTCGAGCACCTCGGGATAGACCGAGATGGGATAGAAGGTCGCCGAGAACAGGAACATCGGGAGCATGATCAGCTGGAGCAGGTCGAAGTCCTTCCAGTTCCGCATCCACGTCACCGCCGCGATCCCGGCGCCCGCGAACCCGAAGCCGATCACGAAGCACGCCGGCAGGACGAGCAGCGCCCACCACGACTCGACGAGCCCGAGTGCGACGATCACGACGAGGAACGCGGTCGAGTACATCATCGCGCGCGCCACCGCCCACAGCGTCTCGCCCACCGCCACGTCCTTCGGGCTCACCGGCGTCGAGAGCATCGCGTCGTACACCTTCCCGTAGCGCAGCTTCCAGAAGACGTTCGTCGCGTCGTAGAAGGCGCCGTTCATCGCGGACGCGGCGAGGAGCGCAGGCGCGACGAACGCCGCGTACTCGATCGCCTCGCCCTCGAACGTGATGCTCCCGATGAACCGCTCCAGCGGGTAGACGAAGAAGAAGAGGTAGAAGAGCGGCTCGAAGAAGCCGGAGAAGAGGATCATCCACGTGCGGCGGTAGACGAGGACGTTCCGCTCGACGACGAGCAGGCCGCCCACGAGCGGGCGCGCGGTCGCGGCGATCGGCGTGCGGAGGACGTAGTCGGTCACAGGACCAACCGCCTCCGGTACGTGTAGAAGGCCGCGGTCAGGCCGGCCGCCACGAACGCGAGCAGGTACCCGAGGTGGCCGAGCGCGGGCAGGAGGTCGACGTCGCCGAGGGTCAGCATCCGGCAGAGCGAGACGCCGTGGAAGAGCGGGGTCACGTAGGCGAACGCCTCGAGCGGCGCGGGCAGGTTCTCGACCGGGAAGAACGTCCCCGAGAAGAGGAACATCGGGAGGATCACGAAGCGGAAGATCGCGACGAACGAGGCCTCGTTCTCCGTCCGCGCCGCCCACGCTGCGATGGGGCACGAGAACGCGAGCCCGACGAGCGCGCCGACCGGGATCGCGAGCAGGCCGAGCGGCGAGCTCACGGCGCCGAAGGCCGCGATCACCGCGAGGTAGACCGCGGACGTCCCGAGCAGGCGCGCGCCGATGAAGGCCTGGTGCCCGAGCACGACGTCGCGCACGCGGAGGGGCGTCGCGAGCATCGCGTGGTACTGGCGGTCCCACTTGATGGCCGACAGCACGGGCCAGCTCGACTCGAAGGTCGCGAGCTGCATCGCGGTCGCCGCGAGGAGCCCGGGCGCGACGAAGTCGAGGAAGGAGATCCCGCCGGGAAGGTCCGCCGAGCGGTCGACGAACACGCCGAGCCCCACGCCGAGCGCGAGCAGGAACACGACCGGCGTGACGACGCTCGTGATCGCGGTCCCGCGCCAGACGCGGCGGTACTGGGCGAAGAAGAACTCGAGCGGGCGGAGGGCGAGGGTGACGGCCGTCACTCGATGAGGCTCCGGCCCGTGAGGTGCAGGAAGACGTCCTCCAGCGTGCTGCGACGCACGAGCACGCTCTCCGGGACGAGCCCGCGCTCGTGCAGGGTGTGGGCCGCGCGGTCGCCGTCCTCCGTGTAGAGGAGCACGCGGTCGGGCAGCGACTCGACGCGGGTCACCTCGCCGTCGATCCAGTAGCTGAGATCCTCGGGGCGGTTCGCGTCGAACCGGAGCTCGACCACCTCGCGCGTCGAGTAGCGCTCGATCAGCTCGCGCGGCGAGCCCTCGGCGACGATCTTGCCCTTGTCCATGACGACGAGCCGGTCGCAGAGCTGTTCCGCCTCGTCCATGTAGTGCGTCGTGAGGACGAGCGTCACGCCCGACTGCTTCAGCCGGTAGAGGCGGTCCCAGACGACGTGCCGCGCCTGTGGGTCGAGCCCGGTCGTCGGCTCGTCGAGGAGCATCACGTCCGGGTCGTTGACGAGCGAGCGCGCGATCGTCAGCCGTCGCTTCATGCCGCCCGAGAGCGGCTCGACCTTGCTGTCCGCGCGCTCCGTGAGCTGGACGAACTCGAGCAGCTCGTCCGCGCGCGTGCGGAGCTCCTTGCGCGGGAGGCCGAAGTAGCGGCCGTAGATGACGATGTTCTCGCGCACGGTCAGCTCCATGTCGAGCGTGTCCAGCTGCGGGACGACGCCGAGCCGCGCGCGGATCTTCACGCCGTCCTGCGCCGGGTCGAGCCCGAACACGCGTAGCGTTCCGTCGGTCACGGGCGAGACGCAGCCGATCATGCGCATCGTGGACGTCTTCCCCGCCCCGTTCGGGCCCAGGAAGCCGAACGCCTCGCCCCGCCGGAGGTCGAAGTCGATCGCGTCCACCGCGCGCAGGTCGCCGAACTGCTTGACGAGCCCGCGGGCGTGGATCAGCGAGGAGTCGCCGTTCGCGCCCGCCACCCGGCGAACGCTAGCTACGGGTGCTCGGACTGCGCGGGAACCGGTGTCTGACACCGATTGTTAACGCAGGTACGGAGCGACGGGGATCTCGGCCGGTTGTGTTAAGACCGGTGTCAGACACCGCATGTGAAGGCGCACAAGTGACATGTCCGAAACGGACAGTAGGTTGCCCCCGTGCGCCTGATCGTCGCCCGCTGCGAGGTCACCTACACCGGCCGCCTCTCCGCCTTCCTGCCGGAGTCCACGCGGCTCGTGCTCGTGAAGGCGGACGGCTCCGTGCTCGTGCACGCCGACGCGGGCGGGTACAAGCCGCTGAACTGGATGACGCCGCCGACCGCGATCGAGGAGGAGCCGGGCCTGCTCGTCGTGCGAAAGCGCGCCGGGAAGACCGAGGACCGGCTCGAGATCCGCCTGCACGAGGTGCTGAGTGACGCCGAGCTGGAGATGGGCGAGGCGGCGCCGCTCGAGAAGGACGGCGTCGAGGCCCACCTTCAGGAGCTGCTCGCGGGTAACCCGGCCGCGCTCGGGGAGCCGCTGCGGCTCGACCGGCGCGAGTGGCCGACCGACCTCGGCCCCGTCGACCTCATGTGCCGCGACGAGGACGGCGGCTGGGTCGCGGTCGAGGTGAAGCGGATCGCGGAGATCGACTCGGTGGAGCAGCTCACGCGCTACCTCGAGCGCATCCGTCTCGACCCGGCGCGAGCGGAGTGCCGCGGCATCCTCGCCGCGCAGCGCGTGAAGCCGCAGGCCGCGACGCTGGCAGAGGCGCGAGCCATCCGCTGCGTCGAGGTCGACCTTCAGGTCCTCCGCGGCGAGCGCGAGCCCGAGCTCACGCTCTTCGGCGCCTGAGCTATCCTCCCGCCCGGAGCGCGAGCTCCGTCCTATGCGCATCAGCTGACCGATACCCCCGCCGCCCCGTTCCTCGGCCCAGGAGGTCAGCACGATGTCGCGCGCACACGGCGTGCTCGCAGCCCGCTCCGTCAGCAAGTCCTTCGCGGACACGGTCGTCCTCGACCGGGTCTCGCTCGTCGTGTCGCCGGGCAACCGGATCGGCGTCGTCGGGCCGAACGGGATCGGCAAGTCGACGCTGCTCCGCGTGCTGGCCGGGCTCGAGGAGCCGGACTCCGGGACGGTCGCACGCGAGCCCGCCGGACTCGGCGTCGCGTACTTCCCGCAGACGGCGGAGCCGAGCCCGCGCTCGGGTGGCGAGGCCGCGCGCGCGAAGCTCGAGGCGGTCATGGCATCCGACGCTGACGTCCTCCTTCTCGACGAGCCGACGAACGACCTCGACTTCGCAGGGCTGGAGCTGCTCGAGCGCTTCCTCGACGGCCATCGCGGCGGGCTGGTCGTGGTCTCCCACGATCGAGCGTTCCTCGAGCGCATGACGAGGATCGTCGAGCTGGAGCCGGAGACGCGGCGCGTGCGCGAGTACGCGGGCGGCTGGAGCGAGTTCGTGGCTCAGCGGCTGCGTGTGCGCGAGGGCGACGAGCGCGCGTACCGCCACCACGCGGACGAGCGCTCTCGGATCGAGGAGCAGATGCGCACGATGCGCCGCTGGGAGGAGCGCGGCTACGGCCAGGGCCGCAAGAAGAAGAAGACCAAGGACGTCGGCAAGCGCTACGAGAAGAAGCTCGCCCAACTCGACCCGGTCGAGAAGCCGTGGTCGCCGTGGCGCCTCCAGCTCTCGCTCGTGCCCGTGCGCCGTCCCGGAGACGTCGTCGCGCGGCTCGACGGCGCCGTGGTCGAGCGCGACGGCTTCCGGCTCGGGCCGCTCGATCTCGAGCTCCGGCACGGCGACCGGCTCGCGATCAGCGGGCGGAACGGCGCCGGGAAGTCCACGCTGCTGGACGCGCTCCTCGGCGAGCTTCCGCTGGCCGAGGGCACGCGCTGGCTCGGGCCGGGAGTCGTCATCGGCGCGCTGCCGCAGGGGGAAGGGCCGTTCGCGGGAGTCGAGCGGCTGCTCGACGTCTTCGCGGCGGAGTCGGGACTCGAGACCGGCGCGGCGCGCACGCTGCTCGCGAAGTTCGCGCTCGGCGCTGACGACGTCCTCCGTCGCGGATCGTCGCTCTCACCCGGCGAGCGCAGCCGCGCCACCCTCGCGCTGCTGGCCGCGCGCGGCGTGAACACGCTCGTCCTCGACGAGCCGACGAACCACCTCGACCTGGAAGCGGTCACGGAGCTCGAGACCGCGCTCGCGGGCTACGAGGGCACACTCGTCCTCGTGACGCACGACCGCCGGTTCCTCGAAGAGTTCGCCGCGACGATGACGCTCGAGCTCTAGGCGGGGCGGCGAGCGGCGCGCGTCTCCTCGACGTCACGGGCGATCTGCGCGACGAGCTCCTCCTCCGACTCGAAGACCGCTTCGTCGCGGAGGCGCTCCCACAGCTCGACGACGAGCCGCCGGCCGTAGAGGTCGCCGTCGAAGTCGAGAAGGTACGGCTCGATCCGGCGCTCCGTTCCGCCGTAGTGCGGGTTCGTGCCGATGGAGACGGCCGCGCGGTGGCCGAGCGCCTCGCCGGCGTAGATCCCGTGCTCCGGCACCGCCAGGTCCGGCTCGAGTTTCAGGTTCGCCGTCGGGAAGCCCAGCGTCCCGCCGCGCTGATGCCCCGCCACCACCACGCCGTCGAGCTCGAACGGCCGGCCCAGCATCTGCGCTGCGTGGACGACGTCTCCCTGCCCCAGCGCTGCCCGGATCGCCGTGGAAGACACGCCCTCGACTTCCTCCGGCACGACGACGCGAAACCCGAGCCGCTCCAGCAGCGCGAGGTCGCCCGAGCGCCTGACGCCGAAGCGGAAGTCCTCGCCCGCGACGACCGCCTCCGCGCCGGTCGCGCGCAGGTAGCGCCCTGCGAACTCCTCCGGCTCGAGCTGCTGGAGCTCGGGTGTGAACGCGGCGACGAGCGCGTCGTCCACGCCTGCGTCGTCGAGCAGCTCGAGACGGCGCTCGAGCGTCGTCAGCAGGTCGACCCTGTTCCCGAGTGCGATCCGCGGATGCGGGTCGAACGTGATCACGGTCGGCCTCAAGCCAGTCGCCCGCGCGGCGTCGAGCACCGCGCGATGTCCGCGGTGGACGCCGTCGAACGACCCGATCGCGACCGCGCGCGGGACGCGTTCGAGCTCCTCGGGCGCGTGAACGATCCTCACGCGAGCCTCGCGAGCGCGTCCTCGACCGGGATGATCCGCTCCTCGTCCGCCTCCTCCACGCGAAACGGCCCGATCTCCGTCCGCCGCAGCGAGACGCAGTGCCCGCCGAGCGCGTCCGCGATCGCGCGCACGTACGTCCCCGAGGAGACGAGCAGGTCGAGCTCCACGACGCCGTCCTCGTAGCCCTCCAGCCGGAGCTCGTGCACGGTCGACCGCCGCACCGGCATCTCGACCGCGACGCCCTGCCGGTGCAGCTCGTACGCCCGCCGCCCGCCGATCTTCACCGCCGACGCCGCCGGGATCGGGAGCTCGACCTCACCGCGCAGCTCGTCCAGCGCCGCCTCGAGATCCGCCAGCGGCTCGTGCTCGTCCACCACCTCACCCTCGCGATCGCCCGTCGTCGTCGTCCGCGAGAGGTCGATCTCCGTCCGGTAGCGCTTGTCGAGCCCGACGAACCGCCCCTGCAACCGCGTCGCCGCTCCCGACAGGAGCAAGAGCAGCCCCGAAGCGAACGGGTCGAGCGTCCCCGCGTGCCCCGTCCGCGCGCCCGTCCGCCGCCGCACGGCCGCCACGATGTCGAACGAGGTCGGGCCGACCGGCTTGTCGACGAGCAGGATCCCGCTAGGCGAGAGCGCTCGCGGCAGCATGCTCGAACTCGTCGACGATGAACTGCTTCAGGTCTTCCAGCGAGAGCTCGCTCGAGAAACCCGCGGCCTGCCGGTGGCCCCCGCCCCCGCTCTTGCGCGCGATCACGGAGACGTCGATCTCGTCCACGGACGCGCGCAGCGACACGCGGTGCCGCGGCCCGTCCCCGCTCGGCGGCTGGCGGATCAGGGCAGCCACGATCGCGCCCTCGACCGCGCGCAGGTAGTCGATGATCCCCTCCGAGTACGGCTCCACCGCGCCGACCTCGCCGAAGTCCTCCTTGCGCAGGTGCGAGATGACGAGCCGCCCGCCCGCGTGCACCTCCGCCCGCTCGAGCGCGCGCGCGAGGAGCTTCAGCTTCGCGAACTGGACGGTCTCGTACACGGTCTGGAAGACCTTGTGCCAGTCGGCGCCGGCCTCGATCAGGTCGGCGGCGAGCCGCAGGGCCTTCGGGCTCGTGTTCGCGTACTGGAAGCGGCCCGTGTCGGTGACGAGCGCGACGTACAGCGGCTCCGCGATCTCGGGCGTGAGCTCGACATCGAGCTCGCGGAAGACGTCCGCGAGGATCTCGCCCGTCGAGGACGCGTCCGGGACGATGAGGTTCACGTCGCCGAAGCGCGTGTTGTCGTGGTGGTGGTCGATGTCGACTGTGAACGGCGCGTCGGCGAGCAGCGAGGGATCCGGCCCGAGCCGCTCCTCTTTCGCGCAGTCGACGGCCACGAGCACGCGCTGCGCGTGGTCGGCCGGAGTCTCGCGGTGGACGCCGTCGAGCGCGAGGAACCCGTACTCGCCCGGGAGCGGCGCCTGCCCAGGGACGAACATCGCGCTGTCCTTCCCGAGCTGCGTCAGGGCGAGGTGCATCGCGAGCAGCGACCCGAGCGCATCGCCGTCCGGGTTCTCGTGCGACGCGACCAGGAAACGCTCGTTCTCCCTGAGCGCGGCCACGACCGCGTCCATGTCACTCGTCTTCGTCACGCTGCTCCTCCGCTGGCTCGGGCGGCGCGAGCTCGTCGATGAGCTGCCCGAGCCGCACGCCCCGCTCGACCGCGGGATCGTATTCGAAGGTGAGGACGGGCGTCCGCCGCAGCCCGAGCTCGCGCGCGACCTGCGCCTGGAGCACGCCGCGTGCGGCGGTGAGCCCCTCGAGCGTCTTCTCGCGCTCCTGCTCCGACCCGAGCACGCTGACGTACACCGTCGCCGTCGCGAAGTCCTTCGTCGCCTTCGCGCCGGTCACGGTGACGAAGCCGATGCGCGGGTCCTTGAGCGTCGGGATCGCGTCCGAGAGCACCTGCCGGATCGCCTCGTCGACCCTGCGGCGCCGCTCACTCACCGGGCCGCACCACCTCGCGCTCCGCCCGCAGGAGCTCGTACGCCTGCGAGCCGAGGTAGCGCTCGACGGCGTCGAGGTGCTCCTGGAGGTCGCGATGTCCGCGAGAGACGCACGCCACCGTGAGCCGGGACCGCTGCCAGAGGTCGTGGTGGTCGACCTCCGCGACCGAGGCACCGAAGCGCTCGTGCAGCTGTGCCTTCGCCGAGGCCAGGTGCTTCCGCTTGCCCTTCAGCGACCCGGAGTCCGGGAAGTGCAGCTCGACGGTGAGGATGCCCACGTAGCCGCTCTCCATGCCACGGCATCGTATGGGCGGGCGTTACGCGGATTCGTCGGACGTTGCGGGCGCGGCCGCTGCCGCCGGCTGCGGCTCGCCGAGATCCGTCCGCTCGACCGCGCGCGTCTCGAACGCCTCGAGGACGTCGCCTTCCTTCACGTCGTTGAAGTTCTCGAGCAGGATCCCGCACTCGAAGCCCTCGGCGACTTCGCGGACGTCGTCCTTGAAGCGCTTGAGCTGCGCGATCGTCGTCTCGATGATCACGGTGCCGTCGCGGACGACGCGAACCTTCGCACCGCGGCGGACGACGCCGCTCGTGACCATGCAGCCGGCGATCGTCCCGAGGCGGGAGACCTTGAAGAGCGCGCGCACCTCGGCCTCGCCGAGCGTCTCCTCCGTCTCGACGGGCGAGAGCATCCCGACGAGCGCCTGCTGGATGTCCTCGGTGAGCTGGTAGATGACGCGGTAGGTGCGGATGTCGACGCCCTCCCGCTCCGCCAGCTGGCGGGCCTCCGCGCTCGGGCGCACGTTGAAGCCGAAGACGAGCGCGTTCGACGCCGACGCGAGGTTCACGTCGTTCTCGGTGATCCCGCCGACGCCGGTGTGGATCACGTTCACGCGCACCTCGGAGTGCTGGATCTTCTGGAGCTCGCCGAGAAGCGCCTCGACCGAGCCCTGGACGTCGCCCTTGAGCACGATGTTCAGGTCCTGCACCGCACCGGCCTGGAGATCCTCGTGCAGCGTCTCCAGCGACACCCGGCGGCGCGGGCGCTGTGCGAGCTGCTCGCGGCGGAGCCGCTCGGCGCGTGTGTTCGCGAGATGCTTCGCCTGCCGCTCGTGCTCGACCGCGCGCACGAACTCGCCCGCGGACGGCGGCTTGTCGAACCCGAGCACCTCGACGGGCTCGCCCGGCTTCGCCTCCTGCACCTTCTCGCCGCGGTAGTCGTAGAGCGCGCGCACCTTCCCGGACGCGTCGCCCGCGACGATCGCATCGCCGACGTGGAGTGTCCCGCGGTGGACGAGGACGGTCGCGACGGGCCCGCGGCCGACGTCCAGGCGCGACTCGATGATCACGCCCGAGGCCTCGGCGTCCGGGTTCGCGCGCAGGTCGAGCTCCGCGTCCGCGACGAGGAGGATCTTCTCGAGCAGGTCGTCGAGGTTCGTCCGCTGCTTCGCGGAGACCTCGGAGAACTGCGTCGTGCCGCCCCAATCCTCGGGCTGGAGCCCCTCCGCGGCGAGCTCTGAGCGCACGCGGTCGGCGTTCGCGTCCGGGACGTCGATCTTGTTGACGGCGACGACGATCGGGACCTCGGCCGCGCGCGCATGCGAGATCGACTCTTTCGTCTGCGGCATGACGCCGTCGTCGGCGGCGACCACGAGCACCGCGATGTCCGTCACCTTCGCGCCGCGGGCGCGCATGGCCGTGAACGCCTCGTGGCCCGGCGTGTCGAGGAACGTGATCTTGCGGTCGTCGACCTCGGCCTGGTACGCGCCGATGTGCTGCGTGATCCCGCCCGCCTCGGTCTCGACCACGGCTGCCTGGCGAATCGCGTCCAGGAGCGTCGTCTTGCCGTGGTCGACGTGGCCCATGATCGTGACGACGGGCGGCCGCGGCGCGAGATCCTCCTCCGCGTCCTCGAACTCCGCCGGCTCGATCTCCTCCTCGGCGGCGTGCTTGATCGTGACCTCGCGCTTCAGCTCGGTCGCGATCAGCTCGACCTCCTCGTCGGAGAGCGTCTGGGTCGCCGTCCGCATCTGGCCGAGGCCCATGAGGATCTTGATCAGCTCACCCATCGGGACGCCGAGCGCGTGGGAGAGATCCTTGACGGTCGCGCCAGACTCGACGGTGACCGGCCCGGTCGGCGGCGCCGCCGGCTGCTGCTGCTGGCGCGGCTGCCCGGTGCCCGTGCCGCCGGAGCGGTCACGCGGCTGGCGGCCCTCCCTGCTCCGCGCGCCTCCGCCCTCGATGACGACGCGCCGCTTCCGCCCGCCGGGTCCCTGGCGGGGTCGGATCGGGCGGTTGGGGCGATTACCGGCCATCAGCGGTCAAGTGTAGAGGCCGTCGTGACTCAGTCCTCGTCCGGAGCGGGGTCCGACTCGGACGGTGCCTCGTCGGACGCCTCGCCCTCGGCCTCGACGACCGCTCCGACGGGCTCCGCCTCCGCGGTGGGAAGCTCGGGCTCCTCGGCGGGAGGCTCCCCGGTGAGTGCGGCCTCGGCAACGGTCTCGGGCTCGGGCTCGGTGACCTCCTGCACGCCGGCCTCTCCGACGACCGCACCGCCCGCGCCGTTGCCGTCGGCTGCGCCGGCGAGCTCCTGGTGCGCCGGCACGCCGCAGTACGCCGAGCCCGGGACGGCCGCGTTGGGGCAGCGCTTGCCGTTCGAGAGGATCGCGGCGCAGCGGCCGGAGTACTCCTCGTTGCTCGCGTCTCCGGCGAACGCCGCCTCGGCCTCGGCCTGCGCGAACTCGGACTCCGACTGGATGTCGATCTTCCAGCCGCAGAGCCGCGTCGCGAGGCGGGCGTTCAGGCCCTCCTTGCCGATCGCGAGCGCGAGCTGGTCGTCCGGGACGATGACCGTCGCTTCCTTCGTCTCGTCGTCGATGTAGACCTCGCGCACGCGCGCCGGCGAGAGCGCCTTCGCGACGAAGCGGGCCGGCTCCGTGTTCCACGGGATGATGTCGATCTTCTCGCCGCGGAGCTCGGACACGACCATGCGGACACGGGAGCCGCGCGGGCCGACGCACGCGCCGACCGGGTCGACACCTTGCATGTGCGACTCGACCGCGATCTTCGACCGGTAGCCGGGCTCGCGCGCGACGCCGCGGATCTCCACGAGGCCGTCCGCGATCTCGGGCACCTCGAGCTCGAAGAGCGCGCGGATGAGCTCCGGGTCGCGCCGTGAGAGGATCACCTGCGGGCCCTTCGTGCCCGAGCGCACCTCGGCGATCACGGCCTTGATACGCGAGCCCTGCTCGTAGCGCTCGCCGTCGACCTGCTCGGAGCGCGGGAGCAGCGCCTCGACGCGGCCGAGGTCGACGAGGACGTTGTTCCGGTCGCCCGCCTGCTGGACGATGCCGGTGACGACCTCGCCCTGGCGGTCGACGTACTCCTCGTACATGATCGCGCGCTCCGCCTCGCGGATGCGCTGCTGGATGACCTGCTTCGCGGTCTGCGCGGCGATGCGGCCGAAGTCGTCGGGCGTGACGTCCGTGCGGACGATCTGACCCGGCGGCACCTGCGACCAGTCGAGGTCGAGATCCTCGTCGGAGACGAGGGTGTGCTGGCGCTCGCCCGTCTCCTCCTCGATCCGCTCGAGCTCGGCGATGCGCGTCTCCCGCGCCTCCTCCACGAGGCGGACCTCGATGTCCTCCGGGATCTCGATCCCGTAGACGCGGAACTCGCCCTCGTCGTCGAGCTTGACCTCGGCGTGGCGGGACGCGTCGGGCGTCTTCTTGTACGCGGCGAGGAGCGCGTCCTCGAGCGCATCGATGAGGACGCCCTCCTCGATGCCCTTCTCGCGCTCGATCGCCTGAATGCCTTCGATGATCTCCTGGCTCATGGTCTCAACCCCTCGTCGATCAGGCTGTGCCGATCAGATTGGCTCGGACGATGGACTCGTACGGGATGCGGAGCTCCTTGCCGGACGTGGACAGCGTGACGGCGCCGTCCTCGGCGGCGAGCAGCTCGCCCTTGAAGCGGCTCTTGCCCTCGACGTCGCCGTCGGTTCGCAGGGAGACGCGCAGGCCGACCGCGGCTGCGAAGTGCTCGGGCTTGCGTAGCGGACGCTCGGGCCCCGGTGAGGACACGTCGATCGTGTAGTCGTCGCGGTACGCGTCGAGCAGGCGCGTCACGCGCGCGCAGAGGTCGTGGTCGACGCCGTCCGGATGGTCCACGTAGACGCAGAACCGGCTCGGCGAGAGCAGCTCGACCGCCAGCACCTCCACCCCGGGCAGGCTGCGCTCGACCGCGGGTGCGATCTCGTCGGCGAGCGTGCGCTCCTTGGTGTACGTGGTGGTCACGGAAAGGCCCTCTCAAAAACAAATGGGCGCCGCGCGCCCATTTCGTCCAGCCGGTGAAATGTGGTGCGCGGAAGTATAGCGAGAGACGAACGCCGGCTACGGAGCGTCCAGGACGATCGTCACGGGGCCGTCGTTCACCAGCTCGACCTCCATGCGCGCGCCGAAGGCGCCGCGCGCGACGCGCACGCCCTCGGCCTCGAGCGCCGAGCAGAAGCGCTCGTAGAGCGGCTCCGCGACCTCGGGCGCGGCCGCGCCGGTGAAGCTCGGGCGGTTGCCCTTGCGCGTGTCCGCGATCAGCGTGAACTGGCTCACCACGAGCGCCTCGCCGCCGGTGTCGAGGAGCGAGCGGTCGAAGCGGCCGTCCTCGTTCTCGAAGACCCGTAGCCTCGCGACCTTCCCGGCGAGCCGTTCCGCCGTCGCGTCGCCGTCCCCGTCCCCGACCCCGAGCAGAATCGCGAGGCCGGCTCCGCACGCGCCGACGACGGCACCGTCGACTGTGACCGACGCCCTCCGGATCCGCTGCACCACGGCTCGCACGGGGGCATTGTCACTCACTGCTCTAAACACCTTTGCGACATCAGCCGATACCCGGCACAGAATGCGAGAGTTCTCATAGAAGCGGCACAGTTCCCCTGGCCCGCGCTCGGCGTGCTCCTCGTCCGCGACGGTCTCGTCAGCGCCGACGATCTCGAGCGCGTGCTGCGTGAGCAGGGAGACGGTCGCGACAGCCGCTTGTCGAGCCTCCGGCTCGGCGAGGCACTCGTTCACGAAGGGCTGGTCTCCAAGGCTGAGGTCGCCCGGCTCGTCGCCGAGCAGCACGAGCTCCCGTTCGTCGACCTGGAGAGCCCCGACGCGACGGTGCCGGTCGCCTCACGCGTGCCGGAGGAGCTCGCACGCCGCCACTCCGCACTCCCGATCCGCGTCTTCCCCGACGGCTCCCTGCTCGTCGTCGTGGCCGACCCGACCAGGCTCGGCTGCTTCGACGAGATCCGCGGCGCGGCGGGCGTCCCGGTCCGGTTCGCCGTCGCCGCCGCGGAGGAGATCGAGGCCGCGATCGACGCCGCGGCCGCGCGTGGGCTCTTCGGCGTAGGCACCGCGACCGACGCGAGCCCTCCGGAGAGCACGCCGCCCGGGCCGCCGACGCCGATCCTCGGCCTCGCCGCCTTCGGGCCCGACGAGCCCCCCGTGACGAGCTTCGAGCGGGCGTGGCCGGCGTTCGGCTCGCTGCTGCTGCGGGACGGTCTCGTCACGGCGGAGGAGCTGGAGACCGCGCTCGCCCAGCAGCGGCTGTCGGCCACCCGTCGCCTCGGCGAGATCCTCGTCGCACGCGGTTCGCTCTCGGACGACCAGGTGGCGCGGATCCTCGCGGAGCAGCACGAGCTGCCGTTCGTCGAGCTCGACACCCGTGACCTGGACGCCGAGACCGCGAGGCGCCTCCCGGCCGAGGTCGCCCGAGAGCACTCCGCGATCCCGATCGCGACGGGCTCCGACGGCTCGCTCCTGGTCGCAGTCGCCGACCCGACGAGCGCGCTCTCGTCCGAGGAGCTCCGTTCCGTCCTGGGCGCGCCGCTCCGCTTCGCGGTCGCCACGCACGACGCGATCGCAGCGGCCATCGACGCGGTCTCGGGACCGGAGCTGACCCTCGCCGTGTACCCACTCGAGGCCGAGGCCGAGGCCGAGGCGGAGGCCGAGGCCGACGGTCCCGCGGCGCCTGACGGCGACGGTGAACCCACCACTGCCTCCGCGCTAGATGACCTTCCGCCGCTGCTGCTCGCACAGCCGGTACAGGAAGCCGAGGACGGCGTCGAAGCGGACGTGCCCGTCGAGGAAGCTTCGCTCGAGACCCAGGCCGCGGAGGGCGCCGACGTCGTCGAGCTCGTCGAGCTCGCGGACCGTGAGGACTTGGGCATCACCTCCGAGGCCGAGACGGTGGAGGCAGAGAGTGACCACGCCGAGGCCGCCGCAGTCGAGCCGCTCGACGCCGACGTCGACACGGCCGAGGTCGAGCCGAGATTCGCCCTCGCGCACGAGCCGCTCGGCTTCGAGCCGGTCGAGTCAATCGCCGAGCCCACGGCGGAGGTCGTGGAGGAGGAGCCGAAGCTCGAGGAGGCCGGCGCCGAGACCTGGACGCCGGCTGGGGACGAGCCCGATGCGCCCTCCTTCGAGCCGCTGGACGCAGACGTCGAGCCGGTCGCCGAGGCCGTCGAGGAGGAGCCCGAGCTCCCCGCAGCCGAAACCGCACTCGAGCCTGACGCCGAGGCCTGGGCACGTACCGACGACGAGACCGATCCCGAGGCGATCTCGTTCGAGCCGCTCGAGAGCGACGCCGATCCGGTCACCGAGGCCGTCGAGGGCGAGCTCGGACCTCCGGAGGACGAGGCCGCCGTCGTGGCTTGGGCGCCGGACGAGGACGACACCCCGCCGGAGCCGTTCTCCTTCGGATCGCTCGAGAACGAGCCGGAGCGCCCCGAGGCTGAGACCGACCCCGATCCCTTCCCCTTCGAGCCGCTCGAGGCACACGTCGAGTCGGCCACCGAGGCCGTCGAGGACGAGCCGGAGCTCGCCGAGGCCGAGACCGTCGTCGAAGACGAGACCGAGCCGGAGCCGCTCCCCTTCGAGTGGTTCGTCGACGACGAGGCGCCGGACGCGGACACAGTGGCGCCGTTCTCAACCGAGGAGCGCGCTCCCGAGGTCGTCGAGGCGGCTGTCGAGGTCGCGTCGACGGAGACACTCGAGCCGACCTCGCCCATCGTCCACGCGCTCGAGCGCGCGATCGCGCAGGGCGCGTCGGCCGTGCACGTCACTCCGACGCCCGACGGGCTCGTCGTCCGCGCGCGCGTCGACGGCGATGTCCGCGAGCTCGAGCGCATTCCCGGCACGCCGTCGGCCGTTGCGACCCATCTCTCCGACCTCGCTGCCTCGGGTCGCGTGACGCTCGACGGCGAGGAGGCGACGGCTGAGCTCCGCTTCGTCGTGCTCCCCACCGTGCGCGGCGTCCGCGCGACGTTCCGCCTCGTGAAGGACTCCACGGCCCCGCGCACGCTCGCGGAGCTGGTGGGCGACGCGTTCGACGCGGTCGCGGAGGCGTTGCATCGTCCCGGCCTGGTCGTGGTCGGAGGCCCGCCGGGAAGCGGGACGACGACCACCCTGTACGCGGCGCTCGAAGAGCTCGCCGGCGACTCGGTCGCGCTCACGATCGAGGATCCCGTGGAGCGTCGTCTCGTGGGCGTCGACCAGATCGAGGTCGACCTTCGAGCCGGCCTCACCTACACCGCGGGCCTGCACGCCATCCTCCGCTCGGACCCCGACGTCGTGGGGATCGGCGAGCTCGCCGACCCGGAGACGGCGGCGCTCGCCGCGCGGGCCGCGAGCGAGGGCAAGCGCGTGCTCGCGACCGTCGGCGCGGACGGCGCTGCGGGCGCCGTGCGGCGCCTGCTCGACCACGGCGTCGATCCGGCAGTGCTCGCCCCGTCACTCTCGGGCGTCCTCTCCCAGCGGCTCGTGCGCAGGATCTGCACCGACTGCCGGGAGGCCTACTACGCGACCGCCGAGGAGCTCGTCGACCTCGGCCTCGGCGTCGAGGAGGGCGGCAGCCGCCTGCTCGGCCGCGGCAGCGGCTGCGAGAGCTGCGACGGCACGGGGCATCGCGGCCACGTCGCCGTCTTCGAGGTTCTTCCGCTCACGGACGACGTCGCCGCACAGATCGCCGCAGGCGCCACGGCGCACGCGATCGAGGAAGCGGCCGTCGCCGCGGGCATGCGCACCCTCCGCGAGGGTGCCGTCCGGCTCTGCCTCGAGGGCGTGACGACCGCGGACCAGGCACGCCCCTAGCTCCCCGGGCGACGCGAGCGTCGACTCACGGTCGGCCCGCCCACGGCCGATATTCCAGTCGTCATGGAAGCTGCCCAGCACTCGTGGCCCTCGCTCGGTGGGCTTCTCCTCCGCGACGGGCTCGTGTCCAGGGAGGATCTCGAGGCGGCGCTCGTCGAGCAGCGTGAGTCGGGCCGGCGCCTGGGCGAGATCCTCGCCGAGCGAGACCTCGTCACGCGCACGCAGATCGCCCGCGTGCTCGCCGAGCAGTTCGAGCTGCCGTTCGTCGACCTCGCAGAGTCGGAGGTGGAAGTCGACGCCGCAGCGCTCCTGCCGGAGGAGCTCGCGCGTCGCTACTGCGCCCTCCCGGTGAGCGTGGACCCGGAGGGCGCGCTGCTCGTCGCGGTCGCCGACCCCACCAACGTCCTCCACTCGGACGAGCTCCGGCTCGCGCTCGACGTGCCGCTCCGCTTCGCCGTGGCCGCACCGGACGCGATCGACGCGGCGATCGCCTTCGTCCACCAGCAGGCGTTGACGCTCGTCGACGAGCAGACCGAGGAGCCGAGCGACGCCTCACTCGGCATCCACGACGTCGAAGAGGGCGACGTCGCGACTCCTGCGGTGTCCCAGGTCAACAAGACGATCCAGCGCGCGCTCGCGCTCGGCGCCTCGGACATCCACTTCACGCCACAGCCGCGCGGGCTGGTCGTGCGGGCACGCGTGGACGGCGTCGTCCGGGAGCTCGCCGCGATCCCCGGCTCGCACCAGGGCGCGGTCACCAGCCGCCTCAAGGTCATGGGCCGGCTCGACATCGCCGAGCGGCGCGCCCCCCAGGACGGGCGCGTGGCCGTCAAGACCGGAGGCCAGACCGTCGACCTGCGCATGGCGGTCCTGCCCACGAAGTTCGGCGAGAAGGTCACGCTTCGCGTGCTCAACCAGGCCGCCGCGCCCGACTCGCTCTCCGAGCTCTGCATGGCGGCGGACACGGAGGAGATCCTCCGCAAGGCCATCCGGCAGCCTTACGGCGCGATCCTCACCTGCGGCCCGACCGGCAGCGGGAAGACGACGACGCTGTACGCCGCGCTCCAGGAGCTGAACACGCCCGAGCGCACGATCATGACCATCGAGGACCCGGTCGAGTATGTGACCACGGGGGTCGACCAGGTCGAGGTCAACGTCCGGGCGGGCCTCACGTTCGCGCGTGGGCTGCGGACCATCCTCCGCTCCGACCCCGACACGATCCTGGTCGGCGAGATTCGCGACGAGGAGACCGCGCAGATCGCGATCCGGGCAGCGATGACCGGCCACCTCGTGCTCTCCACGCTGCATACGCAGTCGGCGGCCGCGGCGATCCACCGGCTCACCGACATGGGCGTGGAGCCGGGGCTCGTCGCGAGCACCGTCACGTGCCTCGTCGCCCAGCGCCTCGTCCGCCGCATCTGCCCCGACTGCCGGGAGGAGTACACCGCAGGCGCGGAGGAGCGCGCCGTCCTCGTGAAGCCGCGCCAGAAGGTGCCGAAGCTCGCGCGTGGCACCGGCTGCACGGCGTGCGGCGAGACCGGCTTCCGGGGGCGGGTCGGGCTGTTCGAGGTGCTGCCGCTCACCGACGACATCCGGGAGCTCGCGGCCGCCCGCGCTTCGACGGCCGAGATCCAGAGCCTCGCCGTCACCGCCGGCATGCGGACGCTGCGCGAGGACGGCGTCCGGCTCTGCCTCGAGGGCGTGACGACGACGGACGAGGTCCGCCGCGTCGCCGGCGACTGGAACGCGTAGAGGCGAGGCTTGCCTCGTCCTCGCGCTACACGTCCCCGTCGGCCGGCTTCCGCGGTCTGAGCGACCGCGCGAGCTTGAAGTGCGGGGCCGCTTCGGCGCTGCGGCCCTGTCTCGCGAGCGCCCGGCCCAGCGCGCGGTGCGCGAACTCGTCGTCCGGCGAGAGGTCGACCAACGCCTGGAACTCCGCCTCCGCCTCCTCCCAGCGCCCGAGCCGGAAGTACGCGATCCCGAGCGCCTCGCGGATCGAGCGGGACGCCGGCTCGCGCCGTTTCGCCTGCTCGAGCGACACGGTCGCCTGCGCCGGCCTGCCGTTCCGCAGGTGGGCGCGGCCGCGCTGGAAGAGCTCGTACGTGTCGCTCTCGCTCATCCGTGGCGGCCGCCGTGGAGCGAGCGCAGCGACACGAGCCCGCGGGCGCGCTGCCAGAGCGAGAGCTGGCCGCGCGCACGGCGGAGGAGGGAGCGCAGCTCGCTGCGCGCCCGCTCGGCACCCGCGTTCGCGTCGTCCGGGCGACCGAAGCGCGCACGTGCGGCGGCGTCCGCGAACTGGCGGGCGTCGACGCCGAGCTCGAGTCCGACCGTGTGGCGCAGATCGTCGAGCGTCGCGCCGGCGGGGATCGCGACACCCTGGTCGCGAAGGTAGGCCTCGAGCTCCTGTCGGCTCGCCGTCGCCCTGCGCCTGGGGTCGCGGCTCAGGTAGCGGAGGCGCCGAACGAGCGTCTTCGCGATCCCGACGGCCGCGACCCAGAGCGCTCCGCCGCCGACTGCGAGCGCGAAGAGGGACGGCGTCCGACGCTCGCTCGTCGTGCCCGTGAGCGGGAGATCCGCACTGTCGGGAAGCACCTCGTCGCGGAGCGGCCTCTCCGCGAGCTCCCCTCGCCCGAGCGCGGCGACCGCTTCCTCGGAGTCCGAGGCGAAGGAGTACGAGCCGCCGAACGTCCCGCGGCCGGGCGTCGGGTCGAAGGGCACCCAGCCGTGCCCCGCGAACCACGCCTCCACCCACGCGTGCGCCTGGTGGTCGGTCACGATCCACTTGCCGTCCTCGAGCGTCCCGCTCGTGAACCCGACGGCCACGCGCGCCGGAATCCCGAGCATGCGGAGCATGAGCGCCATGGCGCCCGCGTAGTGCTGGCAGTAGCCGGCCTTCGTCCGGGTCACGAACGAGACGAGCGGTGGGCCGGGCGCCCTCGGCGGCTGCTCGTCGTAGCGGAAACCGCCGCGCTGCCGGAACCACTGCTCGAGGGCGAGCACGGTGGCGTACGGGGTCTGCGCCCTCCTCGTGACCCGCCGCGCGACGGCGTAGACCTCGCGGTACGGCGCGAACTGCTCGTACGAGGGGTCGTTCAGCAGCGTGCGGGCGGTCGCGTCGCGACCCTGGCTCCCGAACGGCGGGAACGTCCTGCTCTCGAGCGCGAGGTACCGGAGCGCCACGTTCGGGTAGCGCGGCCGGGAGCTCGCGAGCGCGGCCGGGGCCGGGTCGGGGGCGTAGCTCCAGACGCGGTACCGCTTGCCGCCGCGAAGCGGGTCGCGCACGCGGAGGACGCCACCCGACAGGCGGAAGACGGTGCCGAGCCGGCGCGCGTCGAGGGCCATCGGCGTCCCCGCGGCGGCGAGGTAGTCGTCGACGAGCGCGTGGATCTCGACCTCCTGCTCGAGCCAGCGCCTCGGGTTGCGCGCCGCCGCCGGCGTGAGCCGGTCGGGGGGCATCCGCACGACGTCGTTCTCGAGCCCCTGCAGCCAGAGGAGGTTCTCGAACCAGTGGTCGTCCGTGAACAGGTCGAGCGTGGACGCCCTCCAGTACCGCGCCTTGACCGGCCCTTTCACGGTCAGCACCACGGTCTTCGTCCGGGGGAAGCGGATGCCCTCGTAGTTCGAGTCCCACGCGAACCGCACGGCGGTCGCCTCCCGCCCGGAGTCGTAGAAGCTCCAGCTCTCCCAGTCGAGCGCCGCCTCGCGCGCGATTGTCGTCGCCGAGGAGGTCCAGGCCGCGCCGGCGACGACGAAGCCGGCGGCGAGCGCCCCGACGAGGAGCGAGCGCCCGGTGCGGACGCGGAGGACGAGGGAGATCGACAGCGCCGCGCCGAGCGCGAGCGCGCCCAGGAGGACGGCGTCGGCTCCGAGCAGCGTCGCAGGCCAGCCGGCACCGATGATCGTGGCCGCGGCGGCGGCCACCGGCCTGGCGGCCGCGACGAGGAGCGAGACGGCGAGCACGAAGCCGAAGATCGCGGCCAGTGTGAGCCCGTGCATCTCCGGGCTCGCGGCCGGGTCGAACGGGAGCAGGACGCGGTAGAAGTCCGCCAGCCCCTGTGCAACGGCCTCGCCGAGCGGCACGACGACGCGCTCGTTGCGATACGGAAGCACCTCCCACGCCTGGACGCCGAAGGCCACCCAGACTGCTCCGGCGGTCGCCGCGAGCGCCGCGGCGACACGGGCGGCGCCCCGCGGGACGAGCGCCGGGAGGAGGGCGAGCGCGACGATCGCGAGCGCGTCCCCGAACCGCACCGGTGTCTCGATCCGCAGCCATGCGACCGAGATCGCGATCGCCGGCAGCGTGCAGGCGGCGAGGGTCCTACCCATGCGCCGCGAGCCCCTGCGACGCGCCGCCGAGCGCGGCGGCCAGATCGTCTCCGTGCCGCACGACGGCGACGGGAATGCCGCACGACGCCAGCCGCAGGGGCCCGGCGGCGGCGCGCGTCGAGCGGCCGGCGAAACTCGGCGCGTCGACCCAGACCACGGACGACAGCCGGCGCGCCGCGACGGCGAGAACGGCCTCGGCGGCCGCCGGGTCGAGATCCGCCGTGACGAGCACGAGCTCGCTCGCCTCGAGCGCCGGTACCGCGGCGCCGCGCAGCCAGCGCCCGATCCCGTGCGCCGCGTCGGCCTCGGCGGCCGCGAGCACGCCCAGCGCAGCCGCGAAGTCGTCATCGAGCGAGGAGACCCGCTGCACGACGGCTGCGCCGCCGGTGGTCACGAGGATCCCGCGCCGGCCGCGTGAGACGTACGCGCGGAGAACGGAGCCGGCGGCTCGCACCGCCGCGTCGAAGCTCGAGTCGGGGGGCTCGCCCGCAGCGCCTGCCGGATCGCAGTCGAGCACCACTGCGACGGCGTCGCGCGGCATGTCCTCCAACTCCTTGACCATGAGCTGCCCACGGCGCGCCGTCGTCGGCCAGTGCACGCGGCGCAGCGACTCGCCCTGGGCGTACTCGCGGACGGAGTGGAAGTCGAACCCGGCCGGTCTCCGCAGCAGGAGCCGCCGGCCGTCGCTTCCCAGCCTCCCCGCGTCGCTGAAGAGCGACTCGAGCTCCACGAGCCGTGGGTACACGACGAGGGCCTCGCCGGCCGCGTCGACCGGGATCTCGACCGACTGGAGCCCGAGGTGGTCCCCGAGCAGCAGACGCGCGTCGCCGATCGGGTACCGGCCGCGGGGCGGCCGCCCGAGATCGACCGTTCCCGACGCCCGGCGCCCGCGGCCGTGCGCGCGGCACTCGAACGCCCCCCGTCGTCCCAGCGAGCCCTCGACCACGATCGACGCGGCCGGCAGCCGGGACGCCCGCTCGACCTCGACGCGGAGCCGCACCCGCTCTCCCTCCGTCGCCGTCGCCGGCACGGCCGCGAACGCGACCGACGCCGGGCCGTGCACCAGCCCGGCCCAGGCCCGGGCGACGAGCGCCGCCGCCAGCAGCCCCACGCCGACCACGCCCAGCGGGCGTGACCCGAAGGCCAGGGCCGCCAGCGTCACGGCGGCGCCCAGGAGGAGCACGCCCGCGCGGCTCACGACGGCACGGGTGTGCGGTCGAGGGCCTCGCGGACCACCTCCGCGCCCGTCACGCCCGCCGCCCGCGCCTCGGGAGCGACGATGAGCCGATGCTCGAGAACGGGAACGGCCACCGCGCCCACGTCCTCCGGCACGACGTAGTCGCGTCCACGCGTCACCGCTCGGGCCTTGGCCATGCGGAGGAGGGCGATCCCGGACCTCGGGCTCGCTCCCAGCGCGAGCCGCGGGCTCTCGCGCGTGTGGTGGAGCAGCCGCACGACGTAACTCCCGACGCTGCCCTCGACGTAGACCGAGCGGGCGGCCTCGATCGCCCCGAGGACGTCGTCGCGGTCGGCCACGGCCTCCAGGTGCAGCAACGGCGGGTCGGTCGTCTGCTCGGCGAGCATCCTCGCCTCCTCGGCCAGCGGCGGGTACCCGAGCGAGAGCCGCGCCGTGAAACGGTCGAGCTGCGCCTCGGGGAGCGGGTAGGTCCCCTCGTACTCGATCGGGTTCTGCGTGGCGACGACCAGGAACGGGAGCTCGAGCGCGTACGTCTCGCCGTCGATCGTCACCTGGTTCTCCTGCATCGCCTCGAGGAGCGCCGACTGCGTCTTCGGAGAGGCGCGGTTGATCTCGTCGACGAGCAGGACGTTCGTGAACACCGGCCCCGGCCGGAACTCGAACTCGTTCGTCTTCTGGCTGAACACGTTGACGCCCGTGACGTCCGTCGGCAGCAGGTCGGGGGTGAACTGGAGGCGCGAGAACGAGAGGTGCAGCGAGCGCGCGAGCGACTTCGCGAGGACGGTCTTCCCCACGCCCGGGAAGTCCTCGATGATCAGGTGGCCCTCGGCCAGGAGCGCCAGCACGCACAGCTCGAGGGTCTCGCGCGGAGCGCGCACCGCCGTCTCCAGGTTGCCGACGACGCGCTCGACGACACGCGCGGCGTCAGCCGGCGATGCCGTCCGCGCGCCCGCCGGGAGCGACTCGCTCATGTCTTCGAGAGTAGCCGCTCGACCTCGTCCAGGATCGCCGCCGCGATCTCGCGCTTGGGCGCCTTCGGGACGCTCCGCTCGCCGGTCTGGGAGACGACGACCACCTCGTTCTCGTCGGCGTCGAAGCCGATGTCGCCGCGGCTCACGTCGTTGTAGACGACGAGATCGGCCTTCTTGGCCACGCGCTTCGCCTTCGCGCGGTCGAGCCCGTTCTCGCCGCCTTCCGCGGCGAAGCCCACGAGCACCTGTCCGGGGCGGCGGGCGCTCCCGAGCGCGGCGAGAACGTCGGCCGTCGGCTCGAGCGCGACCGTCCACGGCTCGGCGTCCTTCGGGCGCTTGCCCCGCACGGGCTGGGACGGCGTGTAGTCCGCGACCGCGGCGGCCATGACGATGACGTCCGAGCCTCCACGCGCGAGCGCCTCCCGCTCGAGGTCGGCCGCCGTCGGCGTCTCCACCACCGTGACGCCTGCGGGCGCCGGCACCGCGAGGTTCGCGGCGAGGAGCGTCACGTCCGCGCCGCGGGCTCGCGCCTCCTCCGCGAGCGCGACGCCCATGCGCCCCGACGAGCGGTTCCCGACGTAACGGACGGCGTCGAGCGGCTCCCGTGTCCCTCCCGCGGAGACGAGCAGGGAGCGCCCGGCCAGCGGGCCCGGCGGCGCGGCGGCTCCGACGATCTCGGCGACCCGGGCCACGATCTCCTCCGGCTCCACCATGCGGCCGGCTCCGCTCTCGCCCTCCGCCAGCTCTCCCTCTGCCGGCCCCAGGATCTCGACCCCGCGCTCGCGCAGGAGCGCGACGTTCGCCTGCGTCGCCGGGTGCTGCCACATGCGCACGTTCATCGCCGGCGCGACGAGCAGCGGGCCGTCGTGCGCGAGCGCCGCCTCCGTGAGGACGTCGTCCGCGAGCCCGTGCGCGAGGCGGGCGAGCGTGTTCGCGGTCAGCGGCGCGACGACGAGGAGGTCGGCGCGCTCGAGATGGGGGTACGGCCCCTGGGGGGACTTCCGCGCGAGCGCGTGGAACGTCTCGGCGGCGACGAACCGCTCCGCGCCGGCCGTGAGCACGGGCAGGACGTCGTGGCCGGCACGCACCAGCAGCCTGGTCAGCGTGCACGCCTTGTAGGCCGCGATCCCCCCGGTCACTCCGAGCAGGATGCGAGCCATGACCCCTCCGGCTAGCCGGGCGTCTGGAAGGTGATCTTCCCGCCGGCGACCTCTTCCATCGCCATCGTCAGGTAGTTCTTCGAGCGGGACTCGATGAGCGGCGGCGGGGCCTCCTCGAAGCCGATGCCCTCGCCGAGCTGGTGGTGGTAGTTGTTGATCTGCCGGGCCCGCTTCGCGGCCACGATCACGAGCGCGTAGCGGGAGTTGGCGGTCTTGTCGAGCAACGAGTCGATGCGTGGATAGATCATGGGCGGCTCATGGTACCTGCGAGCGCGATCTCGCACTCGACGATGGCCGCGAGCGCTGCCGTCGCCCGCTCGAGGTCGTCGTTCCGCACCATGTACCGGAAGAGGTGCGCCTGCTCGAGCTGCGTCCGGGCCAGCTCGATCCGCTCCCCGATCTCCCCCGTCGACTCCGTCGCGCGGTCGCGCAGCCGGCGCTCGAGCTCGGGGACGTCCGCGGCGATGAAGATCGTCACACTGCCCGGCACCTCACCCTGGACGACGAGCGCGCCGTCGAGCTCGAGCTCGAGCACGCAGACCTTCCCGTCGTCCGCGATGCGCTCGATCTCGGAGCGGAGCGTGCCGTAGCGGCGGCCGGAGACGTAGGAGACCCACTCGAGGAACTCCCCGCCGTCCACGCGACGGGTGAACTCGTCGTCGGAGAGGAACCAGTACTCGCGCCCGTGCACCTCGCCGGGCCTCTGCGAGCGCGTGGTGGCCGAGATCGCGACCTCGATGCCCGCGACGCGCTCGAGCAGCCCCTTGATCAGGGTGCCTTTGCCGGCGCCGGATGGCCCTGTGACAACGAAGACGGGCCGCGCCGACACGCGCGAAGCGTACTAGTGCGCAAGACCGCGATCCACGAGTGTGGATCGCGGTCGCGCGGGAGAGCAGAAGCCCTGAAGGAGGCCGGCTGACGCGCGGCCGCGCTCGCTCCGCAACCAACCCGCCGCCGCCTGTGCGTACGACCGTGATCCCGCAAGCACACCGGGCAGCTGCACGTGCGCGCGAGCGACGACGGCGGCGCCTCGCGGCCGCAGTGCGCCTCCCTGACGAGCGTTCCGGTACCGAGACTTCTACGAGCGGTTGTTGAAGAGCTGGACGAGCTCCGCTCGCTGGCGCTCCGACAGGCCGCCGACGGTCTTCGACTGGCTGATGCGGCACTGGTTCAGGAGCCGCGCCGCCTTCACGCGGCCGAACTTGGGGACTGCCATGAGCATGTCGAACACCTTCGCGGTGGAGACGAACTCCGGTGGATCGAGGAGGATCGTCTCGATCTGGACCCGCCCCGCCTTCAGGTCCTTCTTGAGCTGTGCCCGGCGGACTCTGACGTCGTTCGCTCGCTGGAGGGCTTCCATGCGCTGGTCGAGGGAGCGGACCGGCGCCTGGGCGTGCGTCTTCGACGTGACCATGAGCCGGACGAGTCTACCAAGACTCCTCTCGGGGTCAAGCGGCAACGTTTTGGCCGATTTGCAGGGCTTTTTGCGTTCTCTACTTTGAAGACGCCTCCGCAGGAGCCGCCGATCCGAGCGCGATCCCGCGAATCTCGGCCGCCGAGGAGTGCCCGCGAGCCCGCAGCTCCGACTCGAGCTCGGCGCGGATGCGGGCCGGCGCATGCGGGTCGGCGAAGAGGATCGTCCCGAGCGCCACCGCGGTCGCTCCCGCGGCCACGAGGTCGAGCGCATCGCGCCCCGCCGCCACCCCGCCCATCCCCACGATCGGGAGCTCGACCGCCCGGGCGCACGCGTGGACGCAGGCGAGCGCGATCGGGCGGAGCGCCGGCCCGGAGGCGCCTCCGGCGCCGAGCGCCAGCCGAGGTCGGAGCGTGTGCGGGTCGAGCGCGAGGCCCCTGAGCGTGTTCACGAGCGAGAGCCCGTCGGCGCCGGCGGCCTCGACGGCTCGGGCCGCCTCGGCGATGTCGGAGGTCTGCGGAGAGAGCTTCGCGTAGAGCGGCTTCGCCGTCGCGGCGCGCGCCCCGGCGGTGAGCTCGGCGGCGGTCTCGGGTGCCTCGTCGACGTTGGGGCAGGAGAGGTTGAGCTCGATCGCCGCCACTCCCTTGAGGTCGTCCAGCCGCTCGCACACGAGCGCGTAGTCGTGTGCCGAGAAGCCGCCGACCGAGACCCAGAGCTCGGCGTCGAGCTCGACGAGGCGCGGGTAGCTGTCCTCCGCCCACGCGTCGATGCCGGGGTTCTGGAGCCCGATCGAGTTCAGCATCCAGTCGTCCGTCTCTGCGATCCGCGGGGGCGGATTGCCCTCCCTGGGCAGCGGCGTCACCGTCTTGGTCACGAACGCGTCCAGGCTCCGAGCGACCTCCGGCGCGGTGAGCGCGTCGAGGCAGCCGCTCGCGTTCAGAAGCGGCACATCAGGTGCCGCTGTGGACGAGTTGTCACTCACTTGTTGCGCGCTCATCGTCTCCTGCGGACGTGTCCAGGGTCTGACCCTCTCTTAGCACAGGGCCATAGGTGCAAAGACGTACATAGCTTTCTGAGAGTTCCACAACGCAGCCGTAGCAAGCTCCGTATCCGCACGCCATCGGCGCCTCCCACGCGAGCTGCGAGCTCGGGGCCAGCTCGCGAAGCGCCTCGAGCATCGGCTCGGGGCCGCACGCGAGGACGTCTCCCGGGTCGTCGGGGAGCAGCTCCGTCACGAGGCGCGGCTCGACCACCACCTCGGCGTCCGGCAGGAGCCGCGCAGCCTCGGCGTGCACGTCGCTCCGGAAGCCGAGCAGCACCGGCACGTCCCCGCCCAGCCGCTCCGCGAGGTACGGCAGCGGCGCGATCCCGATCCCGCCGGCGACGAGGAGCGGCCGCTCGACGTCGAGGTCGAAGCCGTTTCCGAGCGGCCCGAGCACGTGGATCGCATCGCCCGGCCGCAGCCCGCACAACGCGCGCGTCCCCGCCCCGATCGGGTCGATCAGGAACGCGAGCTCGCCTGGGGGCGCCAGGCACAGGCTCATCGGTCGGGGGAGGATCCGCCCCGGCGCCTCGAGCATGAAGAACTGGCCCGGGATCCCGGGCTCCATGCCTCCCCGCTCGAGCCGGAGCAACGTGTACGGGCCCATCTGCGCCGTCCCCTTCACCGCGAGCAGCTCGCGGCGCGCGGGCCGTCCCGCCAGCACCAGACCGTTCCTTGCAGGAGTCGTAACGTGCTCGGGAATCACGCCTCGATCCCGATGCGCTCCTGGAGCGAGAGCGCGGACTCCGCCCGCGCGTTCGCGATCGCGTGCACGGCCGCCGCGGCGCCGGAGATCGTGGTCACGCACGGCACCCGCGCGACCAGCGCGGCCTCGCGGATCAGGTAGCCGTCCGCGCGGGCGCCGCTCCCCTGCGGCGTGTTGATCACGAGGTCGCAGCGGCCGCGACGCACGAGGTCGACGACGGTCTCCTCTCCCCCGCTCGCGTCCGCCACCTTCGCCACGTCGCCGATCTCGAGCCCGGCCGCGCGGAGCGTCCGGGCCGTCCCCTCCGTCGCGACGAGCTCGAACCCGAGGCCGGCGAGCGCCGCGGCGACCGCCACGGCCGCGGGCTTGTCCTCGTCGCGCACGGAGAGGAACGCCGTCCCCGACGTCGGCAGCGGCCGCCCGGCGGCGCGCTCGGCCTTCGCCAGCGCCGTCGGGAGGTCGGCCGCGCTCGCCATCACCTCGCCCGTCGAGCGCATCTCCGGCCCGAGCACGGGATCCGCGCCCGGGAAGCGCGAGAACGGGAGCACGGCCGCCTTCACGCTCACCTGCGCCGGTCTCGGCGTCGGCAGCTGGAGGTCGCGCAGCTTCGCGCCCGTCGCGAGCCTGCATGCCGCCTCGACGAGGTTCACGCCGATCGACTTGCTCGCGAACGGAACCGTCCGCGACGCGCGCGGGTTCGCCTCCAGCACGTACGCCGTGCCGTCCGCGATCGCGAGCTGCACGTTGAGGAGCCCGACGACGCCGAGCGCCGGCCCGAGGCGCTTCACGACGTGCTCGACCTCGAGCGCGGCGGCGAGCGTGAGCGACGGCGCCGGGAGCACGCACGCGGAGTCGCCGGAGTGCACGCCCGCCTCCTCCACGTGCTGCATGACGGCCGCGATGTACACCTCCTCGCCGTCGCAGAGCGCGTCCACGTCGAGCTCGATCGCGTTCTCGACGAAGCGGTCGAGCAGGACGGATCCCAGCACTGCCGCCATCGCGTCCTCCAGCTGGCGGTCGTCGTAGCAGACGCGCATCGCGCGCCCGCCGAGCACGTACGAGGGCCGTACGAGCACCGGATAGCCGATGCGTGCGGCGGCCAGCAGTGCGTCGTCCGCGCTCGCGACGATCGCCCACGGGGGGCACTGGACGTTGAGCTCCTCGACGAGCGAGCCGAAGCGCTCGCGGTCCTCCGCTAGGTCGATCGCCTCGTGCGGCGTGCCGAGGATCCGGTAGCCGGCCTCCTCGATGTGCCGTGCGAGCCGGAGCGGCGTCTGGCCGCCGAACTGCGTGACGACGCCGACCGGCTGCTCGCGGTCGCAGACGGCGAGCACCTCCTCGGGCGAGAGCGGCTCGAAGTAGAGCCGGTCGGACGTGTCGTAGTCGGTCGAGACGGTCTCCGGGTTGCAGTTGACCATGACCGCCTCGTAGCCGAGGCTGCGGAAGGTCTGCGCCGCGTGCACGCAGCAGTAGTCGAACTCGATCCCCTGGCCGATGCGGTTCGGGCCGGAGCCGATGATGACGACGCGCGGCTCGTCGCCCGCCGGCGCCGCTTCGTCCTGTTCGCCCCACGTCGAGTAGAGGTAGTTCGACCCCGCCTCGACCTCGCCGGCGCACGAGTCGACGCGCCGGAAGGACGGGCGCACGCCTTCCGCGTGCCGCCGCGCGCGCACCTCGTGGCCCGTCAGGCCCCAGGCGGCGCCGATCGAGTCGTCCCCCCAGCCCGCCCGCTTCGCGCGCCAGAGATCTCCGGATGCGAGCTCCTCGTGCGCCTTCGCGAGCTGCTCTAGGAACCACGGGTGCACTCCCTCCGGGACGTCCTCGAGCGCGAGGCTCGGCCACGGCGTCGGCGAGCCGGGGTCGAGCTCGCGCGAGCCGAACGCCTTCAGGAACGCCTCCGTGAACGTGCGCCCGATCCCCATCGCCTCGCCGACGGACTTCATCTGCGTGCCGAGCCGCTGGTCGGCGCCCGGGAACTTCTCGAACGCGAAGCGCGGGAACTTGACGACGACGTAGTCGAGCGTCGGCTCGAAGCTCGCCGGCGTCGTCTTCGTGAGGTCGTTCGGGATCTCGTCGAGCGTGTACCCGACGGCGAGCTTCGCCGCGACCTTCGCGATCGGGTAGCCGGTCGCCTTCGACGCCAGCGCGGAGGAACGGGACACGCGCGGGTTCATCTCGATCACGCGCAGCTCCCCGGTCTCGCGGCTGCGCGCGAACTGGATGTTGGAGCCGCCGGTCTCGACGCCGACCGCGCGGATCACCGCGGCCGCAGCGTCGCGGAGCTCCTGGTACGCCTCGTCCGAGAGCGTCATCTGCGGCGCGACCGTGACCGAGTCGCCCGTGTGCACGCCCATCGGGTCGAGGTTCTCGATCGAGCAGACGACGACGACGTTGTCGGCGCGGTCGCGGATGACCTCGAGCTCGAACTCGTCCCAGCCGCGCACCGACTCCTCGACCAGCACCTGCGCGATCGGCGACTCGGCGAGACCGCGCTCGACCTGGTGGCGGAGGCCCGCGGCGTCCTCCGCGAAGCCGCCGCCGTGGCCGCCCAGCGTGAAGGCCGGACGGACGACGGCGGGCGTCGCGATGCCCTCGAGCTCGTCGAGGCTCGTGACGATCGTGGAGTCGGGCACGCGCAGCCCGCAGGACTCCACCGCGCGCTTGAACTCCTCGCGGTCCTCGGCGCGGCGGATGACGTCGACCGGGGCACCGATCAGCTCGACGCCGAGGTCGTCCAGCGCACCTGCCTCTGCGAGCGCGACGGCGAGGTTGAGCGCCGTCTGGCCACCGAGCGTCGGGAGGAGCGCGTCCGGTCGCTCCCGCTCGAGCACGGAGGCGACCCCTTCGAGGTCGAGCGGCTCGATGTACGTGCGGTCGGCGAAGCCGGGGTCGGTCATGATCGTCGCCGGGTTCGAGTTGACGACGATCGTGCGGTAGCCCTCCTCGCGCAGCACCTTCAGCGCCTGGCAGCCCGCGTAGTCGAACTCGCACGCCTGCCCGATGACGATCGGCCCCGAGCCGATGACGCAGATGGACTCGAGGTCGTCGCGGCGCGGCACTAGCCCCTCAGCTCCTCGACCCAGGACTCGAGGATCGGCCACGCGTCGTGCGGGCCCGGGCCGGCCTCGGGGTGGAACTGGACGGAGCGCGCGCGGAGCTCCGGGAAGTCGAAGCCTTCGACCGTGCCGTCGTAGAGCGAGACGTGCGTCGCCTCCCTGTCCTCGGAGGGCTCGACGGCGAAGCCGTGGTTCTGGCTCGTGACGAGGACGCGACCCGTGCGCCGGTCGAGTACCGGGTGGTTCGCGCCGCGGTGGCCGAACGGGAGCTTGAACGTGCGGTGGCCGGTCGCGAGGCCGAGGAGCTGGTGGCCGAGGCAGATCCCGAGAATCGGCACCCGGCCGAGGAGCCGGCGGACGGCCTCCACCTCGGCCGCGAGCGGCTCGGGGTCGCCGGGGCCGTTCGAGAGGACGACGCCGTCGAACTCGGCGAGCTCGTCCGGCTGCGCCGAGTGCGGGAAGACGGTGACCGCGGCGCCCGCGTGGGCGAGGCGGCGCGAGATCGAGCGCTTCGTACCGTAGTCGACGAGGGCGACGCGCACTGCGCCCTCCTTCGCGAACACGTACGGCTCGGGAGTGGAGACGTCCGCCACGAGCGCCTGGCCCTCCATCGACGGCTGCGCGCGCACCTGCTCCAGCGCGTCCTCGACCGGGAGCTCGGCCTCGTCCGCGACCGCGACGGCGCGCATCGCGCCCGCGTCGCGCAGCTTCAGGACGAGTGCGCGGGTGTCGATCTCCTCGAGCCCGACCAGGCCGTGCTCGGTGAGCCAGTCGGCCCACTCGCGTCCGCCGAGCTGCCGCATGAGCGCCGCCCTCGCGTGCGGGCGGCCGGACTCGTCCCGCTCGTCGGCTACGCCGTAGTTCCCGACCATCGGCGCCGTGAAGCAGACGAGCTGCTCGGCGTAGCTCGGGTCGGTGACGGTCTCCTGGTAACCGCTCATCGCCGTCGTGAACACCGCCTCGCCGAAGGCTGCGCCGGGGGCGGCGACGGAGCGGCCGTGGAAGACCGTGCCGTCCTCGAGCAGGAGGTAGCCACGCTTCGGGCTCATCTCCGGCGCCCTCCGGACTTTGTGGCTCTGAGCCACAAGGTGGTGTGCTCCTCTCCGTTCATGCCGAGAACACCTCGCGCCCGTCGGCGACCGTGCGGGTGACGCGGCCGCGCAGCGTCTCGCCGAGCAGCCACGAGTTCGCGGACAGCGACTCGAAGCCCGCCTCGGTGACCTCCCAGTCCGCGTCGAGGTCGAGCTGGACGAGGTTCGCGCGCGCGCCGACCTCGATCCGCAGCTCGGGGAGCCCGAACACGCGCGCCGGCCCGGCGGACATGCGCTCCAGGATCGTCTCGAGTGTGACGACGCCTGGGAGGACGAGGTGCGTGTGGAGCGCGGCGAAGGCCGTCTCGAGCCCGATGACGCCGAACGGCGCCTCCTCGAACGGGACGTCCTTCTCGTGCCGCGCGTGCGGCGCGTGGTCGGTCGCGATCACGGAGAGCGTCCCGTCGCGCACCGCGTCGATCAGCGCCCTGCGGTCGTCCTCGGCGCGGAGCGGCGGGTTCATCTTCACGTTCGGGTCGAGCGAGCGCACGGCCTCGTCCGTGAGGACGAGGTGGTGCGGCGTCACCTCGCCGGTCGCGGAAGCGCCGGCGGCCCGCGCGCGGCGAAGAGCATGTACGGACTCGCGCGCCGAGACGTGCATGACGTGCAGCGGGCGCTCCTCGGCGGCTGCCAGCGCGAGGTCGCGCTCCACCATCACGCTCTCGCCGAGCGAGGGATAGCCGCCGAGCCCGAGCTCCGCAGTGACAGCGCCCTCATGTGCGTGGCCGCCGCGGGAGAGCGACGGGTCCTCGCAGTGGAGCGCCAGCGGCCGGCTCGTGAGCGAGCCGTACTGGAGCGCGCGGCGGAGCAACCCGGCGGACACGACCGGCCGCCCGTCGTCCGTGAACGCGGCGGCTCCGGCATTCGCGAGCTCGACCATCTCCGACAGCTCTTCCCCGCCCTGGCCTTTGCTGATCGCGGCCATGAACCCGGTCGGTACGACCGCCTCCTCGCGCGCCCGCTCGACGAGGGAGCCGAGGACGGCCGCGGAGTCGACGACCGGCTCGGTGTTCGGCATCGCGAGGATCGCGCAGTAGCCCCCCGCTGCGGCGGCGCGCGTCCCCGACGCGATGGTCTCCTCGTCCTCGCGGCCGGGGGTGCGGAGGTGGACGTGCGGATCGACGAAGGCGGGCGCGAGGACGAGCGCGCTCGCAGGCGCCGGCTCGAGGGCGCTGATCACGCCGTCGCTCACCGTGACGCGCAGGCACTCGTCGATCCCCTGCGCCGGCGCGACGACGCGCCCTTCGAGCGTGAGCGAGTCGCCTCGCCCGTTCCGGCAGAAGAGCATCAGGCGACCGCCTCGGTCACGGGCGCCCGCACCGCCGCGACGGTGAGCACGTCGTACAGCACCGCCATGCGAACCACCAGCCCCGCGCGCACCTGATCCGCGACGAGCGCGGCGTCGGAGTCGGCCACGCGCGGGTCGATCTCGATCCCGCGGTTCATCGGCCCCGGGTGCATGACGACCTGGCCGGGCCGCACGCGCTCGGGCGTGATCCCGTAGAGCGCCGAGTACTCGCGGAGCGAGGGGACGAACGCCTCGCCCGCCTGCATCCGCTCGCGCTGCATGCGGAGGACGTAGAGGACGTCCGCATCGCGCGCGTCGGCGAGGTCGGTGGAGGCGGCGCAACCGAGCGCCTCGATGCCACGTGGAAGCAGCGTCGGCGGCCCGATCACGGTCGACCTGGCGCCCACGAGGGCGAGCGCCTGGACGAGCGAGCGCGCGACGCGCGAGTGCAGCACGTCACCGACGATCGCGACGTGCAGCCCCTCGAGCCGGCCGAGCGCCTCCTCCATCGCGTACAGGTCGAGGAGGGCCTGCGTCGGGTGCTGGTGCTTCCCGTCGCCGGCGTTCACCACGTGCGCCTGCGTCGACCGGGCCACGACCTGCGGCGCGCCGATCGCGGGGTGGCGGATGACGATGACGTCCGGGTCGTACGCGGCCATGGTCGCGGCCGTGTCCTTCAACGACTCCCCCTTGTCCACCGAGGAGCCGGACGAGCGCAGCGACATCGTGTCCGCGGAGAGCCGCTTCGCCGCCAGCTCGAAGCTCGCGAGCGTGCGCGTCGAGGACTCGTAGAAGAGGTTGACGACCGTGCGGCCGCGGAGCGTGGGCAGCTTCTTCACCTCGCGGTCGAGCGAGCTCGCGAGCCCGTCCGCAGTCTCGAGGATGCGCGCGACGTCGTCGCTCGTCAGGTCGGAGACGGTAAGGAGATGCCGGCGCGGGCCGGCCGGAACGCGGGGGTCAGACATCGCCGTCCTCGCTCTCCCCGACTAAAAGCACAGCGTCGACCTCGTCCACCTCGACGAGCTCGACCTGGATGCGCTCGCCGCGCGCGGTCGGGAGGTTCTTGCCGACGTAGTCCGGGCGGATCGGGAGCTCGCGGTGGCCGCGGTCCACGAGCACGGCGAGCTGGACCCGCGCCGGGCGGCCGAAGTCGAGCAGCGCGTCGATCGCGGCCCTGATCGTGCGGCCGGTGTAGAGGACGTCGTCGACGAGGACGACCGTCATGCCCTCGAGCGGGAACGGGAGGCTCGTGGCGCGGACGACCGGCTGGCGACCGGGAGGCCGTCCGCCGTCGCGCACGTGCACGTCGTCGCGGTGGAACGTGATGTCGAGCGCGCCGAGCGGGAGCTCGACCCCGCTGCGCTCGGCGACGAGGGCGCGGAGCCGGGCCGCAAGCGGGACGCCGCGCGTCTGGATCCCGACCAGTGCGACCCGGTCGAGGTCGTCGCTCCCCTCGATGAGCTCGTGCGACATCCGCGCGAGCGCTCGCGCGATCGCGTCGGCGTCGAGCAGCTCCTTCGCGGTGTGCGCGCGCGCGGGGGCGCGGTCCGGGACGTGCGTCGACATCTCGCTCCTTTCCGGCCTCGCTGGACCGGGTTAAAGGGTCGTGGCCACTATAGCCGGGGCAGGCGGACGGGCCTGGTCGGAGGGCGAGCGCGACGGCGAGGCAAGCCTCGCCCCTACTCGGTCTCGTCCTCGAGCTCGGTCAGCGCCTCGATGGCGTCCCGCGCCTCGTCGACCTCGGACTCGGCGACGAGGACCTTGAGCGGGGGATCGTCGTGCGCCTCGGGATCGTGCTCGGCGGCGGGCTCGAGCTCCGAGGCGATCCCGGCCTGGGACAGGAGCCCCTGAAGCTCCTCCGCTTCGGTCACGTCCCCGGCGACCGCCACCTGTACGAGCCTCGTCACGACTCCTCGGACCCTACAGCAGCCTTCTTCGTCCGCGCGCCGGAGCGGACCAGCTCGGGCGCTCCGCGCTCGGGGAAGGGGATCTCGACGACGTCGAAGTCACGCGGCACGACCGTGTCGGGGAAGACCTCTCGCGCCTCCTCGACGACCTGGTGGCCGAAGTACCGCGTCGACGAGTGCGTGAGCGCGAGCAGCGTGACGCCGGCCGCGCGGGCCGCGAGCGCGGCCTCGCCGGCGGTCGAGTGGAGCGTCTCGCGGGCGCGCTCGCGCTCGTCGGCCAGGAACGTCGCCTCGTGAACGAGCAGGTCGGCCCCCTGCGCCGCGTCGACTACCGACGCCGCAGGCGCCGTGTCGCCGGCGAGCACCACCTTGCGTCCGGGCCGCGCGGGGCCGAGGAGGTCGCCCGGCGAGATGCCCCGACCGTCCCCGATCGTCACGGCCTCACCGCGCTGGAGCGCCCCGCGCGCGGGGCCGTCCGGCACTCCCAGGCGGTCGGCCGCCTCGACGTCGAAGCGACCCGGGCGGCTCTCCTCGACGAGCGCGTAGCCGAGGGCGGGGACGCCGTGGTGCACGGCGAACGCCTCCAGGCGGTAGCCGTCGCGTTGCAGCGACTCCCCGGGCTCCAGCTCGACCGCGTCGACCGGGTACGTCAGCCGCCCGAAGATCCGGCGGAGGGTCGCCAGCAGCTCGCGCAGCCCCTCCGGCCCGTACAGCGTGAGCGGCAGCTCGCGACCGCGGAGCCCGAAGGTCTTCAGCATGCCCGGCAGGCCGAGGTAGTGATCCGCGTGGAAGTGCGTGACGAAGATCTCCTCGAGCTCCACGAGCCCGATGTCGCTGCGCAGGAGCTGCCGCTGTGTCCCCTCGGCACAGTCGAACAGGAGCTTGTCGCCGCCCCGCCGCACGAGCGTCGCAGGGAGCGCGCGCTGCGCGGTCGGCATGGACCCGGACGTCCCGAGGAAGACGACGTCGAGGTCCACGGCGGCCGATTGTAGTGCTGCACCGGCTCGGGCACCCCGGCGCCGCCGCGCTCACGTCGTGCTTCGTGAGAAAGCTCTAATCTCCATCGGCTCTCCCGCCGATACATGCCGTGTGCGTGACATGACACCTCGTGCATATCGGCCCGCCGGATTGAAGCGGTCCGTCGCCCAGCTCTGGACGTTCGTGGTCGCGTCGGCCGCGATCCTCGCAGCCGGCGCCCTCGTGCTGTCGTCGCTCCTCACCCAGAGCTTCCGCGACCAGGTCCTCGACGACAGCGCGCAGGAGGTGGGCCTGTTCGCGAACTCCGTGCTCGCGCCGACGCTGGTTCGCGGGAACCGTCTCGTGGTGCGCGGGAGCGATCTCACCCGGCTCGGGCGCACGATTCGCACTCCGGAGGACTTCGCGGGCGTCGCCGTGTGGACGCGAGAGGGGTCGCTCGTCTTCTCGACGCTCCCGGGACGCCGTCAGCTGACGGCGCGCCGGGACGTGGAGGCAGTCTTTCGGAGCGGTACGCCGTTCGCGGAGACGACGGAGGTGCCGAGGCGGGACGGGACCGCCACGAGCCGCTTCCTCTCCGTCTGGGCCCCCCTCACGGCGGCGAGCGGCCGGCCCGTCGCCGCCCTCCAGGTCCTGCTGCACCCGGACGAGCTCGATGCCAGCATCGCGCGCGCCACCCGCACGGTATGGATCGCCGTCGCTGTCGTCTTCGCCGTGCTCTGGCTGTTCCTCGCAGGGCTCGGACACGGCGCCGCCGTCCGCCTCACGCGCCAGAACGAGGCCCTGGAGAATCGGTCACGCGAGCTGCTCGACGCGTCTCGCGAGGTGGAGCGCAACCTTCTCGGCACGATCGAGACGCTGAACGCGGCGGTCGAGGCGCGCGACCCGTACACGGCCGGCCACTCGCTCCGCGTTCGCAGCGTCGCGCTCGCGGTCGGCCGCGAGCTCGGGCTGACGGCGCCGCAGCTCGGCTCCTTGGCGACGTCGGCGCTGTTCCACGACGTCGGCAAGATCGGGATCCCGGACTCGGTGCTCACCAAGCCGGGTGCGCTGGAGCCGGCCGAGGCGGCCGTCATGCGCGAGCACGTCGACCGCGGCGCCGAGATCGTCTCGAAGGTGTCGTCGTTCGAAGGCTCGGTGAGCGCCATCAGGCACCACCACGAGCGCTGGGACGGCCTCGGCTACCCCGACGGGCTCCGTGGCGACGAGATCCCGCTGGACGCGGCGATCGTCGGCCTCGCCGACGCCTGGGACGCGATGACGACCCACCGGCCCTACGCGCGCGGCCTCTCCCTCAACGAGGCGCTGCTCCAGATCCGCGGCGGGCGCGGCAACCAGTTCAGCCCCACGGTCGTGGACGCATTCCTCGAGGTAGCGAAGCGCCAGCCCACGGCAGTCATGCCGCCGGACGACGGTAGCGTCTCGTTCGCGGCGAGCTAGCCGGGCACCGGGAACGCCAGGTCCGTGTAGACCATCTCGCCCTTGAACTTCTTCGCAACGGGGTCCCACGGGAAGAAGATCGCGTTTCGCCAGTTCAGCCGCTCTCCCGTCGGCTCGTGCTCGAGCCAGCGACCCTCGTGCGTGCCGGTGACGATCGCTTCCTCGCATACCCCCTGCGGCCCGATGACGATGTAGTCGAGGTCGAAGTGGATGTCCGGGAAGGCCGTGAGCAGCTCCGTGTAGAAGCGGGTCGCGCCCTCGTGGCCCTCCCAGCGGGCACCCGTCCCCATCACCTCGTACACGCAGTCCTCGGTGAGCGTGGAGATCAGCCCGGGGAGATCCCGGTTGTCCTCCGCGATCGAGTGGACCTTCCAGAGCTCGCGGATCTCCGCGTACTCGTCCACGTCCACCGGGCGGCGGAGAAGCTCGAGGATGCGATCGCTGGCCATGCGGCTCCTTTCACGGGTATGGGCAAGCGCATTCGTACCACTCGCCCTGCGGCCGCGCCGCGAGATGTGTCCGGCGGCTCCCTATGGCACCACGAGCAGCTGCCCGGGCACGATCGTCGCCCCCTCCAGGTCGTTGAGACGCTTGATCCTCCACACTCCCTCGCGTGGGTCGCCCGGGACGTGCGCGAGCGCGATCGACCACAGCGTGTCCCCCGGCTGGACTCGGTACTCGGCCGTGTGGGCGCCTGCGCCCGTGTCGCGCGCCAACACCGCCCACAGCACCACGGCGGCGACGACGACGATGGCAACCCGAGCGAACATGTGTTCGCAAGCATAGGCGAACACATGTTCGCTGTCAAGGCGCGATGTGTGACAAGATCGTGTCGAGCAGGAAGCCGGCTCCGAAGCGCACCGGGTCGTCGGCCGGCAGCCCGGCTGCGTCGCTCTCCGCGGCGATCGCCGCCCGCGCCTCGTCGTCGCCCTCGAGAGCCGCGGTGTTGATCGCGAGGCACGCCACCGGCGCCTTGCGCGCCGGCAGCGAGATCCGCTCGTGCAGTTCCACGAGCTCCGCGAGCGGCGGGATGGGATGCCCCGGGCACCCCTCGATCTCCACGTCGCCGGCACGGTGGCAGAGGACGAACAGGTGCGGTGCCGCGCCGTGGATCAACCCCATGGTCACCCCGGAGTACATCGGGTGGACGAGCGAACCCTGGCCCTCCACGAAGAGCAGCTTCCCGCCCCGCTCCACGCCCTCGACCACCAGCCGCTCCGCGGCGCCGGCGAGGAAGTCCGAGACGACGGCGTCCACGGCGATCCCCCACCCGGCGATCGCGATCCCCGTCTGGCCCGTCGGCACGAAGACCGATGCGAGACCGCGTCTCCGCGCCTCGAGGTCGAGCTCGACCGCGACCGTCTTCTTCCCGATCGCGCAGTCGGAGCCGACCGTCAGCACGATCGTCGCGTCCACCTCGAGGTTCGCGCCGGTTGGCACGTTGAGCCCCTCCGGAGGCTTCCGCAGGTCGCGGAGCGTCGCCCCGTGCCGCGCCGCGAGCGCCACCAGCTCGGGATCGTCGGAGACGAACTCGTGGAGCCCGCTCTCGACGTCGAGACCCGCCTCCAGGCACCGCTTCAGGAGCTCGCGCCACGCCGGCGGGAAGCGGCCTCCCTGCGTCGCGACACCCACGACGGCGGCGGTCGGGCCGTATGGGAGCGCATCGTCCACCGAGCCGACGATCGGGATGCCCTCATGGCTCTCCCCCGCCCGCGCCGAGTCGAGGATCGCAACCACCGGGTCCGGCCCGTAGCGGATGATCCCGCGCATCGTCTTGCCGTAGTGCGGGTCGTGCGAGAAGCCCTCGCCGAGAATGAGGATGCGCCGTCCGCTCACGTTCCCGCTGCCGAGACGCCGAGGCCCGGCTCCTCCGACGGCACCTGCACGCCGTCGACGAACACGACTCCCGGCCACGGGTCGTCGCGCAGCAGGAGGTTCCCGTCGAGGTCGACGTGGTCACAGAGCGGCGCGACGCAGCAGCCGGCGGCCACACTCAGCCCCGACTCGACCATGCACCCCAGCATCACCCCGAGCCCGAGTGCGCGGCCCGCGTGCGCCATCCGGATCGCCTCGCGGATCCCACCCGACTTCGAGAGCTTGATGGTGATGCCGTGCGCGATCTCCGCGCACGCGGCGACGTCGGCCAGCACATGGCAGTCCTCGTCGACGTAGATCGGGATCGGGGAGCGCTCCTTCAGCACGCGCCCGCCCTCGTCGCCCGCCGGCAGCGGCTGCTCGCAGTACTCGACGCCGAGCTCCGCCAGCTGCGGGAGCGCGTCGAGCGCCTCCTCGAGCGACCACCACTCGTTCACGTCGACCTGGAGCGACAGGTGGGTCACGCCCCGCACCGCGCGCACGCGTTCGACGTCGAGCCCGTCCCCGCCGCCCAGCTTCAGCTTCAGCCGCCGGAAGCGCGATGCCGCCTGCTCCGCGCGGCGCGCCATGTCATCCGGGTCGCCGAGCCACACCGTCCACGAGGTCGGAGGGCCGACACGCGGCAGCCCGAGGAGCCGGTAGACGGGCACGCCGAGGAGCTTCCCCTGGAGATCGTGCAGCGCCGCGTCGAGCGCGGCCTTCGCTGCCTGTTCGCCCGGGACCTCTGAGAGCCGCGCGCCGATCTCCTCGAGCGCGAACGGGTCGTCCCCGAGCAGCCCCGCGTGCTCCTCCACGAACGTGAGCGCGGACTCCGCCGACTCGCGGTAGCGCTCGATCGGCGCGCCCTCGCCGTGCCCCGTCACGCCGTCGTGCCGGAGCGCGACCTGGACGACGTCCGCGGAGTCGGCCGCCTCGCGCGCGATGACGAACGTCTCCGCGAGCGTGACGCTCGCGACCCAGGCCTCGACCTCCACGAGCGTGAGCCTAACCCGGCGCGGGCGGTCGCTAGACTGGCGCTCGCGCGCTCGTAGCTCAGGGGATAGAGCGCTCGCCTCCGGAGCGAGAGGTCGCAGGTTCGATTCCTGCCGGGCGCATCACCCGGACGCCGCGCGAGCCGAGTCGCTCAGCTCGCGCGGAGCGTCGGGCTCTCGACCGGCACGGCGCGATAGGTCGCGCCGCGCCACGCGGCCGCGTCGCTCCCCATCCTCACGATCTCGGTGCGATTGCAGCCGATCGCGCGCAGGTACTCGCCGAGCGCCTCGTGCGCCGTCGTCGCCGTCATCAATGCAACGGGGCGCCCGCCGCACCGAACCTCGAACCTCGTCGTCATCCGTGTCTCCCCGTCCGCAGTGGAGGCCGTCCTCCAGTCCCTTCGTACCCGAGCCGGCGCCCGTGTCCCGCCGGCGGCCCTCACCATACGGGATGCGGCGAGCGCGTCAAGTCCAGAAGTGCATCCGCGAGCCGGGCGACGTCCTGCTCGTCGTTGTAGGGGCCGATCGAGACCCGCAGGAACGGCCGCTCGCGCCACTCGTACGCGGGCGCTTCGACGCGGTGCTCCTCGAACAACCGCCGCCAGAGGAGTGCAGGATCGCACGGCGGGAGCTCCACCGCACGCATGTACGGCGCCGGCTCGCCGGGGAGCCGCGCGAGGCCGAGCTCCGTGAGCCGCGTCTCCGCGAGATCCGCGAGCGCGCGCTGCCGCGGCGCGTCGAAGGTCGCGTGCACCTCGAGCGCCTTCGGCACCGTGAGGTAGGCAGCCGGGTCGCGCGTCCCCGCCCAGCCGTGCCGCTCCGCGAAGTCGGCGTCGTCCCGCCAGCCCCAGCTGACGACGAGCGGCTCGACCCAGTCCTGGTGCTCCTCCGCGACCCAGAGGAACCCCGCGCCCTTGGGCGCGCACAGCCACTTGTGACAGTTCCCTGGATACACGTACGCGCCGAGCGTCGAGAGGTCGAGCGGGAGCTGGCCCGGGGCGTGTGCACCGTCGACCACCGCGAGCGCGCCGGCCTCCCGCGCAGCCGCGCAGATCTCCTCCACGGCGAAGACGAGCGCGGTTGCCGAGGAGACGTGCGAGACGGACACCACACGCGTCCTCGGGCCGATCCGGTCGATCACGTCGTCCGGGTCGCACTCGACGACACGCGCGCCCGTGAACCGCCACGTGGTCGTGATCGCGCCGTACTCGTGGGTCGTCGTCAGCACCTCGTCGCCGGGCTCGAAGCGGAGCGAGCGCGCGACGGCGTTCAGGCCGGAGGTCGCGTTCGGGACGAAGACGAGGTCGTCCACCTGCGCGCCGAGGAAGGATGCGAGCGCCGCGCGCGCCTCCGCCATGAGTCCCGGCAGCTCGGGGTCACCCCAGAACCACCTCGCCGCCTTGCGCGTGAAGAAGTCGGTCGGCCCGGCCTCGAGCTCGCGCTGGATGCGCTGGTACTCCTCGAAGACCTCGACCGGGCACGCGCCGAAGCTCCCGTGGTTGAGTTGCACGACGTCCGGGTCGAGGAGAAAGCCGTCGCGCACTACGCGGTTTCCCAGGCCGCGGGAAGCTCGGGCACGGGCCACTCGGGATCGGGCTCCCACTCCTCGAAGCCCGTCGGGAACGGCCACTCGGCGACCACGCGCTCGCCCTCGGCGCGGATCGCGTCCACCTCCTCGGCCGTGAATCGCCCGAGCGAGACCCACTCCTCGAGCTTCTCCTCGTCCTTCCAGCGCCACGAGCCGTCTGGCTCGATCACGAGGTCGAGCTCCTGATCTTGCGTGTCGAAGCCGCGCGCGCTCCGCCGCAGCGGCTCCTGGAAGTTCACGTACCAGCCGGCGAAGCGCCGCTCGTCGCCCTCCCAGACGTGCCACGTCGTGAACGCGTCCCCCGGGCTGTGGAGCGCGAGCAGCCCGTGCCCCGTCCAGACGGGGCTCGCGGCCCACGGATGCTCGTCCGCGAACGGCCAGCCGCCGGGCGGGAACGCGAAGCGGGTCCCTTCCTGCACGAAGAACGCGAACCCGCGCTCGCCGTCCTCGACGACCCGCGCGGGTACGCCGAGGTACATCCGCCCGCGCCAGCTCTCGCGCCAGACGACGACGGCGCCCGGCTCCCAGAGTCCGTCTCGCATGCGCGGGCTAGTGTCCCACGCGATGCGGCGCGTGCTCCGGACGTACTTCCCACCCCTCCCTCGCTCCGTCGCCACACTCCAGGCCGGCGGGCTCGTCAACTCGTTCGGGAACGGTGTCGTCGTCCCGTTCCTGTTCATCTACCTCCACAACGTGCGCGGGATCGGGCTCGCGACCGCCGGGCTCATCCTGGCAGCGCACGCAGGGGCCAGCCTCGTCGCCGGGCCGATCTTCGGCTCACAGATCGACCGCCTCGGTGGGAAGCGAATGCTCGCGCTGTCGCTGGTGATCCTCGCGGTCGGCTTCGGCGCCTACGTCTTCGTGCACGAGCCGTGGCAGGCGTTCGTCGCCGCGGTCGTCAGCGGGATCGGCGTCGGCGGCTTCTGGCCCGCGCAGTCCACGCTCATCGCCGGTCTGACGCCGGTGGAGCAGCGCCCGGCGGCGTTCGCGATGCAACGTGTCGTGATGAGCCTCGGGATCGGCCTCGGCGCGCTCACGGGCGGGCTGATCGCGACCGGCGACTCCCCGCGGAGCTTCGAGGCGCTGTTCCTGCTCGACGCGGCCACGTTCATCGTCTACGCCGCGGTGATGCTCGCGCTCGTTCCCGAGCCGGCGCTCCACGAGCACGAGGAGCGCGGGCCCGGCTCGTACCGCGAGGTGATCCGGCATCGCGCGTTCGTGGCCGTGATCGGGCTCAACGCGCTCTTCATCCTCGCCGGGTTCTCCGGCTTCGACGTCCTACCCGTGTTCGCGAAGAACGAGGCTGGGCTCTCGGAGACGCAGATCGGCCTCCTCTTCGTCGTGAACATGATCGTGATCGTGCTCGCGCAGGCGCCGATCGCCCGACTCGCCCGCGGGCACCGGCGCATGGCGACGCTCGGGCTCCTCGGCGTGGTCTGGGCCGTCGGGTGGCTGCTCGCGCCGCTCGCCGGGTTCGCGGAGGCCGGCGCCTTCTGGCTGCTGACGCTGACGATGGTCGCGTTCGCGCTCGGGCAGTGCCTGCACGGCGCAGTCGCTGCGCCGCTCGTCGCCGACCTCGCGCCACCGCGGCTACTCGGCCGCTACATGGCGCTGAACGCACTCTCGTGGCAGATCGGGTTCGCGCTCGGCCCGGCGATCGGCGGGTTCGGGCTCTCCGTCTCGCCGACCGGCGTGTGGATCCTCTTCGCCGGGCTCTGCCTCGTCGGCTCGGCGCTCGCGTTCGCGGTCGAGCGCGAGCTCCCGGCGCGAGCGCGCAGGACGCCGCTCCCGGCGCCTGTGTCCGCCTGAGCAGGCACCGGTCGTACAATCCCGAACATGCTCTCGACCCTGGACGATCCCCTCAGTACCCGTGCCCAGCCTGCCCCGCATCCGGCGCTTGCGCTCGACCCGGACCCCGGGTCAGGTCGTCGTGCGCCAGCCGCCGGTCGTCCACGAGCTCACCGCTAGCGGCCTCACGTGGGTCAACGTCGTCTCCCCGGACGTGGAGACGGCGCAGGCGCTCGCCGAGCGCTTCGGCTGGCACCCGCTCGACGTCGAGGACGTCGTCTCGAAGCGCCAGCGGCCGAAGGTCGACGACTACGAGGACGAGGGCTACCTGTTCGCGGTCCTCCACTTCCCGTTCTACGACAAGCAGGTGCAGCGGCTGAACGCGGCCGAGCTCGACATCTTCATCGGCCACGACTACGTGGTCACGATCCCGAACCGCGAGCTGCACCCCGTCACGCGGCTGTTCGAGCGCTGCCGCGAGGACGACGCCTACTGCGAGCAGCTGTTCGCGCGCGGCTCGGGGCGGCTGCTGTACGAGATCCTCGACGACCTCTTCGACTACTGCTTCCCGATCCTCGACAAGATCGCGCACAAGCTCGACGTGATCGAGGACGAGATGTTCGAGGGCGCGTCGCAGGAGGTCGTCCGCGACATCTCCAACGTGAAGCAGGAGATCATCTCCTACCGCAAGATCATCAAGCCCGAGCGCTCGACGCTGCGGGTGCTCGAGCGGCGCGTGGAGGCGTTCCTGCCCGAGGAGCTCGAGCTCTACTTCGACGACATCGTCGACGCCGCGGAACGGATCTGGGATCTCCTCGACAACTACAAGGAGGTCGTGGAGGCGCTCGAGTCCACGAACGAGTCGGTCATCGCGCACAAGCAGGGCGACGTGCTGCGGATCCTGACCGTGATCGCGACGATCGCGCTCCCGCTCACCGTGATCGCGAGTCTCTTCGGGATGAACGTCCTGTTCCCGGGCGAGGGCACGCGCGAGGCGTTCTGGATCATCTTGAGCGTGATGGTCGTGGTGCTGGTCGGAATGGTCGGCGTCTTCCGCTGGAAGCGCTGGCTCTGACGCGCTCCTAGTGCGGGACGAGGAGCTCGCCGAGCCAGAACACGAGCGCGAACGCGCCGAGCATGAAGGGCACGACGAGGATGCCACGCCTGCCAGGCTCGGGCGCCAGCACGCCGAGGGCGACGGCCCCGAGGCCCGCGAGCATCCAGAGGGGCACGAGCGGCTGAGCGAGAGTCGCCGGCTCGTCGATCCCGACGGCCCACGCGACACCCGCAGCGACCACTGCGAGGACGGGCAGGAAGAGCGCGTTCGCGACTGCGAGCCGGGTCGCCCACCGGCCCGCGCGCGAACGCAGCGGCTCGCGCCACAGGCTCACGGCAGCCACGACGGCGGCGACGATCGTGAGCGTCGCGGCCGTGAGGAGAAGGCCGGCCGCGAGCGGATCCGAGAAGAACGTGTCGGCCGGTTCGGACTCGCCGGATGTGACGACCGCGACCTGCAGGGCGAGCAGCGCCACCGCCAGCGCGTCCAGACCGACCGCGAGCACGAGCGTGGACCCCCGACGCGATGACGCTCCGTGCCTGTAATGGAGTGACGTCACGGGGCTCCTCCCGAGATCAGCATCGTCTGCGCGGGGCACCGCGGCATCGGGGCGCACCCTGGAAGCCCCTGCCAGCTACTACCGATGCGCACGAGCGGCGAGGCCGGGTTCCCGCCGCATCGGAACCCGGCTCTCTGCCCGTTCCCCGCCCTACAGGAGAATCCGGAGCGCTGTGTCCGCGGGGCAGCCGCGGAGGGCGAGCGAGGTCGCGTCGTGCAGGTCGATCTCGACGTGCGAGGCGAGCACGAGCGCGGAGCCGATGTCGTAGCCGGAGCGGACGAGCTCCTCGAAGCGCCAGCGGAGGATCGCCTCTGCCTCGGTCTCGTCGATTAGCTCGAACTGGGCCGCAGTCATCGCTGCCCTCCCTCTCTTCTCGGCTTTCGCGCTCACAGTTGACCCTGATCGGCGCGGCGTCGCGCCCGCTTGAGGTCCTGAACCGACGAGACGAAGGTCCGGTTGGGAGTCCTGGACGTCCCCCGGAGGGGTGATGCCAGCGGCTCTCTAGACCCGCGGGAGCTCGTCGATCTCGGCGCGGGCCGCCTTGTCCTTGCGGTCCACGTTCCAGGCGAAGAGCAGGAGGCCGCCGACGACGACCACGATCGCGGCTCCGATCCCGATGCGGGCCCAGATGTTCCCGAAGACGACGATCGCGAAGATCCCGGCGATCAGAAACAGGATTCCGGCGGCTGCGAGCTTGAGGGCGTATCTCATGTCGCGCGAGTCTACGGTAGAAACCGGCCATGACCAAGGCCCTGTGGGCGCCGTGGCGGCTCGAGTACGTGACGCAGGCGGACGAGCTCCCGGGATGCGTGTTCTGCATTGAGGCCGCCGGCGAGCTCGCCGAGGCCGAGTCGCTCGTCGTCCGGCGCGGCGAGCTGGCGCTCGCGATTCTCAACAAGTACCCGTACTCCTCGGGGCATCTCATGGCGGCGCCGGTCCGCCACGTCGGCTCGCTCGCGGAGCTCACGGACGCGGAGGCGCTCGAGCTCCACCGGCTCTCGGTCGCCGGCGTCGAGGCGCTGGGCACGGTCTACGCGCCCGACGGCTTCAACCTCGGCTGGAACCTCGGCCGCGTGGCGGGCGCGGGCATCACCGACCACGTCCACCTGCACGTGGTCCCGCGCTGGTCCGGCGACACCAACTTCATGCCGGTGCTGGCGGACGTGAAGGTGCTCCCGGAGCACCTGCTGGAGACGCGTGACCGTCTCCGCGAGGCGTGGCCTACCGGCTGAAGCGGGACATCGCCCGCCAGGCCCGCGGCGTCATCGTCTGCCAGTCGTAGAGGCTGACGCCGATCGTCGCGCCGTCGTCCTCGACCGCAGTGACGAAGCCGGCCAGCTCGTCGCTCGCCAAGCGGTCGGCGACCCCGCCCGCGACGTGGATCGGGAGCTCGGGGTTGCGGGTGTGTGCGCGGAGGAGCCGGAGCGAGCGCGTGACGTACCCGTACGTTGCCTCGAAGCCGCGGAAGTGGGTGCCCGTGTAGACCATCGGCGCGAAGGCGTCCGCCTGCTGCGCGAGCGCCGCGTACGGGAAGCGCGGCCAGCGCGCGGGGCGGCGCTCGAGCGCGCGCGGGTCGATCGGCACGATCGCGACCGGGGTCTCCCCCGCCGCAGCCCGCAAAGCCCGCGCGAGCGCGACCGCGCGCGACGAGCGCAGCTTCGCGTTCTTCAGGACGGTGGCCTCGACATTGAGTGCGACGCCGTCGAACGTCGCGCCCTTCGGCGTGCGGAAGGAGAGCATCGCTTTCGCGCGGCGCACGTCGCGGGCCTGGTGCAGGTGGCCGGGCAGGTACCAGGCCACGACGCGGATCCCGCGTGCCTGGAGCGCGTCGACGAGCCGCCCGAGCTCGACCGGCTTCACCACGTCCGCGCGCGCGCCGTAGTTCGCCGTCTCGACCCAGGCGACCTGGATCCCGCGCGCGGCCATGCGCGAGGCCGTGCGAGCGGGGGACGCGTACACCGGGCTGTCGTAGATGTCCACCCAGGTGCCGAGCCCGCCGAACACCGAGGCGTCGGCCTGCCTCGAGGCGGGCGCCTCGGCCGCGCCGGCGGTGGCGACCACGAGCGCGAGCGCGAGAACGGCGAGGGCACGCACGCCGCCCAGGGTAGGGATCGTGTGTGAAGGCCGTGTCAAGGCGAGGCTAGAATCGGTCTCGCGCGGACGTAGCTCAGCTGGTAGAGCACTGGCTTCCCAAGCCAGGTGTCGCGGGTTCGAGCCCCGTCGTCCGCTCTCGACGACTTGCTCAGTGCATGGCGATCACTCGGGCGTGCTCAGGATCAGTCGTCAGCCCGACTTGCCCGCGGATCGTCGAAGCCCGCTCCACGCAGCGACGAGCGCATCGATCGCTTCGATGTCGTTGGCGACGGGATGGTTCTGGTCATCCACGATGATGTTCCCGTGACCGTCCGGATAGGCGTAGAGCGTGAGATCCGCTCGCGCACCCTTCTCGGTCGGAGCACCAATGCCGTCCTACATCCGGTCGTAGCCAACCCTGGCCATCGCACTTCCTCCGTTTCTCAGCCGACGCCGGTAGGGCACGACCGTAGTACAGAGCCGCCCGGATCGGCTAGCAGCCGAGGCCGTCGCCGTCCGGGTCGAGGCCGTGCGGGTCGTCGCCGACGATCGTGACCGGGAGCGGAATTCCCATTCCGTCCAGATCGTCGCAGTCGAGATCGGGCGGGCCCGGCGGGATGCAGACGCCGTCGTAGCTCGGGTCGCACGCGACCACGGGCGGCTTGAAGGTGGGCTGCACGGACCCCGCTCTCGTGAACAACCCCTCGACGCCGCCGGCGAAGAAGAGCATGGCTGCGACCACGAGCACCGCTCCGGCCGCGATGAGGAGCCCGTACTCGACGGTGCCCTGCCCGCGCTGCTCGCGCAGACACCCGTCCACGCCGATTCCGCGCACCCGGCAACCGTAGAGCGCGCGGCAGACGTCGCCGTACCATCCGGCCCGTGCACGGCAGGCCGCTCTCGACCGATCTCTCGCAGCTGCTCGTCGCGTTCACGATCGAGGTCGACAACGAGGTGGAGCGGCGGATGGCCGAGGCCGCGCCCGGGAGCTTCCGCATCTCCGCCGTCATGTGGTCGAACTTCCTCCGCTTCGTCGGCGAGGGGATCGCGGTCGGCGGGCTCCCGGAGGCTGCCGGGCTTCCGAAGGCTCGTGCCCTCTCGACGCTCGGCGGCATGGAGCGCTGGCGCTACGTCTTCGTCGCGCCGGAGGGCGTCGAGGAGCCGCCGGCGGAGAAGCGAGACGGCTACGGGAGCGCACGCGGCCTCAGAGCTGAGTGGATCGTCCGCCCCACGCCGACCGGCCGCGCGGCGCAGCAGCTGTGGCCGCCGCACTTCGAGGAGATCGAGCGGCGCTGGGAGGCGCGGTTCGGCGAGGGCGTCGTCGGTGAGCTGCGCGATGCCTCGCTCGAGCTCGTCGAGCCGCTCGACAGCGATCTCCCCGAGTACCTGCCGGTCGTCGTCGGGACGACCGGCATGGTGTCCGAGGTCGTCGAGCGCGGGCGCCGCGGGCCGCCGCCCGGCCACCTGTGCGGGCTCCTGGCGCAGGCGCTGCTCGCGTACACGCTCGACTTCGAGCGCGAGCCCGGCCTCTCCCTCCCGCTCGCGGCCAACGTCGTCCGCGTCCTGGGTGCGGCGGAGACGGACGTGCGAGAGCTTCCGGCCGCGGGCGGCATCTCGAAGGAGGGCGTGGCCATGGCGCTGACCTGGCTCACGAGGAGCGGCCACGTCGAGGTCGAGGCGAAGCGGGCGCGGCTGACGGCCGAGGGGCACGAGGCGCTCGCGTCCGTCGGCCCACGGCACGCGGAGGTCGAGTCCGGCTTCGGAGACCGCGCACGCAGGCTGCGCGCTGCGCTGAAGCCGTTACTCGACCGCCCGGCCCTGCTCGCCGACAGCCTCCGTCCGCCGCCGGGCGGCTGGCGCGGCGAGCGTCCGTACCTCGCGCAGACCGAGCGCGTGCTCGAGGACCCGCTCGCCCACCTCCCCCACCACCCGCTGGTCCTCCACCGCGGCGGCTGGCCGGACGGCAGCTGAGCGATGCCCGCGTACGATGCGCAGCCGATGACGGACGGGCAGCGGGAGATCACGTACGTCGGCCACTCGACGGTCCTCGTCGACCTGGACGGCGTGAAGCTGCTGACCGACCCGGTCCTGCGCCAGCGCATCGTGCACCTGCGGAGGGTCGTGAAACTCGACATGCGCGTCGTGCGCGGCGTCGACGCCGTCCTCATCTCGCACCTCCACTTCGACCACCTCGACATCCCGTCGCTCGAGCGGCTCGGGCGGGAGCTCCCGCTCGTCGTGCCCCGCGGCGGCGCCGGGCTTCTGCGACGGCGTGGGTTCCGGGCGGTGACAGAGGTCGAGGTGGGCGAGGAGATCGCGATCGGCTCCGTCTCGCTCCGCGCGACGCCGGCCGTGCACTCGGAGGAGCGCCGGCCCCTCGGCGCGAAGGCGAGCCCGCTCGGCTTCGTCGTCGCCGGCTCGCGCTCGGTCTACTTCGCCGGCGACACCGAGCTCGTCGACGCGATGGCCGACATCGGCCCCGTCGACGTCGCGCTGCTCCCGATCTGGGGCTGGGGGAAGAACCTCGGTCGCGGGCACATGGACCCGGCGCAGGCCGTCGAGGCGGCGCGGCGGGTCCAGCCCTCGCTCGTCGTTCCGATCCACTGGGGGACGTACTACCCAGCGCACGAGGGCCTGCGCGGCGCGCCCGGCTACGTCGACGCGCCGGTCGAGGACTTCGTGTCGCGCATGCAGGTCGAGCTACCCGGGTGCGACGTCCGCGTGCTCCGTCCCGGGACGGCCACGGTCCTCTGACGACTCCTCCCGGTACGCGTCCTGGCCGAGGCCGGCGAGCCAGCGGCGCATCCAGGCATGCACGGCGCCCGGGCCGAGGAGCAGCTCGCCCGGCAGCTCGAAGTCGGCGGGTACGAGCAGGAACGGGTACTGCTGCGGGCCGCCCATCCCGCCGTGCGAGCCGACGAGCTCCTCGAACGCGGCGACCTCCTCGAGCTCGGGCCAGTACGTCGAGTTGACCATGAGGTCGGCGACGTGCGGGAAGCCGTCCGTCCGCCTCGCCTTCGCGGCCGCGTTCTCGCCGAACGGCGCGAGCGGGTCCTCGCCCTCGACGCGCTCCTCGTCCAGGTAGTGCACGCCGCGCTTCCCGAGCGCGATCGCCCCCCATTCGGCCGAGCGCACGAGCACGAACGCGACACCCGGGTGCGCGCGGAGCGCGGGCAGGAGCTCGGGATAGCGCGCCTCGATCTCCTCCAGCGTGACGCGCCCCTCGATCCGCGGGAACGAGACGAGCCCGAGGTTCCCCGACGCGAGGGTCACGACCTCCGGCAACCCGTCCTCGGCCTCGGCCTCCGCTGCCTCGGACGGGATCGCGTCCTCCTCGGGGCTCTTCGCGAAGGGCTTCGCGAGGGCGCCCGTAACGCCGCCGCTCTGCGCGGTCGCCGTCACGGTCACGTTCAGGTGCATGAGCCCCTCGTCGCCCATCTCCACGCCGACGACGTCGCTCTTCGCAGCCGCCGCGACGACGTCCTCGAGCGTGTGCCCGTAGCGCTGGAAGAAGGTCGCGCCTTGGCTCTGGCCGTGGTCGGAGAGGACGACGACGCGGTACGGGCGCGGGGCGTCGTCCACCGCGCGGGTGATCCGCTCGAACGTCTGGTCCAGGTTCCGGAGCACCGCGAGCGCGTCCGGCCGCTCGATGCCCGAGTGGTGCGCGACCTCGTCGTACCCGGAGAAGGTCGCGTAGACGACAGGCCGTCCCGCGTAGATGTCCCCGATCACGGCCGACATCGCGAGATCGCGTTGCACGACGACCATGAACGCGCGGATGAGCGCGTACGCGAAGCCGCGGTGCCCGCGCGGCCAGACGTCCATCCGCCGCTGCTCGGCGGCGTTCCAGAGCTCCTTCGCGACGTCCGCGACCATGAGCACCGCCGTGCGGACGAACGCGAACGGGTTCGAGAAGTACGCGAGGTACCCCGCGCCGCGGCGCTCGTGGTGACGCCCCTCCTGGCGGAGCGTCGCGAGCGTCAGCGACGAGTGCACCGCATCGCCCGAGTACATGTTGGAGCGGCTGGCGCCGTCGGCGTGCAGGAGGCCCTTCCCGTTCGAGAGCCGCGCCTCGATCGCGATCACGTCCTTCGGCGAGGACGAGGCGACCGCGCGGCCTTCGGCCTTGTCCCACCAGCGGAAGGCCGGGATGTCCTCGTTCGAGCCGAGCAGAAGCCCGGTCTGGGCGGCGCCGGTCTGCGACGACCAGTCCGTCTCCCACTTGACGAGGCGGTGCGTGCCCTCCTCGACCCAGCGGGCGAGGTTCGGCGCGTTCCCGTCCTGCATCGCACGCCGGAGGACCTGGTGGCCGAGCCCGTCGATCTCGAGGAAGACGACGCCCGAGACGTCCGACTCGATCGCCCCTTCCTTCTGCATCTGCCGCTTCACGATCCCGCGGTACACGACGGCGTCGTCGTCGACGGACAGCAGCGTGGTGACGACGATCGAGACGACGGTCAGCCACAGCGCCAGCAGGACGCCCTGCCAGACCCTGTCGACCTCGAAGCCCTCGCCGATGATCCACGCGGCGAGCCAGACGAAGAGCCCGTTCAGGACGACGGCGCCCAACCCGAGCGTCCACGCGGTGATCGGGAGCGCGAAGCGGATCAGCGCCGGCCAGATGGAAGCGTTGAGCACGCCGAGGACGGCCGCGGCGAGCAGCGCCGCGCCGAAGCTCGCGAGGTCGACGCCGGGCACGATCGCCGCGCCGGCCCAGAGCCCGAGCGCGTTCACGATCCACATCACGAGCAGGCGCGACGCGACGTGCGCCTTCCCGGTGCGACGCGCCCTCCGCTCGACCGGCTTCGGCTTCCCCTTGCTCACGGCTCGTGATTCTGCGAGATCGCGGCTCCGCGTGCGGCCGCATCCGGCTCGGTTGCCTCGCGAGACGTGATCGCGAACCCGAGCGCGAAGCCGAGGACGGTGACGAGCGCGACGGCGCGGCCGGCGTGCTCGAACGCCTCGGGCATCATCGTGCTCGCGAGCATGGCGAGGATCGCGCCGGCCGCGAACGCGAGGACGAACGCGATCAGGCTTTGCTGCTCCTGCTCGAGGAGCCCGAACGCGGCGAGCGCGGCGAGCGCGCAGACGGCGGCGACCACCAGCCAGAGCCCGATGATCCGCGCGCCCGAATGGCCGGCTCTCCGCAGCCCGCTCGACGCAGCGAGCGACTCCGGCAGGTTCGAGAGGAACACCGCGATGACGAACGCGAGGCCGATCTCCTCGCCCTCGATGAGCGCGACGCCGATCGCGGCCGACTCCGGGATCCCGTCCAGCACGATCCCGAGGACGATCGCGACCGCGCTGCCCGCGGCCTGCCTCCCGCCCATGCTCTTGCGGTGCTCCGCGCCCAGGCGGGCCAGGAGACGGTCGCCGGCGTAGAACGTCACCCCGCCTGCGAGCAGCCCGCCGGCGAGCACGAGATTGCTCGAGCGCTGGAAGGCGTCGATGGCGAGATCGACCGCGAGCACCGCGATCAGCACGCCCGCGCCGAACCCCATGATCAGCCCGATCCAGCGCGACGAGATGTCCCAGCGGAGCGCGATCAGCCCGCCGATCACGAGCGACGAGCTCGCGACGAGCGACCAGAGCGCGGCTTCGATCATCGGCGGCCGCGCAGGCCGACGCCGGCGAGTCGGATGGCTCGACGGCGTCGGCTCACGGCTGGCTCGGCTCGGTCAGATCCCGAGGATCTGCCGCTTCTTGGCCTCGAACTCCTCGTCGGTGAGGATGCCGGCTGCCTTCAGCTCCGCGAGCTTCTGGAGCTCGGCGGTGTAGTCGGGCTCCGCGCCCGCCCCCGCGGCCGTCTCGATCGGAGCCGCGGTCACCTGCTGCACGTACTGCGCGTCCTGCTCCGCGTACTTCGCCTGCTGCCGACGGGCGACCCGGCCGGAGACCGCGGTCGCGGTGCCGGCGACGACGGCCGTGCGCGCGGCCGCGCCGACGAGCCCAGGACCTCTGCGTGCGAACATCGCGTCCTCCTCTCCTAGACCGCTGCCTGCTCGAGCGCCCACTCACGCGCGGCCTGCACGACCTCGTGCGGCAGCCGCTCGAAGTCGAGCAGGACGCCGCCCGCGTCGCGCATCGCCTGTGCGACCTTGCGCGCCCACACGTTCTCCCACACGAGCAGCACGGCGGACGAGTCCGGCTCGAGCTCCTCCGCGGCGGCGAGCAGATCCTCCTCGTTGAAGAGCCCGCTCACCTCGACGCCGATGCTCTCGAGCGCGGACTGCACCTGCGGGTCGAGCTCGGTGAGCTCCATCGTGACGACGTCGCCGGCGGCGTTCTTGCCGACGAACGTGATGTCGATGACGCGGATCGTCTCGTTCTCGATCAGCTCGGCGATCGCAGGCGCGATCTCGCCGCGGAACTGGTTCCCGGGGAACGCGATGATCGCGTAGTCGACGGGTCCGATCTCTTCCATCTTCTCTCCTCTCGATCGCTCAGCCCGCGAGCGCCTTCTGCTTGATCGCGTCGAACTCGGCCTGCGTGATCGCGCCCGAGTCGAGGAGGCCCTTGGCCGTCTCGATCTCGGCGGCCGCGCCGCCGGAGCCCGCGACGGAGCGGATGTACGCGTCGGACTGGGCCTGCGCCGTCTCCATCTGTTTCTGGTTGCGCTCGGTCATGCCGTCGTTCTGCGTCAGCAGATAGACGAACACGCCGAGGAACGGCAGGACGATCGTGAAGATGATCCACAGGGTCTTCGCCCCACCGCCGATGTCGCGACGCCGGAAGATGTCCGCGAAGACGGTGATCAGGAGCCAGAACCAGATCACCCAGGCAAAGAAGACGAACATCGTCCACAGCACATCGAGGAACGGGTAGTCGGCTGCCAGCACTGCGCGCCTCCTTCCATGTCGAAGTCAGTACCGCGCCCGCAACGGTGGCGCGAGCGCCGCGGACGTTACCCCTCCCGAGCGGATACGGCTAGGGGGAACCCGCGGCCGCAGCGGGCTCGGGTGGCGGCTGGGCCTCGGCCTCGGCCTCGGCTGCCTTTGCCGCTGCGAGCTCCCGGTGGAGCGCGGCCGACGTGAGCGGCGCCGCGAGCACGAGCCCGAGCATCCCGAACAGCGCGCCGGCGCTGATGGTCACGATGAGGACGACCAGCGGGTTCAGGTCGAGGGTCGCGCCGAAGGCGATCGGCTGCACGACGTTCTGGAGCAGGCCGTTGGCGAGCAGGACGATCAGGAGCATCACGGCCGCCGCGGTCGTGCCCTGCGACGACAGCGTGAGGATCACTGCGAAGGCCCCGGAGACGAAGGCGCCGATGAAAGGGACGTACGCGGTCACGAAGGTGACGACGGCGATCGTGCCCGCGAGCGGGACGTCGAGCAGCAGCGCGCCGAGCCCGACGACCACACCGTTGAACGCGGCGACGATGGTGACGCCGACGAAGTAGCGCCGGAGCGACCGGATGACGTTCCCGGTGATCGTCGACGCCACCGCGACCGGGACCCCGAGGTTGCGGTCGATGAACCGCCGCACAGTCGGGCCGTCCTTGAGCAGGAAGAACGTCGAGAACACGCTGAAGGTGATGAAGAACACCAGCGACGTGAGGCCCTGGATCCCGCTCGCGAGGCCCTGGAGCAGCGTGGCGCCCGTCTCCGCGACACCGCTCTTCGTGCCCTCCTTCACACCCGAGACGTCGTCCACGCCTGCGTCCTCGAGCCACTCCTCGACGGTGTCCGCGGCGTCGGACGCGGACGCCCTGATCTCGTCGGACTGCTCATACAGCCCACCGAGCACCAGCAGGGCGATGAGGGCGCCGAGCGCGATCAGGCCGAGCAGGACGAGCGCGGCTCCGGCCGGCCGCGGAAGCCCGCGCCGCTCGAGCTTCGAGACGAGCGGCCCCGCGACCGTGGCGAGGATCGCCCCGACGGCGACCGGCACGGTGATCGTCGCCGTCAGCGCCAGCAGCCAGACGAGCCCGAAGAGCAGGATCCCGACACCGACCAGGAACCAGGCGAGCAGCCCGAGGTCGCGCAGCCACATGGGCGCCGAGAAGACACGCGAGAGCGACGAGGCGTCGATCTGGACGACCGTCGGCTCCTCCGCCTCGTCGTGCTCGCTCCGCCCGCGCAGGACGCGGTCGAGGATGTTCGGCTTCACGGCGAGCATTCTCTCGTCTCGCCAGGACGTCTGCGAGCCCGAGCGCTCGATGTGGCCCCCCACTCACCCGCATGGACGGGACGAAGTGACTCCTGCGACAGCCGGGTGCGTCATAGTCCCGCCGTCACAGTCGGCTCGACGAGAGCCGCACCACCGAGAGGAGCAGAGGATGTCGGAGACGCAGTACCGCGAGCCGAGCGGCTGGGCGACGGGCGCGATCCTGTTCGCGGGGATCATGATGATCGTGCTCGGGATCTTCGAGGCCTTCCAGGGCCTCGCCGCGATCGTCGAGGACGAGCTCTTCGTCGTGACCGAGAACTACATCCTCGACTTCGACGTGACCACCTGGGGCTGGATCCATCTGCTGCTCGGGCTGCTGGTGATCTTCGGCGGGTATGCGCTGCTCGCCGGCCGGACCTGGGGAAGGATCCTCGGGCTGATCCTCGCGACGGTGTCCGCGATCGTGAACTTCATGTGGATCCCCTACTACCCGTTCTGGTCGATCCTCATGATCGCGCTCGCCGTCTGGGTGATCTGGGCGCTGACGAGCCGCTGGGACCAGGCGACCGGACGCGCCTGAGGGAGGGCATCCGTTCGCGTCGGCGAGCAGGGCGAGTGGTGGCGTGGTCGGGAGCCGCGTGAGAGGATGAGCCGACCATGTGCTGCCTCGCCCTCCTCGCCTTCGGCCTAGGCCCGCGCATCGCGCTCCTCGCGTGGTGGATCTTCGGCGACAAGGTCGACGTCGCGTTCGACACGTGGATCTGGCCGCTGCTCGGGCTGCTGCTGCTGCCGTGGACGACGCTCTTCTACGTGATCATCTGGTCGGTGGGTGGTGTCAACGGCGAAGAGTGGCTGTTCGTCGCACTCGGGTTCGCGCTCGACATCGCGACGTACAGCGCGCGAGCGGCGCGGGCGCGGTACGCGACGACGTAGCTACGTGCCGGCCGAGGTCACGCCGGGCTGAGCGTCGGAGGGCTCCGGCGTGACGGGCGTGTCCTGCTCCCGCTCGGGGATCGGGATCGCGAGCGCCGCGATCCACGCCACGACCGCCGCGAGGATCGTGATCGGCACCACCTCGGCTGCCGAGGACCCGAGGAGGAGCGTCGCGAAGAGCGCGGCGGTGAACGGCGCGCGGAGCACGGCCGCGGTCCCGGCCGCGAGCCCGACGGCGACCGCAGGCGTGGCCGAGAGACCGGGCAGCACGTCGGCCGCAGCAACGCCGGTCGCCGCACCGAGGGCGAGCGCGGGGAACACCGGCCCGCCGCGGAAGCCGGCGCCGAGCGAGAGCGCGTACGCGAGCCCCTTCGCCACGACGACGAGCGCGAGCACGCCGGCCGAGGTCTCGGCGACGACGAGCGGCAGCTGCTCCTGCCCGGAGAAGAGCACGAGGTCGACCGGGCGATCCGCAACCGCGCGGAACACAACCGCGAGCAAGCCGACGAGGAGCCCGGCGGCGACGAGCGTCGCGTCCGGGCGCACCGTCGCGACGCCGGCGACCCGATGGCCGAGACGGTGCGCCGCGAGCACGACGACCGCGACGGCGACCGCGAGCGGGAGCGACCAGGCGAGGTCGGCGACCCGGACGCTCTCGTACGCCTCGAGCGGCGGCAGCGAGAGCGTGGCCGTGTGCAGGCCGGGCCAGTCGCCGACGCCGGTGAAGACGAGCCAGCCGGTACCCGCCGCCACGAAGCCCGGGAGCAGCGCGCGGCCGATCGCCTGCGCCGGGATCAGCCCGCCGAGCGCCGCCAGCTCGAAGAGCATGAATGCCGCCACCAACGGGCTGCCGAAGAGCGCCGCGATCGCGGCGAACGCGCCGGCGAGCGCGAGCAGACCGCTCTCGGTCTCACCGGTTCTCACCAGGCGGGCGGCGACCGACCCGAGCGCGAGCCCGAGCGCGATCAGCGGCGCCTCGGGCCCGAGCACGAGCCCGAGACCGATGCTCGCGAGCGCCGCGCGGAGGACGCTCGGAAGGTGCCGAGGCTCGACGCCGCCGAGACCGACGCCCTCGAGCGGCGAGTGCCCGCCGTGCCCCGGCAGACGCGACGCGAGCACCACGAGCGCTCCGGCGAGCCCGGGGACGAGCACGACGTACCAGCCGGCCGGCTCGGCCCAGCCGAGCTCCTCCGGCACGACCTCCCACACGATGTGGATCACGTCGTGCAGCGCCGTCTGGAACAGCACCGCGGCGAAGGCGACGGGAACGCCGAGCAGCGCCGCGTACACGAGCGTGCGCAGGTAGGCCCGGTGCTCGGCGCTCACGCGCGCAACCTACTCTCCGCGTCGGCGTGAGGCGGGATCACGAGGGCTTTCGTCTCGCGCTCCTGCCTTCGCCCGCCTGCGAGAGCGTTAGGCTCGCGCCGATGCCCGAGTCCGCAGCAGCGCCGGCGTCGGCACAGGAGCGTGAATCCCAGCCGCTCCGGCGCCGCCTGCTCCGGATCGCGGTCTGGCTCGTCGGCTTGCTGCTCCTGCACGTCCTGCTCCAGCTGATCGGCGTGGACATCCGCGGCTGGCTCGGCGAGCTGTGGGAGTCGATGAAGGAGATCTCCCTCGGGTACATCGTCCTCGGCTGCCTGCTCCAGGGGATGCAGACCGTTCTCACGGCCCTCGGCTGGTACGGGATCCTCCGCTACGCCTATCCCGGCGGCACGACGTTCATGCCCGTCCTCACGGCCTATGCCGTCGGCGTCGCGCTCAACAACGTCGTGCCGGCGAACCTCGGGACGGCGGTCACGCTCGTCATGTTCACCGGCATCGTCGCGGGGGCGACCTTCGCCGGCGTGATCGCCGGCTACGTCGTGCAGAAGATCTTCTACCTCGTCGTCGGGACGCTCATCTACCTCTACCTCTTCAGCCAAGTGGCGGGCTCGTTCGAGTTCCAGTTCGGGAACGAGAAGGACGCGATCGCGAACCACCCGGTGCTCGTGACGGCGATCGTCGCGGGCTCGCTCTTCCTCGTCGCGCTGCTCCTGCGCATCTTCTGGCGCAAGGTCAAGGAGCTGTGGAAGCAGGCGAAGAAGGGGGCCGCGATCCTTGGCGACCTCGGCGCGTACGTGAAACTCGTCCTGCTCCCGCAGCTGGGCGGCTACGTCGCGAAGGTCGGAGTGATCGTCGTGTTCCTCGCCGCGTACGGGATCCCGGTCACGTTCGGCTCGGTGATGAGCGTGCTCGGCTCGAACCAGCTCGCGAACCTGCTCTCGCTGACGCCCGGCGGCGTCGGCGTGAACCAGGCGTTCAACACCTTCGCGCTCGACGCCTACACGGACTCGACGACCGCGGCGGCCTACTCGACCGCCCAGCAGCTCGTCACCACCGCGTTCAACATCGGCTTCGCGATCGTGCTCGTGTGCATCGTCTTCGGCTGGAGAGGCGGGTCGGCGCTCGTGAGGTCGTCCTACTCGGACGCGAAGGTCAAGGCCACCGAGATGAAGGAGAGCCGCGGGAACATGCTCGGCGGCGAGAACGACGAGGCCGCTAGCTCGTGAAGGCGAGCGCGACCGCCGCGGGGAGCACGACCCACGCGCCGACCGTCAGCGAGATCGCCACGATCGCGAACCTCCGGCTCTGATCCCTGGGCGGACGGCCGCAGTGGCCGACCGCGCGCCACAGTTCGTCGAGCGACGCCCTCGTGGAGAGCCGGATGCGGCGGCTCGCGAGCGCGGCGCCGCGCAGGATCACCCACGAGCCGCCGACGACGACGAGCGCGATCACGAGCCCCGTGATCGCCGCCACCCACCAGTTCCGGAACGCGACCCCCTGCGTCAGCCGCCACCCGGTCGCGAACACCGGGATCAGAATGCCGCCGATCACGAAGGTCGGGAGGCCGATCTCGCGGCGCCTGAAGATGGCGACGAGCGCCTCCGCGTCCTCGCGCGCACGGCGGAGCTCCGGCCGCTCGGGCGCCGGCCCGTCCGTCTCCATCTCGCGCAGCCAGTACAGGTTCCGCAGGTCGAGGGCGACCTGCCGCAGGTACGAGACGACGACGTAGCGCGCGACCAGCTGCACCATCCAGCGGACGACGTTCCGCAGCGGCCCCATCGCAGCCGCGGCCCCCGACCCGTGGTAGCCGTGGCGGCCGAGCGTCTCGAGCGAGGAGACGACGCGGCGGTGGGCCGCGGGGAACGCCTCCGGATCGGCGAGCGTCGACGTGCGCGCGAGCTCCCCGAGCATCTCGCGCTCGCGGGGGCCCGTGACCTCGAGCTGGTCGAGGTAGGAGGAGATCGCCTCGTCGTCGCCCGCGAGCAGCTCGAGACGCTCGATCGGGTTGTCGACTGCGTGCGCTTCGACTTCCGCCACGGCGCGCTACGCGGCGACCGGCTGCTCGAGCTCTGCAGACCACTCGCCCGCGGCTGCCTTGGCGTTCATGCGCGCGCGGTGCACGAACGCTGCCTGCGCCGCCTCCGCGTTCGCCGGGTCGCCGCCCCACGCCGCGAGCGCCGACGCCTGGAGCGCGCGTCCGTACGAGAACGAGAGGGCCCACGGCCCGCCGACCTGGTTGATCGCGTTCAGGTTCTCCGTCGCCTGCACCTCGGACTGGCCGCCGGAGAGGAACACGATCCCCGGCACCGCGGCCGGCACGTGGCGCAGGAAGCAGTGGATCGTCAGCTCGGCGATCTTCTCGGCGGAGGCCTGCTCGGCACAGCCCTTCCCGGCGATCACCATGTTCGGCTTCAGCAGCGTGCCCTCGAGGTCGACGCCCGTGGCGTGGAGCTCCGAGAACGTCCAGTGCAGCGTGCGCGCAGTCACGTCGTGGCAGCGCTCGATCGTGTTGTCGGCGTCCATGAGCACCTCGGGCTCGACGATCGGGACGAGCCCCGCTTCTTGACAGAGAGCGGCGTAGCGGGCCAGTGCGTGCGCGTTCGCGCGGATGCACGCGACGGAGGGGATGCCGTCGCCGATCGTGATCACGGCGCGCCACTTCGCGAAGCGCGCACCGAGCGAGCGGTACTCCTCGAGCCGGGTGCGGAGCCCGTCGAGGCCCTCGGTGACCTTCTCGCCCGGGTGCAGCGCGAGGTCGTGCGCGCCCGTGTCCACCTTGATCCCCGGGATCACGCCCTTCGCAGAGAGCACCTCGGCGAGCGGTGTGCCGTCGTCTCCCGACTGCCTGATGGTCTCGTCGTACAGGATCACGCCGCCGATCGACTCCTCCATCCCCGGCGCGGTGAAGAGGAGCTGGCGGAAGAAGCGGCGGTTCTCCTCGGTCGACTCGACGCCGATCGAGTCGAGGCGCTTCGTCATCGTCCCCGTGCTCTCGTCCGCGGCGAGGATGCCCTTGTGGTCGGCGACGATCGCGAGCGCGGTCTCGTGCAGCTGGGACGTCATCGGAGTGCTCCTTTCGTCAGGGCCTGGATCTTCGAGAGCGGGTGCGACGCGGCGATGCGGCGGACGGTGCCCGAGCGCGAGCGCATGACGATCGACTCGGTCTCCACGTGGTCGCCGACGACGCGGACGCCCTGGAGCAGCGCGCCGCCCGTGACGCCGGTCGCGGCGACGAACGCGTCGTCGCCCTGAACGAGGTCGTCGTGCGTCAGGACGCGGTCGAGGTCGAAGCCGGCCTCGATCAGCGCCCGGCGCTCGTCGTCGTTCCGCGGCCAGAGCTTGCCCTGCAGCGCGCCGCCGAGGCACTTGATCGCGGCCGCGGAGATGACGCCTTCCGGCGTCCCGCCGATCCCCATGAGCAGGTCGATGCCGCGCGCCGACTGCGCCGCGGCCAGCGCGGGCGCGACGTCGCCGTCGCGGATGAGGTTCACGCGCGCGCCGGCCTCGCGCAGCTCGGCGATGAGGTCGTCGTGCCGGTCGCGCTCGAGGACGACGACGGTGAGGTCGTTGACGCTCACGCGCTTCGCCTCGGCGACGCGCTCGAGGTTCTCGGTCGGCGTCGCCTCGATGTCGATCGCGTCCGCCGCCTCCGGGCCGACCGCGATCTTGTCCATGTACAGCGCGGCGCCGGGGAAGAACATCGTGCCCCGCTCGGAGACGGCGATGACCGAGATGGCGTTGGGCATCCCGAGCGCCGTCAGCCGCGTGCCCTCGAGCGGGTCGACGGCGACGTCCACCTCCGGGCCGGTGCCGTCCCCGACCTCCTCGCCGTTGTAGAGCATCGGCGCCTCGTCCTTCTCGCCCTCGCCGATCACGACGACGCCGGTCATGGAGACGGTGTCGAGCATGAGCCGCATCGCGTCGACGGCGGCCTGGTCGGCCGCGTTCTTGTCGCCGCGCCCGATCCACTGGGCCGCGAACGTGGCGGCAGACTCGGTGACGCGGACGAGCTCGAGCGCGAGGTTCCGGTCCGGAGGCGTCGCACCCATGCAGTGATTCTACGACGGTCTGCTCGCGAAGGTGTCGGCGCGAGGCTGGCACCGGCCGGGCACGCCCGGCCGCTACGTGCGCCCGCTACATCCGCTCCGGAGCCTCGACGCCGACCAGGTCGAGGGAACGCCGGATCACGTGCGCCGTCGCCGCGCACAGCGCGAGCCGGAACGCGCGCTGCTCCGACTCGAGCACGCGGTGGTGGTGATAGAAGCGGTGGAAGTCGTCCGCCACGCGGATCGCGTACGTCGGGAGCGCATGCGGCGCCCGCCGCTCCGTCGCCTCCACCACGACGTGCGGGAACTCGAGGAGGCGCTTCACGAGCTCGCGCTCCTCCCTCTCGAGCGAAGTGGCAACACCGACTTCGTGGCTCTGAGCCACAACGTCATCGTCGCCCGCGTTCCGCAGGATCCCCGCGATCCTCGCGTGCGCGTACTGCACGTAGTAGACGGGGTTCTTCTGCGTGCGCTCCTTCGCGAGGTCGACGTCGAGCTCGATCGCCTGGTCGTGGCCGCGCGAGACGAGGAACCAGCGCGCCGCGTCCACGCCCACCGTGTCGAGCAGCTCGTCGAGGAAGACGACGTCGCCGCGGCGTTTCGACACCTTCTTCGCGGCGCCGCCCTCGACGAGGTGGACGAGCTGGTAGATGAGCACCTCGAGCGTCTCGCGCGGGTGGCCGAGCATCTCCGCAAGGGCCTGGAGCCGCGCGACGTAGCCGTGGTGGTCGGCGCCGAGGACGTAGATCAGCCGGTCGAAGCCGCGCGCGTACTTGCGGCGCACGTAGGCGGCGTCCTTCGCGAAGTAGGTCGGCTCGCCGTCGGAGCGGACGAGCACGCGGTCCTTGTCGTCGCCGTGCGCGCTCGTGCGGGCCCACACGGCCGCCTCCTCCTCGAACGTGTCGAGGAGCGCGATCGCCTCCGGGATCTCCGCCTCGATCTCGCTCTCGAGCGTCCAGCCGTCGAAGTGGATCCGGAAGCGCTCGAGCGTCGCCTGCATCTGCTCGAGCATCGCCGGGACCGGGTCGCCCGGGAGCGTCGCGAGCTCCGCCACGTACGCCCCGTGGTAGCCGTCCTCCGGCGGCTCCTCGCCGCGCCGGAGCGCCTCGACGGACGCGTGGAAGCGCTCCATCTGCGTGCCGCCGTCGTTGTAGTAGTACTCGCGCTCGACCTCGTGGCCGGCGAACCCGAGCAGCCGCGCCACGGAATCGCCGTACGCGCCGTTCCGCGCGTGGGCGACCGTGATCGGGCCGGTCGGGTTCGCGGAGACCATCTCGACCTGGACGCGCTCACGCGTCTCCGCCGAGCCCGAGCCGAACGCGTCGCCGGCCTCGACGATCTCGCGCACGCCCTCGGCGAGCCAGGCGTCGGGCACGTGCAGGTTCACGAACCCCGGGCCAGCCGCCTCGGCCGACTCCACCAGGCCGCGCTCGACCGCCTCGGCCGCGATCTCCGCCGCGAGCTCGCGCGGAGGCCTCCCGCGCGTCGCCGCCAGCCGCAGCGCGACGTTGGTGGCGTAGTCGCCGTGCTCGGGATCGGACGGGCGCTCCAGCGTCACCTCGGCGCCGGCGAGCTCGGAGAGCGCCTCGGTGAGGCGCGAGACGGGGTGCGGGGCGGTCACGGCGCCATCGTATGGCGCGAACGTGCCTGACCCGGACCTGTACCCGGGGTCGCACGGCCGCGACGTTCGGCCAGGTCCTTCCGTCCGTTCGTCTGTGAGAGGTCTCTCATCGGACAACTAGGCTTGAGCCGGGCAGTACCGGGGATGGGGATGGGGATCTTGCACGCGGGCCAGCGGCCCGGATGCGGCGGTGCCGACGGCGCCGTCGCTCCGGGCCGTAACCTGCTGCGCGGTCGCGTGCCGGACGGGAGCTCGGGCGAGCACGGGAGCATCCTCGTCCTGTTCGCCCTCCTCGTCGCCCTCTTCGTCCTTCTCTGTGCGATCGTCGTCGACGTCGGCTACTGGTGGGTGATCGGCAAGAAGGCGCAGATCGCCGCCGACGCGTGCGCGCTCGCCGCGGCCGGGCAGCTCCCGGCGACCTGGACGCCGCCGCGCACCGAGTGCGTGGTCAACGGCGTCGACTACGCGAAGAAGAACCTGCCGCTGGACGGCCTCGCGGCCGATCCGCGTCACATCGCGACCTCGGTGAGGTCGCCGTACCCGGGCGGCGCGAGCCCCGCCAGCTTCGTGGAGGCGACGGTGACGATGGAGGTCGACACGATCTTCGGCCGGGTTGTCGGCATCGACGAGGTCACGCTCACCCGCCGCGCGGTCGCCGAGCAGATCCAGGGAGCCGGGAACTACGCCATCTACTCGCACAGCTCGAACTGCTCCGAAGGGCTCGAGTTCAACGGCAACAACCACGCGATCAATGGGCGCGTGCACTCGAACGGCCAGTACCTGGTGAACAACGGCGGCGCGCAGCCGTTCTGGGCGGCATTCGGGACGAGGGCGGTGTCGGGATGCGGGCCGGCTCCGTCGAGCGGCGTCCGCTTCGGCGGCACGAGCTGGGCGACGGGAGCGCCGGGGGCTCCCACCACGGAGGGACCGCAGGCCTGGCCCGAGTGGTTCACGCAGGCGGACTTCACGTGCACCGTCACCGCGCAGAAGGTCGAGATCAGCGGCTCCGACTTCAAGATCAACGGCGTCAACCAGCCCTATCCGATCGTCGGCGGGCGACGCGTGATCCCGAGCGGCACCTACTGCGCCACGGAGCTCTTCCAGATCAACGGCGACAACATCGACGGCAAGATCACCGCGCTCGCCCCGAAGATCGAGGTCAACGGGAACGGCACGCGCCTGGAGCCGTTCGCGTCCAACGGCGTGCTCTTCTTCAACATCCCGAACACGGTCGCGAACCCGAACGACGGCGCTCCGGGGGGAACGGGCCCGCTCACCTGCACGTACACGGACGAGATGAAGCTGTCGAACGGCAACAGCGGCACCTGGAAGGGCAAGGTCTTCCATCCGTGCGGCCGGGTCCTGATCGACGGCAACAGCGCCTTCAGCGTCGAGGGCGCGATCTACGGCCTGCGCGTGAAGGTCAACGGGAACGACTTCACGATGACGGGCACGGGGGGAGCGGGCGGCGCGAAGGCCGTGTCGCTCGTCGAGTAGCCGGCGGCCGCGTCAGCTGCGGGTGCCCTCGGCCGCGGCGGACGCCGACGGGGCCGAGGAGATGGGGACGACGACGCCGTCCCGGTGGAGCGCGAGCTGCACTTCCTCGCGCGCCTTGTAGATCCGCCACTTCACGGTGGCGAGGGTGATCTCGAGCGTCTCCGCGATCTCCGTGTACGAGAGCCCGACGACGTCGCGGAGGAGCAGCGCCATCTTGAGGTCCGGGTTCAGGCGCTCGACGGAGCGCCAGACGGCGTCGATCGTCTCGGCGCGCTCGGCCGGGGCGTCGACGATCTCGAGCGGCGGGATGTCCTCGAGCGCCACGACCGCGCGCGGCCGCCGCTCGAGCGCGCGCAGCTCGTCCAGCACCCGGTTCTTGGTCACCTGGAAGAGCCAGGTCGTGAACCGCGAGCGGAGCGAGAAGCCCGGGAGCCCCTGGAAGACCCGGAGGAAGACCTCCTGCGTCAGGTCTTCGGCGAGGTTGCGGTCGCCGATCAAGCGGACGACGTAGTTGTAGACGGGCTGCTCGTACGTCCGGACGATGATCGCGAAGGCGCGCTCGTCGCCGCGCTGTGCTTTGCGCAGGACTCCGAGATCGGGCTGAGGCAGCGACACGAGGAGGCGAGTATAGATCGCGACTCGTAAGGAGAACGTGGGCCGAGGTTTATGAACCGGTTGCGACGGAGCGGCCCGTCATCTCCTCGGGCACGGCCAGGCCGAGGAGCTCCAGGATCGTCGGCGCGAGATCGGACAGCTCGCCGCCTTCGCGCAGCGTGACGGCCTCGTCGGTGACGACGAGCGGCACGGGGCTCGTGGTGTGCGCGGTGTGCGGGCTGACGCCGTCGGGCTCGAGCATGACCTCGGCGTTCCCGTGGTCGGCGGTGACGAGGCAGATCCCGCCCGCGCGCTGCACGCACTCCACCACCCGGCCGAGACAGCGGTCGGTCGCCTCGACGGCCGCCACGACCGCCGGGATCGAGCCCGTGTGCCCGACCATGTCCGGGTTCGCGAAGTTCACGACCGCGAAGCGGTAGCCGTCGCCGATCTCCGCGCAGAAGCGCTCCGCGACCTCGTCCGCGGACATCTCCGGCTTCAGGTCGTAGCTCGGGACGTCGCGCGGCGAGGGGACGAGGATGCGCGTCTCCCCCTCCCACTCCCGCTCCTCGCCGCCGTTGAAGAAGTACGTCACGTGCGCGTACTTCTCCGTCTCGGCGGCGTGGAGCTGCCGCGCGCCGGCTGCGGCGAGCACCTCCGCGAGCGTGCTCTCGACCACCTGCTCGTCGAACGCCACCGGGCACGGGAGGTCGGCGCGGTAGCGGGTCATCGTCGTCAGGTCGATCTTCGTCTCGAGCAGCTTCTCCGAGAGCTGGCGCGCGCGGTCGGGCCGGAAGTTGAAGAAGATCGCCGAGTCGCGAGGGCCGAGCCGCGGCCGCCCGCGCAGGACGACCGGCTCCACGAACTCGTCGGTGACGCCGTTCGCGTAGCTCGACTCGATCGCGGCCACGGGGTCGTCGGCGAGCGCCCCCTCGCCGCGCGTGATCGCCGCCAGCGCGCGCTCCGTCCGCTCCCAGCGCCGGTCGCGGTCCATGGCGTAGTAGCGGCCACAGACGGTCGCGATCCGCTCGGCCGGGAGCTCGGCCAGGTCACGCGCGGCCGCGTGCGGCGACACGTCGCGCCCGTCGGTGAACGCGTGGACCCACGTGTGCTCCCCCATCCCCTCGCCCTCGGCCAGCTCGAGCAGCGCCCGCAGGTGCTCGATGTGCGAGTGGACGCCGCCGTGCGAGACGAGCCCGAGCAGGTGGACGTCGCCGAGGCGGTCGCGCGCCCGCTGGACTGCGGACACGAGCGCCGCGTTCTCGAAGAGCGAGCCGTCCGCGATCGCGCGGTTGACGCGCATCAGGTCCTGGAAGAGCACGCGCCCGGAGCCGATCGTCAGGTGCCCGACCTCCGAGTTCCCCATCTGCCCGGGCGGCAGCCCGACCGCCTCGCCGGAGGCCGCGAGCTGGGTATCGGGGTAGCGCTCCCGCAGTGCGTCGAAGACCGGCGTGCTCGCGAGCTCGACGGCGTTCCCCGGCCCGGGAGGCGCGATCCCCCAGCCGTCGAGGATCACGAGGACGACGAGCGGCCGCGTCACGCGGCAACGGCCTGCGCGCCCGCGAGGCAGATGGCCTCGAAGGAGGTGACCTCGAGCGAGGCGCCGCCGACGAGCGCGCCGTCGACGTCCGGCTGCGCGAGGAGCGTCCCGGCGTTGTCGGGCTTCACCGAGCCGCCGTAGAGCACGGCCGTCGGGTGCAGCGACTTCACGAACGCGTGCGCCTCCTGCGCGGTCTCTGCGGTGGCCGTCTTCCCGGTGCCGATCGCCCACACGGGCTCGTACGCGATCACGAGCCGCTCGTGTCGCGGGAGGACGGCCACCTGCCCCTCGAGCACGGCTTCCGTCCGCCCCGCCTCGCGCTCGGCCTCGGTCTCGCCGACGCACGCGATGACGCGCAGCCCCTGTTCGAGCGCGCTCTCGGCGCGCAGGCGAACCGTCTCGTCGGTCTCGCCGAAGAGCTGGCGTCGCTCGGAGTGGCCGACGAGCGTCCCGGTCGCGCCGGCCTCGAGCAGCATCGGCGCCGAGATCTCCCCCGTGTACGCGCCCTCGAGCTCCCAGTGGACGTTCTGCCCGTACACGCGGACGCCGCTGTCCGCCCCCAGCCCCTGCACGGCCGCCGTGATCGAGACCGCCGGTGTGCAGACGACGACCTCGACCCCGGGCGCACGTGACGGGAGGTTGCGCACGGCGGCGGCGAACGCCCGCGCCTCGTGCGGCCCCTTGAACATCTTCCAGTTGCCCGCGACGATCACGCGGCGAACTCTACGAGGTACCACCTGCGGCCCGAAGCCTGTTAGCCTCGCGCACGGTGAGCGGCAGCGGCGTACCGGCCTGGGAGCAGCGCTTTCGCGCGCCTCTGACGTTCCTGCCGGAGTGGTCGCCGCGGGCGCCCGACCGGATCGTGTACGTCTCGAACGAGCCGGGCGTGTGGCAGGTGCACGCCTGGAGCCTCGAGACGGACCTGCACCGGCAGGTGACCGACCACCCGGTCGGGCTGCTCGACGGGACGCCGACGCTGGACGGCGAGGGCGTGCTCTGGTTCCAGGACGAGACGGGAGACGAGTCCGGATGCTGGTACGTGCAGCCCTTCGCCGGCGGCGACTCGCGGCCGTTCCTCGAGGGTGTCCCGCACGGCTGGAACGAGGGCCTCGCGCAGGCGCCGGGGATCGTCGTCGCCGCGATCAGCGACCGGGACGGCTTCGCCGTGCACGTGTCGGAGGACGGCGGGCCGGCGCGCGAGCTTCTCCGGTCGCAGGAGTCCCTGCGCCTCGGAACCGTCGACGAGGGCGGCTTCCTGCTCGGCGCGCTCTCCGCCGACGGGACGCTGCTCTGCCTCTCGCACTCCGAGCACGGCGACCTCATGCACCCGGCGCTGCGAGTCGTCGACGCACGCACCGGCGAGACGCGCGGCGCCCTCCTCGACGAAGGTCTGTCGCTGGAGGCGCGAGCCTGGTCGCCGGTCCCCGGCGACCTCAGGCTTGCCTTCGAGCACGAGCGCGCGGGCGACGCCCAGCCCGGGATCTGGGATCTCGACACCGGCGAGCGGAGCGACCTCGACCTCGGGCTGGAAGGTGGCGTCCACGTCTCGGACTGGTGGCCCGACGGGTCCGCGCTCCTGATCCACAACATCTTCGAGGGGCGCTCGCGGCTCTTCCGCTACGACCTCGCGAGCGGCGAGCTCGAGCGCATGGCGACCGACCCGGGGTTCGTCTGGAAGGCCCGCGTCCGGCCCGACGGGCGCGTTTGGTACTTGCACGAGCAAGGCCATCGGCAGCGGGTCGCCCTCGACGACGCGCGCGCGGAGCTGATCGCTCCGGGCACGTGGGCGCCCGAGAGCCGCCCGTACGAGTCGTGGCACTTCGAGAACGAGCACGGGCAGCGCGTCCACGGCTTCTACGTGACGCCCGACGACTCGGGCGGCCCGTTCCCCGTGCTGATGTTCGTGCACGGCGGGCCCACGTGGTTCGACCTCGACCGCTGGCAGCCCGAGGTGCAGGCGTACGTCGACGCGGGCTTCGTGGTCGGGATGGTCAACTACCGCGGCTCGATCGGCTACGGCCGCGAGTGGCGCGACGTGCTCATCGGCAACATCGGCGGGCCGGAGCTAGAGGACGTCAACGCAGGGCTGCGCGACCTCGTGGCACGGGGCATCGCGGACCCCGGGCGCGCCGTGGTCGGAGGGCACTCCTGGGGCGGCTACGTCACGCTGCTCGAGCTCGGGAAGCACCCGGACCTGTGGGCGTGCGGGATCGCGGGCGTGCCCGTCGCCGACTACGAGGACGGGTACGAGGACATGTCCCCGCTGCTCCAGGCGTACGACCGCGCGCTGCTCGGCGGGAAGGCGCCGAGCGACCTCCCCGAGCTCATGCGCGACCGCAACCCGATCAACTTCGTGGAGGACGTGCGCGCGCCGGTGCTGATCATCATCGGCCGGAACGACAGCCGCTGCCCGCTGGGGCAGGCGATGAAGTACGTGGACCGGCTGGCCGCGCGCGGGCATCCGCACGAGGTGTACGTCTTCGAGACGGGCCACGGCTCGTTCGACGTCGACGAGCGCGTGAGGCAGGTCGGGATGATCATGGACTTCCTCGCGCGGCACGTCTCCGGCGTGCGATCCGCCGCCGCGGCCGTCTAGGCCTACGACTCCGGGATCACGGCCACCCCGGGGAGCGCCTTGCCCTCGAGCAGCTCGAGAGAGGCGCCGCCTCCCGTCGACACCCACGAGACACGGTCGGCGAGGCCGAGCTCCTGGAGCGCGCGCACCGAGTCGCCTCCGCCGATCACCGTGTAGCCGTCCGCTGCGGCGACAGCCTCCGCCACCGCCTTCGTCCCCTGGGCGAAGCGCTCCCACTCGAAGACGCCCATGGGCCCGTTCCAGAAGACCGTGCGCGCGACGCGGATCTCCGCGGCGAAGCGCTCCCGCGCCTCGGGGCCGATGTCGAGGCCGAGCCAGCCCTCCGGGAGCTCGTCGAACGGCGTGACGCGCGTCTCGGCGTCCGGCTCGAACGCGGCAGCCGCGACGACGTCGACGGGGAGCAGCGCCTCGTACGGGAGGGGGTTCCCGTCGCGCAGCTCCTCGGCCATCTTGCCTCCGACGAGCACGGCGTCCGCGCGCCCGCCGAGGTGGACGAGGACGCCGAGCTTGTCCTCGACCTTCGCCCCGCCCGCGACGAGGACGAACGGGCGCTCGACGTCGCCGAGGAGGCGGCCGAGCATCTCCAGCTCCCGCTCGAGCAGGAGCCCCGCGTAGGCGGGCAGCAGCTCGGCGACGCCGACCGTCGAGGCGTGCGCGCGGTGCGACGAGCCGAACGCGTCGTTCACGAACAGGTCGCGCCCATCCGCGAGCCGGCGCGCGGTCTCGGGGTCGTTGGTCGTCTCGCCGGGGTCGAAGCGCGTGTTCTCGAGCACCTCGACCCGCTCGTCCGAGAGCAGCTCCCGCAGCCTCTCCGCGACGGGCGCGATCGAGAGAGCCGGGTCGGGGCCCTTCGGGCGGCCCAGGTGCGAGCAGACCGCGACGGACGCCGCCCCGCGCTCGAGGAGCAGCTCGAGCGTCGGCAGCGATTCCGTGATCCGCGTGTCGTCGGCGACCTGGCCGTCCTCGAGCGGGACGTTCAAGTCGGCGCGGACGAGGACGCTCTTCCCGGCGACGTCCGCGTCCCGGACGGAGCGTGGCGACCTCACGTCAGGCGAGCAGCCTCGGGACGAGGTCGACCAGGCGGCACGAGTAGCCCCACTCGTTGTCGTACCAGCCGAAGACCTTCACGAGCGAGCCGCGCACCATCGTGAGCTCGCTGTCGTAGACGCACGAGTACGGGCTCCCGTTGATGTCGGTCGAGGTGATCGGGTCCTCGCAGAACTGGAGGAGCCCCTGGAGCGGACCGTCCGCGGCGGCGCGGTAGGCGGCCTGCACCTCGTCCGTGGTCACGTCACGGCCGAGCGTCACGACGAGGTCTGTGAGCGAGCCGGTGGGGACGGGCGCGCGCACGGAGATCCCGTCCACCTTCCCCTGGAGCTCGGGCATGACGATCCCGATCGCCTTCGCGGCGCCCGTCGAGGTCGGGATGAGATTGATCGCCGCCGCCCGCGCGCGCCGGAGGTCGGAGTGCGGGTAGTCGAGGATCACCTGGTCGTTCGTGTACGCGTGGATCGTGGTCATGAAGCCCGACTGGATCTCGCCCAGCTCGTGCAGCACCTTCGCGAGCGGCGCGACGCAGTTCGTCGTGCAGGACGCGTTCGAGACGATGTGGTGCGAGCCCGCGTCGTACGCATCGTCGTTCACGCCGAGGACGAGGGTGATGTCCGGGTCGGTCGCGGGCGCCGAGATGAGCACCTTCTTCGCGCCCGCGTCGAGGTGCTTCTGCGCACCGTCGCGGGCCGTGAAGAACCCGGTCGACTCGAGCACGACGTCGACGCCGAGATCGCCCCACGGGAGCGCCGCCGGGTCGCGCTCGGAGAGGATCCTCACGTCTTCTCCGGCTGCGTGCAGCACGCCGTCGCCGAGCGACACCTCGCCCGCCAACGGGCCGAGGTTCGAGTCGTACTTCAGGAGGTGCGCCATCGTCTTCGCGTCGCCGAGGTCGTTCAGCGCGACGATCTCGATGTCCGCGCCGAGCGCGTGCTGGGCGCGGAAGAAGTTCCGCCCGATGCGGCCGAAGCCGTTGATGCCGACGCGAATCGCCATGTCGTGTCGTCCCTCCCTCGTGTCGTTGGCCCGCCCGGCGAGTCTAACCCGGCAGGTCAGCCAGCTCCTCCAGGCGCCGCAGGCGCCGGTGCATCGCAGCCTTGGAGGCGGGCGGGTCGGTGCGGGCGGCGAGCTCGCGGAGCGAGTCGGCGGGGTGGCGCCGCCGGAGCTCCGCCGCCTCCTGGAGAGGCGCAGGGAGGCGCGCGAGGCGCCCGTCGGCCGTGAGGCGCGCGACCGCCTCGAGCTGGGACCGCGCAGCCTCACTCGTCCGCACGAGGTTCGCATGGTCGGCGTTCGCAAGCCGGTTCGCCCGCTCGCTCGTCGCCGCGACGACGGAGCGCTCCTCCAGCGCGAGCACGGCGTCGACCGCGCCCGTCAGCGCGAGCACGGACTCGATGTCGTCCCAGCTCTTCGCGTACGCGACCGCATGGCTCGGCCGCTCCGCGACGAGGAGACGAGCGCCGGCAGCCTCGGCCGTCTCCGCCAGGAAGCGCGCGCCCGCGGCTGACGCCGTCCGGAGCTCGAGGTGCGGGGCGCGCCCGAGCGACAGGGAGCCCCCGCCGAGGAACGCGCCCCGCAGATACGCGCTGCGGCAGCAGGAACGGGCGACCACGCGGCGCTGTGGCCGCTCGAGCGGCCCGTGTGCGCGGGTCAGGACGCCTGCGGCGACGAAGGTCGTGAGCGCGTCGTCCGATCCCTCGACGTGGAGTTGAAAACGAGTCGCGCGGTCGAACGCGCGGCGACGGTACGTGCGGATCTCCGAGCGGATCCCCTCCTCGCGGAGGAGTGAGAACGCCCGGCGGGCCGAGGCGCCGCTCGCGAGGTCGAGGTGGAGCGACCAGGCGCCGCGCGCGCGCAGGTGGAGGCTGCCGGCGGCGTGGAGGAGCGCGGACAGCTCCGCCAGCCGGTCGCACGCGCGGGTGGGCGCGATGCGCGCGAGCTCCTCGCGGACGTCCTCCGAGCTCGTCACATGCGGACGCCCTCGAGCGCGAGCAGCCGCCGCTTGACCTCGACTCCCGTCGAGCCGTAGCCGCCGATGCCGCCCGCGCCGACGACGCGGTGGCACGGGAGCACCAGCTGGAAGCGGTTGTGCGCGCAGAACGTCCCGGCCGCACGGCCCGCGCGCGGGTACCCGGCGAGCGCGGCGAGCTCCCCGTAGCCGACGACCTCGCCGCGGGGGACGGCGCGGAGCGTCGTCGCGACGGCGTGCTGGAAGCGCGTCGCCCACGAGAGGTCGAGCTCGACGTCGTCGAACGAGACGTCCTCCCCGGCGAGGAACGCGCGGGCGAGCTCGACGACGCGCGCGGCCGCGGGACCGGCTGCCCGCTCAGCCGCGGTGGCGTGACGCTCCGAGGCGGGGGCCGGCCGCCCGCGCCCGCTTCCCCCCGCCTGCAGGCTCGCCCGCGAAGATCGGCGCACACTTGTCGCGGTCCCGTTCCCCACCCGTGAGGGGATCCCCGATAGCGTGCCGGTTGGGGGGCTCGCCGCCCCCTTGGGGGAGCGCGCGCGAACCGCGGGGCGCGCACGAACGAGCTCGTCCGGGCCGGCACCGGGCTCGAATGCGATCTCGTGCGCGAGCAGCACGCCGCCCGCATCCGTCCACAGCTCCCCGACCCCCCACCCGGGCACCTCGTACCGCGTGTGCTCCGCCCGCATCGCCACGACCATACAATCGGCCCATGAGCGCTCCCGGAATCTTCAAGCCCCCGACCCCCGTCAACGAGCCCATCCTCGACTACGCACCCGGATCGCCGGAGCGAGAGGCGCTCCGGCAGCGGCTGCGCCAGATGGAAGGCGAGCGGATCCGCATCCCGATGGTCATCGGCGGCAAGGACGTCGACACCGGCGAGACCTTCGAGGCCGTCATGCCGCATCGGAAGAGCCACGTGCTCGCCGACGTCGCGAAGGGCGGCCCGGAGCACGTCCAACAGGCGATCGACGCGGCCCGCGCGGCCCACGCCGAGTGGTCGCGCATGCCCTGGCACGAGCGCGCCGCCGTCTTCCTCCGCGCGGCCGAGCTGCTCTCCGGCCCGTGGCGCTCGACCGTGAACGCGGCGACGATGCTGAACCAGTCGAAGACGGTGCACCAGGCGGAGATCGACGCCGTCTGCGAGATGATCGACTTCTGGCGCTTCAACGCCGAGTTCGTCACACGGATCTACGCCGAGCAGCCGTACTCGCCGACCGGCATCTGGAACCGGATGGAGTACCGCGCGCTCGAGGGCTTCGTGCTCGCGGTGAGCCCGTTCAACTTCACGTGCATCGGCGGCAACCTCTCGTCGTCGCCCGCGCTGATGGGAAACACGGTCGTCTGGAAGCCCGCGTCGACGGCGGCGCTCTCGGCGTACTACCTCATGCGGCTCATGCAAGCCGCCGGGCTCCCCGACGGCGTGATCAACCTCGTCTACGGCTCGGGTGCGACGGTCGGGAGCGCGGCGCTCGGGAGCCCCGAGCTCGCGGGCATCCACTTCACCGGCTCGACCGAGGTCTTCAACTCGATGTGGGCGACCGTCGGCGGCAACGTCGGCTCGTACCGCAACTACCCGCGGATCGTCGGCGAGACGGGCGGGAAGGACTTCATCCTCGCGCACCCGTCCGCCGAGGCGGAGGCGGTCGCGACGGCGATCGTCCGCGGCTCCTTCGAGTACCAGGGCCAGAAGTGCTCCGCGGCCTCGCGGCTCTACATCCCGTCGAACCTCTGGCCCGAGGTGAAGGAGCGGCTCGTCGAGGACGTGACCTCGATCAAGATGGGCGACGTCGCGGACTTCGAGAACTTCATGGGCGCCGTCATCGACGCGGGCGCGTTCAGGACGCACGCGGACGCGATCGAGGAGGCGCGCTCTGCCGGCGCCGAGATCCTCACCGGCGGATCGGTCGACGACTCGGAGGGCTACTTCGTCGAGCCGACCGTGATCGCGACCGAGGACAAGGGATTCCGGCTCCTCCGCGACGAGCTCTTCGGACCGATCGTCACCACGTACGTGTACGACGAGAAGCGTTGGGACGACACGCTGAGGCTCGTCGACGAAACCGCGCCGTACGGTCTCACCGGCGCCGTCTTCGCCACCGAGCGCGCCGCGATCGACGACGCGCAGGACGCGCTCCGCTACGCGGCCGGCAACTTCTACGTCAACGACAAGCCGACCGGCGCCGTCGTCGGCCAGCAGCCCTTCGGCGGCGCGCGGGCGAGCGGGACGAACGACAAGGCGGGCTCGCTGTGGAACCTCATTCGCTGGGTGACGCCGCGGACGATCAAGGAGACGTTCGTCCCGCCGACCGACTACCGGTACCCATACCTCGGGCCGGACGGCGACCGACCGACCGGCTAGATGGTTGCAGCCACGATCTCGCGCGTCCGGATGCGCGATCCGTCGCGTCGGGGCCGCTCCCGCCGCGGGCACGGCCGCGTCGCGGCCATAGCCGCCGCGTGCGCTTCGCGCCGGCAGAACGGCCCCAAGGCGTCCAGCCTTGCGGCCGCTCTCCCGCCACGCCCCCGAGCGGCCGGCCCGCGCCCCGGAGCAGGCGATCTCGCGGCAGCAACCATCTAGACCGCGAGACTGACGGGCGTGATCCGCGTCCTCGACGGGATCGACGCCTTCCTCGACCAGCTCACCGCGGTCCAGCTGCTCCCGATGTTGCTCGCGATCGTGGCGCACGTGGCGAAGTTCGGGTGCACGAGCCTGGCCTGGCGGAACGTCCTCGGTGCGGCGTACCCCGACGTGAAGATCCAGCGGAGGTCGATCTTCGGCGCGTACGCAGCTGGGGTCGGCGTGAACGCGATCGTGCCCGTGCGGGCGGGCGACGCCGTTCGTGTCGTCCTCGCACACCGAGCAGTGCCCGGGAGCACGTACACGACGCTCGTGTCGAGCACGCTCGTGCTCTCGATCTTCGACATCGTCGCGTCGTCGGCGATCCTGCTCTGGGCCGTCACGACGCAGGATGCGTTTCCCGGCTTCGGCGACCTCCCTCGGCTACCGACCTTCGACTTCGCGTGGCTGCTCGAGAGACCGCTCGCGGCCCAGCTCGTCGTCGCGGCGCTGCTCATCCTCCTGGTCGCGGTCGGCGTCTGGATCAGCGGGCACGTCGTGAACTTCTGGGGTCGCGTGCGACAGGCGTTCGCCGTCCTCCAGAGCCCGGCGCAGTACTTCCGAACGGTCGCCGCCTGGCAGGCCGCTGACTGGACACTGCGACTCGTCACCGTCTGGTTCCTGCTCGACGCGTTCGGGATCCCGCAGTCGCTCGAGAACGTCCTCCTCGTGCAGGTGTCGTCGAGCCTCGCGACCCTCGTGCCGCTCACCCCGGCCGGGATCGGGACCGAGCAGGCGTTCCTGCTGTACGTCTTCCGCGGGGCGGCCCCGTCCTCCCAGCTGCTCGCGTTCAGCGTCGGCATGAAGCTCACGACGGTCGCGACGAACGTCGTCGTCGGCTTCACCGCGATCGCGCTCACGCTGCGGACGTTCCGCTACTCGAGGGCGCTCGACGGCACCGCCCCACCGTGACGGGTCGCGGGGTCAGGCTCACCGCGGTGTGCGATCGCGTTCGACCAAGACCGGTGTCAGCCTGAAGCCTGACACCCAGCCTCAGGACGGCCCGGCCTTGTGCAGCTGCGCGTAGACCGCGCGCGCCGTTTTCTGCGGGAGCCCGGGGACGCCCTCGAGCTCCTCCTGCGACGCCTCCAGGAACCGCTGCGCCGATCCGAAGTGCCGGATGAGCGCGCGCCGCCGCGCCGGGCCGATCCCGGGCAGCGTCTCGAAGATCGTCTCCATCGCCTTCGAGTCGCGCCGGCGCCGGTGGTAGCGCAGAGCGACGCGGTGCGCCTCGTCTCGGACACGCTGGAGGAGCTGAAGCCCCGGCCCGTGCGGGTCGAGCCGAACCGGCGCCGGCGCGCCCGGGACGAACACCTCCTCCTCGCGCTTCGCCAGCGCGATCACGGCCACGCGCGGCAGGTCGAGGGCGTCGATTGCGGCCAGGGCGGCCGCGAGCTGGCCCTTGCCGCCGTCCACGACGACGAGGTTCGGCAGCTGCGAGAAGCTCTCGTCCACCTCCTCCGCGCGCATCCGCGCGAACCGGCGCGAGACGACCTCGCGCATCGCGCCCACGTCGTCCTGCCCGTCGAGCCCGCGCACGGAGAACGTGCGGTAGTGCGCACTCTTCGGCCGCGCGTCGACGAAGACGGTCATCGACGCGACTATCGCCTCGCCCTGGATGTTCGAGACGTCGAAGCACTCGATCCGCAGCGGGAGGCTCTCGAGGTTGAGGCACTCGCGGAGCTCCTCGAGCGCGGCGACGCGACGGAGCCGCTGCGCCTCGCGCGCCTCGACGTCCTGCTCGAGCGCAAGCTGCGCGTTCTCGGTCGCGAGCTCCACGAGCCGCCGCTTCTCGCCGCGCGCCGGCGCGCGCACCTCCACGCGCGAGCCGCGCCGCTCCGAGAGGAACTCGGCGATCGCGCCCGTCTCGGTGATCCCGGCCGGCACCAGCACCTGCGGCGGCACGCTCGGCGCCGAGCCGTAGTACTCGGTCACGAACGCCTCCAGCACCGCCAGCGGGTCGTCCTCGACGACGTTCTCGAGGTGGAACCCGTAGCGGTCGATCATCTTCCCGTCGCGGAGCGGGAACACCTGCACGGTCGCCTTGTCGCCGTCGATCGCGAGCCCGATCACGTCGACCGTCCCGACGGCGCGCTGGTCGGCGGCCTGCCTCTCGGCGAGGTGGCGGATGGAGAAGAGCCGGTTGCGGTAGCGGGCGGCGTCCTCGAAGCGCTCGTCCGCGGCCGCATCCCGCATCAGCCCCTCGAGCTCGGACAGGATCGGCTTCGTGTCGCCGGAGAGGAAGCCGATCACACCGTCGATCAGCTCGCCGTACTCCTCCGCCGAGATGTTCCCCACGCACGGGGCGAAGCAGCGGTCGATGTGGAAGTCCAGGCACGGGATCCCGGAGTGGCGGCCCGGCTTCGGCCCCTCGCAGGGGCGGAACCTGAACACGCGGTTGAGGACGTCGAGCGTCTCGCGCACCTTCTTCGCGTTCGCGTACGGCCCGAAGTAGACGGTGCCGCGGCGGTGCCGCTCGCGCGTGAACATGACGCGCGGGTACTCGTCCTCGAGCGTGACCGCGATGTACGGGAACGACTTGTCGTCGCGGAGCCGGATGTTGAACGGCGGCCGGTGCCGCTTCACGAGGTTCTGTTCGAGGTGCAGCGCCTCCGCCTCGGTGCGCGTGACGATGACCTCGACGTCGGCGATCTTCCCGACGAGCGGCACCATCGCGGGTCGCGTGTCGCCGCGCTGGAAGTAGCTGCGGACGCGCGCGCGCAGGGACTTCGCCTTCCCCACGTAGAGGATCGCGCCGTTCGCGTCGCGGAAGAGGTAGACCCCCGGCCCGCGCGGCAGCGACATCAGCTTCTCATCGAGCTCCGCCATCGCGGAGGCAAGCGTAGCCCCGGGCCCTCGGACGCCGGTCGCTCGCCGCGACGTGGTCTCCCCACCCGAATTCGGTGTCAGACACCGTGTCTAGTCGCTGCCTACACGGCTGCGCCGTCGAGCGGGTAGCAGAGGCTTCGGTGTACATTCAGTGCAGCTGGCGCCACGTCACATCCGGACCTGGCCGGCGTGGCCGGCCGTAGCGCACACGAGACGTGGCTCAGTACCGGTGCTCGAGGCGCCAGACGCGGACGATCGCGAAGACGCACGCGGCCAGGGTCGCGACGAGCGCGAACGCGTCCCGGTTGCCCGGCAGCCCCCACCCGATGTAGAGCCCGACCGCGATCACCGCGAGCAGGATCGCCGCGTAGAACAGCCGCCGGTTGCGGTCCTCCCACGCCTCCAGGTCGCCTCGCTTCTCCCGCCAGACGAGGAAGAGGAAGAAGGCGATCGCGAGGAAGAACGCGATCCGGACGAGCCCGCCGACGGCCGCGAGCACCGGTTGGAGCGAGAGGAACACGACGACGCCGGCCACGAGCGCGATGAGCGCGAGCCCGCGTGCGAGCGGCGGGATCCGGTCCCAGAGCCCTCTCACGACCCCGTCATGTACGCCCGCACGGCGAGCGCCCCCGCGAGCAACGTCGTCCCGGAAAACCAGAGCAGCCGCCTCGGCCCCGACTCCGGCGCGTAGAACCACGGTGAGAGGGCGACCCCGAGCGCGAGCGCCCCGTACGTGTAGTGGAGCCGGTCGGGCGCGCGCCGCCCGTCCAACGGCAGCAGCAGCCCCACTCCCGCCTGCGCGACGAGCGTCGTCTGCGCGAGCACCAGCGAGTGCGCGACCCAGGCGCCGGCGACACCGCGCCGGTGCGCGACGAGCCCGAGCGCCGCCGCACCGAAGCACACCACGAGCACGGCGATCCCGAGGGCGACGTGCACGGCTACCATCGCGCGCACCCTACCGAGGAGCCGAAGCCGTGATCGAGGAAGGAAAGCCCGCCCCGACGTTCACCCTCCCGAGCGACACAGGCGAGGAGGTCTCGCTCGAGTCGCTCCGCGGCAAGCCCGTCGTCCTCTACTTCTATCCCAAGGACGACACGCCCGGCTGCACCGTGCAGGCGTGCGGGATCCGCGACGCGTGGAGCGACTTCGAGCGCACCGGCGCGGTCGTTCTCGGCGTCAGCCCGGACTCGCCGGAGAGTCACGCGAAGTTCCGGGAGAAGTACTCGCTCCCGTTCACGCTGTTGGCCGACGAGGAGCACGACGTCGCCGAGGCCTACGGCACCTGGGTCATGAAGACGTACATGGGCAACGAGTACATGGGCGTCGAGCGCTCGACGTTCGTCATCGACGCGGACGGGAACCTGAAGAAGGTCATGCGCAGCGTGAAGCCCGACGAGCACGCCGACGACGTGCTGGCGGCGCTCACCGCGTAGCGCAACGATCGTGGCGGCTCACACACGTCACGCGACTCCACGCCCACAGCCCCACCCTGGGTGGGGTGTTCGGCCACCCTCCACCCGCGTCGAGCGTACCGCGAGACCCGTGCCAGGTGGGACGCCGGACCGTGCCACGTTCGCACCAATTTCTCCACAGGCGGCGGATCCCGCGCCACGCACGAGATCCGGCTGTCACGAGACGATGCGGATGAGAGGACTTGAACCTCCACGCCCTTACGGGCACACGGACCTGAACCGTGCGCGTCTACCAATTCCGCCACATCCGCGGGCCGTCCGATTCTAGCTCCGCGACGTCTCACTCCTCGGTGACCCGGATCGCCGCGTACCTCGTGCTGGTCCCGGCCGTGCTCGCGCTCGGCGGGACCGCCCGCGCACCCGAGCCGGCGACAGCCGCACCGTCCGCACACGTCGTGGTCACCCTCGAAACACCGGCGCTCGGGAGCCTCGCGCAGATCCGCGCCGAGCAGCGCGCCTTCCGGCGGGAGCTCGCCCGGGCGCTCCCGGATGCGCGGATCCGCTGGCGCTACGAGCTCGTCGCGAACGGCGTCTCGGTCGTGCTCCCTCGGCGCGACCTCGCAACGCTCCGCGGGCTCACCGGCGTCCGCGGCGTCCACTCGGCGAGCGGCTACCGCCCGCAGCTCGACGCCACGCCGCAGCAGATCGGCGCGACGGCGCTCTGGGGCGCCGGCCTCTCGACCGCGGGCCAGGGCGTGAAGATCGGGATCATCGATACGGGCGTCGACCACAGGCACCCCTTCTTCAATCCCGCCGGCTACGCGATGCCCGCCGGCTTCCCCAAGGGCCAGGCCAGGTTCACGAACGCGAAGGTGATCGTGGCGCGCGCGTTTGCGCCCCCGTCGGCGAAGACCAAGGCGGCGCGCCTCGCGTTCGACGGGGACGAGTCGAGCCACGGCACGCACGTCGCCGGCATTGCCGCCGGGAACGCGAGCACGAGCGCGGCGGGGCGCGCGGTCTCGGGCGTCGCCCCGCGCGCGTACGTCGGCAACTACAAGGCGCTCGTGCGCACGGACGCGGGGTTGAGCCCGAACGGGAACGCGCCGGAGATCGTCGCCGCGATCGAGGCGGCCGTGCGCGACGGCATGGACGTGATCAACCTCTCGATCGGCGAGCCGGAGATCGAGCCGAGCCGCGACGTCGTGGCGCTCGCGCTGGACGCGGCCGCGAAGCGCGGCGTCGTGCCGGTGGTCGCCGCGGGGAACGACTTCAACGACGCAGGCGCGGGCTCGATCTCGTCCCCGGCGAACTCCGCGCGCGCGATCTCGGTCGGCGCCGTCGAGCTCGGCGGCGGCTCCCGGCTGCACGCGGACTTCTCCTCAGTCGGCCCGACGACGATGTCGCTGCGTCTGAAGCCGGACGTGGCCGCGCCCGGTGTCGGCGTGCTCTCGAGCGTCCCAGGCGGCTGGGGCGGCCTCTCGGGAACCAGCATGGCCGCGCCGCACGTGGCCGGGGCCGCAGCCCTTCTCGTGCAACGGCATCCGAGCTGGAGCGTCGCGGACGTCAAGTCCGCGCTCGTGCAGACCGGCCTCGACGCCGTGAACGAGCGCGGCACGCGCGTCGGCCCCTCGTTCCAGGGCGGCGGCGTCGTGTCGCTGACCGCGGCCGACAAGCCACTCGTGCTCGCCGAGCCTTCGTCGCTGTCGTTCGGGCTTCTGACCGAGCGCGGAGTCGCGAGCACCGGGACGATCAGGCTGCGCGACGCCGGCTCCGGCCCCGGCCCGTGGACGGTCGCGGTCGACCGGCTGAGCATGCCGGCAGGCGTCTCGGTCGTGTTGAGCGCGCCGACGGTCACGGTGCCCGGCCAGCTCGGATACGAGGTGCGCGCTGCCGCGAACGCGCCGCAGGGCGAGCTCGCGGGCTACGTGACGCTCACGCGCGGGGGCGACGTGCGCCGCATCCCGTTCTGGGGCCGCGTGACCCAGCAGCGGCTCGCCCGCCACCGCCTCCTCACCCTGCGCGGCCCGGGAACGTTCAGCGCGTCGACGAAGGGGCGGCCGGCACTCGTCGCCCGCTACCGCTACCCGGAGGACCCGCGCGGCCTCGGCGCGCGCGCGACCCTCGCCGGGCCGGAGCTCGTCTACCGCTTCACCGTCCGCCGGAAGATCGCGAACTTCGGCGTCGTGATCACGAACCGCGCGCCCGGCAGCCGGGTGGAGCCGCGCATCGTCTCCGGGACGGACGAGAACCGCCTCACCGGCTACGCGGGCCTGCCCGTGCACCACAACCCGTACCTCGAGGGCTTCCGCACCGGCGTGCCGGCTGCCGCCGCCCTGTCGCCGCGCCGCGGGCAGTATGCGATCGTCTTCGACAGCGGCACGCGCGCGGGCGCCGGCCGCTTCACGTTCCGCCTGTGGGTGAACGACACGAAGCCGCCGGTGTTGAAGGTGCGCTCCCGGTCGGTCGCGCTCGGGAGCCCGCTACCCGTCGCGGCGACGGACGCGGGGTCGGGCATCTACCCGCAGTCGATCGAGGCGCGCGTGAACGGCCTCCGCACACCCACGACGTACCGCCGCGGCGTGATCCGCGTGAGCACCGCCGGCCTGCCGCCCGGCACGCACCGCCTCCGGCTCCGAGTCTCCGACTACCAGGAGACGAAGAACACGGAGAACGTCAGCCGCATCCTCCCGAACACCCGCGTGCTGACGGCGACGTTCACGGTTCGCGGTTAGCCGGATCTCGTTCGTCAGCAGCTCGTCTCGGAGCCTCCGGGCGCGGCGGATCGCGCAGTCGCCCTCGGGGCCCGGCGCTACGTCCTTCGGTCCCGCTCTTCGATCGTCGGGAGCGAGTCGAGGTCGGCCTGCACCGAGCGGATGAACTCGTCCGACTCCTCGTCCTCCGTCGTGATGACCTGGAACTGGGCCTTGCGCTTCCGGCGCTCGCGCTGGCGGCGCGCATCGGCGCCGAAGCGACGCCCGAGCCGCGGCAACTCCACCGCCACGACCAGCGCGGCCGCGAGGACGAGCAACACGAGCCACGGCCAGCTCACGGGGTCGATTGTAGCCGCCCGACGGCTTCGGGAGACCCCGCTCAGCGGGTGAAGACCTGCATCGGCAGCCCGGAGAGCGGCTCGCCGCCGTCCGCCGTCACGAGCCAGGTCTCCTGCATGTACAGGCAGTCCTCGCCGTTCGGCGCGATCGCGTGCGGGTGCATCGAGAAGACCATGCTCTCGTGGAGCTCGGTCTCGACGCCCTCGCCGATCTTCGGGTGCTCGATCATCGTCATCCCGATCGAGTGCCCGGTCACGTGGCCGAGGTGGTAGCCGCGCTCGAGGAAGCCCTTCGAGACTGCGCGGTGGACGTCGTGGCACGTCGCTCCCGGGCGCAGCGCCGAGCGCGCGGCCTCGAAGTACTCGAGGTACGCGTCGAGCATGTGCGCGGTGTCCGGCGAGATCGTCGCCTCGGCGGAGGCGATCGCGCGCGAGACCTCGACCCAGTGCATCCCCGGGCCGGCAACCTCGAGCGACGGAAGGACGAAGTGCCCGAGCGCCTCCTCGCGGCGCGCGATCTTGAACTCCGGGCGCGCGAAGGTGTCCGTCCCGGTGAGGACCATGTTCATCGTCAGCCGGCCGCAGCCCTCGGCGACGAACCACTCTTCCGCCGCGGCCATCACCTCGGCCGCGCTCTTGCCGGGCGCGTAGGCCTCGAGGAAGGCCTCGAAGCCGCGCGTGTTGATCCGCACCGAGTCGCGCACGGACTCGAGCTCGGCCTCGCTCTTGACCGCCCGCGCGAGGTCGAGCTCGACGTCGAAGGGGACGACCTCGAGCCCCTCCAGCGCGCGGTAGTCGCGCACGGGCATGACGTAGTCGAGCCCGTACACGCCGACGCGCCGCCACCCCGCGTCGCGCGCACGCTGCGCGATCAGCTCGCCCGGCCGGTCGTGGAACGCCTGCTCGAGCTCGGCCGTCCCGTGCTCGCCGACGTAGCGCGCCTCGCTCGGGAAGACGACGAACGCGTCGCCGTCCGCGGGCACGACGACGTACGCGTAGCGGTGGACGATCTGGAAGCCGGAGAGGTACGTGACCGCGCCCTCGAAGCCCGAGTACTCGCTCCCGGCGACGACGAGCGCGTCGAGTGAGTGGTCGGCCATCGCTGCGCGCACGTTCGCGTGCCGGCGCTGGAGCTCCGGGGTCAGCGCCGCCACGAGTCCTCGAGTGCGGTGACGAGCTGCGTGACGGCGTCGTTCAGCGGCGTCGGGACGCCGAGCTCGCGGCCGAAGCGGCCGATCCCGCCGTTCAGGAAGGCGATCTCGGTCGCGCGGCGGGCCTCGACGTCCTGGAGCATGCTGGCCCTGTGATCGTAGGCCACGTCCTTGCGGGCGGCGTGGTCGATCAGCGCCTCCGGGTCCTCGTCGAGCTCGATCCCCTGTGCTTCCGCGACTGTCCGGCCCTCGTCGACGAGCGCGGAGACGAGCGCGCGCAGGTCCCGCCGCTCGCAAACGCGGCCGTGCGTGAGGCCGGTGAGCGCCCCGATCGGGTTCGTGGCGGCGTTGAAGATCACCTTCCGCCATTGGGCGGGACGCGCGTCCGGAAGCGCCTTGGACGGCATCCCGGCGCGGGTGCAGGCGTCCGCGAGCGCCTCGATCGTCTCCATCGGCGCGGGCGCGGGCTCGAACGGGCCGAAGGCCGTCTCGCCCTTCACGTCCCACTGCACGACACCCGGCTCGAGGATCTTCCCGGCCGGGAACGTCGTCCCGCGGATCACGCGCTGGACGTGGCGCGCGACGACCTCCTCGTTCCCGATCCCGTTCTGCACCGACGCGACTGCGCCGTCGGCGAACGCGTGAGCCGTGGCGGCGAGCGCGGCGTCGGTGTGCATCGCCTTCGTCGCGACGATCCCGACGTCGCAGGCGGGGAGCTCGGACGCGTCCGCGGTGGCGCGCACGTTCCCGACGACCTCCCCCGCGCCGGTCAGCCGGAGCCCGTTGGCGTTGATCGCCTCGACGTGGTCGACAGCGAGGTCGTACGCCCACACCTCGACGTCCTCGAGCTGGGCGAGGTTGGCCGCGAAGAGCGACCCGACGGCGCCGCAGCCGATCACGCAGACCCTCACTCGACCGCCTCCGCAGGGGCCGGCCGCAGCCGTCGCAGCGACCCGAACGCGAGCTCCTTCCCGCCCGTGAGCCCGCTCGGCCGCAGGATGAGCACGAGCGCCATCAGTGCGCTCACGACGACGAGCCGCGTCCCCGCCGGCACGTCGAACGACCAGCCGAGGATCGTGATCCCCGTCTCGGCATTCGCGAGCACGGAGTCGAGCGCGCTCACCGCGAGCGCCCCGACGACCGCGCCCCAGAGCGACGTGGCGCCGCCGATCACGAGCATCGCGAGCGTGATGAACGTGAGGTCGAGGTACACGCCGTCGATCTGGAGCGGCAGGAAGTGCACGTACAGCCCTCCCGCGAGTCCGGCGAGGAACCCGGAGAGCGCGAACGCGGCGAGCCGCTGCCGGTAGATGGAGACGCCGACCGCACGCGCCGCCGCGGGGTCCTCACGCGCCGCGCGCAGCTGCCGCCCGAAGCGGCTCCGCTGGTACGCGAAGGCGATCACGATGACGACGAGCGCGCCGAGCGCGGCCTGCGTGAGGCCGGTCGTCTCCGGCACGGACGAGAACGTGTTCAGCCCCGGCCCGACGTTCTCGTAGTAGCGCAGCACGTTGTTCGTGATCTCGAGCACGGCGAACGTCGCGATCCCGGCGGCGAGACCCGAGAGCCGCATGAGCGGCAGCCCGACGAGCAGCGCGAAGACGCCCGCCACTACCCCCGCGAGCACGAGCGACTCGACGTTCCCGACCGTCGTGTCGCGCAGGAAGCCGAAGAGGTACGGCATGAACGCGGGCTTCTCGGCCTCCGGCACCGAGAGCACGCCGGCCGTCCACGCGCCGACGGCGACGAAGCTGATGTGCCCGAACGAGAGGACACCCGAGTTCCCGACGAAGACGTACAGCGCCACCACCATCGAGACCGCGACGAGCGCGTTGATGAAGTAGATCTCGGTCGTGCGCGAGACGGTCGCGCCGACGAGCGCGGCGGCGACGACGAGCCCGACGGGCCCGATCAGCTGCACGAGCGAGCGCGGCGCCCTCACACGCGCTCCACGACCCGCCCCCCGCGCGTGAACAGCCCCTCCGGCCGCAGCAGGAGGACGACGATCACGAGGGCGAAGACGAAGGACGTCAGGTACTGGCTCTGGTTCGTCGGCAGCGCGCCGCCGAGGACGCCGAAGACGTAGCCGATCGCGAACCCGCCGAGCGTCGCCGAGTAGAGGCGGTTCATCCCGCCGAGGACGACGCCCGCGAGGACGATGATCGTCTCCCGGAGCGCGAAGGTCGGCGTCACCGTCGGGTACTGGACGGTCAGGAGCACGGCCCCCGTCGCCGCCAGGAGCCCCGCGAGCACCACTGCGACCGCACTCACCGCGTTCGCGCGCACGCCGACGAGCCGCGCGGTCGGGAAGTCGAGCGCGGCCGCGCGCATGTGCAGCCCGATCGACGTCCGGTTGAGCAGGAGCACGAGCAGCGCCAGCGCGACGAGCGCCGTCGCGAGCGAGACGACCGAGATCTTCCGCACCTCGACCGAGCCGATCGACACCGGCTGGTTCAGCTCCACCAGCGAGATCGCGTTCTTCCCCAGCGGCCCGAACCAGATGAGCGCGATCGACTGGAGGAGGAACGCGACCGCGAAGGTCGCGACCAGCATCGACGCCGGAGACTGGCCGCGCAGCGGCCGGAAGACGATCCGCTCCATCACCAGCGACAGCCCCACCACCACGACGACGCAGAGCGCGATCCCCGCGACGACCGGCCACCCTCGCTCCGATGCGAACGCGAGCGCGAACCCGCCGGCCATGATCAGCTGCCCGTACGCGAAGTTGATCAGGCGGAGCACGCCGAAGACGAGCCCGATGCCGACGGCCATGAGCGCGAAGATCGCGCCGAGCCCCATCGCGTCCGCCTGCACCTGGGGATCGACCGCGTCGCGCAGGAAGTCGGTGAGCCCGCTGGCGAGGACGGCGCTCATGCGAGGTACGCGGCGATCATCCTGTCGGTGTCGCCCGCGTCCCTCGGCGTCAGCTCGAGCCGGAGCTCGCCGTTCGCGAGCACGTGCGTGCGGTCGGCGAGCGCGACCGTTCTCTGTGCGCGCTGCTCGACGAGGAGGATCGCGAGCCCGCGGTCGCGGATCTGCGCGAGCGTCGAGAAGACGAGGTCGACGATAGTCGGGGCGAGACCGAGCGAGGGCTCGTCGAGTAAGAGCACGCTCGGCTTCGCGACGAGCGCGCGCGCGATCGCGAGTTGCTGCTGCTGGCCGCCCGAGAGCGCGCCCGCGTGCCGGCGTCTGAACTCCTCCAGCACCGGGAAGAGCGCGAAGACCTCGGCGAGCGCGTCGCGCGCGGAGCCGTTCTCGCGCCGCGCGGCCAGCCCGAGGCGGAGGTTCTCCTCCACCGTGAGCTCGGCGAACAGCCGGCGGCCCTCGGGCACGAGAGCCACTCCGGCACGCGCGATCCGCTCCGGCGACCATCCGCGCAGCGAGCGGCCGCGCAACGTCACGTCGCCGCCGCGGGCGGGGACGAGGCCGACGATCGCGTGCAGCGTCGTCGACTTCCCGGCGCCGTTCGGCCCGATGAGGCCGACGATCTCGCCCTCGCCGACCGCGAACGAGACGCCGCGCACGGCCGGGACGGCGCCGTACGCGACCTCGAGCTCGGAGACGGCGAGTGCGGAGTCGCTCACGAGGCGTCCTCGTGCACCGCGCTGTCGCCGAGGTACGCGGCCGCGACGTCGAGGTTGGCGCGGATCTCCCGCGGGTCGCCTTCCGCGAGCGTGGCGCCGTGGTCGAGCACCTGGATCCGATCGCAGACCTCCATCACGAGCGCCATGTTGTGGTCGATGAGGAGCACGCCCGCGCCGTGCTCGTCCCGCACCGAGCGCACGACCGCGGCGAAGTCCGGCACCTCCGCCTCCGGCAGCCCGGCCGCGGGCTCGTCCATGAGCACGAAGCGCGGCTCGGTCGCGAGCGCCCGCGCGACGCCGAGCCGCCGCTCGTCACCGTGCGAGAGCGACCCCGCCGGCGCCGATGAGTACTGCGTCAGGCTCAGCCGCTCGAGGAGGTCGTCCGCGCGCCGGCGTGCCTCCCTCACGCCCGCCCCGGATCCGAGCGCCGCGACCTCGACGTTCTCGCGCACCGTGAGCTCGCGGAACGACCGCGAGTGCTGGAACGTGCGTGCGAGGCCGTGGCGCCCGCGCCTGTGCGGGCTCCAGCGGGTGATGCAGCGCCCCGCGAGCTCGACGGTGCCCGCATCGGGGTAGTCGAAGCCGGTGAGGACGTTGACGAGCGTCGACTTGCCCGCGCCGTTGGGCCCGATCAGCCCGACGATCTCCTTCCGATGCAGCTCCAGCGTCACCTCGCGGAGCGCCTGCACTCCGTCGAAGGCGCGCGAGACCGAGGCGGCCCGGAGCGTGGCCCCGGACCGCCTCGTGTCCTCGCGCTGAGGATCGTCCGCCAAGCGGTCCTAGATCTTCGGGACCCTCTTGGCCACCACCGTCGTGAGCACGCGCGGCGTGTTGTTCTCCACGCGGATCACGCGGTACTTCCGGCCGAACACGGTGTGCAGCTGCGGCGAGAAGCTCACCTTGCCGGACAGCGTGTTCACATTCTTGAACTTCTCCATCGCCGCCGCGAGCTTCGCGCCGTCGGTGGAGCCGGTGCGCTTGAGCGCGACCATGATCCCGTCGATCGCAGCCGGCCCGGTGATGAAGCCTCCGGTGGAGCCGGCCTTCGCGATCGCGGCCCTGTTCGCCTTCGCGAGCGCGTTGACCCGCTTGTCGGGATCGTCGCCGAACGCCGACGCGAAGGTCACGTAGTAGTAGTTCGAGACGGCCGGGCTCGCGCCGCCGTACCAGTAGTTGCCGTCACCGGCCCACGAGTTCAGGACCGGGGTGCGGTTCCCGAGCGTGCGCAGGCCGTTGAGGATCGGCACCTGCGCGCCGAACGCGGCCGCCGTCGACGTGACGATGACGTCCGCACGCTTCGAGTTCAGGCGCGTGACGACGTTCTGCCACGACGCCTGGTTGCCGCCGAGCGACTGGTACGTCTCCTTCGTGACGATCCGGCCGCCGAGCTGCTTCCAGCGGGCCTCGAACGCCTGCACGACGTTGCGGAAGTAGACGATGACGGTGTCCGTCGCGAGCGACGCCGACCGCCAGCCGCGCTTCCACGCGAACTCGGCCATCGCCGAGCCTTCGTCCTGCGCCACGTTCCCGAACGAGAACGCCAGGCGGCCCTTCGCCCCGAAGCGCTTCGGGCCCATCTGGTCGGTGCCGATGCAGGCCGCGACCGTGAGCTTCCCGCGGTTGATGGCCTCCTGCACGACGGGGGCGGCGAGGTCGACGTCGCACGTGGTCATGATGATGTCGGCGCGCTGGCCGAGCAGCTTCGTCGCGCATGCCTTCGCGATCGCCGCCTTGTTGTTCTGCGTGTTGCACGTGAGGAGCCGGAGCTTGATGTTGCTCCCCTTGTTGACCTGCGCGATGCGGGTCTTGGCCGTCGCGAGAGCGGGGCCGTCGAACGGGGACATCGCGCCGACGCCGTCGTAGGCCCAGCCGATGGTGACCGTCCTGGTGCCCTGCTGTGGCGTCGCGCTGCCGGCCGCGACGACCGCCGCCGCCACGGCTGTGACCGCGACGAGCGCGAGCAGCGCCTTCGTAGCTCGAATCATCGATCCCTCCTGGGGGTTGGTTGGCCTGCCTCTACGACCACGAGGACTCCTTCGCGGTCACGAGTGCGTAGAGCGCGGTGTGGAGCGGGGCCGCGACACCGTGACGAGCGGCCTCGCGGACGACCGAGCCGGTGATGAGCTCGATCTCGGTGGGTCGGTGCGCGTCGACGTCCTCGAGCATCGAGGGATAGTGCGCCGAGCCGCGCCTCGTGGCGAGCACGTTCATCTCCCACGGGTCGTCGTGCAGCTCGATCCCGGCCGCGCGCGCGACCGCCTTCCCCTCGTCGACCAGCCCGTGGACGAGGTGGCCGAGGTCGGCCGGGTCGTCCTCGGCGGCGAAGTGCGGGTCGTGCGGAAGCCCGGTCAGCGCCGCGACCGGGTTCACGGCCGCGTTGAAGATCAGCTTCGACCACTGCGCCGGGCGCACGTCCTCGAGCGCCTCCGCCTTCAGGCCCGAGGCGACGATCGCGTCCGCGATCTCCCGGGCGCGCGCGAACGGCGTGTCCTCGTACGGCCCGAGCCACGTCTCGGTGTCGAGGATGTACTCGACCTCGGTGTCCGAGTGCTTCGTCCCGCTCATGAACGTGACCGCCGAGACGAGCTGCCAGTCGCCGTGCTCGCGGACGATCTCCTCGGCGCCGAGGCCGTTCAGCACGGTCATGACCGTCGCCTCGGGGAAGTGGCCCTCGAGCGCCTGCGCTGCGCCGCGCAGGCCCGCGGCCTTCGTCGAGACGATCACGAGGTCGGGCTCGGGGAGCCCACGCGTATCCGCAGCCGCCTGCACGCGCGCGTGCAGCTCGCTCTTGCCGGTGACGCGCAGGCCCTCGGCGTTCAGCGCGTCCGCGTGCTCCCGCCGCCGCTTGATCACTGAGACCTCGCACACCTGCGCGAGGTGCCCGGCGAGGAGGCTCCCGATGACGCCTCCGCCGACGATGCAGACGCGGGACACGCTCACCGGCGCGCGAGCAGCCCGCCGGGCGCCCCGAGACCCACCATGCGGGCGAGTATCCCGCGCCGTGTCACGTCAGTCAATACCGTTGCCGCCTCGCGTCCGGTTCGCGATCCGCCTGAAGTCGTCGTCTGTCACGAGGCCGCGCTTCTCCGTCCCGGCGCGCTTCACCGCCTCGAGGATCTCGGGGAAGCGCTCCTCGGGCACGTCGAGCCCGAGCTCCTCGGCCTTGATGCGGATCGAGTCGAGCCCGCTCTTCTTCCCGAGCACGATCCCGCGTCGCGCGCCGACGAGCTCGGACGCGTACGGCTCGATCGCCGGCGGGTCGTGGAACTGCGCCGCGACCGCGCCGGACTCGCGCGTGAACAGGTTCTCGCCGGTGGCCGGCTTCCACGGCGGGAGCGGCGTGCCGGTGAGCCGCTGTACGAGCGCGGACAGCTCGCGCGCCTGCACGAGGTCGAGGCGGGTCGGGATCCCGTACAGCGCCTCCAGCGCGAGCGCGACCTCGACCAGGTCGGCGTTCCCGGCCCGCTCGCCCATCCCGTTCACCGTGCCCTGCACCCAGGTGGCGCCCGCTTGCACCGCCGCAACGGCGGCGGCCGTCGCCAGCCCGAAGTCGTTGTGCCCGTGCCAGTGCACGGGGATCTCGTAGTCGAGCCGCTCCGCGACCTCGTTCACGAGGAACGCGGCCGCCTCGGGCGTCGCGATCCCGAGCGTGTCCACGACGACCACCTCGGCCGCGCCCGCGTCGACTGCCGTCTCGTACGCCGCGCGCAGGAACTCGAGGTCGGCGCGGCTCGAGTCGACGCCGAAGAACGCGACCGTGATCCCTTCGCGGGCGGCGAACGAGACCGCCGAGCGAATGCGCTTGAGCATCGTCTCGCGCGAGACCCCGAGCGCCTCCAGCTTCCCGTCCGAGATGGGGCTCTCGACCACGGACGCGCGCACGCCGAGCTCGACGAGCGCCTCGACGTCCGCCTGCACCGCGCGCGCGAATCCCCAGACCTCGGCGTTCAGGTTGGCGCCGACGATGAGCTCGACCGCGAGCGCGTCGTCCTCGGACACACGCGGGAACCCGGCCTCGATGCGGTCGACTCCGGCGCGGTCGAGCGCGGTTGCGATCTCCAGCTTGTCCCCGGGCGAGAGCACGACGCCGACGGTCTGCTCGCCGTCACGGAGCGTCGTGTCGTACAGCCCGACGGTCGCGCGCGGCTGCGGCTCGAGCGCCTTCGCGTTCAGGTCGCCGGTCCAGAGCTTCGAGCGGTCGAGCGTCACGGGCGAAAGCATCTCATCCTGCGGGATACTCGGCGTGTGATCTTCGAGCCCGAGCTCGAGGCCATGCCGCTGGAGCAGCTGGCCGCGCTCCAGCTCGAGCGGGTGCGCTCGCTCGTGGCGCGGGTGAAGGAGCGCGTCCCGCTCTACCGTGAGCGGCTCGAGGGCGTCGAGCCCGGCGACCTCGGCTCGCTCGACGACCTCGCGCGGCTCCCGTTCACGCGCAAGGACGACCTCCGCGACACGTACCCGCTCGGGATGCTCGCGGTCCCGCGCGAACAGCTCGCGCGCATCCACGCCTCGTCGGGGACGACCGGCAAGCCGACGATCGTGGCGTACACCGCGGGCGACCTCGACCTTTTCGCACGCGTGAACGCGCGGGCGCTCGCCATGGGCGGCGCAGAGCCGGGAATGACACTGCACAACGCGTACGGCTACGGGCTCTTCACCGGCGGGCTCGGGATCCACGACGGCGGCGAACGGCTGGGCCTGAACGTCGTCCCGGTGTCGGGCGGCATGACCGAGCGCCAGCTGACGCTGATCCAGGACCTGCGCCCGGACGTGATCACGTGCACGCCGAGCTACGCCCTCACGCTCGCGCACGCGCTCACGGAGCGCGGGACCGAGCCCGGGGAGATCAGCCTCCGCTACGCCGTCCTCGGCGCGGAGCCGTGGACGGAGCGGATGCGCGAGGAGATCGACGCCTCGCTCGGCGTCACCTGCACGAACATCTTCGGGCTCTCCGAGGTCATCGGCCCGGGCGTCTCGTGCGAGTGCGTCGAGGAGCGCGACGGCTCCCACGTGAACGAGGACCACTTCCTCCCGGAGATCGTCGATCGCGAGACCGGCGAGCCCGTCGCGGAGGGCGACGAGGGCGTCCTCGTCTTCACGACGCTCACGAAGGAGGCGCTTCCGCTCGTCCGCTACTGGACGGGTGACATCTGCTCGCTCTCGCGGGAGCCGTGCTCGTGCGGCCGCACGCTCGCGCGCATGGGGCCGATCGTGGGCCGGAGCGACGACATGCTGATCGTCCGGGGCGTGAACGTGTACCCGAGCCAGGTCGGCGGCGTCCTCGGCCGCGTCCCGGAGCTGTCGCCGCACTTCGGGCTGGTCGTGCGGCGCCTGGGCACCCTGGACGAGGTGGAGGTGCTCGTGGAGCCGAAGGCCGACGTCCTGGCGGCGCTCACCGACGAGCGCGTCGAGGAGATCGCCGTCCGCGCGGCGTCGCTGCTGCGCGACACGATCGGCTGCACGATGGCGGTCACGCTCGTCGGCCCCGGCGAGGCCCCGCGCTCCGACGGCGGCAAGATCCAGCGCGTGCGGGATCTCCGCTAGATGATTGATTCCAAACTCTCGCGCGTCCGACTGCGCGATCTGGCGCGTCTGGGCCGCTCCCGCAGCGGCTGCGCGGCCTGCGGCCGCTCCGCCGCCGCGTCCGCTTCGCACGGCGAGCCCGTCACCGGTACGTCCAGTAGCGCCGACGCGCTCGCCGCGCGCCCCAGAGCGGCCAGCTCGCACCCCGGAGGTGGCGAGCCTTTGGAATCAATCATCTAGCCGGCCGCGACGATCCCGTCCGGGAAGGGCGAGAGCTTCTCCGCGCCGCCGGCGGTGATCAGGAAGTTGTCCTCGAGGCGGAGCCCGCCGCCGCCCTCTATATAGCATCCTGGCTCGATTGCAAGAACCATGCCCTCCGCGATCTCGCCGCCGCCGGCCTGGTGCGCGTACGGCGGCTCGTGCGCGCGGGCGCCGACGCCGTGCGCGATCGGGTGCGACGGCTGGCCCGGGAACCCCATCGCGTCGATGCCCGCCCGGATGAGGTGGTCGAGCTCGGCGAGGCTCGCTCCGGGCTGCGAGAACGCGATCGCGTCGTCGTACACCGCGGTCAGGCGCTCCTCGAGCTCGCGGTAGCGCGGCGTGAGCTCGCCGCAGACGAGGTTCTTCGTGTGGTCGCACCAGTAGCCGTCCGCGCAGACCCAGATCTCGAACAGCGTCGGCTCGCCCTCGACCACCGGCCGCGACGTCGTCGCCGTGAACGTCTTGATCCCCGGCCCCGACCAGACGAGCGAGAACCCGAGCGCGAGCTCGACCTTCCCCTCCCAGCCGGTGCCCTCGCCGTGCACGAAACCCTCCCACTCCGCGGCGATCTGCGCCTCGCTCATCCCGGGCTCGATGACGAGCTTGCAGTGCTCCATCGCCGCGGCCGCGATCTCGTTCGCGAGCCGCATGCGCTCGACCTCCTGCCCGGTCTTGAGCGCGCGGGCCTCAGCGAGGAGCGGGGTCGCGTCCTCGGCCTCGGGGAACGCGTCGAACCAGGCGCGCGTGAAGGTCGTCGGCTCCCCGACCATGCGGTCGGACGCCTGCGTGCCGAGCGAGAGCTCGAGCCCGACGCGCTCGTACTCGGCTGCAGCTTCGCGTGCCAGCTCGAGCACGCGCGCGGTCGGCGGCCGCGCGTCGGCGGGGTCGTAGCCGTGAAACAGCCTGATGTCGTCCGTCCAGGCGGCGCGCGCCGCGTCCTCCTCCGAGGCCTCGAGGGAGACGAGCACGGACTCGCCCTCGCGCGGGAAGACGCAGGCGTCGTACCCCTTCATGCCCCAGAAGTTGGTCAGGTAGACGACGTTGTCGGGCGCGCGCACGACGAGCGCGTCGAGCCCGCGCTCGCCCATGAGCGCGCGCACGCGCTCGAGCTTCGCGTCGTCCCGCGGCCACGCCACGGGCCGATCCTACGGCCCCAGCTCGCGTTCCAGCTCGGTGAGGGCTGCGTCGAACGAAGCGAGTGCGTCGCGCTTGTCTGCGGGCTTCCCATAGAGCGTGCACGTCACGTTCGCGACGGTGCGCGTCTCGGCCTCCGGCGAAGGCACCGGGGGCAGCTTGCGAGAGTTCGCCTCGGGTGCCACGAGGACGTTGCAGTGGACATATCCCGGGTCTCGCTCCGCAGTCACCAGCGCGGCGAGCGGACTGTCCGCGCGGCACCGCGGATGGGCAGCCGGGCGGAACCCGTGGCGCCGCAGCGCGTCCACCACCTGTTCCGCCTGGATGGGCTCGGCCTCGACCGGCTCGCAGGGCTGGGTCTCCAGCGGAACGGACGCGCGCTCCTCGACCACCTGATCCGCCGGCGGCACCTCGATCTCGACCGGCGCGCCGAAGCCGAAGAGTTCCAGGTCGAACGGGCTTCGGACCTCGCCGACCCGGATCCGGCGGACGACCCCGTCGTCGTCGATCCAGACGCCCACGACGGCCGTCTCGCTCTCGCAGTCGGGGATCTCCGCTCGCTCGCAGTCGACGGTGAGGTCGTAGCGAACAGTCGGCTCGCCTCGCACGTCCTCCTCGCCGGCGCGCTCGGTGGTCACGCTCGCCGACCGGAGCAGCCGGAGAAGGGCGCTCGGCGAGAACGTGTCGAACACGTTCTCGTCGGCGGCAGGCAGCTTCGACCACTTCCCGACGTTCCGCGGAGCCCGCACGTACATCGCCTCGCCGGCGGCAACAGTCTCCGACGACCCGAACTCTCCCCCGTCGCAGGTCAGGCGAGCGAGCTTGCGTGCACTGTCGACGGCACCTTCGCAGTCGCTCGGCTCGTCACCGTGCGACGTCCCCTCGAAGAGAAACGTCCCGCTCGCCTCCGTGCGCTCGGCCGCCTCCGCGAGGTTCGGCTCGCTCTCGACCCCGCCGCACCCTGCCGCGGCGAGGGCCAGCGCGCTGACGGCGGCGAGGGCCAGCGCGCTGACGGCTGCGAGCGCGAGCCTCACGGGAACATCGAACTCCCTCGCAGGCGACGCGTCAACCCGTGATCAGAACGGCAGGAACTGGAGCGGGCCGCGCGTGACGTCCGAGAGGTCGACGTCCACGCGCACGTCGGCCTCCTCCGGGAGCTCGGCACGCAGGCGGTCGGCGAGCGCAAAGGCGTCCTCCTCGGTGATCGCGCCGGCGACGACGAAGCGGAAGCGGCGCTTCGCCGGGATGCCCTCGGCGGTGAGCCGCTTCTGGAGCTCGACCGCCTCGTCGCGCGACGGCAGCTCGACCACGACCTCCCAGTCGTAGCGGCCCTGGAGCCGTGCCTCCTCCGCCTCGGCCGCCACGCGCGCCTCGTCCTCCGCCCGCTCCTCCTCGGGTGTCGTGGGCAGCGGGAGCGAGGCGTCCTTCCACTCCTCCTCGACCGGGTGCCAGCGCGTGACGAGCACCTCGGCGGTGAGCTCGTCGGCCGCGATCAGCTGGCGCACGACGCGCTCCGCCTCGCGTGCCTGCTCCTCGGTCTCGGTGTACAGGAAGAGCAGCGAGCCGTCGCGGGTCACGAGCACGCCCGGGCCGAGCCGCTCGCGCGCCTCCTCGTCGAGATCGAGCGCGCGCAGCCGCTCGCCGAGCGAGAACCCGTGCTCGTCGTCGTCGAGCTCGACCTCGACGCGGAACTCGTCCTCCACAGCGCCCGACGCTACCAGCGCACGCGCGGCGGGGCAGGCTCGCCGTGCGCCTCCTCCCACGAGGCCACCGGGCTCCGGAGGACGCCGATGCGCTCGATCTCGGCCTCCATCACGTCGCCGGGCTTGAGGTAGAGCGAGGCCGCGTCCGGCGAGAAGCCCGCGACCCCCGACACGGTGCCGGTCGAGAGCACGTCGCCCGCCGAGTACCCGAGCGCCGAGTAGTGGCTGAGGATCTCCGGGATCGTCACGCTCATGCGGCTCGAGTGCGACGTCTGCCGGGTCTCGCCGTTCACGCGCAGCTCCATGCCGAGGTCGTGCGGGTCGGGGATCTCGTCCGGGGTGACGATCCACGGGCCGAGCGGGCAGAAGGTGTCGATCGCCTTGCAGAACGAGAACACGCCCGAGCGCATCTCGCGCCGCTGGATGTCGCGCGCCGTGATGTCGTTGAAGATCACGTACCCGCCGATGTAGTCGGCGGCCTCCTCCGGCGCGAACCACTTCCCGGGCTTGCGCAGGACAACGGCGAGCTCGAGCTCGTAGTCGAGCTCCTCGGTCAGGTGCTCGGGGTAGACCACGGGCTCGTCCGGGCCGACGATCGCGTCCACGTTCTGGAAGAAGACGATCCAGGGCGCGATCTCGTGCGACCAGCCGACCTGCTTCGACTCGTCCTCGTGCTCGCGGAAGTTGCCGGCGGTGTGGAAGAACTTCCTCGGGACGATCGGCGCGCGCAGGCGGGTCTCCGCGAGCGGGACGCGCTCGCCGGTCTCGTCGGCGCCGCCGCGCTCGAACCACTCGCGCGTCGTCGGGACGTCGAGGACGGCGATCTCGTCGCCGTCGAGCACGCCGACCCGCTGCTCGTCGCCGAAGGTGACGAGCTTCACGCGCGCGCCTCCGCTTTCGTCCGTGCGGCGCGCAGGAGCAGGATGCGGATGAGGCCGCTGAACGGCCGCACGACGCGCCAGTAGCGGCGGAACGCGCGACGAGCGCACAGGTCGGCCACGTGGACGCGCGTCTCCGTCGAGAGGGAGCCCGGCCCGACCCGGAAGTCGATGACCGCCTTGCACGTGTCCGGTCGCGAGTACGCGAGAAACTCCTCCGTGGTGCTCGGGCGATCCGGGTCGCGCTCGCTGCCGAGAAGCTTCCAGAACTGCCCGGTGAGCCCGAGCACCAGCCCTTCCTCGGGGACGTCCTCGAGCACGACCCCGGGGAGCTCGCCGCCGACGAACGGCTGCCGCGCGTCGCCGTAGGGCCGGCCGAGCCGCCGCACCCACCAGAGCGCACGCGCGAGCGGGATGTCCGCGATCGCGACCTCGCGGAACGCCGCGTCGATCCGGGCGGCGGGGGCGTCGATCGCGAGCGAGTGCCGCTCCACGAACTCGTACGCGGGCAGGAAGTCGTCGAGCGCCCTCACGCGCTCCCCACCCTGGGTGGGGTGTTCGACCACCCTCCACCCGCGGTCGAGCCTAGCGGCGAAGTGCGCACGCGTGGGAGACAGATGTGTGCCGATTGCGTGCCGACTTCTCCCCAGGCCCTGTTCATGCGACCCCGCACACCTTCATCGCGGCGCGCGCGTACACCTCCGCCGTCTTGACGAGACCGTCGATCTCGAGATTCTCGCCCTTCACGGTGTCGAGCAGGCCGCTCGACGTGCCGTAGTTCACGGTCGGGACGCCGTAGCGCGTCAGCGCGGACGCGTCCGAGAACCAGCGCGTCACGTCTCGCTCCGGCTTCGAGCCGAACACCTCCGCGTGCGCCTCGTCAAGCGCGGCGATCAGCGGGTGCGACTCCTCGATCTCCGCGCCGGGCGCGGTGACGTACACCTCACCCTCGACGCCGTACTCGGGGAAGCGCTCGGCGAGCGACCGAACGAGGTCGAGCACCTGCCCCCGCGCGCGGGCCATCTCCTTCGTCGGCGGCACGCGCACGTCGAGGAAGAGATCCGTGCGATGCGGCGTCCGCGACACCCGCCAGCCGAAGCCGCCGTCTATCCCGGCCACGTTCACGACCGGACGCACGTCGCGGTACGCGTTCTCCGGGTCGGCCTCCCACTCCGCGATCCACTCGAGCACGGCGTCGAGCACCTCGCGCATGCGCAGGATCGAGTTCGCCTCGGGAGAGCTGAAGGCCGTGTGCACGAACTGGCCCTGCGTCGCGATCCGCAGCCAGAGCGAGCCGAAGTGGCCGAGCACGACCTTCGACTCGGTCGGCTCGCCGAGGATGCACATGTCCGCGACGCCGCCGTGCGTGACGAGGTGACGCGTGCCGGCCGCGTAGCCGCGGAACTCGGCGCCCTGCTCCTCCGCCCACTGCGCCTTCTCGATCTCGCCCGCGACTGCCGCCACGAGCACGTCGCCGCGCAGCCGCACGCCCGCGTCGTCCAGCACCCGCAGCGCCTCCACGTAGCACGCGAGCGCCCCCTTCATGTTCGAGATGCCGAGCCCGTACAGCCGCCCGTCCTCCACGAACGCCTTCGGCTGGAACCCCGGGACGTGCGCGAGCCAGGCCTCGCGGCCCGAGTACGAGGTGTCCAAGTGCCCGTTGAACATGAGGCTCGGGCCGCCTCCGACGCCAGGACGGGTCGCGAGAACGTTCGCGCGGCCGTCCTCCACCTGCTGCCACTGCACCTGCAACCCCATGTCGGCGAACGTCTGCGCCATCAGCTCGGCCATCGCCTGCTCGGAGCCGGTGAGGCTCGGGGTGCCGATCGCGCGGCTCGCCCACTCCACGAGCCGGTCCCGGTCGATCCGGAGCTCAGCCACGGACGTGCGGGAGGACGCGCTCCCCGAAGAGCCGGATCTGGTCGTGCCGGCGGTCGCCCCAGAGCTCGAGCATGACGTGCGTGCAGCCGGCCTCGCGATACTCCTCGATCGCCGCGACGCAGTCCTCGGGCGTGCCCGCGATCGGCTTGCAGCGGTCGAGCAAGGAGTCGGGGACTTCCACCTTCGCAGCGAGTCTCCCGCCCCGCTCCATCGCCTCGGCGACCGGCGCGAGCTCGTCCATCTCGATCTCGGCCAGCTCGAGCAGCGTGTCGGCGGCGCCCTTGATGTTCTGGAACTTGTTCGCGAGGTACATGCCGGCGATCTCGCGGGCGCCGTCGCGGCCCGCGTCGCTGTCGGACTCGTGGATGGACGCGACGATCGTGCAGCCGATGTCGATGTCCGCGGCGACGTTCTCGCGCGTGTAACGGACGAACGCGGGCGTCGTGATCGACGGCGTGAGGCAGCCGTCGGAGATCTCGCCTGCGAGCGCCTGCATCTTCGGCGCGGTGGCGGCGATGTAGACCGGTGGCACCTCACGGGGGGTGTGCGCCTCGTCGAGGAGCCCCGGCACCGCGGCGCTCCACGTGTCGCCCTCGTACTCGAACGGCTCGCCGCCGAGGACCCCGCGCACGATGGAAACCGCGTCCCGCATCGGCCCGAGCGTCCTCGTCGTCTGCGAGCGGATGTTGTTGAGGAAGATCTTCGAGGTCCCGAACCCGAGCAGGAACCGCCCCGGCCCGGCTGCTTCCTGCACCACGCGCGCGTCCATCGCAACTTGCACCGGGTGGCGCGTGAAGGGCGAGATGATCCCCCAGCCGATCGTGAGCCGCTCCGTCTCGCGGGCCATGAGCGCGGAGACGACGGTCGACGAGCGCGCCTCCATCCCGTGCTTGCGCCACCAGGGATACGCCTCCGCGAGCCAGACCGTGTCCATGCCGGCCTCGTCCATGACGCGCGCCGTCGCGAGCATCTCCTCGAGCGGCTCCATCGTCAGCTGCATGACGCCGATGCGGAAGGGGGGCGCCATCGTGCGCATCCTCGCACGGAGCGCGTGCGCCTGGGCGCGGTTCCCGCCCGGCCGGCGCCGGCAGATTCCCCGGATGGGGGATGGCCGACCCCCTCGAACGGCCGACAACCGTCTCGGCCCAGTCATCCCCCAGCACACCGGCTGACAGCGCCGGGACGAGGAGACCACGTTCATGAAGAAGCGAACCCTGATCGCAGTTCTCGCGGGGCTCGTCGTGTTCGCGACGATGTTCGCGCTCGCGGCCACCCTCGGCGGGATCACGAGCGCCGACGTCGGCGCCGACGACACGACCGTCGCCTCCTGCGACAGCGACGGCGTCACCACCAGCTACGGCACCGCCTGGGACGCGGTCGACCAGCGCTTCGAGATCACCACGGTCACGGTCGGCGGCGTCAGCGACGCCTGCGACGGCGACACGCTCAGCGTCACCTTGACGAACGCCTCCGGCGCGCAGATCGGCGCCGGCAGCATGACGATCCCCACGAGCGCGGCCACCTCGCACACGGTCACCCTGTCGACCGGGGCGTCGGCCGAGCTCACCGAGGGAGTGCACGTCCTCATCAGCTCCTAGGAGCATTCGGGGCACCGGGCGATGAGCCGTCACGACGAGCGTCGCCGCTCGGTGCCCCCGTTCTCTCCGAGGGCCGGTCTTCGGGCCGCCGTCGCACTCGCGCCAGCGGCCGCTCTCGTCTGGGCGGGGGTGGCGCTCGGCGCCCACCTCGGCGTGATCTCCTCGACCCTGGGAGCAGGTGGCGCGGCGGTGGCTCCGTGCGACGACTCTTTCACGCACAGCTTCACGACGTCGCGGGGGAACGTCACAGCCGTGACCGTCGGCGGCATCGCCGACCCCGCGTGCGACGGTGGGCGCGTCCGCGTGACGATCACGAACGCCTCTGGAGCGAGCATCGCATCGGGCGGGCCGGAGACCGTGGTCGCCGACGGAGACTCGCTCGACGGCGTCGTGACCCTCGCCATGAGCCCCCAGCCCGCGGCGAGCCTCGTCGCCGGCATCGACATCGTGATCGAGGGCGGGTAGTGGTTCGGTTTCGGTCAGACACCCGGGCTCGCCGCCGCCTCCCGCTCGTCGTCGGAGGCGCGCTCACGTTCGTGCTCACGGCCGGCGCGGCGCTCGCCGCGTCGGTCGGGGTGAGCTCGACGACCCTGACCGCAGTCCGCTACCCGGCCTCCATCTCCCCCACGACGTGCACGCTCACGGCCGCGAACGCCGACAGCTGGGTGAACGAGGCCTCGACGGGCACGAACTACGGCACGGCGACCAACCTCGACGTCCGCTCCTCCTTCCTCGGCGACCGCCGCACCCTCGTCCGCTTCGACCTCTCCCCTTGCGGGATGCCCGCGAACGCGCTCGTCACGGCCGCGAGCCTGCGCCTATACCTGTACAGCGCGCCGTCCCAGAGCAGGACGTACGTGGCCCACCGCGTGACCTCGGCCTGGACGGAGAGCGGTGTCACGTGGTCGAGCCAGCCCACCGTCGCCGCGTCGGCGACCGCAGCGACGACGACCGGGACGACGTCGAACGTGACCGTGTCGTGGACGGTCACGACGGACATCCAGGCGTTCGTCGACGGCACGACCAACCTCGGCTGGCGGATCTGGGACCAGGCCGAGAACTCGACCGTCGCCCGCCTCGGCCAGTTCCGCTCGGCCGAGCACGGAACCGCCGCCCAACGTCCGGTCCTCGCAGTCACCTACTACCCGTAGCCATGGATCACGTCACAGCCCCCGTCCCACGTCCCGTCCCAGCGCGCATGCGCCGCCGGGCCGTGCTCAGGATCGGCTCGCTCGCCGTGCTCGCCGCGCTCGTCGCGCTGTGCGCGATCGCACTCCGGCCCGCGGCGCTCGGCGGCCCGGTGGCGATCGTGATCGTCTCCGGGCAGAGCATGGAGCCTGGGTTCCAGTCCGGGGACCTCGTCCTCGCCCTGCGCCAGCGCTCGTACGAACGGGGAGACGTCGTCGTCTACCGCGTCCCGGCCGGCGAGCCGGGCGACGGCAGCATCGTCATCCACCGCGTCGTCGGCGGCTCCGGCTCGGCGGGGTACCGGGTGCGCGGCGACAACAAGAACGGCCTGGACCCGTGGACGCCCACGGACGACGACGTGCTCGGCACGGCGCGCCTGACCGTGCCCCGCGCCGGCTCCGCGCTCGTCGCGCTCCGCTCGCCCCTCGGCCTCGCGGCGGTCGCCGGCCTGGTCACGTTCCTGATCGCGATCGGATCGGGAGCCGGCGCGCGTGAGCCGCGGCGCGCTTCGCGGAGCCGGAGCCAGTCCAGCTAGGCGCCGCCACCCGAGCTGACTACGCGGAAGGACGGCGCCATCAGCTCAGCCAGCTTCGGCCGAGTCTCCGTGCCAAGGCCGCGGGTCGGTCCGAAGCAGCGAGTAGAGCACCACGTCGTTGTTGCGCCCGTGGTTGAAGAAGGCGCCCCGAACCGTCCCTTCGAGCGTGAAGCCGCACTTCTCGGCGATGCGTCGCGACGCAGTGTTCTCGGGGACGATCACGAGGTGGATCCGGTGCTGCTTCTTCGTGTCGAACAGGTAGTCGACGAGCAGCTGGACGGCCTCCGTCGTGTAGCCGCGACCCGCGAAGCGCTCGTCGTAGAGCTGGTACGCGAGCTCGAACGCGTCCCAGTACGAGACAGGGACGAAGAACTCGATGTGACCTGCGACGTCCCCGTCGAGCGTGGTGATCAGCAGCGTGCCGTGCTCCTTCTGCCAGAGCCCGGTCTCCGCGAACCTGTCCCGGAACGTCGTCTCGGAGACGAAGCTGCGTGGGAAGTAGTCGCCGCGGTTCGTGATCGCGACGTGCGCCGCGTAGAGGGAGTCGAGATCCGCCTCCCTCACAGTCCGGAGCCGGATCCGCTCGCCTTGGAGCACGTTCCAGGCCTACGACGAGCTTGCCGCGGTCACGCGCTCCTCGAGCGCGCCCAGCACCTGCTGCACCTGTTGGTTCACGATCGGCTGGAGCACACGCTGACCCATCGCGCCGACCGGGCCGGCGATCTTCACGTCCGCCTCCCAGTCCATCGACGTCGCCTCGCCGGCGTCGGCGAGGGTGAAGGAGGTGGTCATGTCCATGAGCGCGCCGACGCCCTGGCCCTTCGCGCGCATCGCGGCGAACTCACCCTCGCGCTCCTCGAGCCGCTCGAAGTTGATCGTCATCTTCAGCCCGCCGAGGCCGAGCGGCACCTTGACCTTCGCCGTCCAGTGCCGGTCGTCCGTGACCTCGAAGCTCTCGACCCCCGGCATCAGCTTCGCCATCTCCGCCGGGTCGTTGATGACCGACCAGACCGTCGAGCGCGGCGCCGGCAGCTCCTTCGTCCCCGAGACGATCACTTCGACGCCACCCTGACGTTCGCGCGGGTGCGCTCCGGGTCCTGCAGCATCGCCCACACTCTATGCGGGGGGTTGCAGCTGTCGTGGACGATCGCTCCGCCGGCGGGGCGCAGCGCATCCTGGATCGCGGAGCAGAGGCAGTGGATCCCGCCGCCGCCACCCTCGCCCATGCCCTTCGCGCCGAGCGGCGCCACCGGGGACGGGGACTCCATCGCGCCGGTCTTCAGCGGCGGCATGTCGAGCGCGTGGGGCACGTGATAGTCGTAGAAGTTGGCGGTCAGGAGCGTGCCCTCCTCGTCGTACGCGAAGTCCTCGTACAGCGCCGCCCCGATCGCGTGCGCCGTCGCCCCGTGCACCTGGCCCTCGACGATCTGCGGGTTGATGCGGACGCCGCAGTCGTCGACCGCCGCGTAGTCGACGACGTCCACCTCGCCGGTCTCCGGGTCGACCTCAACGACGGCGGCGTGGATCTGGGTCGCGTACGTCAACGTCAGCTGACCGGTCTTCTTCTCCGTGTCCACCATCCCGAAATAGGGCCGGCAGACGAAGCGGTGGTTCAGGGTCGGGTTGAAGTCCGGCGGGAGGAACGCGTTGTTCGCGTTCACGATCGCGCCGAGCGCCATGAACGGGAGCGCGGCCTCTGGCGGGCCGTCCTTGATCCGCGCGAAGCCCTCCGAGAGCTCGATCGCCTCCTCCGGCGCCTGGAGCACGGCGGCTGCGAGCTGGATCATCTCCCCGCGCAGCAACTCGGCCGCCCCCTTCACCGCGCCGAGGCCCGTGAACGCGAACTGGCTCGCGTACGTCCCCGAGAAGCCCGCGTGCGAGTTGAACCACGTGTCGTGGCCCCGGCGCACGTTCACCTGGTCGGGCGTGCAGCCGATGATGTCGGCCACCACCTGCGACGCCGTCGTCTCGTGGCCCTGCCCCTGCGGGACGGTGCCGAGCGTGACCACGACCTCGCCGAAGATGTCGAGCTTCACGGACGCCGCCTCGTTGTTTCCCGAGAACTGGAGCTCGGGGTTCAAGAGCGTCGACTGGCCGAAGTTGTTCGTCCCCGAGTCGAGCGTGGAGCCGATGCCGAAGCCGAGGAGCTTGCCGCGGGCGGCCGCCTCCTGCCGGCGCTCCTCGATCGTGTCGTACCCGACGAGGTCGAGCGCGATGTCGAGCGCGGCCGCGTAGTCGCCGGAGTCGTAGACGCAGCCGTTCGGCGTCTCGTACGGCATCTGCTCGTTTCGCACGTAGTTCTTCTTCCTGATCGCGACCGGGTCGAAACCGAGCTCCTGCGCGACCACGTCGATGATCCGCTCGGTCAGCCACAGGTGCTGCATCCGCGAGTAGCCGCGGTTCGGCGACACCGGGGACTTGTTCGTGCACACCTGCGTGAAGTCGACGCGGATGTTGCGCCAGCCGTACATCCCGGGCGTGACCTGCGCCCAGATGATGCAGCCGAGCGGCTCGTAGCGCGGGAACGCGCCGCAGTCGTCGAGCGCCTTCACCTTGAAGCCGGTCATCGTCCCGTCCTTCATGACCCCGACCTCGACGTCGAGGAACGTGCGCTCGTTCCCGTGCGCGTTCGCCGTGTGCTGGTCGGTGCGCCACTCCGTCCACTGCACCGGCCGCGCGAGCTTGCGCGCGAGCAGGCAGAGGACGACGTACTGCGGGTGCAGGCAGATCTTGTTCCCGAAGCCGCCGCCGATGTCGTGCGTGACGAAGCGGAGCTTGTCGATCCCCGTGCGCAGCGCCGGGGCCATCCAGATGGCACCCACGCCCGGCATCTGGTGGTTGCACGTCAGCGTCCACTCGCCGGTGCCGCGGTCGTACTCGACGAGCGCGCCCGCGCACTCGAGCGGCGTCGAGGAGAAGCGGTGGAAGTGCAGCCGCTCGATCTTCACGACGTGGTCCGCCTCGGCGAGCGCCGTGTCCACGTCGCCCCAGTCGAACACGCCCGACCAGACGACGTTGGAGCCCGCGTCGTCGTGGAGGACGACCTCGTCCTTCAGCGACTCCTCGGCGTCGGTGAGCACCGGCAGCGGCTCGTACACGACCTCGACCAGGTCGGCGGCGTCGCGCGCGAGCTCTCTCGTGGCCGCGGCCACGGCCGCGACCGGCTCGCCCATGTGCCGGACGCGCCCGACCGCAAGCGCGTAGTCCTTGATGTTCCCGCCCGGCTCGACCGACATCTCGAAGAAGGGGTCAGTCTGGATCGCTACCTCGTCGCCGGTGATCGTCCCGTACACGCCGTCGAGCTCGAGCGCCTTCGAGACGTCGATGGAGACGATCTTCGCGTGCGCGTACGGCGAGCGGACGAAGTGCACGTAGCCCATCCCGTGCCGGCGCACGTCGTCGAAGAACGTGCCGAGGCCCTGGACGAGACGCTCGTCCTCCTTGCGCGGGATCGACTGCCCGACGAACCCCTTCTCGAGGACACGAGCGGGCCCGGTCTCGACCGCAGTCGAGCCTTGTGGCTCTGAGCCACTAACTGCTCGCGTCACGCGCCCCTCTTCCCCGCCGCGACGACCGCCTCGACGATGTTCACGTAGCCGGTGCAGCGGCAGATGTTCCCCTGGATCGCGACGCGCACGTCCTCCTCCGTCGGGTGCGGGTTGCGCTCGAGCAGCGCGGTCGCGCTCATCAGCATCCCCGGGGTGCAGTAGCCGCACTGGAGCGCGTGGTGCTCGTGGAAGGCCTGCTGGAGCGCCGTCAGCTCGCCGTTCTGCGCGAGGCCCTCGACGGTGGTGAGCTCAGCCCCGTCCGCCTGGACGGCGAGCAGCATGCAGCTCTTCACCGGCGCGCCGTCCAGGTGGACGGTGCACGCGCCGCAGTTGCCGGTGTCGCAGCCGACGTGCGTCCCGGTGAGCCCGAGGTCGTCGCGGAGGAAGTGGACGAGGAGGCGACGCGCGGGCACGTCGTGCTCGATCTGCTCGCCGTTGACGCTCACCGAGATGGTGCGGCTTCGGGTCGGCTCCGCCACTACGCCCCCTTCCGTCTCGACGCTGCCTGGAGGACGGCGCGCACGGCGGAGACCTCCGCGAGGTGGCGCCTGAAGTCGGCCGAGCCGTGGACGTCGCCCGGCGGGTCGAGCGTCGCGCCGAGGCCCTCGGCGGCGGCGCGCACGGCCCCCTCCGAGAGATCCCCACCCGCGAGCTTCTCCTCCAGCGCGGTCGCGCGCACGGGCACCGCGTCGACGCAGCCGAGCGCGATCCGCACGGCGCCGTCCTCGGTGACGGTGGCCGCTGCGTTGGCGATGTAGGTGCCGTGCTTGCCGATCGTGAGCCCCGCGAAGCCGTCGCCGGCTCCGGAGGAGGGCGGCACAGAGATCTTCGTCAGGAGCTCGCCCTCGCCGACCGCGGTCATGTACACGCCGACGAAGAACTCGTCCGCGGAGACGGTGCGCTCGCCGCCCTCCCCGCGGATCGTGAAGGTCGCACCGAGGGCGACGAGGAGCGGCGGGAGGTGGTTCGTCGGGTCGGCGACGCAGACGTTGCCGCCGACGGTGCCACGATTCCGCACCTGCACGTCGCCGATCGTCGCCGCCACCTCGCCGAGGATCGGGCGCGCCACCTCGACCTCGGAGGACGCGACGAGCTGGGTGTACGTCACCATCGCGCCGATCTCGAGCGCGCCGTCGGCGAAGCCGATCGCGCGCAGCTCCTCGAGGTCGGCGAGGTCGACGAGGACGTCCGGCGCGGCCGCGCGCGCCTTCATGACGTTCACCAGCGTCTGCCCGCCGGCGAGCGCGCGCGCGCCGTCATGGGCGGCGAGGAGCGAGACCGCCTCCTCCAGCGTCCCCGGCCGCGCGTAATCGACCTCGCGGAGGAGCATGCCTCGGATTCAATCCCGCGGCCGCTTCCCGTGTCAAGCGGGGCCTGTCTCCACGTCAGGCCACGGACAGTCGCGACGCGGGACGTGTCGATCGCCGTACCGTGGCTCCGAGCCCGCGCCGCGACATGGCCGGGGTCAGACCCTGGACATGTCGCGAAGAGCCGGTCCGAGGGTGGGACGAGCTCGTGCCGATCGCTCCACGGAGTCGCGGCGAGCGGCGGTGGTAGGGTCGCCGCGATGGCGGCCTACGACGCGGTCTTCGTCGGCGCCGGGATCAACTCCCTCGCCGGCGCGGCGCTGCTCTCGCAGGCTGGCTGGAGCGTCTGCGTCCTCGAGCGCGCCGACGAGCCCGGCGGCTGCATCCGCACGGTCGAGGGCCTCACCGCCCCCGGCTTCACGCACGAGCTGCTCGCGTCCTGGCACCCGCTCTGGACCGGCTCCGCCGCGTACGCCGAGCTCAAGCCGGACCTCGACGCGCGCGGCCTCGAGTACCTGAACACCGAGCTCCCGACCGCCTCCGCCTACCCGGACGGCTCCGCTGCGTTCCTGACCACGTCGCTCGAGGACAACGTCGCCGAGCTCGACCGGCACGCTCCCGGCGACGGCGCCGCGTGGCAGGCCATGTTCGAGCGCTTCATGAAGGACGCGGACCTCTCCTTCGGCGTGCTCGGAACCGAGCTCTGGTCGCCTGCCGGGCTCGCCCTCGGCCGCCGCGCCCTCTCTCGCTTCGGCCGTCGCGGCGTCCTCGAGTACCTGGGCCAGGTCGTGGCGAGCTGCCGCGACTGGCTCGGCGAGACCTTCGAGTCGGAGCAGGCGCACGGCCTGCTCGCGCCGTGGGTCCTCCACACCGGCCTCGGGCCCGACCAGGCGACCTCCGGCTTCATGACGCAGGTGATCGCCTGCGCGCTGCAGCTCGGCGGGATGCCCGTGCCGAAGGGTGGCGGGGGGAGGCTCGTCGACGGCCTCGCCGGGATCGTGCGCGACGCCGGCGGCGAGGTGAGAACCGGTGCGCACGTCGAGCGCATCCTCGTCCGCGACGGCCGCGCAACCGGCGTCCGCGTCGCGGACGGCGAGGTCGTGCAGGCGCGCCGTGCCGTCGTCGCCTCCGTCACTCCCACCCAGCTCTACGGCGGGCTCCTCGCCGAGGGCGAGACGCCGCCCGAGGTCGCCGCCGGCGCGCGCCGCTATCGCTACGGCCGCGGCGAGATGCAGATCCACATCGCCATGAGCGAGCCGCCCGACTGGGCCGGGGACGAACGCCTCGCGCGCACCGCGATCGTCCACGTGACCCCCGGTCTGGACGGCGTCTCGCGTGCCGTGAACGAGGCCGAGCGCGGCCTCCTCCCCGCCGAGGCGACGATCGTCTGCGGGCAGCCCATGGCCGTCGACCCGAGCCGCGCTCCCGAGGGCTCGTGGATCGTCTGGATCCAGCTCCAGGAGCTCCCCGCAGGCCCTGTGAGAGGAGATGCGGCGGGCGAGCTGGACGTGGGCGACGGCACGTGGACGGAGACGCTGCGCGAGGCCTACGCGGACCGCATCACCGAGCGCCTCGGCCGCCACATCCGCAACCTCGAGCGCGCCACCGTCGCGCGCGTGGCCATGTCGCCTGCGGACATCGAGGCGACGAACGTGAACCTCGTCGGCGGCGACATCTACGGCGGCTCGTGCGCGCTCGACCAGAACTTCCTCTTCCGCCCGCTCCCGCAGGCGCCCGGCCACAGGACACCGGTCGACGGCCTTTGGCACATCGGCGCCTCGACGCACCCCGGCCCGGGCCTCGGCGCGGGCTCCGGATACCTCGTCTACCAGGAGCTCACGAAGCCGCCGCTCCCGCGGCGCGTGCTCGCCAAGGTGCCGTTCGTGGGGCGATGAGGCTCTCGCTCTCCGAGATCTCGACCGTCGACGCGTCCTTCGCGGAGGACATCCTGGCGTACTCGACGGCGGGCTTCGAGGGGATCGGCATCTGGGAGCTGAAGCTCCCGGAGGACGACGCCGCGAACCGCGCGCTCCTGCGCGAGACGGGGCTCGTGGTCGCGAGTTGCGTGCCCACCGTCCCCTCGATCCTCCCGCTGCGTCTTCCGGGGATGGAGGGGCCGCCCGACCCCGCCGAGCGGGTCGAGGCACTCTGTGCGAGCGTCCGGCGGCTGGCCGCGTACGAGCCCGAGTGCGTCCTCTGCCTCACGGGACCGTATGGCGACCTCGACCCCGCTCAGGCTCGCTCCATCGTGGCCGACGGCCTCGTCCGCATCGCCGAAGCAGCCCGTGACGCCGGCGTCCTCTTAGGTCTCGAGCCCGCGCACCCGGCGCAGTTCGGGACCGTCTCGTTCGTGAACACGATCGCGGACGCGCTCGCGCTCCTCGACGAGTCCGGCCTCGACGACGTCGGCCTCATGGCGGACACCTACAACCTGTGGCACGAGCGCCCCGAGGCGCTCGCCGCGGTGGCGTCCCGCGTCACCGGGCTGCACGTCGCCGACGAGCCGCCCGACCCGGGCCGCACCGACCGCGTCCTCCCGGGCGAGGGAGGCACCCGCAGCGCCGAGCACGTCCATGCGCTCGGCGAGGCCGGCTGGGACGGGTTCCTCGACGTCGAGATCTTCTCCACTCCCGACCGCTTCTGGAGCCTCGCGCCCGACGACGCCGCGCGGCGCGCGCTCGCCGCCGCCCGCGCATTGCTCTAGTGGTCCCGGCTGCCTAAGGTCGGAGCGATGCGGGCGGATCTCCCGACTGGAACGGTCACGTTCCTCTTCACCGACATCGAGGGCTCGACGCGGCTCCTGCACGAGCTCGGTGCGGATGCATACGCAGATGCGCTCGGCGAGCACCGGCGCACCCTGCGGCAGGCGTTCGCAGCCCACGGCGGCGTGGAAGTCGACACGCAGGGCGACGCCTTCTTCGCCGCCTTCCCGACCGCGGACGGGGCAGCCGCCGCCGCGCTCGAGGCCACCGAGGCGCTCGCCTCCGGCCCGATCTCGGTGCGCATGGGCCTGCACACGGGGACGCCGTCCGTGACGTCCGAGGGGTATGTCGGCGTCGACGTCCACCGTGGCGCCCGCGTCGGCGCGCTCGCGCACGGCGGGCAGATCGTCCTCTCCCCCGCGACCGCTGCGCTGCTGGACGGGCGGGCGCTCCGCGACCTCGGAGTGCACCGGCTGAAGGACTTCGACGGCGGAATCCGGCTCTCTCAGCTGGGCGAGCGCGACTTCCCACCGCTGCGCACCCCGGGCAGCGTCGACCTGCCGACGCCCGCGACTCGATTCCTCGGTCGCGAGCGCGAGCTGTTCGAGGCGGTGTCGCTCGTCTACGTACAGGACCCGCGCGTGCTCACGATCGTCGGCCCGGGCGGCACCGGCAAGACGCGGTTCGGGATCGAGCTCGCCCGCCTGCTCGCGGAGGAGGCCGACGGCGGCACCGTCTTCTGTGCGCTCGCACCCTTGCGCGAGCCGAGCTACGTGCTCCCGACGATCGCCGAGCGAGTCGGAGCGTCCTCGCCCGAGGTCGCTGCGATCGCCGCCCGCATGGCGGGAAAACGCACTCACCTTCTCGTCGACAACCTCGAGCACCTGCTCCCCGCGGCCGCGGAGCCGCTGGCCGACCTCGCCTCGGCTGCTCCCGGTCTCCGCCTCCTCGCCACGAGCCGGGAGCCGCTCCGCGTCCAAGGCGAGGTCGAGCTCGATCTGCCGCCGCTCGCCGAGAGGGAGGCGGTGACGCTCTTCCTGGAGCGCGCCCGGGCAGTCCGCACCGACGTCGCCGAGGACGAGGCGGTGCACGCGCTCTGCGCGCGCCTGGACAACCTCCCGCTCGCCCTCGAGCTGGCCGCGGCGCGCACGAAGCTCCTGGCGCCCGAGGCCCTGCTCGAGCGGCTCGGCCGGAGCCTGGATCTCCTCAAGGGAACTCGCGACGCCGAGGAGCGCCACGCCACCCTGCGAGCCACGATCGCCTGGTCGTACGAGCTCTTGGACGAGGAGGAGCAGCGCCTCTTCCGGCGGATGGCGGTCTTCCGCGGCGGTGCGACGCTCGAGTCGGCTGAGGCGGTCTGCGACGCCGACCTCGACACGCTCGGCTCGCTCCTCGACAAGAGCCTCGTCCGCCGGCGCACAGGCCGGCTCGGTGAGGAGCGCTTCTGGATGCTGGAGACGATCCGCGAGTTCGCGCGCCAGCGACTCGAGGAGTCCGACGACTCCGGGACCGTGAACCGCCGCCACGCAGAGCGGATGCTCGAGTTGGCACGGAGAGCGCATCTCAGCGACGACGACTTCCCGGCCGACGTCACAGCCGGCCTAGCAGAGCAGGACAACCTCCGCGCTGCGCTCGACTGGGCCGAGGAGCACGATCACGTGTTCGGGCTCGAGCTCGCGGCCGCGCTCCAACACCTCTGGAACGCGGCCTCCCCGGACGAGGGCGCACACCGCTTCGCCCGTCTGCTCGAGCGGGCCGGACCGATCCCGCGGGCGCTCCGCGCGGACGTCCTCCGCGTGTACGGCGGCACCGTCGACCTCTCGGGCCGCTTCGACGAGGCGGAGCACCTCACGGCGGAGAGCCTCGGGCTCTACCAAGAGCTGGGCGACGATCGCGGCGTCGCTGCCGCGGAGAACATGCTCGCCGTCTCAGCCTGGCGGCGTGAGGACTGGGAGAGGATGCGCGGGCTGACCTTGCACTCGCTCCAGCTCGCCCGTGGCCGGTTCGCGTTCCTCGAGACGGCGAGCCTCTACCTCCTCGGAGAGCTCGCCCGACACGACGGCGACTTGGAGAAGGCGACGGAGCTGACGAGGCAGAGCGCGGAGGCGGCTCGGAACGCGGGCTGGACGTGGTGGGAGTCCGGGCAGCGCCACGCGCTCCTCATGCTCGCCCTCGAGCGGGGAGACCTCGACGATGCCGAGCGAGAAGGGCTTGCAGCCCTGCGCATGGAGCAAGATCAGGGGAACCGCCTCTGGGCCCTGTACACGGTCGCCGGCCTCGCACAAGCGGCGCACGGACGCGGAGACACCGAGCGCGCCGGCGTGCTCTGGGGCGCGGCCGAACGCGAGGCCGAGCGGCTGCCGAAGTGGAGCAACGAGCGCGCCCGTCGCGGCGGGTCGCTCGTGGACGAGGCCGATCCTGCGTTCCTCGCCGCATGCACGCGCGGACGTGGGCTCGAGCTCTGGGACGCCGTGGCGATCGCCCTCGGCGAGGCCGAAGGCGAGGACGCTCAGACCGTGCCGTAGAGCGCGAGCACGATGCGCACGAACTCGCGCGTCTCGCCGTACACCCCGTGCTGGCGCACCGCCCGCGCACCCTGGTACCAGCCGGCGAGCGCAAGCCGCACGTCGCCGCCGAAGTGGTCGAGCTGCCAGCGGAGGTAGCGGACGCCGGCGCGCACGTTCCCGCGGTAGTCCCGCGGCGTGCGGACGCCGAGGAGCACGGTGTCCACGAACTCCCACGTCTCCGGCAGGAGCTGCATCACACCGACGGCGCCGACGCTCGAGACGACGTCCTGCTGGAACCCGGACTCCATCCACGCGAGCGCGCGGGCCAGCTTCGGGTCGACGCCGTAGTGGCGCGACCAATGGTCGATCGCCGCCCGGACCGACGGGCGGCTCGCGGGCCCGGCCCCGGCGACGAGCCTGGAGTGCGCCGGGAGCACGAAGCGCTGCCCGGGGACGATGACGTCCGTGACCGCGATGCCGTTCTCCCGCGCGAGCTCCCACGGGCTCACGCGGTAGCGGGCGGCGATCGAGAAGAAGCTCTCTCCCGGCCTGACGACGTGCACCCGTACGGGCCCGCGGCGGGAGAGCGCGGTGAACGTCTGCTCACCGGCGATCCCGTCCGCGACGAGCCCGTTGCGGCGCTGGAAGCGGACGAGCGCATTCGCCGTCGCACGGGTGAACCGCCCGTCGAGCGCGCGCGTGCCGAGGCCGTAGCGCCGGAGCCGGAACTCGAGCACGGCCACGTCCCAGCCGACTGCTCCGACGGAGAGCTCGCGTGCTCCGAGGAGCGGGCGCCCGTGGCGACCGAGCGCCCGCCGGGTCGCCGGCCCGAGGCGGCCGTCGGGCGTGAGGCCCTTCTCCCGCTGGAACGCGACGAGCGCGCCCGTCGTCTGCGGGCCGCGAACACCGTCGACGGGACCGGGGTCGTAGCCGTGCGCGCGCAGCCCGACCTGGAGCGCGGCGACGCGCGCGTTACCGGCGAGCGCGTCGGCTGCGCCCGTCAGGACGCCGAGCAGCAGCGCGACGCCGAGGACGGCGAGGCGTCCCACCATGCGCGGTTCTTTCGCGCCCGCGCCGCGACCTCCTGCCCGGCCCGAGATCGCCTGGAGCGGCGGGTACAATCCGCCGGCTGCCTTCCCCGGTAGCTCAATTGGCAGAGCATCCGGCTGTTAACCGGAGGGTTGTTGGTTCGAGTCCAACCCGGGGAGCTACGCGGTCGTCAGCGGACGCGGAACGAGAAGCGCGAGGTCACCGCCGCGCCGGCCGAACGAACGGTCAGCGAGCCCCGCACCGGGCTCCCCGTGGCCGGCACGCGGAGGGCGCACTCGGCCCGCCCCGCCCGGACACGGCCGGCCGCGCGCACTCGTTTCCCGGCGACGGTCACATTGCACGTCACTCGCCCCGAGGCGATCGCCCGGTTCGTGTCGGAGCGCCGAACCGGGACGCTGACGGTGAACCGGGACCCCGAGCGCGGACGAACCGGCTTTCCGACGGCTCGGCCCGCAACGAGGCGCAGCGCGGGCTGGTTCGTCATCCGGTAGCGCCAGAACGCGCCGTTGTTCGGCGCGAAGTCGACCGCCATGAACATGCCCGTGAGCGTCTCGAGGTCGATCGACGTGACCTTGAACCCGAAGCCTGCGGGGTTCCCGAGCTCGCTCCGGTGGATGTCGAGCACGACGTGGTTCGCCCGGCTCCGCAGGCGGATGCGGCTCGGCGGGTCGTCGTCCACCCAGTCGCGGCGGGCCCGGCTCCAGCGCTGCAGCCTGATCTCGCCGCCAAGGGTCGAGAGCGTGGCCTCAGCGCCGGCTCCCCCCGTGTTCGCACGGTTGTCGGCGTCGATGGAGACGATGACGAGCGACGAGGGCGGCAGCGTGCGGCGGTTCGGCGTCTGGATGTCGAAGCGGATCCACCCGTCCTTCCCGTCGGTGACCCGCACCTGCGCGATGTCCGGCGCCGCGGCGTGGTCGCCCGCCGGGTCGGGATAGGTCACAGGCGTGGGGCTCGTGTACGCGAAGCGTCCGCTCGCCGGCGCGAAGTCGGAGGCCACGAGCAGCTCGCCGGTGAGCAGCTGGCCGCGCGCGCCCACGGCCAGGACGCCGAAGCTCGACGAGCCCAGGAAGGTCTTCGGGAGCACGAGGCTCATCGCTCCCGCGTTGAAGGAGCCCGTGACTCCGGGAGCAGGCGCCTCGGCCCAGTCGGTGCCGGTCCACGCGTAGTGCTCGATCGCGCCGGTGTCGACGTAGCGCACGAGCATCTCGTCGCCCGCTCCATCGCCGGTCTGGGGGTTCTGGTCGAGGTCGAACCAGATGTTGAACCAGCTCCGACCCGGGAGCGACTGGTAGTTCGCGACCTGGACGCGCACGGTGACCAGGTCGCCCGCCTCCGAGATGCTCACGGACGTGATGTCGGGGGACGCGTTGTCGTCTCCGACGGTGTCCGAGAACGACGCGGCACCGGCCGCCACGCCGGTCAGGAGCAGCAGGCAGGACAGGGCGACGCCCGCGACGCACGCCCTCATCGCCTGACTCCTCCGGTGGGTTGCGCCGCGATTCGTGCAGATACTGTCGAGAAGGTTCGTGTCCGTGTCAAACGCGGCGGTTGCGTGCTGCGACAATCCGGGCCGTGACCGGGCTCCTGCACTCGGCTGCGCTCCAGCTCCGCGTGGCGAAGCGCCTCGCCCCGCGGCGGGGCGCCACGCTGCCCGAGCGGCTGGGCCGGCTCGACGACCGGCTCGTGTTCGTCGTCGGCTCTCCACGCTCGGGCACGACCTTCCTCGCGGGCGCCATCGGCTCGACACCTGGCTTCGTCGACCTCGGCGAGGTCGCCCCCGTCAAGGCGTCCGTCCCCGAGCTCGTGACGCTCGAGCCGGAGGAGGCGGCCCGTCGCCTGCGCCGCATGCTCGCGATCGCGCGCCGGGTCGGTCTCGTCGGGTCGGTGCGCGCCATCGAGCAGACCCCAGAGGTCGCACACCTCGTCGACGTCGTCGCGCTCGCCTACCCGCAGGCGAAGATCGTCCATATCGTGCGCGACGGGCGGGACGTCGTGTGCTCCCTCCTCGAGAAGCAGTGGCTCGGGCCGGCTCGGACCGAGACGGACGACGCGGGGATCCCCTTCGGCTCGTACGCACGCTTCTGGGTCGAGCCCGAGCGGCGGCGCGAGTTCGAGGAGGCGAGCGAAGCACGTCGTGCGGCGTGGGCGTGGCGACGCTACGTCGGCGCGGTCAGAGCTGCCACGACGCCGGTGCACGAGCTCCGCTACGAGCACCTCGCGGAGAGGCCGGAGGAGGTCGCGACGAGCCTCGCGGCGTTCCTGGACGCGCCTGCGGAGCCGCTCGCCACCGCCCTCCGTGGCGCGCACGCATCCTCGATCGGCCGCTACCGGCGGGACCTCGACGACCGCCAGCTCGAGGACGTCGAGGCCGAAGCGGGAGCCCTTCTCCGCGAGCTCGGATACATCGCGGCCTAGCCCCCTGCGGCTAGCGCACGCGGAACGAGAAGGGCTTCTTCACCGACGTGCGCAGCGAGCGCACGACCAGCTCGCCGCTGACCGTGACGCCCTTCGCCCGCAGCCGGAACGCGCACTGGCCGCGGCCCGCTCGCACCGAGCCCTTCGCCTGCACGCGCTTGCCGTCGACGCGCACGAGGCAGGACACCGTGCCCGACGTGATCGCGCGCCCGGTGTCCGCCCGGCGCACAGGGACGCTGACCGTCGACGGCGTAGCCGCCCGCGGCCTGGCCTGGAATGCGGTCTTCCCGGCGAGCAGCCTCATCGGCGCCGTCTCCGTCAGGCGGTACCGCCAGGTCTGGAGGATGTCGTTCGGCGCCAGGTCGACGGCGTAGGTGAGCCCGGTCGGGAAGTGCATCGTCGCGGCCATCAGGCGGAACCCGAGACGGTCGAGGTCGCCGAGCTCGCTCCGGTGCACGTCGATCGTGACGACCCGGTTCGCGTTGCTCGTGCGGACGAGGGCCCGGCCCGGGATGTCGACCCACCGGCGCCTGCTCTCGTTCCAGCGCTCGATGAAGACGCCGCCGGCGACGTGGCCGATCGCGTAGTCCGCGCCGAGGTTCCCCGTGGCCTTCCGAGAGTCCGAGTCGACGAGCACCGCCACCACCGAGTCCTCGCGCAGCTTCGGGAAGTTCGCGGTCGTGATCGCGAAGCGGATCCAGCCGTTCTTCGTGTCGCTCACGCGCACCGTGGTGATGTCCGGGGCGGCCTCGTGGTCGTCCTCCGGGTCCGGGCTCGACGGCGTGGCCGACCCCGCCCAGCTGAGGTGCCCGTCGTCGGGAGCGAAGTCGGACGCGAGGTACACGGCCGCGCCGGCGGACTGCTGCCGCCCGCTGATGACCATGACGCCGAGCGGGTCGGCGCCGCCCAGCGTCGCGCGCGGGATGCCGAGCGTCAGCTCGCCGGCTGCGTACGAGGCCGTGACGCCCGTGGTGGGGCGGGTCACCCACGTGAACCCGCTCGCCGCCAGCACCTGCACGGTGTCGTCTGAGAGGTAGCGGACGAGCGCCTCGCTGCCGAGAATCCCCGTCTCCGGGTTCGCGTCGAGGTCGAAGTAGAGGTTGAACCAGGCGCGTCCTTCGAGCTGCGGGTAGTTGGCGACCGCAACCTTGAGCGTGACCGCGGCTGGCGACGAGGCCACGACCGAGACGGACGTGATGTCGGGTGCGGCGTTGTCGTCCCCCGCGGGGTCCGTGAACGTCGCGGCGCCCGGAAGCGCCACGGCGCCGAGGGCCACGCCTGCGAACGCGAGCGCTCCGAGCACGAACGTACCGGCCAGGCGCTTCCTCACCGAGTGCCTGCGCTATGGGTTCGCTCAGGAGACGTCCGCGTATTCTGCACGAGCACCACGACGGTGTCTACGCGAGCGGCGCGCTCGCGGATTGCGCCTACGTCAGCTCGGCGAGCGCCTGCCGGACATTCGCGAGGTGCGCCTGGAGCTCGGTCGCCTTCGCCAGGTCGGCCCCCGTCAGATCGCGCTTGAGCTTCCGCTCGCGCAGCCGGAGCAGCAGCTCCCTCCCCGTCCGCTCGTCGATCGCCTCCTGCGCGGCGCGCGCGTCGAGCTCGGCGCGGAGCGGCGTCAGCTCCGGGTCGTCGCGGCCCGAGACGAGCGCGGCCCGAAAGCGCCGGCTGGCCTCGGCGTCGAAGTGCTCGGGCCCGAGCTCGGCGAGCCCGCGAACGAGGGACGGGTGCGCGAGGCAGGCCGCGAGCGCGTCCCGCTCCAGCCGGTCGCCCGCCTCGAGCAGCCGGGGCGGGACGGCCGCGCCGCCGTCTCCCCCGCTCCGCCGCGCCGGCGCGAGCCCGGAGAGCGTCTCGCGCGGGAGGTCGAGGCGGTCGGCGACGATGCCGAGGGCCTCCCGGTACTCCGGCGAGTCCTCGGCCGTCGACAGCACCTCGCGTGCCCGGACGAACCCTTCCTGCGGATCGGCGGCGCGCTCGAGCTCGAGCGCGACCCGGAACGGCAGATAGCTCTCGGCACCGTCGAGTCGCTCCTCGAACCCGTGCGGCTGGTCGGCCGGGTCCTGCCCCATGGGCAGGGTCACGACCTTCACGTCGAAGCCCTGGCGCATGGCGAGCTCCATCCCTCTGAGGTTCGCCTCCCGCCCGGCCGCGTCTGCGTCGAAGCAGAGGTACGCCTTGCGGGTGAGCCGCCCGAGCTCGGTGAGCTGGCGCTCGGTCAGCGCCGTCCCCATCGACGCCACCACCGGCTCGAAGCCGGCCTGGCGCAGCGCGATCACGTCCGTGTTCCCCTCGACCACAGCCACGCAGTCCTGCTTCGCGATCGCGGTGCGGGCGAGGTGCAGCCCGTACAGGATCGAGCCCTTCTTGAACCAGTCGCTCTCCGGCGAGTTGACGTACTTCCCGCGCAGCGGGTCGTCCTCGGAGAGCTTGCGCGCCTGGAAGCCGACGATCCGGCCGCGCGCGTCCGCGAGCGGGAACATGAGCCGCCGCGGGAAGTAGTCGCTCCCGCGCACGGTCGTGAGCCCGGCCGCGCGCAGCTCGTCGGCGGTGAACCCCTTCTCGCGCGCCTTCGCCGCGAGCCCCTTTCCCGGCGAGAGGCCGAGGCGGAACTCGCGCGCGACCTCCTCCCCCAGCCCGCGCTCGGCGAGGTACGCGCGCACCGGCGCACCGCCGTCCCCCTCCCACAGCAGCCGCTCGAAGTACGCGGTCGTGTCCTCGAGCAAGCGGTTCAGACGCTCCCGCCGGCGCCGCGCCTCCTCCTGGCGTGGAGAGGCCTCCTCGTACTCGAGCGTGACGCGGAAGCGCTCCGCGAGCCACTCGATCGCGCCGACGAAGTCGAGGTTCTCGGTCTCCCGGACGAAGGAGATGAGGTCGCCGCCCTTGCCGCAGCCGAAGCAGTGGTAGAGCTTGTCGACGGCGTTGACGGAGAAGCTCGGCGTCCGCTCCTCGTGGAACGGGCAGCGCCCCATGTAGCGCGACCCGGACGCCCGTCGGAGCTGCGTGCGCCCCGAGACCACCTCGACCATATCGGCCGCCGCGCGCACGTCTGCGACCGACGAGTCCTTGATCCGCGCCATGGGGGTGAGACTACTTTGCGCCCACGTCGTACTCTCTGCATGTGGCGGGAGGCGAGAAGCGGCGGGAGCGCAAGGTCGTCACGGTCCTCTTCTGCGACCTCGTCGGGTTCACGTCGCAGGCGGAGTCGATGGATCCGGAGGACGTCGAGGCGTTGCTGCGGCCCTACCACGAGCGCGTCCGCGGCGAGCTCGAACGCCACGGCGGCACGGTCGAGAAGTTCATCGGCGATGCCGTGATGGCCCTGTTCGGCGCGCCGACGGCCCACGAGGACGATCCCGAGCGGGCCGTGCGCGCCGCGCTCGCCATCAGCGAGTTCGCGCTCGAGGAGGAGCTCGAGCTGCGGGTCGGGATCACGACAGGCGAGGCGCTCGTCTCCCTCGACGCCAATCCGGCAAGCGGCGAGGGCATGGCCTCTGGCGATGTCGTCAACACGGCAGCGCGCCTCCAGAGCGCGGCGCCCGTCAACGGGATCCTCGTGGACGAGACGACCTGTCGCGCGACCCGTTCCGTCATCGACTACGAATCCGCCGAGCCGGTCGAAGCGAAAGGCAAGAGCGCGCCGATCGACGTCTGGACGGCCGTCGCGGCCCACTCGCGGTTCGGCGTCGACACGGCACACGAGGCGCGCTCGGAGCTCGTCGGCCGCGAGCGGGAGCTCGGCCTCGTCCGCGACACGTTCGAGCGCGCACGGCACGAGCGCACGCCCCAGCTCCTCACCCTCGTCGGCGTCCCCGGGATCGGCAAGTCGAGGCTCGTGTACGAGCTGCAGCGGATCGTGGACGCAGACCCCGAGCTCATCACGTGGCGCCAGGGTCGCTGCCTGGCCTATGGGGACGGGATCACGATGTGGGCGCTCGGCGAGATCGTGAAGGCGCAGGCGGGGATTCTCGAGCAGGACTCGCAAGGCGAGGCGGCTGCCAAGGTCCGCCGGGCGATCGAGGACGTGCTCGCCGGCACCGGGGACGAGTCCTGGGTCGAGGGGCAGCTCCTGGCCCTCGTCGGCCTCGGCTCGGAGACGGAGCTCGGAGACGATCGCCGCGCGACAGCGTTCGCCGCCTGGCGGCGCTTCCTCGAGGCCCTCGCCGAGCAGCGCCCGCTCGTGCTCGTGTTCGAGGACTTGCACTGGGCCGACGAGAGCCTGCTCGACTTCGTCGACGAGCTCGTCGACTGGGTCAGCGACACGCCGCTGCTCGTCGTCGCGACGGCGCGGCCGGAGCTCCTCGAGCGGCGGCCCGCCTGGGGCGGCGGGAAGCTCAATGCCACGACCATCGCGCTGACGCCGCTCTCCGACGAGCAGACGGCGCAGCTCGTCTCACATCTCCTCGACCGGCCCGTCCTGGAGGCGAGCTCGCAGCGTGCCCTGCTCGAGCGGGCGGGCGGGAACCCGCTCTATGCCGAGCAGTACGTGGAGCTGTTCCGGGAGCGCGGCCAGGCGGAGGGGCTACCGCTCCCCGAGACGCTGCAGGGCCTCATCGCCGCCCGCCTCGACGAGCTCTCCACGGAGGAGAAGACGCTCTTGCAGGAGGCGTCCGTCGTCGGGAAGGTCTTCTGGACGAGCGCGCTCGCGAGCGATGCGCGAGACGTGCCCGCGGTGCTGCACACCCTGGAGCGTAAGGGCTTCGTCCGTCGACAGAAGCGTTCCTCCGTCGAGGGGGAGAGCGAGCTCGCGTTCGCGCACGCCCTCGTGCGAGACGTGGCCTACGGCCAGATCGCGCGCGCCGACCGCGCCGACCGGCACCGGCGGGTCGCGGAGTGGATCGAGAGCCTCGGACGCCACGACGACCACGCCGAGATGCTCGCCCACCACTGGCGCACGGCGCTCGAGCTCGCGCGCGCCGCGGGGCAGGAGGACGCCGGCGCAGACGAGAGGGCACGCCGCGCTCTCACGCACGCCGGCGAGCGTGCGTACGCCCTGAACTCGTTCGCCGCCTCCGCCCGCTACTTCGCCGACGCGCTCGAGCTCTGCCCTCCGGACGATCCGGAGCGTCCGGATCTGCTGTTCCACCTGGCCCGAGCCCTGCACGTCGGAGCGGACGAACGCCGCACCGAGGCGCTCGCAGCCGCCCGTGACGCGCTCCTCGCGACGGACGACGTCGACCGAGCCGCCGAGTGCGAGGCGCTCCTCGCGCAGGGAGCGTGGTACAGGGGCCGGCGACAAGACGTGGAGGCGCACATCGAGCGAGCGCTCGAGCTCGTCGGAAGCCGGCCGTCATCCGCGTCGAAGGCCAGAGTCCTCGCGTACTCCGCCCGCTTTCGCAGCCTGGCCGGAGACGAGGATGCGACAGCCACGGCGGAGGAAGCGATGGCTATCGCCGAGGAGCTCGACCTCCACGAGGTCCGCGTGCACGCGCTCACAACGGTGGGAACCTGCGTGGCAGGGGCGAAGCCGGACGAGAGCAGACGCGTGCTCGGACGGGCGCTCGAGATCGCCCGAGCGGCAGACTCGCCGCTGGCGCCGAACATCCTGAACAACCTCGGCGTCGTCAGCTGGTGGGCGGGCGACCTCCCCCAGGCCGAGTCGCTCTACGCCGAGGCCGCGCTCGGAGGAGAACGCCTCGGAGACCGCGACATGGCCCGCTTCGGGCTCGGGAACCTCATCGCCACGCGCACGTTCCTCGGGCGCTGGGACGCGGCTCTCGGGGATGCCGACGACTTCATCACGGGTTCCCGGTCTTCGCCCCACTACCTCGAGCACCTCGTCCGCGAGTCCAGGGCCCTCATACGCCTGGCCAGGGGTGACGTGACGGGAGCGCTCGAGGATCTCGAGCGCGCGCTCGAGCAAGCCCGGGCGGCAGGCGATCCGCAAGCGCTCGTGACTGGGCTCCTGCACTCGGCACGAGCGCACGGACTGCTCGGCAACTCAGCCGAGGCACGGAGGGTGGCGGACGAATACCTGTCGCTGACCGAGAGCACGCCGGCGATCGCGGCGGGGCTCACGCTGCTCCTGCCGGTCGCGGCCACGCTACGTCTCGAAGACCGGATCCTCGAGCTCGCTCGGCGCGCGCCCGAGACGCCGTGGCGGAACGCAGCGATCGCCGGTGCGAGCGGTGATCTCGTCGAGGCAGCCCAGATCTACGAGCGCATCGGGTCGCGGCCGGTCGGCGCCGACATGAGGCTCGCCGCGGCGGAGGAGCTCGCAGGGGACGGACGACACGAGGAGGCCGAAGCGGTGCTCGAGCAGGCGCTCGCTTTCTGGCGCGACGTCCGCGCGACGTTCTTCCTCGAGCGTGCAGAGGCCGTGCGCGAGGCTCGCCCTCAGAGCGAGTCCGCGTAGGCCAGCGCGAAGCGGTCGGTCATCCCGGCGATGTAGTCCACGATCTCGTTCGCGTCGTCACCGCGCGCCGCGAGGTGGTCGAAGATCGCGCCGATCACCTCGTGCGCCCGTTCGTGCTCGGGCGCGGCCTGCGGGCCGAGGTACACCCGCTCGAACATGAACGCCCGCAGCGAGAGCATCGCCTCGGCGACGTCGTCCGACTGGCGGATCTCCCCCACGCCCGCCGACGTCTCGACGATGTCGTGCACGAGCCGGTCGATGCGCGACGAGCCGGTCTCGCCGAGCACCGCGATCTCGTCCCGCGGGAGATCCTCCTCGCGCAGGATCCCGTAGCGCAGTGCGTCGTCGATGTCGTGGTTGATGTAGGCGACGCGGTCGACGAGCCGCACGATCCTGCCCTCGAGCGTCTCCGGCTCGCGCTCGCCGGTGTGCGTGAGGATCCCGTCGCAGACCTCGTGCGTGAGGTTGAGCGAGCGTGCGATCCGGTGCGACTGCTCGTTGTGCCGGAAGCGACGCCCGAAGCGGTCGCGGACGGCCTCGTCGAGCGCGTCCTCGCCCGCGTGCCCGAACGGCGTGTGCCCCGTGTCGTGCCCTAGCCCGATCGCCTCCACGAGGTCCTCGTTCAGCCGCAGCGCCCGCGCCACGACGCGCGAGATCGCGGTCGTCTCGAGCGTGTGGGTCATCCGCGTGCGGTAGTGGTCGCCCTCGGGGTCGATGAAGACCTGCGTCTTCCCCTTCAGCCGCCTGAACGGCTTCGAGTGGACGATGCGGTCGCGGTCGCGCTGGAACGGCGTCCGCACGCCGCACTCGTCCTCGGGCAGCTCGCGCCCGCGCGTCTCGAACGAGCGGACGGCGAACGGCGAGAGCGACTCCTCGAGCGCGCGGATCCGCGCCTCGAAGCCGGCGCGTGCGGGGTCGACCAGCTCCACGAGCTCAGGGTAGTTGCGGCTGCGGACTCTCCGGTCGCGCCGGGAGCAGGTGCGGGACCGCGGCGCACGCAAAGAGCGCGGCCAGGGTCAGCCCGAGCGCGGCGTACCCGCCGAGTGCGAGCGCGGCGCCTCCGACCGCGGCTCCGAGGAAGTAGCCACCCTGGAGCGCGCCCGTGCGCACACCGGTCACGCCCAGACGGAGCTCGGGCGCGAGATCGAGCCCGCGCGCACTGCCCGCGAGAGTCCTCCCGCCGGCGATGAAGGCCAGCACGGCGAAGACGAGGAAGGTGAACCACGCGGACGGCCGCACGGCGCCGAGCACGGCGACGGTCACGGCCGCCGCGAGCGGTGTGCCGACGAGCAGCGCTCTCAGATGGTCGTCCACGAGCCGTCTGAACACGAGGTTCCCCGGCACGTACGCGAGCGCGCCCGCCCCGAGCACGAGACCGGTGACGGCCACCGAGAGCCCGTACGACTCGACGAAGAGCGCACCGACGTACACGAGCGATCCGGCCCACGCCGAGAACGCGAGAAGCTCGCCGGCCGACCAGCGCAGGACTCCCGGATCGCGGAAGACCGCCCGCAGGCTCGCCCGCGACCGGGCCGGGGGCGTTCGCGGCCGGCGGAGGAGGACGCCGAGCGCCGCGAGCGCGCCGGCGAACGGCACCACGATCCACACCAGCCGCCAGCTCACCTCGCCGGCGAGCCCGCACAGCGGCATCCCCACGACCCAGGCGATAGGCGGTCCGAGGAGCGCGACGGCGAGCACGCGCGAGCGCTCTCCGGGCGCGCTCCACTCCGCCACGGCCGCGATCGCAGCGGTGTACGAGAGCCCCACGCCGAGGCCGATGAGCAGCTGCCCGGCCGCCAGCACGGCGAAGGTCGGCGCGGCGGCGCTCAGCACGCTCCCCGCCGCCAGCAGCACGAGCCCTGCGCCGACGAGCTCGCGCAGGCCCACCCGAGAGGCGGCGAGGCCGAGGAAGAGCGCGGTGAGCCCGGCTGCGAGCCCGGAGACCGTCCGGAGCTGGCCTGCCGTCGCGGTCGACACGTCGAGCTCGCGCGCCACGTCCGCCAGCACCGGGGTGAGCGCGAGCACCGCGGCCTGCGACGCGCCGAGCGCGAGCGCGAGCGTCGCGCCCGTCGCGCGCGCGGCGTCCATCAGACGATGATCGGGACGGTACCGCCGTCGGCGCTCCACGCGGCGCCGGTGACGTACGAGGCGCGCTCGGAGCAGAGGAAGACGATCACGGACGCGATCTCGTCCGGCGTCGCCAGGCGCCCCAGCGGTCGGCCCGCGCCCACACGCTCGAGCACCTGCTCGCGGTCGCCCTGCTGCTCGGCGAGCCCGCCCTCGCCCAGCCACGCGTCAGTCGCCGTCGGCCCGGGTGTGACCGCGTTGCAGCGGATCCCGTCCCCCGCGTACAGGTCGGCCACGAGCCGGGAGAGCGACAGCACCGCGGCCTTCGTGACGGAGTAGTGGGGCATCCCGGTCGACGGCCGCTTCCCCGCGGTCGAGGACACGTTCACGATCGCGCCGTCGCCGCGCAGATGCGGGAGCGCGGCACGGATCGCGCGCACGTAGCTCATGACGTTGAGCTGCCAGTACGCGTCCCACTCCTCGTCCGCGACGTCCTCGAAACGCGCGATGCGCGCCGCCCCGACGTTGTTGACGAGGACGTCGAGCCCGCCGAGCGCAGCGGCAGCCTGCGCGACGGCGCGCTCCGGCTCGCCCGCACGCGAGAGATCGGCTGCCACGTGCGCAACCTCCCCCACGCTGGGCGACTCGGCGCCCCGCCCGCACGTGACGACGCGCGCGCCCTCGCCCGCCAGCCGGCGGGCGGTCTCGAGGCCGATCCCGCGCGTCGAGCCGGTGACGAAGCACCGCTTCCCGCTCAGTCCGAGGTCCACAGGCGGGCTAGCGTATCCCCGTGACGACGACGATCGCGCTCGTACGCCACGGCGAGACGGACTGGAACCGCGAGCGGCGCTTCCAGGGGCATGCGGACGTTCCGCTGAACGAGGCCGGGCTCGCCCAGGCCCGCGAGCTCGCGGCGAGCCTCGACGGCGAGCCCTTCTCCGCCGTGTACACGAGTCCCCTCCGCCGCGCCTCCGAGACCGCGAAGATCGTCGCCACGCGCCTCGGAGTCGAGCCGCGTGCGCACGAGGCGCTCCAGGAGATCGACGTCGGCTCGTGGTCCGGCCTGACGGTGACCGAGGTCCGGGCGCGCTTCCCCGAGGGCTTCGCGCGCTGGGCCGACTGGCGGGTCACCGGCTGGGAGGACGGCGAGAGCTACGAGCGGCTCTCGACACGAGTCGTCGGCGGCGTGCTCGAGCTGGCGGAGCGACACGCGGGCGAGCACGTCCTCGCGGTGACGCACGGCGGCCCGATGCGGGCGGTCCTGGCGGTCTCGCTCGGCCTCGAGATCCACTCCGTGCACGCCGCCGTGGGGCCGATCGAGAACTGCGCGGTCGTCCGAATCACGGTCAAGGACGGGAAACTCGAGGCAGTAGACTGACCGCCTCGTGGAGGACTACACGAACAAGTACAAGGGCGAGCAGGTCGAGGTCGCGCTGTTCGGCGGGGAGTATCAGGAGGGTGTCCTGACGGCGTACTGCTCGATCGAGGACGTCCCGCACATCGAGCTGAACGGCCACATCCTCATCCCGCTCCAGAACGTCGCGTCGCTGCACTGCTCGAGCCGGTGCGACGCCCCCGAGCCGGACTGGCCTCCACGGGGCCTCGCCGAGGACGATCTCGGCGACAGCTAGAGGGATGGCGCCGCGCCGGGCGGCCGCCGCGAACCTCGCCAGGGCATGGGCGCTCGCGCTCGTGCTCGCGGCGGGCTTCGGCGGGATCGGCTGGCTCGTCGGGGGCCTCGCCAGCGCGGCACTCTTCACCTTCTGCGCGCTCCTCGCGGCCGGCGGCGTGTACCGCTACGGCGAGCGAGCAGTGCTCGGGATGCTCGGCGCGCGCCCCTTCGCTCTCGCCGAGGAGCCGCTCCTCCGCTCCACGGCCGACACGGTCGCGGCGAAGCTCGGCGTGCGACCTCCACGCCTGCACCTCGTGGACGACGGCTTTCCGCGGGTGTTCGCGGCGGGCCGCGGGCCTGGGAGCTCGTCGCTCGCCGTCTCCACCGGCGCCCTGACGACGCTCCGGCCGGCCGAGCTCAGTGCGATCCTCGCCCACGAGCTGGCGCACGTCCGCCGCCGGGACGTGCTGGTGCAGACGCACGCGGTGCTCGTCGCGGCGACGCTGATGGAGCTGAGCCGCGTCGGCGGCTGGCTGTCCCGCGCGCTCCTCTACGTGTTCGCGCCGATCGCGGCCGCGTTCGTCCACGTCCTCCTCTCGCCGCGCCGCGAGCTCGCCGCCGACGCGCTCGCGGCTCAGGCAACCGGGGCCGCGCACGACCTCGCCGACGCGCTGCTCCGCCTCGACCGCGCAGCGGAGCTCGTCGACTTCGCCGCCTCCCCGGCGACCGAGCCGCTCTATCCGGTCGACCCGTTCGAGGAGGAGGGCCTCGCGCGCATGTTCAAGACGCATCCGCCGCTCGAGGAGCGGGTACGTCGCCTGCGCGAGCTCGGCGCGACCGCCGCGAGAAACGGCCGCGACACGCTGTCCGCCGACGCGCGAACGAATGGCGGGCCCGAAGGCCAGTTCCACTGAGCCGTCGGCGGAGGCGGCCGCGAGCCGCGGGTGAGGCCGGGCTGTGCCCGCCGAGAGTCCGCCTTGCGACGCGGTCGTGGGTGAGACCGCACCCGCGGCCGCGGGTGCGGCCGCGCTTCCAGGCTCTGTGCCCTACCGCGCGATCGGAATCCCGCGCTGGCGAGACTCCGCGCCGCAATCGTGGGTGAGACCGCACCCGCGGCCGCGCAGCGGCCGCACTTCAGGTCCTGTGCCCTACCGCGCGATCGGAATCCCGCGCTAGCGGGATTCCGATCTTGCGCAAAGACTGGGCGGCGTCCTACTCTCCCGGGGGCTTGCGCCCCGAGTACCATCGGCGCTGGCGGGCTTAACTTCTCTGTTCGGAATGGGAAGAGGTGTACCCCCGCCGCTGTGACCGCCCAAGTTGTCGAGGTCTCTCGGCGCCGGCAGGCCCGCGCGCGACCCTCAAAACTCCATAGCAGCAGTCGTCGGTGTTCAAAGTCAAGACCTCGGGCGATTAGTACGGGTCCGCTGAACGCATTGCTGCGCTTACACGTCCCGCCTATCAACGTGGTGGTCTACCACGGCCCTTACTCCCTCGAGGGGATGGGAGGTCTCATCTCGAGGTGGGCTTCCCGCTTAGATGCTTTCAGCGGTTATCCCATCCAGGCGTGGCTAATCAGCAGTGCCCTTGGCAGGACAACTGATACACCAGAGGCCTGTTCATCTCGGTCCTCTCGTACTAGAGACGACTCCTCTCAAACCTCCAACGCCCATGGCGGATAGGGACCGAACTGTCTCACGACGTTCTGAACCCAGCTCGCGTGCCGCTTTAATGGGCGGACAGCCCAACCCTTGGGACCTGCTTCAGCCCCAGGATGCGACGAGCCGACATCGAGGTGCCAGACC